>NZ_PNLB01000009.1 GCF_013822795.1 Phenylobacterium sp. | reverse complement strand
TGGACCTGCGCTACCACGACACCAGCGAACATGATTTCGGCCAGCTCTACGAGAGCCGCGCCGTGCTCGGCCTCAAGGCCGCTTTCTAAGGAGCCCTCCGATGCTCTCTCTCGTCCGCCCGGCCGTCGTCTCGATGGCTTTCTTCACCCTACTGCTGGGCCTGGCCTATCCGCTGCTGATCACCGGCGTCGGCCAAGCGGCCTTCCCGCGGCAGGCCAATGGCAGCCTCGTCCTCGAAGGCGGCAGGGTGGTCGGCTCCGAACTGGTCGGTCAGAACTTCGCCGAGGCGAAGTACCTCCACCCGCGTCCGTCGGCCGCCGGTTCGGACGGCTATGACGCGAGCGCCTCGTCGGGCTCCAACCTCGGGCCGCTGAACCCGGACCTCGCCAAGCAGGTCGCAGAACGCGCCGACGCCCTGCGCGCCGAAGGCGTCAAGGGAACCATCCCGGCCGACGCGGTCACCGCATCCGGCTCGGGCCTCGACCCTGACGTCTCGCCGCAGTACGCGATGCTGCAGGCCGAGCGCATCGCCACGGCCCGCGGCGTCGAGCCGGCGCAGGTGCGCGCCCTGTTGCAGAGCCATGTGGAAGGGCGCACCTTCGGCGTCCTCGGCCAGCCGAGGGTCAATGTCCTGATGACCAACCTCGCCCTCGACGCCCGCTTCCCGCCCCCGACACGATGAGCATGGACGAACCCAGACGGCCGGATCCGGACGCCCTGCTGGCGGCGACCAAGCAGCCGGGCCGAGGGCGACTGAAGGTCTTCCTTGGAATGTCGCCCGGGGTCGGCAAGACCTTCGAGATGCTGCGCGCCGCTCGCCGCCGAAAGGCGGAGGGCGGCGACGTCGTTGTCGGGGTGGTCGAGACCCATGGCCGGCGTGAGACGCAGTCGCTGCTGCGGGGCCTGGAGGTGATGGCCCGCCGCCCGATCGAATACCGCGAGCGGACCCTGCTGGAGTTCGACCTGGACGGCGCCCTGGCGCGACGGCCGCAGCTGTTGCTGGTCGACGAATACGCCCATTCGAACGCGCCCAGTTCGCGCCATGCCAAGCGCTGGCAGGACGTCGAAGAGCTGCTGGCGGCCGGGATCGACGTCTGGACGACGCTGAACGTCCAACACCTGGAGAGCCTGCGCGAAGTGGTCTGGAAGATCACCGGCGTGCGCCAGCGCGAGACCGTGCCCGATAGCGCCCTCTCGCGCGCCGACGAGATCGAGCTGATCGACATCACCCCGTCCGAGCTGCGCGAGCGGATGGCCGAGGGGAAGGTCTATATCGGCGACACCGCGCGGCTGGCGGCCGAGCGGTTCTTCAAGCCCGAGAACCTGACCGCGCTGCGCGAACTGGCCCTGCGCCGCGCGGCGCAGACGGTCGACGACCAGCTGATCGGCGCGATGAAGGCGGCCGGCGTCGAGGGGCCTTGGGCGGCCGGCGAGCGAATCCTGGTGCTGGTCGGACCGGACGGCGCGGCCGGGGCCTTGGTTCGGACCGGTCGACGGCTGTCGGACATGATGATGGACGCGCCGTGGATCGTGGCGCACGTCGAGCGGCCGAACGCCCCGCCCGCGCCGGCCGGCGGCCAGGCGCGTTTGAACGAAGCGCTAAAGCTGGCCGAACAGCTTGGCGCGGTCAGCGTCGTGCTGACCGGCGACGACCTCGTCGCCAGCGTTCTCGACTACGCGCGGCGCAACAACGTCACCCAGATCGTGGTCGGCAAATCGAGCAAGCGCCGCCGAAATCCGTTCCGCCGCTCGCTGATCCGGGCGTTGCTGGACGAGGCCCAAGGCGCAGCTCTGCATGTCGTGACCGAGCAGGGCGAACCGGAACCCGCCCCCGTACGCCATACGGTCCCTCTGCGCGCCTGGCCCTGGGCCGGCCATGTCGCCGCTATTGTGCTGGTCGTGGTCGCCGCCCTGTTGGCCAGCGTCACCTTCCAGGTGGCCGAGACCGCCAACCTGGCGATGATCTTCATGCTCAGCGTGCTGGTCAGCGGCCTGGCCTTCGGGCTGTGGCCGGCGCTGACGGCGGCGACGCTGAGCGCCTTCATCTACAACTTCTTCTTCCTGGAGCCGCGGCTGACCGTGCGCATCGGCCACCCCGCCGACGTGTTGACCTTCGGGGTGTTCTTCGCGGTGGCCTTGACCACCGGCTGGCTGACCGGCCGGATTCGCGATCAGGCGCGGGCCGTAGCGCAGCGCGCCTCGGCGATCTCGGCGCTGCTCGCCGCCAGCCGGCGGCTCTCCTCGGCCGCCAAACAAGACACCGCCGCCCAGGCCCTAGCCGAACAATTGGCCGCCGCCACCAGCGGCGCGGCCGTGGTCCTGACCCCTGAGCGCGACGACCTGGCGCTGACCGCCGCCTCGCCGGCCCTGGAGGCCCTGGCGCCGGGCGACATGGCCGCCGCCCGCTGGGCCTGGGAAAAGGGGGAGCCGGCGGGGGCCGGCACCGGCACCCTGCCGAACTCGTCCTGGACGTTCCGACCGCTGCAGGGCGTGAAAGCCCGCGCCGGCGTGGCGGGCGTCGAGCCCAAGGCGCTGGCCGCGGAAGACAACGAGCGGTTCGTCGCCGCCCTGCTCGACCAGGGCGCGGTCGCCCTGGAGCGCGCGGAGTTCGCCGCCCAGGCCGCCGACGCCGAGGCGCTGCGCCGGACGGACCGGCTGCGTGGCGCGCTGCTCAACTCCGTCAGCCACGACCTGCGCACGCCGCTGTCGACGGTTCTGGGTTCAGTGACGACGCTTTTGGATTATGGAAAGTCGTTAAAACCCAATGTCCAACACGACCTTCTTCAGTCGATCCGCGAGGAGGCTGAACGCCTGAACCGCTATGTCGGCGACCTGCTGGACATGACCCGCCTGGAAGGCGGCGCCCTGGTCACCCGCCGCGAATGGGTCGACATCCGCGACGTGCTGCGGGCGGCTGTGGAACGGGTGCAACGGCGGCTGGACAAGCGCGCCGTCTCGCGCGACTTCCCCGACCAGCTGTCGATGGTCAAGGCTGACGCATCGCTGCTGGAGCAGGCGCTGGTGAACATCCTCGAGAATGCGATCGCCTACAGCCCGGACGGCTCGGCCATCGAGGTCGCGGCCTATGAGGATCGCGGCAACGTGGTGATCTCCATCGAGGACGAAGGCCGCGGCATTCCCACCGAGGAGTTGGAGCGGGTGTTCGAGAAGTTCCGCCGCATGGAGGAAGCCACCGACCGCGGCAAGGGCGCGGGACTCGGCCTGGCGATCTCCAAGGGCTTCGTGGAGGCCATGGGCGGCCGCATCGCAGCGGCCAGTCCGATCCACGAAGGACTCGGCACGCGTATTCTGATCAGCATGCCCAAGGAGCATACGATGCCGGGGCACATGCTGTGAGCGCCAACCGCCCCCGGATCCTGGTCATCGACGACGAACCGCAGATCCACCGTTTCCTGCAACCGGCGCTCGAGGCCGCCGGCTACGAGCCGATCCGCGCCGACACCGCCACCGAAGGTCTGAAGGAGATCGCCCGCAAGGCGCCCGACGCGGTCGTCCTCGACCTCGGGCTTCCCGACTTCGACGGCAAGGAGGCGCTAACCAAGGCCAGGGCGTTCTACGACGGTCCGATCATCGTGCTGTCGGCCCGCGACAAGGAGACCGAGAAGATCGACACTCTCGACATGGGAGCCGACGACTACGTCGAAAAGCCCTTTGGAGTCGGGGAGTTACTGGCGCGTCTTCGCGTCGCTCTGCGCCATCGGCTGCAGTCCGCCGGGGCCGAGCCGGTGGTGACCGCCGGCGACCTGACCGTGGACCTGGTCAAGCGGCTGGTGACCCGCGCCGGCCACGCCATCCGCCTATCGCCCAAGGAGTACGATCTGCTGGCGCAGCTGGTCGTCGGCGGCGGCAAGGTGGTCACCCATCGCCAGCTGCTGACCGCGGTCTGGGGCCCGGCGCACGAGGACGACGTGCAGTATCTGCGCGTCTTCGTGGCCCAGCTGCGCCAGAAGGTGGAGCCCGATCCGGCTTCCCCAACCCTGATCACCACCGAACCTGGCGTCGGCTATCGCTGGACCGCCTAGAGGCCGGCGCGCTTGGTGAGCGCCAGCATGACGTCATAAGGGATGGCGGGCGCCTCGCGCAGGCGCATGCGCAACCAGGCCGGCCATCCCATCTGGCGGGGCCCGGCCTCTACCGAGCCGTCGAGGCTGGCGATCCCGAGCGCGGCGAAACACAACCGGGTGCGCGGCGTGTGATAGCTGTCGGTGCAAACGATCGCGCCCGGCAGTCCTTCCGAGCGGATGAACCGCGCCGCGGCGACGACCGTCTGCAGGGTGTCGAGGCTCGCCTCATCCAGAACCATCCGCTCCGGCGCAAGCCCCATGGCGAGCAGCCGCCCAGCCATGATCGAGGCTTCGGACGGGCCGTAGCGGCCGACGCCGCCCGAGCAGAACACCAGGCTGTCCGGATGCGCCATGGCCAACCGAAAGCCGCCCTCGATCCGGCGGTTGAGGGCGGGGCTGGCGCGGCCGTCGGGACGGACGGCGGCGCCAAGGATGACGATGAGAGGCTCTGGCACGGCGCGGACAATGGCCGTCCGCGCCCGCCGGCGCTAGGCCCCGGCGTTCATCGGCGGACGATACTCTTCGAGGAGGTCTTCCTGTTCGGCCAGGCGCACCGCGCTGCGCACGTTGAGCCGCGTCAGCACGTTGGCTTCGTCGCCGTAGGTGTCGCGGGCGTAGGCGAGTTGCTCGCGCCAGACCAGGCGGGCCAGGCTGTCCGTTTCCCCGACGAACAGGATGTCGACGCCCCGGTCAGCAGGCTTGCAGATGACGTAGTTCGCGCCGGCCGGCGGCAGGACGCGATCCTCCTCAAGGGCGGTGTATCGGTAGAGGTTGCCGGACTTTCCGGCGAATTCGATCTGACGGGCCAAGGCACGCTCCCGACTTGAGATGGAGATTTTGAGGCCGGACGAGCCGCCTCGCGCACCTGTAAGGCTTGCGACTTGGGCGAAATCTAGGCCGCGCGCTGCGACCTAGGATCACCTTGTCGCGAGACGAGAAAGGCGCCCTGGAATCTCGGAACAACCTTCGCCATAAGGCGTTCGGCGTCCTGAGGCGGCTCTGCTACGGTGGATCCCGAGGCGTTTCGTTTCAAACAGATCCACCCTGTTGAGGCCCCGAACCCGAGCCCATGGAACGTCCCGCCGATTTCAGCTTGATGGAGACCGAGGGCGGCCGCCTGGCGGTGCTTTCGGGCGACTGGACGGCGACCGCGGCCGGCGACGCGGTCAAGCGTCTGGGCGAAGCCGTGCGCGCCGGAGACCTGGCGGCGCTGGACCTGACGACCGTCCGCCGGCTCGACACTGCTGGCGCCTACGGCATCCTGCGTGCGGTCAACGACCATCCCGCCGCCGAGCGTATCGAGGCGCGGCCGGAGACCCGGCGACTGCTGGAGCTGGTCGCCGCCGCCGCGCGCGACAAGCCGGCCAAGCGCCAGGAGCCGCGCGGCTTCTATGAGCTGGCGATCAGGACCGGTCGGGGGGTGTTCAACCTCGGCACCGAGATCTTCGAAACGATGGTCTTCGTCGGCCACCTGCTGGTGGTGGTCGGCCGCACGCTCATCAATCCCCGGCGGATCCGTTGGGCGTCATGCGTGTCGCTGGCCGAGCGCGCTGGCCTGGACGCCATTCCGATCGTCACCCTGACCTCATTCTTCATCGGCGCGGTGGTCGGGCTGCTGGGCGCCAACATGCTGCGCCAGTTCGGGGCCGAGGTGTTCGCGGTCGAGCTGATCGGCATCGCGGTCTTTCGCGAGTTCAACATCCTGATCACGGCGATCCTGCTGGCCGGCCGCTCGGCCTCGGCCTTCGCGGCCGAAATCGGTTCGATGAAGATGAACCAGGAAGTCGACGCCATGAAGGTGCTCGGCGTCGACCCGTTCGAGGCCCTGGTGTTCCCGCGGTTCGCGGCGCTGCTCGCAATCATCCCGCTCCTGACCTTCGTGGCCACGATCGCCGGCCTGATGGGCGGCCTGCTGGTCACCTGGACGGTGCTGGACCTTGGCCCTTCCTTCTTCCTGCAGCGCATCCTCGACAATGTCGGCCCGACCCACTTCTGGATCGGCCTGTCGAAGGCGCCGATCATGGCCGCGGTGATCGCCGGCATCGGTTGTCGCCAGGGCATGGAAGTCGGCGGCGACGTCGAGTCGCTTGGGCGTCGAGTCACCGCCGCGGTGGTGCACGCCATCTTCGCGATCATCCTGATCGACGCCATTTTTGCGCTGATCTACATGCAGATCGGGGTCTAGATGGCTGAAGAGCAATCCCTGCTCGACGACGACGGTCCGGCCATCGAGGTGCGCGGCCTGCGCTCGCAGTTCGGCGAGCATGTTGTGCACGACAACCTCGACCTGACCGTCGAGCGCGGCGAGGTGCTCGGCGTGGTCGGCGGGTCGGGCACCGGCAAGTCGGTGCTGCTCAACTCGATCATCGGCCTACGCCAGCCGAACGCCGGCACGATCAAGGTCTTGGGCCAGGATATCCAGCGCACCAGCCGCCGCCGCTGGTCGGAGATCGAGCGCAGCTGGGGCGTGCTGTTCCAGCAGGGCGCGCTGTTTTCGAACCTCACCGTGCGCGAGAACGTCGCTGCGCCGATGTACGAACACACCAAGCTGCCCCGCCGCGTCGTGCACGAACTGGCCGATCTGAAGATCGCGCTGGTCGGCTTGCGCCCGGGCGCCGGCGATCTGAAGCCAGCCGAGCTTTCCGGCGGCATGCGCAAGCGCGCCGGTCTGGCGCGGGCGCTGGCGCTCGATCCGCAGTTGCTGTTCCTGGACGAGCCGACCGCCGGCCTCGACCCGATCGGCGCCGGGGCCTTCGACGAGTTGATCCGCGACCTCTCCGACAGCCTCGACCTGACGGTATTCATGATCACTCATGACCTCGACACGCTTTACTCGATCACCGACCGCGTGGCCGTGCTCGCCGACAAGCACGTGGTCGAAGTGGCGCCTGTCGCCGAGCTTGAGCGTTCACAACATCCGTGGATCAAAGAGTACTTCCTTGGACCGCGCGGCCGCGCCGCGGCCGTTGCGGCTCATAGAGCCGGGAAACCAGCCTGATGGAAAAAGACGCCAATTACGCCCTGGTGGGTTTCTCGACCCTGCTGCTGGTGACCGGCCTGCTGATCTTCGTGGTCTGGCTGGCGCGGCTGAGCTTCGCCCAGGACTTCGACCTCTATGACATCGTCTTCCAGGGCCCGGTGCGCGGCTTGAGCCAAGGCGGCGAAGTGCACTTCAACGGCATCAAGGTCGGTGAGGTGACGAAGATCCAACTCGACGCGGCCGACCCCAACCGCGTCATCGCCCGCGCCCGCGTCACCTCCGACGTGCCGATCCGGGTCGATTCCTTCGCGACCTTGGAGCCGCAAGGCATCACCGGCATCAACTACGTCCAGATCACCGCCGGCACCCCGACCAAGCGCCTGCTGAAGGACACCGTCGATCCAGGCAAGGTGCCCAAGCTGCGCACCCAGCGCAGCGCGCTTTCCGACCTGTTGGAGGGCGGCGGGACTGTGCTGACCCGCACCGTGGAGGCGCTGGACCGCGTCAACCGCGTGCTGTCCGACCAGAACATCAAGACGGTCAGCGCCGCCATCGCCGACACCCAGGCGGTGACCGCCGAGCTGCGCGAGCGCAAGGCGCTGATCGCCGACGCCCAGAAGGCGTTGCAGAACATCGACGCCGCCGCTGTCCAGATCACCGAGCTCAGCAAGTCGAGCCAGACGCTGGTCGACGGCGAGGGCAAGCGCACCCTGGCCAACTTGGCCGACGCCGCCGAAGAGGCGCAGGTCGCCGCCAAGGACATCCGCACCATGGTCGGACGCCTGGACGGCCCGACCAACGACTTCGCGTCCAATGGGCTGCCCCAGCTCACCTCGGCCATCCAATCGCTGCAACAGACCGCGGATTCGCTGGACAGGCTGATCCGCGACATCGAAGCCAACCCCCGCGGCCTGGTCGGCAAGTCCCCGGCCCAGGAGGTCAAGGTCAAGCCATGAACGCCCTCAAGCGCACCCTCCCCGCCCTCGCCCTGACGGCTTGCGCCGCCCTGCTCGCCGGCTGCATCACCCTTCTGCCCAACGAGAAACCGGCCCAGCTCTACCGGTTCGACGGTGACATCCAGGCGCCGGCCGCCAGCCAGTCGGAGCGGTTCACGGTTGCGCGGCTCGGCGGATCCTTCGTGCAGTCGGCGGCCAACGACCGCATGCTGACCATCACCGGCAGCCGGGCCGCCTATGTCGCCGACTCGCGCTGGGTCTCGCCGGCCTCGGTGCTGTTCAATGAGGCGCTGTCGCGGGCGTTCGACGCCAACACCGGCTCGGCGCGGCTGCTTACCCGCGGCGATTACGGCAAGGCCGACTATGTCCTGCGGGTCGACGTCACCCAGTTCGAGGCCGACTACAACCAAGGCGCCAGGGCGGCCCCGGAAGTCGTGGTCACCCTGCGCGCGACGCTAACCGGATCCGATCGCGTCCTGGCCGGATCGCGCAAGTTCGAGACGCGGGTGCGGGCCCGCGACAACCGCGTTTCAGCGATCGTCGCGGCGTATGATGAAGCGGTGAGCCAGGCGCTCGGCGAGCTCGTCGCCTGGACCAACAACCGGGGGGCCTAGGCCTCCAGCCCGGCGATGCGCTTCGCGGCGGTGACGGTGTTCTGCAGCAGGCACGCCACCGTCATCAGGCCGACGCCGCCCGGCACCGGGGTGATCGCGCCGGCGACCGCAGAGGCCTCCTTGTAGGCCACATCGCCCACCAGCTTGGTCTTGCCTTCGGCGGCCTTGACCGGGTCGCGGAACGGCACGCGGTTGATGCCGACGTCAATCACCGTCGCACCCGGCTTGATCCAGTCGGCCTTGATCATCTGCGGGCGGCCGACAGCGGCGACCAGGATATCGGCCTCGCGACAGACGGCCGGCAGGTCCTGGGTGCGCGAGTGGGCGATGGTCACGGTGCAGTCGGCGGCCAGCAGCAGCTGCGCCACCGGCTTGCCGACCAGCACCGAGCGGCCGACGACGACCGCGCGCTTGCCGGTCAGGTCGCCCAGCGTCTCGCGGAGCAAGATCATGCAGCCGAGCGGCGTGCACGGCACCAGCGAGGGCAGGCCCTGGGCCAACCGGCCGGCGTTGACGACATGCAAGCCGTCGACGTCCTTGGCCGGGTCGATGGTCTCGATGACCGCCTTCTCATCCAGCCCCTTGGGCAGCGGCAGCTGCACCAGGATCCCGTGGATGGCCGCATCGGCGTTGAGCTGGCGCACCAGGCCGAGCAGCTCGTCCTGGCTGACGTCGGCCGGCAGGCGGTGGGTGACCGAGTGCATGCCGGCGGCCTTGGAATGCTCGCCCTTGGAGCGGACATAGACCTGGCTGGCGGGATCCTCGCCGACCAGCACCACCGCAAGGCCCGGCTGCAGGCCGTGCTGCGCCTTGAGGACCGCGACCTCCTCCGCCACCTCAGCGCGCAGGCGCTCGGCCGTGACCTTGCCGTCGATGATCTGGGCCTGGGACATGCGCTCTCCTGGGGGTCGGAACTGGCGCAGCCAGTACCCGTTCAGCCTGCGCCGCGCAATGCGGCGGGAGTTCCAGCCATGAGCGGCAAAGTCACCCACGTCTTCACCCAGTTCGCCACCGACATTTCGCGGCTGACCGGTCGCCCGCTGGCGTTTGTGACCTGCTTGGTCCTGGTCGTGTTGTGGGCGGTGAGCGGGCCGTTGTTCGGGTTTTCCGACACCTGGCAGCTGGTGATCAACACCTCCACGACCATCGTGACCTTCCTCATGGTGTTCTTGATCCAGAACACCCAGAACCGCGACAACAACGCTCTGCACGCCAAGCTGGACGAGCTGATCCGGGTGTCGAAGGCGCACAACTCCTTCATCGGCATCGAGAATCTGCCAGACAAGGAGCTCGAGGAAATCCTCACCGAGCTGGATGAAACCTCGACGCGCGTGCGGAAGGAAGCCGGCACCCCGAGCCGTCGACGCTCGCAGCCGAAGGCCAAGCCCGCGGCGCGCCGCCCGGCCCGCAAGCGCGCCTAGCGGCGCATCCAGGCCGCGACCGCCCAGGCGTGGGAGTCGTGGCGCAGGCTGGTGATCGCCTCGAGCGGCGCAAGCCACACCAGCGTATGGTCATCCTCGACCTTCACGGCCACGCCGTCTCCGTCCAGGTCGAGGACGAAGAAGGCGCTGCGGTTGTTCCAAGCCTCGCCCTCGGTGTTGACGAAGAACTGGTCGGCCAGGGCGAAGGAGTCGCGGGCGACGACCTTCAGGCCGGCCTCCTCGCCGAACTCGCGCACCACGCCCTCTTCGGGAGTTTCGCCTGGATCGACCCCGCCGCCGGGCAGGTCGATCCAGGCCGCACCGTCAGGTTTTTCGATCCGCACCACAGCAATCTGCCCGTTGCGTTCGAGGATCCCGAACGCGGCGGGGCGGTCGACATAGCTGCGTCCGGCCTGGCGATCGCCGAACTGGGGGACGGAGCGCATCGATCAATCCTTGCCGTAGAGGGAATCGAAGGGATCGGCCTTGCCGGCCAGCACGTCGTCGACGCGCAGCACCGGCCAGCCTACAGTCGCCTTGTCGCTGGCCCGCCAGGCCGAAACGATCATGTCGCGCAGCTCCGAAGCGCCCACCGCGAGGCGGGCGGCGGCGAAGTCCACGCCCCGGCGGTCGCCCCGCGCCAAGCCGCCAGCCTTCTCCAGTTCGTAGAACGGAATGACCTGGGTGCTTGTTTCCTTGAGATAATCCACCGTCCGCTTTTCGATCGGACAGTCGCACGATTTCAGCGGCGCCATCTTCATCGTCACCTCGGCAGGTTTGACGTTCTCGAAGACGAACTCGCTCTCGAACGGGCCGTGGATACGGGCGGTCGTGTATCCGTTGGGGTTCGGGTACTCGCCCCAGCCGTTGTAGTGCACGGTGACGTGCAGCGGCTGGGCGCCGTCCCCGACGAAGTGCGAGAGGTCGCCGATGGTCTGCAGGATCTGCGCCTCGCGACGGACCAGGTCGCGCTTGTACCAGACCTTGCGCACCGGGTTCTTCTCGCGGGCGGCCATGTAGGTCACCACCCGCCAGTAGCCGAAGTCCTTGGTCAGCTGCTGGTGACGATCGACGATCGAATACGGCAGGTAACCAGCCTTCCAGCTGTCGAGACCGGCGGCCTGCAGACCCTTCTCGTAGTCGGCGCGGGTCGCCGGCAGCGGCGTAAACGACGGCCCGCCAAGCAGCTTGCCCTCCTCGTCGAGATCCAGGAAGTGCCCGGCGTCGCGGTTGTGGTCGTGGATGCGGCCCGCGCCCTTGGAGCGGTCCTGCTCACGCGAGAGCTCGCCGATGTCGCGCACCGCCGTAGGCGTGCGCAGGAAGGCCGGAACCTCCGCCGGCAGGGCCCTGGCCGCTGCTTCTCCGACCATCCGGTGTCCCATCGCCCCCCAGGCGTGGGCCTGAGCGGGAAGGATCGAGAGCGCGGCGACGGCGGCGAGCAGCGGAGCTTTCATACGGTCCCGTTTAAGCGATCTTGAGCGCGGCCTCTACCCGCTTCACCCAGGCCTGGACGCGTGGGTAGCGGCCCAGGTCGAAGCCGCCCTCGTGGGCGACACGGGTGTAGGCGACAAGTGCGACGTCCGCGAGACTGAGGACCGAGCCGACCAGGAACGACGACGACGCCAATCCATCCTCCAGCCGCTGCAGCGCCCCATTGCCCCGCTCGACCAGCCTGGCCTCCAGCTCCGAGACCGGCTTGCCGGCATAACGCACTTGGAAGCGGGCGACGGCGACATAGGGCTCGTGGCTGTACTGCTCCCAGAACATCCATTCGAGCATCCGCGCACGGTCATAGGCGTCGACCGGGATGAGATCCGAGCCCTCGGCCAGATGGATGATGATCGCGTTCGACTGAGCCAGCGGGCGCCCGTCGTCGAGCACCACGACCGGCACCTGACCGGCCGGATTCAGCGCCAGGAACTCCGCCGTGCGCGACTCGCCGCGCAGGATGTCGGTCTCGATCCACTCGAATTTACGGCCAAGATGGTCCGCCACCCACTTTACCTTCAGGCAGTTTCCCGAGATGGAATCGCCATAGACGCGCATGCCTCAACCCCTTGTTGGTCAACGGATTGATAGCCTTCAGAGGGCTGCGGTGAAAGCGCTCGTGTCGAATTGTCGCGACGGGCCGCGGTTCACACGGGGTTGATCTGCCGCTCGGAGTCCGGGTACGAAGACGGCCGCTGCCAAGAACAACGACGAAGGAGCCGCCGTCATGCGACGTCGCCTCGCCGCCCTTGCCGCCCTCCCCTTCTTCTTTGGGCTGTCACAAAGCGCACAAGCCGCGCCCCAATCCGATCCGCTCGGAGACCTGATCGTGTCGGCCCTGACCGGCGCGCTGCCGGGGACGCCCGACTTCCGGATGAAGGCCACGCTCTACCACGCCGGCGCCAAGGGCGTGGGCTCGCTGGACTCGCTCGGCTGCAAGGTCGTCGCGATGCGCACCGTGGCCGTCGACACCAAGTTGATCCCGCGCCGCACGCGCCTGTTCATCAAGGAAACCGTGGGCTTGCCGATGCCCGACGGCTCGAAACACGACGGCTTCTGGTACGCCTCGGACACCGGCGGCGCGATCAAGGGCGAAAAGATCGACCTGTTCACCGGCCACGGCTCGTCCTCGATGCGCCCGCTGATGGCCCTGAACCTCGCCAAGCTCTCGGTCGCCAAGGTCGGCGAGTTCAAGGGCTGCCCGCCCGCCTAAGCGCCCCGCATAGGGCGGCGACAGGCCGCATAGCCTGGCTCCCCACACTGTTGGATCATGCCTTTCAGGTTCTGGGCTCCCCCAGCGCCTGAGCTGAAGGCCTGCGTACCGTGTCCGACATCAGTACGGGCGACATCGTCGAGTGCATCGACGACACGCCCTCCCGTCCCGAGAGCCAGATCATGCCCGACCTCGGGGCGCTCTACACCGTCACCTCGATCCGTCCGGTCAGCGACGGGCGCAGCGTTCAACTCAAGGAGCTGACGCCGAGCTGCCACCTGGGCGGCGTCTGCGCCTGCGGCCACTGCGGCTGGGACGCCGGCCGCTTCCGCAAGATCTACCGGCCGAACGGCGAGTTCATCGCCGCGCTGATGTGCGACGTGCCCGACGAGACCGAGATCGAGGCGCCCGAGCTGGTCGACTGACCAGCCCGGGCCGGCCCCCTATTGCCGGGCCATGGCGGCCTTGAGATAGGCCTCGATGGCGACCTTCTTGTCCTCCACCGCCTCGCCCGTGATATCGACCAACGCCTTGCTGATCGTGCCGCCAAAGCGGAACGGCGGGGCGTAGTCGGTCATCACCGGTGAACCGGAGTCCGCGCCGACGGAAACGCCGGCCGACAGACCCAGCGACAGCGGGATCGTCACAGGCAACGTACCTGCCCCCGCCTTCTTGCCATCGATGAGGAGCGTGATGTCGCCCGGCGCGCCCTTGCCCTTGAGCGGATCAGGTTTGCCGGTCGGCTTGAACTCGACGCTGAACACGTGGTCGCCCTCGGGGACCTTGCCGTCGGCCTGCACCTTGAAACGCTGATCGGCGACGTAGTTGTAGCCGTAGGTCAGCTTGCCGTCCTGAATGTAGAGGGCGAAGCCGCCGTCGTTGCCGCCCATCGAGAACAGGCATCCGTCGGCGCCGCCCTTGGGCACAGTGGCGTGCACCGAGACCGAATGCGGGGCGTTGAGCACCCGCGGCGCGGCGCTGCTCGGCACGATCTGAGTACCCGGGTAGTAGACGTACTTTTTGCGATCGACGGCGATCTGCGGACGCGGCTCGCCCAGGCGCAGGGTCCCGCGGCTGTCGATCGGCAGAACGTGGTACTTGCCGGCCTCGACGTACCACATGCCGATCATGGCGATCAGGCGCTCGCGCTCCTTGTCCGCCAGGTTGTTGGTTTCGGCGCAGTCGTCGTTGAGATTGTAGAGCTCCCAGCCGTGAGCATCGAGCTCGGTCAGCTTGTCGTAGTCGATCGGCGCGCCGAACCCGAGGCCGGACTCCACGAAGGACGTGCCCGGCCATGGACAGACCGCCCGCCAGCCGTCGTGATAGAGCGAGCGGTGGCCGAACATCTCGAAGTACTGGGTGATGTGCAACGGCGCGGCCTTGGCGTCGTCGAACGACGACTTCAGGCTGAAGCCTTCGATCGGCGACTGCGTGACGCCGCGGATATGCGTCGGCGGCTCGATGCCGAGGCAGTCGAGCACGGTCGGCACCATATCGATGGCATGGGCGAACTGGGTGCGAACCTGCCCCTTGGCCTTGATGCCCTTGGGCCAGCAGACCAGGAACGGATCGGAGACGCCGCCGCGATAGGTCTCGCGCTTCCAACGCCGGAAGGGGGTGTTGCCGGCGTGGGTCCAGCCCCACGGGTAGTGGTTGAAGTACTTCGGTCCGCCGATGTCGTCGATGGCGGCCAGGTTCTGCTCCAAGCTGTCAGGGACGTTGTTGAAGAACTTGTTCTCGTTCACCGATCCTGACGGCCCGCCCTCGGCGCTGGCGCCGTTGTCCGAGATCACCATGATCAGGGTGTTTTCGTATTCGCCCAGCTCTTTCAGGAAGGCGATCAGTTCACCGATGTGATGGTCGGCGTGCTCCAGGAAGCCGGCGAACACCTCCATCATCCGGGCGTAGAGCTTGCGCTCATTGGCCGGCAGCTTGCCCCAGTCCTGCACGTCCGGATCATGGCGCGACAGGGTGGTGTTCTTCGGGACGATCCCGAGTTCCTTCTGCCGGGCGAAGACCTTTTCCCGATAGGCGTCCCAGCCGTCGTCGAACTTGCCCTGGTACTTGTCGGCCCATTCCTTGGGCACGTGGTGCGGCGCGTGGCAGGCGCCGGTGCAGAAGTACATAAAGAACGGCTTGTCCGGCGCGACCTGCTTGGCGTCGGCGATCATCGCCTTGGCCTTTTCGACCAGGTCTGGGGTCAGGTGATAGCCTTCCTCGGGCGTCTTCTCCGGCTCGACCTGCATGTTGTCGCGGACGAGTTCGGGGTAGTATTGATGGGTGTCCCCGCCCAGGAACCCATAGTAGCGCTCGAAGCCCCGGCCGAGCGGCCAGCGGTCGTAGGGCCCAGCGGCGGACGTCGCCTCGGACGGGGTCAGATGCCACTTGCCGATGGCGTAGGTGTTGTAGCCGTTCTGCAGCAGGATTTCGGAGATCATGCCGTTCTCGAAGGGCATGTAGCCGTTACCGCCCGGGTAGCCGGTCGATCCTTCGGTGATGCACGACATAGCGTTGGAGTGGTGGTTGCGCCCCGTCACCATGCAGGAACGCGAGGGCGAGCAGAGCGCCGTGGTGTGCATGTTGGTGTAACGTAGGCCGTCTGCGGCCAAGGCGTCGAGGTTTGGAGTGCTGATCGGACTGCCGTAGCAGCCGAGGTGGCCGAAGCCGGTGTCGTCGAGCACGATGAACAGCACGTTCGGCGTGCCCTGCTTGGCGCGATTGGGCGCCGGCCAAGCCGGCTTGGAGACGTCGAACGTCCGCCCGATCACGCCGGGAAAGGCCTGGCCGGGTTCGTACTCGGTGAGCGCCATGGGGATCCTCCCTTGAATTGACGGTCGCCCCCGCACCTGGCCCAACCCTGGCTTGTCGTCCCCTGACCTGACCATCGGGTGTTCCCCGGAGCACCCTCGCCGCCGGCCCGCACAACCGCGTGAGGACTCATGAACAAGCCGAACTTCTTCCTGCTGACCGGCGGCCCAGGCGTGGGAAAGACCGCCCTGATCGAGGAACTGCGCCGCCGCGGCGAGCGGGTGGTCGAGGAGACCCATCGACGGGTGATCCGCGAGGAGGTCGCCAGCGGCGGGAGCGCCCTGCCCTGGATCGACCAGGACGCCTATCTGGCGCGCGCCTGCCGCGAGGACATCGCGATCTTCGAGGCGATGGTCGGCGTCGAGGAGCGCGTGTTCTTCGACCGCGGCATCCTCGACAGCCTGGTCGACGGCCAGGCGCCGGACTGGATGGAGCGCGCGGCGCAGACGCACCGATACAGCCGCGTGGTGTTTACGCCGCCGCCCTGGCCGGAGATCTATGCGCAGGACGCCGAGCGCAAGCAGACCTTCGAGGACTGCCTGGCGACGCACGCGGCGATCACGCGCCAGCTGCGCCGCCTGGGCTACGAGCCCGTGGACGTGCCGTTCGGCCCGGTGGGGGACCGGGCCGACTTCGTGCTGGGGGCCGCTAGGCCGCCAGCGGCTGACGACGGCGGCGGATCGCGACGCCGGCCAGCCCGAAGCCGGTGATCAGCATCGCCCAGGTCGAGGGCTCGGGGACTGCCGCGCTCGAGCCGGCGAAGTCCCAGGTCCCCTGGAAGCCCTGGGAATTGTAGAGGTTGTTATAGAGCCCGTTGCCGGCTTCGAGCGTGAACTGGTTCGAGAGGCTCTGGCGGTAGAAGCCGTCGACCTGCACCGGCCCGTCGACCTCGGTGTTGAAGTAGCTTTCGTAGCCCGAGACGTAGGAGCCGAGCTGCAGGACCGGGCGAGTGCTGGTCAGCGGTCCCAGATAGCCCATCACGCCGACGACCTTGCCGCCGGCGAACACGATCGCCGGCGCGCCATAGAAGCTGGTCGAAAACTCCGAGCCGCCGCCGGAGCGCTCGATGGAGTAGTCGCGCGTGAACACCGGATCGCCGTCGTAGATCTCATCGCCGGTGACCCAGGTGAGGCCTTCGCCAGTGATGTTCCAGGACTCGCCGGCCGGGGCCGAGCCCCAGCTGAAGAACGCCACCGAGTAGCCGGTGTCGCCCCATTTGACGATGTTGTCGGAGCTGATCCGGGCCGAGAGGGTGATGGTCTCGCCGACCGAGAAGTTGGGATCGACGCCGGTATTCTCCTCGCTCGGCCCCTGCCCCAGCTCGGACATCAGCGTGCCGGTGAGATTGAAGTTGTAGAACTGGGCCGCGTCGGCCGTGCCGGCGGTCACCACAACGATCGTTGCGGCCATGGCTCCAAGCATCTTCGACATCGGCAAAACTCCCTAGGGTAGAATTAATTCTCGCTAACCAATCCTAGATGTCAATGCGCCGCCGTCTCGCAGCGTTCGCCGAACACGAACGCCACAACGGCCAGCGATCTGAGCCCGATGCGCGGCCGGGAACCGAACGGGCCTTGACCCATTGGATTTGGCTGTATCCTTTGGGTTGTATCGACGGCCCATGCCGTTGGTCATGAGCGTGGCGAGCGGCAGACACCAAGCGTGATCGGCGAGGCGAGAACGGCGTTGCAGGTGTCCGCGCATTCCGGCGTGCTGACGGCGCTCAGCCAGGCGCCGCTGGGGATCGCCATCTTCGACCGCCAGATGCGCTATCTCGCGGCCTCCAGCCGCTTTCTGACCGAACAGGGCCTACCTGGCGACGTGCCGCTGGTCGGCCGCCACCACTACGAGGTCTTTCCCGACATTCCGCAGCGCTGGCGCGAAATTCACAGACGCGCCCTGCTGGAAGGATTGGAGCTCAGCCACGATGCCGATCCGTTCGAGCGCAGCGACGGCCGCGTCGACTGGATCCGCTGGTCCCTGAAGCCTTGGCGTGACGACGACGGGGAAATCGGGGGACTGGTGCTCTACACCGAGTACGTGACCCCCACCGTCGAGGCGCGGGCGCGGCTGGAGGCGGCCGAGGCGAGGTATCGCGCCGTGTTCGACCAGGCGGCCATGGGCGTGGCTCGTGTCGCCCCCGACGGGCGGCTGCTGGAGGTGAACGACCGCTTCTGCAGCATGCTGAGCTACAGCCGCGCAGAGCTGACCGACATGAACTTCCAGCAGATCACTCATCCAGACGATCTGAACTCCAACATCACGCTCACCAGGGCGCTGTTGGCAGGCGACATCGAGACCTACTCGCTGGAGAAGCGCTACATCGCCAAGGGCGGCGAGGTGATCTGGAACAACCTGACCGTCGCACTGGTGCGCAACGGCGCCGGCGAGCCCGACTACTTCATCTCGATCATCGACGACATCGGCGCGCGCAAGCAGGCCGAGGCCGAGCAGAAGCGCTATCAGGGCCAACTGCGGTTGATGATCAACGAGCTGAACCACCGGGTGAAGAACACCCTGGCCACTGTGCAGTCGATGGCCTCGCAGACCCTGCGCGGCGAGAGCGATCCGGACGTCGTGTACGAAAAGCTCGAAGCGCGGCTGCTGGGCCTATCGCAGGCCCACGACGTGCTGACCCGCGAGCGCTGGCATGGGGCGGAGCTTCGCGACGTCGCCGAACGGGCGCTGGGGCCGTTTGCGGGCGCAACCACCGGCCAGATCCACATCGACGGCCCGGCGGCGTGGCTGGCGCCCGGCGCGGCGCTCTCGATGGCGCTGATCTTCCACGAGCTGGCGACCAACGCCGTGAAATACGGGGCGCTGTCGGTTACCCAGGGACGGGTCGAACTGACCTGGATGCTCGAAGGCCCGGCGCTGACCGTCACCTGGGCTGAAGCCGGCGGCCCGCCCGTGACGCCGCCAACGCGAAAAGGGTTCGGCAGCCGGCTGATCGAGCGCGGGCTGCGCGGCGAACTGCGCGGCTCGGCGTCGACGACCTACGCGCCGGACGGGCTGATCTGCATCATGAAGGCGCAGCTGGCCGAACGCAGCGACCAGCTGAACCTGTTCGAGAGCGCCTGACCGGCGCGTTAGGTCTCGACGAAGGCCTTTTCCAGCACGAAATCGCCGGGAGCGGCGAGCGAGCCTTCTTCGTAGCCGCGCTCGACCAGCAGGGTCTTGAGGTCGGCCAGGACCGAGGGGCCGCCGCAGAGCATCAGGCGGTCAACCGCCGGGTCCAGCGGCGGAACGCCGAGATCCTCGAAGATCTTGCCCGAGGTGATCAGGTCGGTGATCCGGCCCTGGGTGCGGAACGGCTCGCGGGTCACGGTCGGATAGTAGCGCAGCTTGTCGCCGATCACCTCGCTGAGGATCTCGTCCTCGCGCAGGTCCTTCTCGAACAGCTCGGCGTAGTTCAGGTCCGAGACGTTGCGCACGGTGTGGGTGACGATCACTTCGTCGAAGCGGTCATAGACCTCCGGGTCGCGGGCCAGCGACAGCCAGGGGGCCAGGCCCGTGCCGGTGCCGACCATGTAGAGCCGCTTGCCGGGCTTGAGGCCGTCCAGCACCAGGGTGCCGGTCGGCTTCTTGCCGATCAGCACCTCGTCGCCGACCTTGATCTTCTGCAGGCGCGAGGTCAGCGGACCGTCGGCGACCTTGATCGAATAGAACTCGAGTTCGTCGTGCCACGACGGGCTGGCGATCGAATAGGCGCGCACCAGCGGCTTGCCCTCGACCTCGAGGCCGACCATCACGAACTGGCCCGACGAGAAGCGCAGGCCGGGATCGCGGGTGGTGCGGAACGAGAACAGTTCGTCGGTCCAGTGCTGAACCCAAGTCACGGTTTCGACCATGAAGGCGCCGCGCGCCTTGGATGCGGCCGGGGCCGGAGCGATTACGTCAGTCATGATGGATCTTTGGCTACCGAATGATCAGCGGCATTCTAGCCGCTGATGAGGTTGGTGCGTACTTAGCAACGCCGCGATCAGATGTCGCCGCCGACATTGTCGACAGCGCCCGGGGCGCGGGCGACATGGATGCCGCATTCGGTCTTGTCCTGCCCGGCCCAGCGACCGGCGCGGACGTCCTGGCCCTCCTCCACCGGCTTGGTGCACGGCCAGCAGCCGATCGAGGGGAACCCTTGCGCGACCAGCGGATGGGCGGGCAGCTCATGATCGAGCATGTAGGCGTCCAGCTCGGCCTTGCCCCAGTTGGCCAGCGGATTGAACTTCACCTGGCCATCGGCCTGCTCGACCACCGGCAGCGACAGGCGGTCGCCGCCGTGGAAGCGCTTGCGACCGGTGATCCAGCCGTCGAACTCGGTCAGCGCCTTGTCTAGCGGGACGACCTTGCGGACCTCGCAGCAGGCGTCGGTGTCGGTCTGCCAGAGCTTGGCGTTGGGATCGGCGAGCGCCAGATCGTTGTAGGCGGGGCGCAGGTCACGCACGTCGGTCAGGCCGAGCCGCGCGGCCAGGTTCTTTCGATAGTCGAGCGTTTGGCCGAACAGCATGCCGGTATCGAGGAACAGCACCGGGACGTCGCGCTTGATCTTCGAGATCATGTGCAGCAGCACCGCGGACTCCGCCCCGAAGGACGAGACCAGGGCCAGCTTGTCGCCGAACGCCTCGACCGCCGATTCCAGCACCGTGGCCGGATGGGCGTGGCGCAGCTCGGCGTCGAGCCGGGCCGCCAAGGTCGGACGCTCCAACTGATCGAAAGCCATGGTCAGCTCACTCCCTTTCGGCGAAGGCCGGCGCACGGCGGTCGGCCGCGCGCTGATAGACGTGACGTTGACGGTGAGCGGTGTGGGCCCACTGTTCGGGGGTCGAGCCGTCGGCCGGCTCAAAGGCGTCGAAGCCGACCCGGACCATGAACCCGGCCTGCTCACGCAGGACGTCGCCGACCGCGCGGACCTCGCCAGTGAAGCCGTAGCGCTCGCGCAGCAGGCGCGCGGCGGTATAGGCGCGGCCGTCGTTGAACTTCGGGAAGGCCACAGCGACCAGGGCGATGCGCGGCAGGTCGTAGGCCAGGACCTCGACCTCTTCGGCCGGCTCCAGCCGCACGCCGACCGAGCGGCCCTCGGCGAGCAGGCGTTCGCCCTCGCTCTGGAACCGGGTCAGCGAGATGATCAGGTCGCCGCGGACCAGGTCCTCGTCATCCGAGACGTGGGTGTAGGGATCCTCAACCAGCGAGAACTGGCCGTCCGTCAGCTTAATTCGCGTCGGCATAGACGGCCTCCTTGAAGGGAACGACGCCGGTGCGGCGGAAGGTGTCGAGGAAGCGCTCCTGCCCCTGGCGTTCGCGCAGATAGACCTCGACCAGGGTGTCGATGGCGGGCGCCACGCGGTCGGCCGGCAGGGCCGGGCCAAGCATGGAGCCGACGGCGGCGTCCTCCGCCCCCGAGCCGCCGAGGGTGAGCTGGTAGAACTCCTCGCCCTTCTTATCGACGCCCAGGATGCCGATGTGGCCGACGTGGTGGTGGCCGCAGGCGTTGATGCAGCCGCTGATCTTGATCTTCAGCTCGCCGATCAGTTCGGCCCGATCCTGGTCGGCGAAGGTGCGGGCGATGTCCTGAGCGATCGGAATCGCCCGGGCGTTGGCCAGGGCGCAGTAGTCGAGCCCCGGGCAGGCGATCATGTCGGTGATCAGATTGACGTTCGGCGTCGCCAGACCGGCCGCGTTCAGCGCCGCATAGAGCGCCGGCACGTCGTCCAGCTTCACGTGCGGCAGCACCAGGTTCTGCTCGTGGGTGACGCGGATGTCGTTCTGGCCGTAGCGCTCGGCCAGGTCGGCGACCACGTCCATCTGGTCGGAAGTGGCGTCGCCGGGGGTCTCGCCGATCGCCTTCAGCGAGATCTCGACGATGGTGTAGCCGGCGCGCTTGTGCTCACGCAGGTTGTTGCGCGCGAAGCGGGCCAGGCCCAGGTCGGCGGCCTTGGCGGCCTCGAACACTTCCGAGCGGTTGACCAGGGTGTCGAAGGCGGTCGCGGCGAAAGCGCCGCGGATGCGGGCGATCTCGGTGTCCGGCAGGTCGCTCTCCGGCCCGATCTTGGCCCATTCCTCTTCGACCTGGCGGCCGAATTCCTCGGCGCCGAGCGCGGCGACCAGGATCTTGATGCGGGCCTTGTACTTGTTGTCTCGGCGACCGTGGCGATTGAAGACGCGCAGGATCGCTTCCAGGTACGAGACCAGGCGGTTGGCCGGCAGGAACTCCTTGATCGTCGGGCCGACGAAGGGCGTGCGGCCCAGGCCGCCGCCGACGATGACCTCGAAGCCCAGCACGCCGTCGCGGCCGCGGCGCATCATCAGGCCGATGTCGTGAACCTTGGCGGCCGTGCGGTCCTTGGCGGCGCCGGTGATGGCGATCTTGAACTTACGCGGCAGGAACGAGAATTCCGGGTGCAGGCTGGACCACTGGCGGATCGCCTCGGACCAGACGCGCGGATCGTCGACCTCTTCGGCGGTGGCGCCCGAATAGGGGTCGGCGGTGGTGTTGCGGATGCAATTGCCGCTGGTCTGGATGGCGTGCATGTCCACCGCCGCCAGCCGGTCCAGGATATCCGGCGTATCGGCCAGCTTGATCCAATGGAACTGCAGGTTCTGGCGGGTGGTGAAGTGGCCGTAGCCCTTGTCGTAGGTGCGGCCGATGTCGGCCAGCACACGCAGCTGGGTCGGGTTCAGCGAGCCGTAGGGGATCGCCACGCGCAGCATGTAGGCGTGCAGCTGCAGGTACAGGCCGTTCATCAGCCGGATCGGCTTGAACTGGTCCTCGGTGATCTCGCCGGCCAGACGCCGGACCACCTGTTCGCGGAACTCGGCGGCGCGGTCGGCCAGGAATTCCTTATCGAGGGTGTCGTACTGGTACATGGCCCTCCCCTCTCTAACGCTTGATCAGATTGACGCGGCCCTTGGAGCGGGCGGCGCCGGACGCATGCTGCAGGGCCTCGATGGCGGCTCCGCCTTCGGCCTGCTTGCCGTGGTGCAGGTGGTTCGTGGGGCCAAGCGCGCGCAGGCGCTCGCGGTAGCTGACCGGCGCCCACAGGCCTTCGCTTTCGATCAGGTCGATCAGGTAGGGATCGACAATCACCGTCTGCTCGGTCTTGGCGTGCGCTTCAGCGGCCTCGCCGGCCTCGGCGGACTCGAAGAGCTCGGCGTCGGCGAAGCGCTCGACCCAGGCCCCAGCCTTCCAGAAGACGACTTCGCCGTCGGTCAGGCGATTTCCGGTCAGGGCTTTCATTTCACACGCAACTCAAGTTTCGATTCGAAGACGGCGGTATCGCTGGAAGCCTTGGCCAAGGCCATAGCCTCGCCGACGATCAGCAGAGCCGGGCCAGCGACCTGCTCGGCGGCGGCCGGCAGCTCGGCCAGGGTGGTGACGATGCGGCGCTCGTCCGGGCGGCTGGCGTTCTCGACCACCAGGGCCGGGGTCGAGCCGGCGCGGCCAGCGCCGATCAGCCGGGCGGCGATGCCCGCCGCGGTGGAGACGCCCATGTAGATCACGACGGTCTGGTTGGCCTTGGCCAGGCTTCCCCAGTCCAGATCCGGCTCGCTGCCCGCGGCGGCGTGGCCGGTGACGAAGGTGACGGCCTGGGCCGAGCCGCGATGGGTCAGCGGCGCGCCGGCGTCGGCGCTGGCCGCCAGGGCCGCGGTGACTCCGGGCACCACGTGGCATTCGACGCCGGCCTCACGGCAAGCCTCCAGCTCCTCGCCGCCACGACCGAAGATGAACGGATCGCCGCCCTTCAGCCGCACGACCTTCAAGCCCTCCTGGGCGAAGGCGACGAGCATGCGGTTGATCTCGTCCTGGGCGTAGGAGTGGCGCGACTTGCGCTTGGCGACGCTGATGCGCCGGGCCGAGGCCGGGGCCAGATCCAGGATCTCGTCGGTGACCAGCCCGTCGTGCACGACGACCTCGGCGGCCTGCAACGCCTTCAGCGCCTTGATGGTCAGCAGCTCGGGGTCGCCGGGACCTGCGCCCACCAGCCAGACCGCGCCGGTCGCGCGACGGCGCGCCCCGCCCAGCACGACGAGACGCTGGCCGCTCTCGTTTTTGGGCTTGCGGTGAGGCATTGTTTTTAGGTTCTCTAAACGCCAGAGCTTGAATGTGAGAGCGGGACGGGCTTGCACCCGCCCCGCCACATAATCCGCCGACGAAAAGGGCCAATACCTCGGCGAACGGTTGCAAATTGGTCGTGAAAGCGCCAATTCGCAACCCAAGGACTTCTGCCGGGGGTGTCAGGAAAACTCGATGGAGCGTAACGCGGAGCGCCGCCGATTGCCGCCACTCAACGCCCTACGGGCGTTCGAGGCGGCTGCGCGGCACCTGAATTTTTCTCGGGCGGCGGACGAACTGTCCGTTACGCCGGGGGCCGTCAGCCAGCAAATCCAGAACCTGGAGGACTATGTCGGTGCGGCCCTGTTCAAGCGCACGCCAAAAGGCCTGCTGCTGACCGACGCGGCGCAGACCGCCCTGCCCGCCCTGCGCGAGGCGTTCGACCGCTTGGCCGAAGCCGCCTCGATGCTGACCGCGGCCGTGGACGGGCGGCGCCTGACGCTGACCGCCGCGCCGTCGTTCGCCGCCAAGTGGCTGGTGCCGCGGCTGGGCCGATTCGAGGAGCTGCACCCGCAGGTCGACGTGTGGCTGTCCGCCGGCCTGGAACTGGTCGACCTGACCGCCGGCGAGGTCGACGTCGCGATCCGCTACGGGGCCGGCCGCTACCCGGGCCTGGAGGTCCGCCGACTGATCGGCGAAACCGTGATTCCCGTGCTTTCTCCGGAACTTGCGGCCAGCATCCCGCTGAACGAACCAGCCGATCTGGCCAACCACATCCTGCTGCACGACGGCTCGCCCGAGCCCGACGATTCGTGCCCCGATTGGACCATGTGGCTGGCCGCCCGCGGCCTGCGCGGCATCGACGGCGCCCGCGGCCCACGGTTCAACCAGTCGAGCCTGGTGATTGAGGCGGCGGTCAACGGCCGCGGCGTGGCGCTGGCCAAGCGCACCCTGGCCCAGGCCGACCTGGACGCCGGCCGCTTGGTCGCCCCGCTGCAGATCGCGACGGCGGTCGACTTCGCCTATTACGTCGTCCATCCGAAGGCCAAGGGCCGCCTGCCGCAGGTCAAGGCGTTCATCAACTGGATCGCGGCCGAGGCCGAAGCCCACGAAGCTGCGCTAAGAAGCCTGGACAACGGGGCCGGGATTTAGTCCTAAGCGGCCATGAAAATCGTTGTTGATGAGCGGCCCTTGCCGGCCGACTGCGAGACCATGCTCGACGTCCGCAAGGGCGTCGATGCTTTGGACCGCGCGCTTGTTCTGATGCTGGCCGAGCGCCAGCGCTACATGGACGCCGCTGCCCGTATCAAGTCCGAGCGCCACACGGTGCTGGACACCGCGCGGATCGAGGACGTGGTGACCAAGGTCAAGGCCGCGGCCCGCGAGGCCGGACTGTCCGAAGAGATCGCCGAGCCGGTCTGGCGGACGCTGGTCGACCGCTGCATCGCCTACGAGTTCGGCGTCTGGGATCAGCTGCGCGGCGTGCGTAACGACTGAAGCGCCCGCTCGTGGGCGTAGGCCGCGACGTCGGCCAGCGCCGCATCGAGCGCGTCCTTGACCCCATCCAGCGCGCCGGGGCCCGCGGCCTCGGCGTGCGCGCAAGCGTCGCCGAGCTGGAACGCCCCCACGCCGCGGGCGGCCCCCTTGATGGTGTGCACGGCGTCGCGCCAGCCCTCCGAGGCTGGGTCGAGGAGCGTGGCCCAGATCGCCGCCTGTTCGCGGAACAGGCTGAGCACCTCGTCGATCACGTCGCCGTCACCGGCCGTGAAGCCTTCGAGATAGCCGAAATCCACCGCCCCGGTGAGGTCGCGCCTCGCCATGAAAACCCCCACTGATCGTCGTCGTGCAAACCGCTCGACCTCGACGTGAACTTGCCTAAGTTGCCGCTGGCCTAGCAAGGGACCATGCACATGAAAATTCTGGTCGGAACGCCCACCTACAACGGCCAGGTGACCGGCCAGTACACCCGCAGCATGCTGGAGCTGCAGGCGATGCTGGGCGCGGCCATGGGCTGGGAATCGACCAAGGCCGTGATCATCTCGACCGCGCGCAACCTGCTGGCCAGCCGCGTGCTGGAGACCGACCATACGCACCTGTTGTTCGTCGACGCCGACGTCAGCTTCCCGGCCGGCGTGGTGCAAAAGATGATCGCGCTGAACGAGCCGGTGGTCGCGGGAATCTATCCGCAGCGGACCTTGAACGTGGCGGCGTTCCACGCCGCCTCCCGCAAGCACGACGATCCGAACACCGCCTTCGCCGCCGCGCTCAGCTATCCGGTGGACCTGGTCGAGCCGCACGCGATCAAGGGCGAGTTCTACGAGGCCAAGACGGCGCCGACCGGGCTGATGCTGATCAAGCGCGAAGTGTTCGAGCAGATGCGCGCCGCCGACCCGTCGCTCTATCGCAGCGCCGAGGGCAGCTACTACGGCTACCAGAACCTCAAGAACGTGCTGCAGTGCTTCGAGCCGCTGGCCGATGAGAACGGCGTGGCGATGAGCGAAGATGTCTCGTTCTGCCATCGCTGGCGGGCGCTGGGCGGGAAGATCTGGACCCTGTTCGACCACTATATCGGCCACACCGGGCCCTACACGTTCCGTCCGATGCCGGCCGGATGACAAAGACGCTTGCAACGCAGATCGAGACTCGCTAACAGGACGCCTCCCCAGCGGGGCCGCGAGCGAAACGCTCTTCGGGCCGGCCAGGGAAACAACCGCAAAGCCTTACGGCGTAACGGTTACGGGTGCATAGCTCAGTTGGTAGAGCAGCTGACTCTTAATCAGCGGGTCGTAGGTTCGAATCCTACTGCACCCACCATTTCCTCAGAAATTGGTTGGACTTACCCCTCGCTAGACGGCGCGGGCGGGTTCGCCGCGCCGGCCGACGCCTGAACGCCAGACGATCGCCGCGCCGGCCAGGCTCAGCGCCGCCAGCCCGAACCAGGTCAAGGCGTAGGCCAGGTGAGCGTTGCGGAACGCCACCACCGTCAGCCCGCCGATCGGATAGCCCGAGCCCGCCTCCGCATCGACGAAGAACGGCGCGGCCTGCTCCAGCCCGCGGGCCCGGGCGATGGCGGCGACGTCGCGCGAGTACCAGCGGTTGGAGGTCGGATCGTTGCGGCGCAGGAACCCTCCCCCCGGTTCGCTGGCGCGGAGCAGCCCGACGACCTCGACGGTCCTTCCGGGCGCAGGGCGAGTCGTTGGATCGCGGAACTGCGCCGGCACGAAGCCGCGATTGACCAGCACCGTCCCGCCTGGCGTGCGAAGCGGCGTCACCACCCACCAGCCCGCCCCGCGCTCGGTCAGGGCCTGCACCAGGGTCTCACGGTCGTTTTGGAACGTCCCTGTCAGCCGCACGCGCGTGTAGGCGTCGGCGTCGCTGAAGACCGTCAGGTCCGTCAGCGGGCGCGGCGGCGCGTGGATGCGGGATTCGACACGGGCGATGAGATCGAGCTTCCAGACGCGCCGCTCGAGCTGCCACACGCCCAGCGCCATGAAACCGGCCGCCAGCAACAGGCAGAGCAGGGCGAACAGCCGCCGCTTCATGACGAGGCGGCTGCGGCCTCGGGCGGCATCGGCATCGACATCATGTTGCTGTTGAGGTGGTACATGATCCACAGCGAGCCGCTGATGACGATGGCCACCATCACCAGGGTGAACAGCAGGGCGAGCAAGGTCCAGCCGCCCTCGGCCTGGGTGTTCACGTGCAGGAAGAAGATCGTGTGGACGACGATCTGGATGAAGGCGAGCGCGATGATCCAGCCCGCCGTCAGCCGCGGGTCGCCCAGCGCCCCGGTCATCACCAGCCAGAACGGCGCGGCGGTGAGCACCGCCGACAGCGCAAAGCCGATCAGATAGTCCCGCCGCGTCCCGTGGCCGTGGGTGTCGCCATGGCCGTGCACGTGATTGTCTGATGCGTTCACCGCAGGACTCCGAGCAGGTAGACGAAGGTGAAGACGCCGATCCACACGACGTCGAGCAGATGCCAGAACATGCCCAGGCAGATCAGCCGGCGGCGGTTCTCCGGGATCAGGCCGCGCTGGCCGATCTGGACCATCATCACCGCGATCCAGATCAGGCCGAAGGTGACGTGCAGGCCGTGGGTCCCGACCAGGGTGAAGAACCCGGACAGGAAGGCCGAACGCTGCGGCGTGGCGCCCTCGGCGATCAGGCTGGCGAACTCGTAGAGTTCGATGCTGATGAAGGCGAAGCCGAACAGCGCGGTCACCGCCAACCAGCCCAGGGTCGCGCGTGTGCGGCCGGACTCCATGTCGATCATCCCCATGCCGAAGGTGATCGAGGAGAACAGCAGCATGGCGGTGTTGAGCGCGACCAGCGGCAGCTCGAAGATCTCGCGCGGGGACGGGCCGCCGGCGAAATTGCCCGAGACGACCCCGTACGTGGCGAACAGGGTGGCGAAGATGAGCGCATCGCTCATCAGGTAGATCCAGAAGCCGAGCAGCGTGCCGCCGCCGCTGGCGGCGTGGTGCTCGTCTTCCTCGACGAGGTAGTAGGTCGGGTTCACCGCCGGCGCGGCTTCGAGTGTTTCGCGCGCCATGTCAGGCCGCTCCCGGCGCTGTACGCGCGCCTTCGATCCGCGCCACTTCCTCGGCCGGCACGTAGTAGTCGCGGTCGTAGTTAAAGGTGTGGGCGATCGAATAGACCAGCAGCGCCACGAAGCTGAGCGCCGCCAGCCACCAGATGTACCAGATCATCGCAAAGCCCAGCACCAGGGCCAGGGCCGAGATGATCACCCCTGCCCCGGTGTTGCGCGGCATGTGGATCGGGCGGAAGCCCTCAGCCGGCGGCGCGTGGCCGAGCGCCTTCATGTCGTACCAGGCGTCGAGGTCGTGGACCCGGGGGGTGAAGGCGAAGTTGTAGGGCGGCGGCGGCGAGGTGGTCGACCACTCCAGGGTCCGGCCGTCCCAGGGATCGCCGGTGGTGTCGCGCAGCGCCTCGCGGTTGCGGATGCTGACGGCGATCTGGATCACGAAGGCGAGGATGCCGACCAGGATGATCAGGGCGCCGATACCGGCGATCACGAACCAGATCTGCAGCGAGGGATCGTCGAAGTGGCGAACCCGCCGCGTGGTGCCCATCAGCCCGACCACGTAGATCGGCGTCCAGGCGACCCAGTAGCCGATCACCCAGCCCCAGAACGAGATCTTGCCCCAGAAGGGATCGAGCTTGAAGCCGAACGCCTTGGGGAACCAGTAGACCATGCCGGCGAAGAGCCCGAAGACCACGCCGCCGATGATCACGTTGTGGAAGTGGGCGACCAGGAACAGGCTGTTGTGCAGCACGAAGTCGGCCGGCGGCACGGCCAGCAGCACCCCGGTCATCCCGCCGACCACGAAGGTCAGCATGAACGCCACGACCCACATCATCGGCAGCTCGAAACGGATGCGGCCGCGGTACATCGTAAATAGCCAGTTGAAGATCTTCGCACCCGTCGGGATCGAGATCACCATGGTGGCGATGCCGAAGAACGAGTTGACGCTCGCCCCTGATCCCATCGTGAAGAAGTGGTGCAGCCAGACGAGGTACGACAGGATGGTGATGACCACCGTGGCGTAGACCATCGAGGAGTAGCCGAAGAGACGCTTGCCCGAGAAGGTCGAAGTGATCTCGGAGAAGATCCCGAACGCCGGCAGGACCAGGACGTAAACTTCCGGATGCCCCCAGATCCACACCAGGTTCCAGTACATCATCGGGTTGCCGCCGAGGTCGTTGGTGAAGAAGTTCATCCCGACGTAGCGGTCGAGCATCAGCAGCGCGAAGGCTCCGGTCAGCACCGGGAAGATGGCGATCGCCAGGACGTTGCTGCACAGGGCGGTCCAGCAGAACACCGGCATTTTCATCATCGTCATGCCCGGGGCGCGCATCTTGATGATGGTGGTGACCATGTTGATGGCCGATAGGGTCGTGCCGACCCCGGCTATCTGCAGGGCCCATAGGTAGTAGTCCGGCCCGGTGTCCGGACTGTTCTGGATGTTGGCGACCGGCACGTAGTTCAGCCACCCGCCGCGCGAGAACTCGCCCACGAACAGCGAGATCATCACCAGCACCGCGCCGGCGACGGTCAGCCAGAAGCTCAGATTGTTGAGGAACGGAAACGCCACGTCCCGCGCGCCGATCTGCAGCGGCATGACGAAGTTGACCAGCCCGACGATCAGCGGGATCGCCACGAAGAAGATCATGATCGTGCCGTGGGCGGTGAAGATCTGATCGTAGTGGTGGGCCGGCAGATAGCCCTCCGCACCGCCGAACGCGATCGCCTGCTGGGCGCGCATCATCAGGGCGTCCGCAAACCCCCGCAGCAGCATGATGATCCCGAGGATCATGTACATGATGCCGATCTTCTTGTGGTCGACGCTGGTCAGCCACTCATGCCAGAGCCAGCCCCACAGCCGATAGCGCGTCACCGCCGCCAGGATCCCCAGGCCGAGCAGCACCACGACGATGAAGGTGCCCAGCAGGATCGGCTCGTGGAGCGGTATGGATTCCCACGACAGCCGGCCGAACAGCATCGTCCAGAAGGTCTGCTCGTGCATGTCTATCTCCGGCTCATCCGAGCGCCGTGGGCGCGCCGGGTTCGAGGAAGGACGTGTCGTGAGGGTGCGGAGCGGCCGGCGCGGGCTTTGCGGGCGCCGGCGGCGGCGCGGCGGGCTGGGCGCCATGCGAGACGTGCGAGCCGCCCTTCTGGCGGTCCTTCGCCATGACCTCGTGCATGCAGGGCGTGCCCGGCGGCACGCAGCGGTTCAGCACGCGATGGAAGAGGTCCGGCTCGACTGAACCAAAGTAGGCGGGCGGCACCTTCTCGCTCGGTTTCGCGAGGGCGAGATAGGCTGGGGTGCTGAGCGCGGCCGCGGACTTGGTCTGGACGACCCAGGTCTCGAAGCCGGCGGCGTCGACGCCGCGCAGCCTGAAGCGCATGTCCGAGAAGCCCTCACCGCTGTAGTTGGCCGAGAAGCCTTCGTAATCGCCGGGTCGGTTGAGGACGGCGTGCAGCTGGCTGCGCATGCCGGGCATCGCATAGACCATCCCCGCCAGGGTCGGGGCGTAGAAGGTGTTCATCATGTTGGTCGAGGTGATGTCGAAACGCACCTGGCGATCGACCGGCAGGACCAGTTCGTTGACCGTGGCGATCCCCTGCTCGGGGTAGATGAACAGCCATTTCCAATCCATCGCCACCACCTGGACGGTCAGCGGCGCCTCGCCGGCGACCGTCGGCTTGCCGGCGGCGATGCGGTCCAGCGGGCGGAACGGATCAAGCAGGTGCGTGCTCGACCAGGTCAGGGCGCCCAGGGCGATGATGATCAGCAGCGGCCCGGCCCAGATGGCCAGCTCGAGCGACGTCGAGTGGTCGAAGTCAGGATCGTAGGTCGCCTCGCGGTTGCCGGCCCGATAGCGCCAGGCGAACACGATGATCAGCACGATCACCGGCACGATGATCAGCAGCATGAGGCCGGTCGAGGTGTAGATCAGGTTGCGCTGCTGGACGGCGATGTCGCCGGCCGGATCGAGCACATCGCGAGAACATCCGGCCAGAAGCAGCAGCAACGGCGCGAGCAGCACGGCCGCCGGCTTCCCCCATCCTCTTGGGAACGATCTCGCCCATTGGCCATTGCCTTGTCGCGGCATCGTGCTTCCGCTCTCAAGCCAAGGGTGGGTGCGAGCCGGCTGAAGGCCCGACCGCCATTCGGAAACGCAGAGGGACATAGGAGATCAGCAGCATGGTCGGGCCGGTCACCGCGTCATCGACGTCAACGCCGCTGGAGCGCGACGCTGCGCTGATCAACGCACGAGAGCACCGTGTGGCTCCCGGCGAAATTGCAATCGGCGTGATCATCGGCCGGACCAGCGAGTTCTTCGACTTCTTCGTCTATGCAATCGCCTCGGTGCTGGTGTTCCCGTCAGTGGTGTTTCCGTACGTCGATCCGGTCACCGGAACGCTCTACGCGTTCGCCATCTTCGCCCTGGCTTTCGTCGGCCGGCCGTTCGGGACGCTGCTGTTCACTGCGCTCGACCGCCGCCACGGGCGCGGCGTGAAGCTGACCCTCGCGCTCTTCCTGTTGGGGGGCTCGACCATGGCGATGGCGCTGCTGCCCAGCTATCATCAGGTCGGGGTGTGGTCGGCGGCGCTGCTGGCGCTGTTCCGCTTCACGCAGGGCATGGCGCTGGGCGGCGCCTGGGACGGCCTTCCCTCGCTGCTGGCGCTGAACGCGCCGCGCGAACGGCGCGGCTGGTACGCGATGATCCCGCAGCTCGGCGCGCCGCTGGGCCTGCTCGTGGCTGCGGCGCTGTTCGGCTACTTCCTCTACGTGCTGCCGGCCGACGACTTCCTGAACTGGGGATGGCGCTATCCGTTCTTCGTCGCCCTGGCGATCAATGTCGTGGCCCTGTTCGCCCGCCTGCGGATCGTCGCCACGCCGGAATTCCAGCGGCTTTTCGAGACCCGTGACCTCCAGCCCTCGCCGCCGTTCGCCACCGTGTTCGCCGAGTGGCGCACCATCGCGCTGGGCGCGCTCGCCACCCTGGCCAGCTTCGCGCTGTTCCACCTGGTGACGGTGTTCCCGCTCTCCTACGTGACCCTGTTCGCCGACGAACCCCCGATCCGCTTCCTGATCATCGAAGGCGTCGGCGCGATCGTCTGCGTGGGCGCGGTGATCGCTTCCGGCGTGATCGCCGACCGCGTCGGGCGTCGCGCGCTGCTCGGCGTCTCGGCGGTGCTGATCGGCGCCTATAGCGGCTTTGCGCCCCAGCTGCTGAACGCCGGGCCGGTCGGCGAGGTGTTCTACATGCTGGTCGGCTTCGTGCTGCTGGGGCTGGCGTTCGGCCAGTCCTCGGGCATCGTCAACAGCAAGTTCACGCCCGAGCACCGCTATACGGGCGCGGCGATCGTCGCCAACTCCGCCTGGTTGATCGGCGCGGGCTTCGCCCCGCTCGTGGCGCTGCTGCTGGCCACCCGCTTTGGCCTATGGTCGGTCGGCGCCTACCTGCTGTCCGGCGCGATCTGCACCCTAGCGGCGCTGGCGATCAGCCGCGACTGGGGCGAAGCCGCCTAGCGCCGCAGGATCAACCCGACGCGGAAGGTCTGCGGCTGGTCGTAGCTTTCCAGGCCGTCGCCGGTCTGGGCGGTCTCGATCTTGGCGTCGAACAGGTTGTCGGCGGCGGCGTAGAGCGTCACGGCGCGCGACACCGACCAGTCGGCCCGCAGATCGACCTCGGTCGCGGCCGAGAGTTCGCGGGTGTTGAGGTCGTCGTCGTAGCGGTTGCCTTCGTAGCGCACGCTGGCCCGCAGGCTAAGGACGTCGAGCGGACGCCAGATCGCCTCCCCCGCCGCGGTGAGCCGCGGGGTCTGGGCCGGGCGCAGGCCGGTCAGCTGGGGTGCGGCCGAGCCGCCGTCGACCTCGGCTTCGGTATAGGCTCCGGCCAGGCGCAGGGAGACGCTCTCCCAGCGGCGTTCGATCTCGGCCTCCACGCCATAGGCCTCGACCTCGCCCGCGTTCTGGCGCTGGCGCAGCACGCCGCCCGCCGGGATGAACCCAGCGATCGGGAAGGTCCCTGGTCCGAAGCCGATGGTGACGTTGGTCACCGCCGCCTCCAATCGGTTGGCGAACACCGTGACGTCCCAACGCAGGTCGCCCTCCGAGCCGACGCCGAGCTCGACGCCGTAGAGCTTTTCGGGTTCCAGGCCGGCGTTGGCCTCGGTGACGTCGTTGCCGACCCGGAACGGACGGTAGAGCTCGTTGAGCGTGGCTGGGCGGAAGCCGGCATAGGCGGCGCCGCGCAGGTAGAGGTCGTCCGAGACGCTGTAGCGCGCGCCGAGCCGTCCGGTCGGCAGCCAGCCGTCGCGATCGCTGGGACGGTTATCGAGGGTCACCGCGCCGCTCGCGGCGTCACGTTCGGTGCGATGGCCGTCATAGGTGGCCCAGCGGTCGATCCGCACCCCGCCGGTCAGCAGCCAGTCGCCGAGATTGCGGTAAGCCTCGCCATAGGCGCCGAGCACCGACTGGGTTCCGCCGGCGACGCGATCACGGGTGAAGGCCCCGGCCATGTAGCGGAACTTCTCGCGGGTCTCGCCGTCGAAGATACGGGCGTCGGCGCCGACTTCCCAGCCTCCGTCAGCCGCGTCACGGCGCCAGGCGGCGGTGAAGCCATAGCCCATCGCCGGGGTCGCGTACTGCTCGCTGGCCGGGGTGGTGGTGTTGCGGCCGGCGGCCACGGCGGCCGAGCGGTTCTCGAAGTCCGAGCGCTTGACCCAACCCTGCAGGCGCCAGCCTGTTCCCTCGCCCTCCGGCTGGTCGACCAGGGTCGCCGAGAGGGTCGCGCCAGTGGCGCGGGAGTCGGCGCCGACCAGACCCGCGCCGCGCTTTTCCTGATAGCCCGAAAGGCGCACGGCCAGCTGCTGGTCGCCGAGCTGCGGCGTCCAACGCAGCGCGCCGCCGAGGCCGCGATAGTAGAGCTCGGTGTCGGCCGCGCCGCGCCCTGCGCCCAGCGGGATCCAGCCGTCGCTGCGCTCGGTCGCCGCGGCCATGAAGAGGTCGCCGACGGCGCCGGCCGCGGCGGCGCCGGCCAGGCCACGTTCGCCGCCGTACACTTCGTACTCGCCGCCGCTGGGGACGCGGGTACGCTCGGATAGCTGGATGGTCCCGGTCAGCGCGCCGGCGCCGTAGGGCCCCGCGCCCGCGCCGCGCACGATCTGGGCCTGTTCAACCGCGATGGTCGGCAGACCGGTCCACAGCACCCAGCCGCCGAACGGGTCGTTCTGAGGGACGCCGTCGAGCAGCACCAGCGCGCGGCTGGCCCCAGAGCCGGCGATCGAGCGGACGCTGATCCCCTGGGTGGTCGGGTTGGAGGCCTGGCTGGAGGTCCGGCGGAACAGCTGCACGCCCGGCGTCGCGGTCAGCGCCTCATCCAGGCGCGGCGCGGTGGCGATGGCCTCGCTGTCGATGGTGACGATCGCGAACGCCTTGTCGGTCGGCGACGGCGGCAGCCGGGCGGCCTCGACAACGACGGTGTCGACGAGCGGAGGAAGCTCTAGAGGCACTGGCGCGACTCTCCCGAATTGGACGCGCACGGACTAGCGCAGGCTTCGCCCCGTCCGGGTAGAGCTAAACGGCCACACTGCGGGCGGGAGACGCGCAGCAGCGCGCCTCCCGTCGTCGTCAGGCCTGGGCCGCGGCCTGGCTGGCCACCAGGGCGGTCATGTTGACGATGCCGCGGGCCGTCGCCGTCGGGCTGAGCACGTGCAGCGGCTTGGAAAGGCCGAGCAGCAGGGGGCCGACCTCGATGCCCTCGGTCACCGCGCTGACCAGGGTCAGGGCGATGTTGGCGGCGTCGAGCGAGGGGGCGATCAGCAGGTTGGCGTCGCCGGCGAAGGCCCCGCCAGAGATGTAGCGAGTACGGACCTGCTCGTTCAGGGCCGCGTCGCCGTGCATCTCGCCGTCGATCTCGAGACCCGGATCCAGCGTGCGGACGATGGCCAGGGCCTGGCGCATCTTGCGGGCCGAGGGCGAGTTCGACGAGCCGAAGCTGGAGTGCGAGAGCAGCGCCACCTTCGGAGTGATGCCGAAGCCGCGCACCGCCTCAGCCGCCAGGATCGTCGACTCGGCGATCTGCTCGGCGGTCGGATCGACGTTGACGTGGGTGTCGCAGAAGAACAGCGCGCCCTTGGGCATGATCACCCCGGACAGCGCCGAGATCCGCGAGACCCCCGGCCGCGCCGGGATCACCGGCGTGGCGTAGGTGAAGTGCCGCCACCAGTCGCCGCCGCCGCCGACCAAGGCGCCGTCGACCACGCCGCGGCGCAGCAGCATGGCGGCGGTCACGGTCGGGCGAGTGACGACCCGGCGGTTGGCGGCGGTCGGCGGCACGCCGCGCCGCTCAACGATGGCGCGGTACTCGGCCGAAATCTCCTCGACGGCCGGATCGGAGTCGGGATCGAAGATCTCGATGTCGCGGTCGGGGGTCAGGCGCAGACCCAGTTCACGGACCTTGGCCTCGATGGTCTCGCGATGCCCGATCAGCACCGGGCGGGCGAGCTGCTCGTCGACGACGGTCTGGACGCCGCGCAGGACGCGCTCGTCCTCGCCCTCGGCGTAGGCGATGCGGCGCTTGCAGTCCCGCGCCTGGGCGAACACCGGGCGCATCAGCTGGCCCGAACGATAGACGTAGCCTTCGAGTTCGCGGCGATAGGCCTCGAAGTCGGCGATCGGGCGGCGGGCGACGCCGGAGTCCATCGCCGCCTTGGCGACGGCCGGTGCGATCTCGAGGATCAGGCGCGGATCGAACGGCTTGGGGATCACATAGTCGCGGCCGAACAGCGGGACCTGGCCGGCATAGGCGCTGGCGACAACGTCGCTGACCTCGGCCCGGGCCAGTTCGGCGATGGCTTCGGCAGCGGCCTTCTTCATCGCCTCGTTGATCTCGGTGGCGCCGACGTCGAGGGCGCCGCGGAAGATGAACGGGAAGCAGAGGACGTTGTTGACCTGGTTCGGATAGTCGGACCGGCCAGTGGCGACGATGGCGTCGGGACGGCTGGCGACGACCAGCTCGGGCAGGATCTCCGGCTCGGGATTGGCCAGGGCCATGATCAGCGGGCTCTTGGCCAGCAGCGACAGCCACTCCTGCTTCAGCACCCGCGGGGCCGAGAGGCCGAGGAAGATATCGGCGCCGACCAGCACGTCCGGCAGGGCGCGGGCGTCGGTCTTGCGGGCGTAGCGGGCCAGCTCCGGCGTCAGGTCGCCGCGATCCTTGTGCACGACGCCGTTGATGTCGGTCAGGGTCACGTTGTCGGCAGGCAGGCCCATGGAGACCAGCAGGTCGACGCAGGCCAGGGCCGCGGCCCCGGCGCCGGACGTGACCAGCTTCACCTCGGAGAGCTGCTTGCCCTGGATGGTCAGAGCGTTGCGGACAGCCGCGGCGCAGACGATGGCGGTGCCGTGCTGATCGTCATGGAAGACCGGGATGTTCATCCGCTGGCGCAGAGCGCGCTCGATGTAGAAGCACTCGGGCGCCTTGATGTCCTCGAGGTTGATGCCGCCGAAGGTCGGCTCCAGGGCGGCGACCACCTCGACGAAGTGGTCGGGATTGGCCGAGGAGACCTCAAGGTCGAAGACGTCGATGCCGGCGAACTTCTTGAAGAGCACGGCCTTGCCCTCCATCACCGGCTTGGAGGCGAGCGGACCGATGTTGCCGAGGCCGAGAACTGCGGTGCCATCGGTGATCACCGCCACCAGGTTGCCGCGGGCGGTGACACGTTCAGCCCAGGCCGGATCTTCGACGATCGCTTCGCAGGCCGCCGCCACGCCTGGCGAATAGGCCAGAGCCAGGTCGCGCTGGGTGGCCATCGGCTTGGTGGGTTCGACGCTCAGTTTCCCCGGCCGTCCAAACTCGTGATAGGCGAGCGCCGCGCGCCGCAGAGCGTCATCCAAAGCCGGTTCCTTCCAAATACAGAGCTACCCACGCGTGGGGGCTTGGTCCCACGAGGGTCATCGATACGACGGGGCGGAGGCTGGTTTCTAGCCCAGACCAGCGGAAATCCTAGTCCTGCTGGCGAGTTATCGCCGATCAGGCGGCGGAGCGCTCGGCGACCACCGTCTCGACGATGTGGGCGCGGTAGAGCACGGCCAGCAGATCGGTCTGGGTGATGATGCCGATCAGCACCCGGTTTTCATCGACAACCAGGGCCTCGTGCGCCGCGCCGCTGGACAGCAACGGCAGCAGCGCCTCGATGGGCGTGGACTCGCGGACCTTATGCACGAAGGGATCGACCACGGTCTCGACCGGCCGCTGGCCGGCGGCCTGCAGCTCGGCGCGGCGGACCATGCCGACCACCCTGCCCTGGATGTCGACGACCGGCACGGTGCGCAGGTCGTGCGATCTCATGAAGGCCAGAGCGCTCTGCGCGCTCTGCTGGGCGTCCACCGAGATCACGTCGCGCGACATGATCGCGCCGCAGAGGATCGCCGAGTGCAGGCGCTTGTGGGCGGCCAGCTCGACCTGCCGAAACAGGGCGTCGAGGTCCTCGCGGCTGACGTCCAGCAACTCGCCGTACTGGGCCAGGGCCTGATCGAGGTCGGCGGCGGTGTAGCCGACACGGCTCTGCGGGGCGAGATCGCTGGTGGCGTGTGGGTTGGCGGCGACGGGCACGCGGTGCGGATAGGACCGGCCCATCAGACGGTTGAGACCGACGGCGGCGATGACCAGCAGCAAGGAGCAGAGACCGACCGGGACCAGGGCGAAGCCGAAACCGAGGTCGCTGACCGCCGGACCGCCGATCACTGCGGTCAGGGCCATGGCGCCGCCCGGCGGGTGAAGGCAGCGCGCCAGCATCATCGCCACGATGGCCAGCGAGACCGCCAGAGCAGCGGCGACCGCCGGCTGCGGCACGAACATCGCGCAGGTCACGCCAACCAGCGCAGAGATGACGTTGCCGCCGAGCACGGAACGCGGCTGGGCCAGCGGGCTGGCCGGCACCGCGAACAGCAGGACCGCCGAGGCGCCGATCGGTCCGACCAGCAGCGGCCCAAGGCCGAGGTCGCCGCCAGAGATCGCCCGCGCGACCAGCCCGGCTAGAGCCACCCCCAGCAGACTGCCGACCCCGGCGCGCAGCACGTCGTCGAACCGGACCGGCGCGCGGCCGCCCAGCACACTGATGAGCCTGCTCAACATGCGGGCGCTTATGCACAGAAGATTGGCGCCGCGCGCCCCGGAATCTCTATTCGCACCCCAAGTTTTTCAGGCGGCGCGACGAAGCGTCGCCTTTGGAATCGCATCGGTTTCGGCTTTGGCTGCGGTCGAGCGGCAAGCGTGGCCATTAAGCCAGCTGAAAGCGTTTACCTGACAGGATGCCAACGTGAGCGCCCCTGACTACACAGATCGCCGAGAGCACCCCCGCGAGCCGACGAGCCTTCGCGCGCGCGTGTTCTATGGCAAGGAGATGGCCCACTGGGCCGACTGCTCGATCGTCGACCTGAGCAAGGGCGGCGCGCGGCTGCAGATTTCGGCGATCTATCCCCTGCCCTCGCGCTTCGTGGTGCTGCAGTTGCTGGGCGGCGTCGTCTATGACGTGCGCGTGCGATGGCGGCGGGGCGACATGACCGGCGTCTCGTTCGACGCCCAGGCCCAGATCGAGACCAACACCGAAGAACGGCTGGCCGGCGTCCAGAAGGCCTGGGAAGCGCTCCGCGCCGCCTGAGCCTAGGCGGCCGACCGCTTCTCGACGCAGGGCGCGGCCGCGCCGACCACACGCTCGGCCGAGGCCGGAAAGCGCGCGAGGGCCATGGCCGGCCGGATCGGGCGCGACGCGAAGTTCCCTCCGCAGTTCGGACAGGCGCCGTTCAGAACGCCCTCAGCGCAGTCGACGCAGAAGGTGCATTCGAACGAGCAGATGCGCGCCTGCGCCGAGTCGGGCGGCAGGTCGCGGTCGCAGCATTCGCAATTCGGCTTCAGCAAAAGCATCGGGGTCTCCAGCGAGGATCGACCTCAGACTGCCCCAGGTCGCTCGCCCGACGAACGACATAGTTCCCTCGAAAAGCGACAAACGTCGACTGGCGCCGAGATTGCGAGAGCCCGCTCATCGAATTTCAATTTGGGACGCACCAGCGTTCCGCACACTGGGGCTGAACATGAACATCAAGGGTTTTGTGATCGCGCTGACCGCGGGCCTTTCAATCACCACCGCCGCCAACGCCGGCACCGTTATCTTCACCGACATCAAGGGGACCTGGTCGAGCCCGACCGGGGCTTCGGTCAGCTATTCGGGCAACGGCAGCGGTTACGCCAAGGCTTCGTGGGGGAACAGCACCGGCTACGGCAAGAGCGCCTACACGTTCGACGGCGCCTCGCCGATCAACGTCAACGTCGCCAGCCCCGGCAACTACGGTCCGTTCGAGATCGGTGAATTCACCCACAACAACTGGCCGGTCACCGGCAACGCGATCACCTCGATCAAGCTGGCGATCAGCACCAAGATCATCATCGACGGCGTCGACCAGGGCGTGAAGACCTTCAACTACGTCTTCAACCACCTCGAAACGACCAACGATGTCCCCGGCTACAACGGCACCTGCGCCAATGGCCTGAGGGAAAGCGCCAGCATCAACGCCAACGGCTGCGCCGACCGCGTCCAGGTCAATTTCCTGAGCACTTCCGACACCTTCAAAGTCGGCGGAGCCCTCTACGCCCTCGACTTCGCCGGCTTCATGGACGGCACGACCCCGGTCACCGACTTCTGGACCAAGGAGCGCAAGAACAACTCCATCAACATGATGGCCAGCGTCAAGCTCGTGCAGTCGGCGGTTCCCGAACCCTCCACCTGGGCGATGATGATCATCGGCTTCGGCGCCGTCGGCTCCATGGCCCGCAGCTCGCGCCGCCGACTGGCCTTCGCCGCCTAAAGCGACAACCTACCGAATATTGGTGGAACTGGGCCGCCCGTCCTGCGACGGGCGGCCTTCTTTTGTCAGGCGTCCCAGACGCGGCCGGTATGGGCCACGTGGAAATCGCCGCTGACCGACAGCACGATCCAGTCGCCCGCCTGGGCGATCGCCCAGCCTTGGGGCGTGCAGACCTGAACGGCGCCAGCCTCGGTCATGGCCTGGGCGTCATCGCCCAGCCAAGCCCAAAGCTTGTGCCAGCTACGGGTGTCGTTGGCCGGCGGCACGCGGAGCGCAGCGCCATGATCGAAAGCAGCGGTGGAACGGGCGGACCTCATGAAGACGAAGTAGGCCCTGCGTCGGTGACCAGATCCTTAAAGCCCGTTCACTCTGTTTTCATTCTGAACGCAACGCCGCCGCCGGCCGCTTGGCGAGGGCATGAAGCGAGGCGAGCAAGCCCCCGAGTCCCGCCAGCAGCGCCGCGCCCAGCACCAAGGCCGCGACGCCAGACCAATCCACGGCCCAGTCGGCTTTGAACACCAAGGTCACGACCGGCCAGGCCGCCAGCGCGCCCAGCCCCACACCGGTCACCCCGGCGATCAGCCCGACCGCGCCGTATTCCAGCACATAGGCGCCCAGCACCTGCAGCCGAGTGGCGCCCAGCACCTTGAGGATTGAGGCCTCGCGCGTGCGGGCCTGGGCGCGGGCGGCGATGGCCCCGGTCAGCACCAGGAGGCCGGCCAAGGCGGCGACGGCCGCGGCGCTGCGGATCGCCAGCACCAGCCGGTCGAACAGTTCGGTCGCCGCCTCCAACTGCTCGCGGACGGAGATGACATTCACCTCCGGGAACTCGGCCCCCAGAGCGCGGGTGACGCGGGCCTCCTGCGCCTTGCCGGCCTTGGCGATGGCCACGTGGCGCAGTTCGGCGCCTTCCAGGGTCGAGGGCGTCAGGATCAGCGGGAAGCTGGCCCCGAAGCCGCCGACGTCGACCTTGCGCAGCACGGCGATCTTCGCCTCGATCTCCCGGCCGAGCACCGACAGGGTGACCATGTCGCCGACCTTCAGCCCGCCGGCGCGGGCGGCGTCGACTTCTATGGCCAGCAGCGGCGGTCCCTGGTAGTTCGCCGGCCACCAGCGGCCCTCGACGATCTGTGGGTCGGCCGGCCGCGGGCCGATGGCCGAGATCGAAATGTCGTTGTCGTAGGCCCAGCGCTCACGCTCGGTGATGGCTTTGCGGTCGACCGGCTCGCCCTTGATGTGGACGATGCGGCCGGTGAGAAAGGGCGCGCGCAAGTAATTGTCGGCGTTCAGCTTCTGTCCGAAGGCGGCCTGCACGACCTGGTCGAAGCGTACGGCTTCCGAACCCGGGATCTCGGTGAAGACGATGGCTGGCGCGGTCTTCGGCGCGACCTCGGCGACTTGGCGCAGCAGGCTCGACTGGATCAGCACCACCGCCGCCAGCAGCCCGACGCCGAGGCCGATGGCTGGGGCCGCCGTGCGGGCGGCGGATCTGGGGCCTGCCAGATTGGCGAGGCCCATCCGCACTGCGCCGTAGGTCCGGCCGCGCAGGCGTCCGGCAAGGTGCGCAGCCAGCAGGCCCAGCCCCCACAGCAGTACGAACGACGCCGCCACGCCGCCGATCATGAGGCCGGCGGCGAGTGGAGTCGGCGCGGTCACGACCGAGAGCACGCCGAGCGCGATGGCGGCCAGCGCGGCGCCGACCGTCTCGACGCTGAAGCCCAGGCGCCCGCGGGTGTCGCGCCGGAACAGGCTTGCCGGCGGCGTGGCGCGGGCACGGGCCAGCGGCGCCAAGGCGAAGGCGGCGGCCGAGAGCAGCCCGAAGGCCCCGGCCCTCAGCAGCGGCTCCGGATAGACGGCGAACAGCGCCGGTACGGTCAAGTCGTCAGGGATCAGGCTGGCCAGCAGGAACGGCGCGGCCGCACCGACCGCCAGGCCGATGGCGACGCCGAGCACCGCCAGCACGCCGATCTGGATCAGATAGAGATCGCGGATAAAGCGCCCCTCCGCCCCCAGCGCCTTGAGCACGGCGATCGAGGGTTTGCGCTCCTCCAGGAAGGCGGTGACCGCGCCGTAGACGCCGAGCCCGCCGGCGACCAGCGAGGCCAGGCCGATGAAGCCGAGGAAGTATTCGAGCTGGTCGATCAGCCAGCGAACTCCGGACGCGGCGTCGTCGCGATCGCGGATCCGCACGCCGCGGTCCTTGATCTCCTTGCGCAGCGCCTTGCGCGCCTGCGGCGGGGTCACGTCCGCAGGCAAGGCGATCCGGGCGGTCTCCAGGAACGGCAAGCCCGGCTCCAGGAATCCCCCCGCCTCGACCGCCTGGCGGCGGACCAGCACGCGCGGCCCCAGCGCAAAGCCGCGCGAGAGGCGGTCGGGCTCCTGCACCAGCACCCCGCGGACCAGCACCGGCAGTTCCCCGACCAGGATGCGGTCGCCGATCTTCAGATTCAGACGCTCCAGCAGCACCCGCTCGACCACGGCCCCAGCGGTCCCATCGGCCGCCGGCGCGATGGCGCGGTGGAAATCACCGCCGCCTTCCAACGTGACCTGGCCGGCCAGCGGATAGGCGTCGCTGACCCCGCGTAGCTCCACGAGCCGGCGCTGGCCGTCGGGGGCCTGGGCCATGGCCCGACTGCCGACCGCCCAGGAGGTCTTGCCAGCCTTCTCGATGGCGGCGCGCTCGACGGGGGTGAAGCGGCGTTGCTCGACCGTGACCGCCATGTCGCCGCCGAGGATTTCACGCGCCTGGCTGGCCAGGCCCTCGCGGAAGGCCTCGGCGGTCGAACCGGCCGCGGCGATAGCCGCGACGCCGAGCGCCAGGCAGGCAAGGAAAATGCGGAACCCGCTGACGCCCGAGCGCAGCTCGCGCGCGGCGAAGCGCAGGGCCAGCGGCATCAGGCGTGACCGCCGCTGAGCCGCACTTGGCGGTCGGCGCGCTCAGCCAAGGCCGGATCGTGGGTGACCAGGACCATCGCGGCCCCCTCCTCCGCCACCAGGCCGAACAGCAGGTCGGCGACCTTGGCGGCGTTGGCGGCGTCGAGATTGCCGGTCGGCTCGTCGGCGAACAGCAGGGCCGGCCGCGGGGCGAGCGCTCGGGCAAGAGCGACGCGCTGCTGCTCGCCCCCCGACAGCTGATGCGGATAGTGTCGCATTCGGGCCGACAGCCCGACGCGGTCGAGCCAGCCGCGGGCGACGCCGTCGGCGTCGGCGATTCCGGCGATCTCCAGCGGGGCGGCGACGTTCTCCAGGGCGGTCATGTTGGGCAGCAGGTGAAACGACTGGAAGACCAGCGAGACCTTGCCCCTGCGCAGGCGCGCGCGGCCGTCCTCGCTCAGGCGTCCGAGGTCCTGGCCCAGCAGCTCGACGCGGCCGGCGGTCGGCTGTTCAAGGCCGGCGGCGACGGCGATCAGGCTGGACTTGCCCGATCCCGAGGGACCGGTGATCGCCACCCGTTCGCGCGGCGCCACGGAAAAGCTCAGGTCCTTGAGGATTTCGACCGGTCCGGCCGCCGACGGCAGGGTGAGCGAGACGTTGGCGACGGCGAGCGGCGGAGCTGCTTCGGACAATGCGGCCTCTGGAGATTGAGCTTCACTGGCTATCGCCTAGATAGGACAGCGACATGGATGCGACAGCCCCCCGATTTCCGAGCCGCCGGCTGCTGATCGCCGCCGCTCTGGCCGCCTGGCCGGCCCAGGGCCTGACCCAGCAGCGCCGGGTGATCACCATACTGGGCGACTCGATCACCGCCGGCTATGGCCTGCCCGCGAGCGCCGCCCTGCCCGTGCAGTTGCAGGCGCAGTTGCGCAAGCTGGGTTCGAACGCCCTGGTCCGCGGCGCCGGCGTGTCGGGCGACACCACCGCCGGCGGGCTGGCGCGGGTGGACTTCAGCGTCCAGCGCGACACCGACGTCTGCCTGGTGGCGCTAGGCGGCAACGACCTGCTGCAGGGGATCGATCCCAAGCGCACCCAGGCCAATCTCGACAAGATCGTCGCCCGCCTGAAGGCGCGGAAGATCGGCGTGGTGCTGGCCGGGCTGGCGCCGCCGCCGGTGATCGGTCGCGCCTATGCCCGCGACTTCCAGGCGGTGTTTCCGGCTGTGGCCAAGGCCCAGGGCGTGGCGCTGTACCCCAACCTGCTGGCCGGAGTGGCCCAGCAGCCGCGCCTGAACCAGCCTGACGGGTTCCACCCGAACGCCCAGGGCGTGACGGTGATCGCCCAGGGCCTGGCGCCGGTGCTGGTCAAGGCCCTGGGCGGACGGCGCGCCTAGGTCTCCTTGGCCGCCGTCGGCTTGGCCGGTTTGGCCGGTTCGCCGACCCCGCCCGCCTTGCCGCCATTGTCGAAGATCACCGAACCGGCGCCCGCGACGTCGGTCTCCAGACGCTTGGGCCGGGTCAGCAGCCGAGCGGTGCCCGAGCCGGAGACTTCCAAGCTGGCGGCCTCGCGCGGGGCCAGGACGACCTCGGCCGAGCCGGAGATGTCGGCGTCGGCGTTGTCGGTGACCAGGTCGGTGAGGTCGGCCTCGCCCGAGCCCGAGAGCTCGACGTCGACCTCGCGGGCCTGGCCGCTGGCGACCACCTCGGACGAGCCGCTGGCGATGATCTGCAGCTGGTCGTGCTTGTAGCCGCGGATCTCCAGGCGGTCGTCGCCGCTGATCTGGAAGCGGGTGACGGCCGGGGCCGTCATCACCACCCGCAGGCGGGCGTAGTCGGCGAGCGGCTGGTCGAGACTGAAGCGCCCGTCGCTCAGGCGGATGCGGTCCACGACGTCCTTGGGGCCGTAGATCGTCACCTTGCCCGGGCCGGGAGCCTGGGTGAACTCGACGGCGGCGGGAATGTCGAACTCGGCCTTGGTCGAGCCATCCCACGCCAGTTCGCGGGTAATCTCGCTGGCGTCCTTGTCGAGCGGCCGGTCGCGGCGCAGATCGCGATCACGCCATTCGCGGCGCTCGTGGCGGTCATGCCAGTCCACGTCCCAGTTCCAGTTGCGGGCGGCCAGCTCAGGCCCGCCCAGGGCGGCGGCGCCGGCCAGGGCGACAACCCCTGCCAGGAAGCCGGCCACGGCGATCATCACAAGCACACGGATCATGTCTGCGCTCCTGGCTCAGGACTGCGGTTCGATGGCCGGCTTGAGCAGCCGGTAGTGAAGACGCCCGTACCAGACCAGGGCATTGACCAGGCCGATGACGACGATGGTCAGGATCGCGCCGGCCGAGGCGGCCAGGGCCATCATCCCGATGCCGGCCAACAGGGCGGCGATCGGCCCGCCGGGCGGTCCGAGGAACGGGCCAGCCGCGAACACCACACCGCCGGCGATGAAGACGCCGATGGCCGCGACGATCAGGCCGAACAAGACGCCGCCGACGGTCATCAGGATCGGCAGCAGGATCAGGATGTCGATGGCGCCAAGCCCCAAGACGGCGAAGATCGCGCCGGCCGCGGAGGTGGGATTGCGTTGCTCTTCCCACTTCTTGAGGCCGCTCTCGGCGCGCAGCTCACGAGCCAGGCGGGCCGGATCGCCCAGCGCCTCGGCCACCTCCTCCTCGGTCCGGCCCGCGGCCGCGCCCTCGGCGAAGTGGGTTTCGTAGTCGGCCACGGCGTCCTTGATGGCGGCCGGCGGCAGGCCCGAAAGGCCCAACCGCAGCCGATCGATGAAGGCCTGACGGTTCATTGGGCGTCTCCAAGAATGTTGTCGACCGCACGGGAAAACGCAGCCCATTCCGCTTTTTGCGCGGTGAAGCTCGCCTTACCGGCCTCGGTCAGCTTGTAGTATTTGCGCGGCGGCCCGGCCGAACTCTCGACCAGATAGGTCTCGACCAGCCCGTCGCTCTGCATCCGCCGCATGAGCGGATAGATCGTTCCCTCACCCATATCGATCCCCTCGGCCAGGCGGCTCGCGATCTCGTAGGCGTAGCTGTCGTGGGAAGAGAGCAAGGCGAGCACGCAGAGCTCGAGCACCCCCTTCTTCAATTGGACTTGCACGGTTTCCGGCACGGCGAACCTCCAGTTCGCCTATCGTGTATCGCACGGTAGCGTGTACAACAAGGTAGCTTGCATTACATCTTAGTAAGCTTGGGCAGTGGCCTCTATCGGCAGGTTGCCCGATAGTCCTTCCATGATCCGCACCATCGCCGCCGCCCTGGCCCTGTCGTTCGCCCTCCCCGCCCAGGCCGCCGATTGGCGCCCCCTCGATCCGGAGAACACGCTGGTGATCGAGACCAGCAAAGGGATTGTCGTCGTCGAGATGCGCCCGGACTTCGCGCCGAAGGCGGTCGAACGGGTCAAGCTGCTGGCCCGCGAAGGCGTCTATGACGGGCTGCAGTTCCACCGGGTGATCGAGCACTTCGTCGACCAGACCGGCAACCCGAACAACAAGGACGGCGGGGTCTCGCAGCACCCGGATCTGCCGCCGGAGTTCACGTTCCGGCTGAAATCCGGCGCGCCGGCCAAGGTCGTCGTCAACGCTAGCGACAGCCTGGCAGGTTTTGTCGGCTCCGCGCCGTTCGAGGCGGCTTCGGACCTGGAAGCCCGGCGGGACGCGGCCATCGGGCGACGGGCCTGGGGCGCCTACTGCCCGGGCGTCGCCGGCATGGGTCGGCAGGCCGGCGAAGGCACGGCCAACTCAGAGATCTTCTTCATGCGCGCGGCGAGCCGGCGGCTGGACCGCAGCTATACGGTCTGGGGGCGCGCCGTCGTCGGGCTGGACGTCATCCGCGCGGTGGCGGTAGGCGAGCCGCCGGCGAACCCCGACGTGATGCGCAAGGTCCGCGTCGCCGCCGACCTGCCGGCCGCCGAGCGCCCGAAGATCGAGGTCATGGGCGAGCACGGCGCGGCCTTCGCGGCGCTGGTCGACAAGGTCCGCCGAGAACGGGGCGCGGACTTCTCGATCTGCGACATCGAGGTCCCGACACGGCCCATTCCCTAGGCGAGTGACTTGAGCGCCGCTCGATTGCCGAAAAGTCGCGCGACCAGCGGGCCGAGCGTGGCTATGAGCCCTGGCAGGCAAGGGAGCTGCGCATGGTCGCCTGGACGGACTGGATCGCATTCGGACTGATCGCCTTGGGCATGGCGCTGACGCCCGGCCCGAACATGATCTACCTGATCTCGCGATCCATCTCGCAGGGCAAACGCGCGGGGCTGGTCTCACTGGCCGGGGTGGCGCTGGGCTTCATCTTCTACATGCTGTCGGCGGTGGTCGGGCTGACCGCGCTGGTGATGGCCATTCCGCTGGCCTACGACGCGCTACGGATCGGCGGAGCGATGTATCTGGCCTGGCTGGCCTGGAAGGCGCTGAAGCCGGGCGCGGCCTCGCCGTTCGAGGTGCGGGCGCTGGAACCGCACTCCGACGCCAAGCTGTTCGCCATGGGGCTGTTCACCAACCTGCTGAACCCCAAGGCGGCGGTGCTCTATCTGTCGCTGCTGCCGCAGTTCATGCATCCCGAGCGCGGCGGCATGCTGGTTCAAGGGGTGGTGCTGGGCGCGACCCAGATCGCCGCCAGCGTGGCGGTGAACGGAGTGATGATCCTGGCCGCCGGCTCCGTCGCCGGGTTCCTGGCGACGCGTCCGACCTGGGCGATGATCCAGCGCTGGATCATGGGCACCGTGCTGGGCGGCCTGGCCGTGCGCATGGCGCTGGACTCGCGTCGCTAGCTGCGGGCGACCCGACGGAAATCGTGCTATCCTGTGGAAACCACAGGAGAAACGTCATGCTTAGGACAGTTGTTCTCGTTAGTGGCTTGCTGTGCCTGGGATCGACCGCCACGGCGCAGGTCAACACCGGCGATCTGAAATGGGGTCCCGCCCCCGCCGTCTTCCCCGCTGGAGCCCAGATGGCGGTGCTGGCGGGCGATCCTGAGAAAGCGGGCACGTTCGTCATCCGCCTGAAGATGCCCGCCGGCTACAAGATCCCGGCGCACAACCACCCGAGCGACGAGTACGTCACCGTCGTATCCGGCGACCTGTCGCTGGGCATGGGCGACAAGCTCGATCCGGCCAAGAGCGCCAAGCTCAGTCCGGGCGGATTCGCGGTCGCCGGCGCCAAGATGAACCACTTCGCCTTCTCGACCGGCGGCGCGGTGGTGCAGGTCTCCGCCGAGGGGCCGTTCGCACTGACCTATGTCAACCCGGCGGACGACCCGACCAAACGCTAGATCGAAGCGGAACCCTGGACCGGACGGGGCCGTTCGCTTGGGAGCGTTCAGGAGCCCGCTATGAGACTCGCCGTTTTGCTGACAGCCGCCCTCCTCGCCCCCGGCGCCGTCGCGCAGACGGCGCCTGGGCCGCTGGGCCTGACCGCCGAGCAGCTCGACGACGCCGACCTGCTCGATCCGCAGGGTCGCGAGATCGGCGAGGTGGAGAACCTCATGCTCGGGCCCAAGGGCGACGTCGTCGGCCTGGTGGTCGAGATCGACCAGCGCTCGCCGAAACCCGACCGCCGCGTGCAGGTCGAGCTGGCCAGCATGCGGGCCGTGCCCGATCCGACCGACCCGGGCGGGTTCAACGTCCAGAGCAGCCTGTCCCGCGATCAGCTGCTGGCCCTGCCCGAGGCGCGCTAGGCCAGGGCCGGCGCGCTCGCCGTCTGGCGGCGGATCATCAGCGAGGCGAGCGCGGCGACCAGCGCCGCGACGCCGGCCAGGACGAAGGCTTCCAGGTAGCGCCCCTGGGCCGCGCGGATCACGCCTGCGGTGACGGCGGCCGTCGCCGCGCCGGCCTGATGCCCGGCGGCGATCCAGCCGAAGACGATCGGCCCGTCGTGCTCGCCGAACGCCTCAGTCGCCAGCCGCACGGTCGGCGGCACGGTGGCGATCCAGTCTAGGCCGTAGAACACGGCGAAAATCCCCAGGGCGACAATCGAGAAGTCGGTGAACGGCAGCACCATCAGCGAGAGGCCGCGCAGGCCGTAATAGACGAACAGCAGCTTGCGCGGGTCATAGCGGTCGGTGAGCCAGCCCGAGAGCGTGGTGCCGATCAGGTCGAAGATGCCCATCACCGCCAGCAGGGTCGCCGCGCGGGTCTCGGGCAGGCCCTGGTCCGAGCACATGGCGATCATGTGCACGCCGATCAGGCCGTTGGTGGTCAGGCCGCAGACGAAGAAGCCGCCGAACAGCAGCCAGAAGGTCCGGGTGCGGGCGGCGCGGAACAGCGCGCCGAACGCGCCGCGCAGGGCGCCGCCCGCCGGCATCGGCTGGGGAGCGACATAGCTGTCGCTCGCGCCGTAGGGCTTCTGGCCGATCGATGCCGGGGCCTCGGGCAGCAGGAACCAGACGATCGGGGCGAGCACGGCCATGACCGCGGCGATGGCCAGCACCACCGGCCGCCAGCCGCCGGCCTCGGCCAGGGCCGCCATGCCGGGCAGGAAGATCAGCGAGCCGGTCGCCGCCGAAGCGCTGAGCAGGCCCATCATCAGGCCGCGCCGCGCGACGAACCAGCGATTGACCACCGTCGCGCCCAGCACCATCGCCACCGCGCCCGAGCCGACGCCGCTGATCACGCCCCAGGTGGCGACATAGTGCCAGGGCTCGGTCATCAGCGACGAGGCCGCGGTCGAGAGCGCCATGACCGCCAGGGCTAGGGTCACCGTGCGGCGCACGCCGAACGACTGCATCAGCGCCGCGGCGAACGGACCGGTCAGGCCGTAGAGGAAGATGCCGACGGCCGCGGCCATCGAGATCGTGCCGCGATCCCACTGAAACGCCCGCTCAAGCGGCAGCATCAGCACCCCCGGCGCTGAACGCAGGCCGGCCGCCGCCATCAGGGCGATGAACACCGCGGCGACCGCGACGAAGGCATAGTTCTGGCCAAAGGGTCGGGGGCGCGGTATCGTCATGTTACTGACCTGTAAGTTTCATCTGGATATACGTACCGGTCAGTTACATCGTCAAGCGAACTTCCATGACCGAGCCGAACAAACCCGCCCTGCGCGCCGCCGACAAGATCCGCGAGACCGCCCGCGAGCTGTTCTATCGCGAAGGCATCCGCGCCGTCGGCGTCGACGAGATCGTCGCCAAGGCCGGGGCCACCAAGCCCAGCCTCTATCGCGCCTATAAATCCAAGGATGAACTGGCCGCCGCCGTGCTGCGCGAAGGGGCCGACACCTTCTGGGGCCGCTTCGAGGCGGCGGTCGACGCCCATCCTGGCGATCCGCGCGCCCAGGTGCTGGCGTTCCTCGAGGGCCTGGCCGAGCGCGCAGCGCAGCCCGAGTATCGCGGCTGCCCGCTGAGCAATGCGGCGGTCGAATACCCCGAGGTCGGCCACCCTGCCCGGCTGACCGCCCAGGATTTCAAGACAAAGGTGCGCGGGCGGCTGCGCGGCATGGCCGCCGAGATGGGCGCCGACGACCCGCACGGCCTGGCCGACGCCCTGATGCTGGTGATCGAGGGCGCGTATCTCAGCAGCCAGTTGTTCGACGAAGACCGGCCAACGGCCGAGGCGCCCCGCGCCGCCGCCCGCCTGATCGAAGCCTATACCCGCTAGACGGCCTGCGGCGACGGGAAGGTCCAGGCGCCGCTGAGCACCTCGGGCCGCGGCCGGTAGAGCCGCACGAGATAGTTCCAGCCCGGCATGATCGGCAGGCAGTTCGGGACCACGCCGTCGCAGCCGCCGAATTGGATGGTCACGCCGCCATCGGCGTCCGGCTTGGCGGTGATGCTGTTGACCGAATAGGCGTTCTGCGGGTTCGGCGCGAAGTAGCCCTCGGCGTTGTAGAGGCTGATCGACCAGAAGCCATCGACCGGCACCTCCCCGACCTTCAGACGATAGACCGTCTTGCCGTCGTTCTTCTCGGGCGTGACGTTGAGATAGAGCGCCTCGCTCTCCGGGTTGCCGCCCCAGCCCATCGCCGCCCCGATTAGGCGGCGGACGGGATCGACCTGGTCCTTGGGCCCGAACATCCCCTTGGTGTCCGGCAGGGTCGAGGCGAGCGTCAGCAACGCCGCGCGCACCTTGTCCTGGCTCTCCTTGTCCCATTGCGGAATCTCGAAACGGCCCGGATCGCCGGGCTGATCGATGGTCATCGCGTCCTGCAGAGCGGCGACCTGGGCAAGATCGGCCGGATCGTTCGGATCGGCCAGGGTCCGGATCGCAACGACAACGTAGCGCGTGCCGACGGCGTCGCGCGTCAGGGTCCGCGCGCCGGCGCCGTAGGTGACCGACAGCGTGTACTGGTCCTCATTGATCACCTGCACCGACATGAACCGCCGCCCGGCGTCCGGCAGGGTGACCGCCGCCGGCCCGGCGTCGAGATCCAAGACGATCGCCGAGTAGAGCGTGTCGCGGTTCAGCCGGATGACGTTCTGGTGGTCGATGGGAGCCGGCGCCCGATTGTGCATGAAGCGGGCGAAGGCGTTTTCGTTCTTGATGATGTTCGCGAAGTAGAGATCGCTCTCGGCGCGGACGAAGTTGTCGGGCGTGACGAGGATCGGGCTGTTATCGGGCATGGCTGGCTCCTGGCTGAGCCCCAATGCTCAGCCGGCCGGCGGCCCCTCGCTATCCGCAAAACACCCTAGAGTGGTCGGCGCGGCAGCCCACGCTCGAACTCACGATCCAGACTGGTAGACCACCTTGCCGCCGACGATGGTCATGACCGCGTGGGCCTTGGCGATGTCGGCGAACGGCGCGGTCATCAGGTCGACCGAAAACACCGAGACGTCGGCGTCCCGCCCGACCGACAGGCGCCCGAGATCCTGCTCGCGGAACACGGCGAAGGCCGAGCCCGACGTCAACATGTCGAGCGCCTGGGCGCGGGTGACCGCCTCGTCGAGATGCCAGTCGGGTCCGGCGAAACCCTTGAGATCGTGGCGATAGGCGGCGGCGTAGAACTCGACCAGCGGATCGCCCTTCTCCACCGGGGCGTCCGAGCCGCCGGCGACATGCGCGCCGGATTTCAGCAGGCTCTCCCAGGCATAGGCGCCTTTGAGGCGCTCGGGGCCCAGACGGGCCGGCGCGAAATAGAGGTCGCCGATCGCGTGCGAGGGCTGCATCGAGGCGACGACGCCCATCTGCGCAAAGCGCGGCAGGTCCTCGGGCGCCAGGATCTGGGCGTGCTCGACGCGCCAGCGCGCAGCCTTGAGCGCGCCAGGATCGCCGGCGAAGGCCTGCTGGTAGGCGTCGAGGATCACCCGGTTGCCGCGGTCGCCGATGGCGTGGACGGCCATCTGAGCGCCCGAGTTGCGCGCCTTGGCGAGGATGGCGTCGACAGTTTCGCGCGGGGTGACGATGAGACCGGTCCCCTCGGCGTCGGAATAGGGCGCCAACAGCGCTGCGCCGCGCGAGCCGAGCGCCCCGTCCATGAACAGCTTGACGCCGCGCACGCGCACCAGGCCGGTCGGATCCTGGGACGGCCCCTCGGCCAGCACTTTCTGGGAGTCGGCCTGGGACATGTAGTTGTCGATGCGGATCGACAGTTCGCCGCGCGCGGCCAGCGACTGCTGGACCGCCACTTCCGCGGACGAGACGCTCATGTCGTGCAGGCCGGTCCAGCCGCGCGAAGCGTAGACCCGCGCCCCTCGGCGCACCGCCTCGGCCAGGGCTGCGGCGCCGGGCGGCGGAACCTTGGCGCGGACCAGGCTCATGGCGTTGTCGATCAGCATGCCGTCCGGCTCGCCCTTGGCGTCCTTCAGGATCTGGCCGCCGGCTGGGGCGGCAGTCTGGGCGGTGATCCCAGCCAGCTTCAGCATGGCGGTGTTGGCGACCAGGGCATGGCCGTCGGCGCGGGTCAGCACCACCGGCCGGTCGGGTACGGCGCGGTCCAAATCGGCGCGGGTCGGAAAGCGCTTTTCCGGCCAATGGGTCTCGATCCAGCCGGCGCCGGAGATCACGTCGGCCCCGGGGTTAGCCGCCGCCCACGCCTTCAGCCGGGCGACCAGGGCCTCGATCGACGCGGTCCCCTCCAGGTTGAGGGTCATCTCGCGGAAGCCGATCCCCGCCAGGTGGGCGTGGGAATCGACGAAGCCCGGATAGGCGGCGGCCCCCTTGAGGTCGATGTCGCGGGCGCCGGGCGCGGCCGCTCGCGCGGCGTCGAGCCCGCCGACATAGGCGACCTTGCCGTCCTTGACCGCCAGGGCCTGGACCACGGCCTCGCCGGTATAGATCGGTCCGCCGTGGATCAGCAGATCCTGCGCCGCGGCCGGAGCCGCCAGGGCTAGGCCCGCCGTCAGGGCTAGAGTTTGCAAAGCCGCGCGCATGTTTCCCCCACCGTGAATCGCCGCGTCCATTGATCGACGATCTGCGAGCGCGCGCAAACCGCCTTCGCGCTATGGCCACTCGCCGCGGAAGCAGCCACAGTGAAGTCATGACTCGGGGGGAAGCAGGTCGGCCGGCATGGCTGGGCGCGCAAGCGGCTTACGGCCTGCTGGCGATAGCGGCGCTCGCCGTGGCGCTGGTCTATGTGGACCGCATCTTTTTCGAGCTGCCGCTCTATGCCGGGGCCGAGAGCTCGCACCTCGTCCATGCGCTGTTCGGGAAGACGCTAGCGGCGCGGCCCGATCTGCTGCCCCAGGCCCAGGGCATGGGCGACACGCTGTTCGGCCTGCTGATCCGAGCGCTGACCTATGCGACGCAGAACCTGCTGCCCTGGCTGCGGGTCCTCGGCGCGGCCGCCTATTTCGGCGGCCTGGCGCTGATGCTGGCCAGCGTGCGCACCAGCCTGGACCGGGACGGCTGGATCGGGGCGGCGCTGCTGGCGCTGGCCTATCCCTATTACCGCTTCGCCACCGCGGCCCTGCCGGAAGGCTGGTACGTGCTGCTGCTCGGCGCGGCGGCGCTGGCCACGACACGGCTCTATGCCCCCCGCCCGATCGTCCATGCGGCCCTGGCCGGCGTTCTGGTCGGGGCCCTGACCATGCTGAAGCCGCAAGGGCCGGCGGTCGGCGTCGCGTTCCTGCTGCTGGCTGTGGTCGACCTGCTGCTGGGCCGACGCGATCTGCGCGTCTTTGTCGGACGCGTGACCGTGCTGGCTGTGACGTTCCTGATCAGCGTGAACCTGTTGCAGCTGGCCACGGACCAGGCCGCGACCGCGCCCTTCAGCTTCTATCTGGAAAACCGCTACGACGCGCTGCTGACCGGCTCTGTGACGCCAGAGGGCTGGATCGCCGGCGCCCGCGGCCTGGTGGCGATGGTTGCGTCCTGCGTCATGCTGGCCGCGGTTCCGGCGCTGACCGGCCTGCTGCGGATAGAGATGCGTTGGCGCTGGCACCGGGGACGCGGCCGCTTCTTCCTGGCCCCGCACGAGGCCACCTTCCTGCTGGTGCTGTTCGCCCTGGCCCTGAACCTCGGCCTGACCGCGCTGCTCGCCACCGGCGAGACCGCCAATCCCAGCCGCATCTGGGGACGCCAGTTCGAAGCGCTGATCCCGCTGCTCTGGATCGCCGCCGCCCCATTCATCAGCGAATTCGACCGCGCGGGCGGCCGCTGGTGGCGGACGGCCATGGGGGCGGCCCCGATCGTCGGCCTGGCCGGGCTGGGCGCCTGCCTGATCGGCGGCGTGACCCCGCGCGCCTGGGACGCCGCCGCCCTGAGCGCCTTTTCGCTCGAGCATCTCCCAGCCGCCGGTCTGGCGGCGGCGATCATCGTCGCGGCCGGCGCGGCGACCGCCCTTCGCAGTTGGTCGGTCATGAGCATCTGGCTGGCCGCCTTCGCGGCGCTGGCCGTGCTCTCCACCGTCCTGGACGTGCAGTGGGAACGCACCAACGCCGCCGCGCGCGACGCCCTGGCCCAGGACCTGACGGCGGCCGCCGCGATCATCGAACAGCGCCCCGGCGGCGTGGCGGTGATCGTCGAGGACCCGATCCAGGCGCGGCTGGCCTATCTGCGGCTGCGGGCCCGCCCGATCACCATTCTGAGCGCCCCGGACCGCGCCCGACTGGCGGAAATCGACACCGTGGCGGCCATCGGATCACGGCCGCTCGGGCCGGCCTGGCGGGTCGCGTTTCATGGTCAGAAACTGATCGTCTATACACGCCGAACGGGGCCCTCGATCCCGCCGCGCGCATCGGTCGCGGGCGGTGGAGGTCTTCTGTCGGAGCCTGGAAGCGGCTAAGAGCGCGCAGAATCATCGCGCCGCCGCGGCCGCGACACGAAGGACACGGACGGACAGATGCTCACCTGGTTCCAGGCGTTGATGCCTAAGGAATTGAAATTCTTCGACCTCTTCAGCGCCCACGCCGAGAAATTGGTGGAGGGCGCAACCGCGCTGCGCGACGTCCTGCAGGGCGGCGACGGCGTCGCCGAGGCCTGCGCCCGCGTCGTGGCGCACGAAGACGCCGCCGATGGGATCACCCGCGAGGTGCTGCTGAACGTGCGCCGCTCGTTCATCACCCCGTTCGACCGCAGCGACATCCAGGACCTGATCACCTCGCTCGACGACGCGATCGACCAGATGCACAAGACCGTGAAGGTCGTCAGCCTGTTCGAGCTGCGTGAATTCGAAGACCCGATGCGGGAAATGGCGGACATCATCGTCGAGGCCGCCGTCCTGACCCGCGAGGCCGTCGGCCTGCTGAGCAACATGCGTCAGAACGTGACGCGGCTCAGCCAACTGACCGAACAGATCACCCACATCGAGGATCGCTCGGACGCGATCTACGACGCCGGCCGAAAGGCCCTGTTCCTGGCGCACCGACATAACGACCCGATGGCGTTCGTCGTCGGCGTCGACGTTTACAGCCACCTGGAAAAGGTCATGGACCGCTTCGAGGACGTGGCGAACCGCATCAGCGGCATCGTGATCGAGCAGGTCTAGCCCCAGTGGAGCTCCTTACCGGCTACGGGCCGCTGCTGATCTTCCTGATCTTCGTCGCGCTGGCCTTCGACTTCCTGAACGGGCTGCACGACGCGGCCAACTCGATCGCCACCATCGTGGCGACTCGGGTGCTGCCGCCGTTCATCGCCGTGGCCTGGGCCGCGTTCTTCAACTTCATCGCATTCCTGTTCTTCGGCCTGCACGTGGCCAAGACGGTGGGCGCGGGCCTGGTGATGCCCGAGCTGATCAGCGACGGGCTGATCTTCTCGGCGCTGATCGGGGCGATCGGCTGGAACCTGCTGACCTGGTGGGCGGCGATTCCCTCCTCGTCCTCGCACGCCCTGATCGGCGGGCTGGTGGGGGCCGGCATCGCCAAGGCCGGCATGGGCGCGGTCATGTGGGGCGGGCTCTCCAAGACCCTGTTCGCCATCGTCCTGTCGCCGGCCACCGGCTTCATCCTGGCGCTGTTCCTGGTGCTGATCGTCTCGTGGCTGTTCGTGCGGCTGACGCCGTTCGCCGTCGACGGGGTGTTCCGAAAGCTGCAGTTCGTCTCGGCCTCGCTCTACTCGCTGGGCCACGGCGGCAACGACGCCCAGAAGACCATGGGCATCATCGCCGCGCTGCTGATCGCACACGGCCTGGGCCCGAGCGACGGCGAGTTCCACGTGCCGCTGTGGGTGGTGCTGTCCTGTCAGGCCGCGATGGGCCTGGGCACGCTGTTCGGCGGCTGGCGGATCGTTCACACCATGGGCTCGCGGATCACCCGCCTGACCCCGATGCAGGGCTTCTGCGCCGAGACCGGCGGGGCGATCACCCTGTTCGCCGCCACCAGCCTGGGCGTGCCGGTCTCGACCACCCACACCATCACCGGCGCCATCGTCGGCGTCGGCGCGGCCAAGCGGGTCTCGGCGGTGCGCTGGGGCGTGGCCAAGGAAATCGTCACGGCCTGGGTCGTGACGCTGCCGGCCGCTGCGGTCATCGGCGCCCTGACGTACTGGGCGGCCGGGCGGTTCATGGGCTAGTCGTCGACCATGGCGCGGGCGGCGACGTCCGCGCCTGGATCGAAATCGGCCCGGGGATAGTCCTTCCCGCGCTTCACCGTCAGGGTGATGGTCCGCAGGGCGCGGATGTCCTGGCTGGGGTCCTGGCCGGTGAACACCAGGTTGGCGAGCTTTCCCGCCTCGATGGTTCCGAAATCCGGGGTCTTGCTGACGGCCAGGGCGCCGTTGCGGGTCGCCGCGACGATCGCCTGCATCGGCGAGAAGCCTGACTTGTCGACCAGCAGCTCGAGCTCCTCGTAGAGCGCCGGATAGGCGGCGGCAGGGTTCGAGAAGCCGTCGGTGCCGGCCGAGATCGTCACGCCGGCCTTCAGGGCCTGGGCGGTCAGCTGGGCCGCGAGCTCGACCGAGCAATAGGGCTTGCTGGGACGGGCCTTCATCGCCTCGTAGATGCGGACCGTGGCGTCGAGGACGACGCCGTCCCGCTTCATGTCGGCCAGCAGCGGGGCGATCTGCGGGTTCACGCCCCCCACGAACTTCTCTTCCTGCACGGCGGCGCGGCGGTGGTAGCCGGTCGGGATCTGGTCGGAGACCTGATAGGCCAGCATGCAGACGTGGCTGACGCTGTCGGGCCGCGCGGCCAGAACCTGCGCCGGCGTGGCCGGGAACACCGCGCCGTGGGTCCAGACCTGCAGGCCCTGGCGGTGGGCCTCGGCGGTGATGCGCGCCACCTCGGCGCCCGGCAGGTTCGCGTAGATCTTGATGGCCGTAGCGCTGGTCCCCTTGGCCTCGGCCACCGCCTGGCGAATGTCGGTGTCGGGGCCGATGGCCTGCATCCACGGAACCTGGCCGCCGACCGCGCCCAGCGAGGCGGCGCCGACGCGCGGGTCGTCGAAGAACGACGGGCCGGCCATCAGGGCGGCGTAGTAGATGTCGGGACCGGGAATTTCATCGATGCGCGTGGCGCGGGCCAGATCGGCGATGTTGCGCAGGTCGTCGGCCATGTCGCGGGTCGAGGTGATCCCGCTGTAGAGGTCGCGCTTGAGCTGGGCCTCGGCGAACCGGCGGTTCGGCGGCGTGGCCAGATGCTGGTGGCTGTCGGTCAGGCCCGGCAGCACGAACTTGCCGGTCATGTCGACGACGCGGGTGTCCGGCGACAGCTTGAAGGCGATCTCGCCTTCCTTCCAGACCCGCTCAATCCGCTCGCCGCGGACGAGGATGTTCATGCCCGCGCGGCCCGGCGCGCCGGTTCCGTCGATGAGCGTGACGTTGCGATAGACGGTCTGGGCCTGCGCCGGCGCCTGGGCGACGGCGGCGGGCGCGAGAGCGAGGACGGCGGCGAGCGCGGTGAGGCAGGAGCGGATCATGCCCCTGCCCTAGACCCTTTCCGGTTCAGGTGAAATCACCTGAACCGGGATGAAAGGGTCTAGCTTCAAAGAATAGGGCGTGACGGTCGCTTCAACCGGCTTCCACTTGAAGCTGTCACGCTCGGCTGCGTCTCGCCGGCCCGTCTCAACGCCTAAGCGTCAGCGGGGAAGCTTGCTGGTCCCCATCAAGTACTCGTCGACCGCCTGGGCGCACTGGCGGCCCTCGCGGATCGCCCACACGACCAGCGACTGGCCGCGGCGCATGTCGCCGCAGGAGAAGATGTTCGCCGAGGTGGTCTTGTAGTCGCTGACCGGCGCCTTGACGTTGCCGCGCGGGTCGAGGTCAGCGCCCGACTGGGTGATGAACTCGTTGTGGCGCGGGCCGACGAAGCCCATGGCCAGCAGCACCAGGTCGGCCTTGATCAGGAACTCGCTGCCGGCGACTTCCTGCAGCGACTGGCGGCCATCAGCGCCCGCGACCCACTCGACGCGAACGCACTCGACCGCTTCGACCTTGCCGTTCGAGCCGATGAAGCGCTTGGCCGACACCGCGAAATCGCGCTCGCAGCCCTCTTCGTGGCTCGACGAGGTGCGCAGCTTCAGCGGCCAGTCCGGCCAGGTCAGCTGCTTGTTCTCGCGAACCGGCGGCTGCGGCATGATTTCCAGCTGGGTGACCTGGACCGCGCCATGGCGGTTCGAGGTGCCGATGCAGTCGCTGCCGGTGTCGCCGCCGCCGATCACGACGACATGCTTGCCGGTGGCCGAGATGCCGCCGGTCGGGGCGGCGCGCAGTTCGTCGTCGCCGGCGTTGCGCTTGTTCTGCTGGGTCAGGAAGTCCATCGCGAAATGGACGCCCGCCAGTTCGCGGCCCGGGATCGGCAGGTCGCGCGGATCTTCCGCACCGCCGGCCATGACCAGCACATCGTAGTCGTCGAGCAGGCGTTGGACCGAGACGGTCTTGCCGACCTCGAAGTTAGTCCGGAAGATTACGCCCTCACCTTCCATCTGCGCCACGCGGCGGTCGATGAGGTGCTTCTCCATCTTGAAGTCCGGGATGCCGTAGCGCAGCAGGCCGCCGATCCGGTCGTTCTTCTCGAACACGGTCGGGGCGTGGCCGGCGCGGGCCAGCTGCTGAGCGCAGGCCAGACCCGCCGGGCCGGAGCCGACGACGGCGACGCGCTTGCCGGTGCCGCGCGGCGACATCTGCGGCGCGATCCAGCCTTCCTGCCAGCCGCGATCGACGATCTCGCACTCGACCGTCTTGATGGCGACCGGGGTGTCGATGATGTTCAGAGTGCAGGACGCCTCGCAGGGCGCCGGGCACACGCGGCCGGTGAACTCCGGGAAGTTGTTGGTCGACTGGAGGTTCTCCAGCGCCGTCTTCCACTGGTCGCGATAGACCAGGTTGTTGAAGTCCGGGATCTGGTTGTTCACCGGGCAACCCTGGTGACAGAACGGAATCCCGCAATCCATGCAGCGCGCAGCCTGCTTGGCGACGTCCGCCGCCGGCATGGGGTGGACGAATTCCTTCCAGTTCTTCAGGCGCTCTTGCGGCGCCTCGTAAGTGCGTTCCTGGCGCTCGATCTCGAGAAAGCCGGTGACCTTACCCATGATGCTGTCCCTCCGACTCTCGTGACTATTCCGCCGCGACGGCCGCAGCCGCCTGACGTTCCGCGGCCATCTCGACGAGGGCGCGGCGGTAATCCTTGGGCATGACCTTCACGAAGGAGGTCAGGGTCTGGTCCCAGTTCTCCAGGATCTCGCGGGCCCGGGCCGAGCCCGTATAGAGGTGGTGCCGCTCGATCAGGATGCGCAGGCGTTCGGCGTCGAAGCGCAGCACGTCGCCCATGCCGTTGTTGTCGACCGACAACGAACGCTGGCTCGGGCGGAACGGCTCGTCCTCGCGGGTCGCCGGGGCCGAGGGCTCGACCTTTTCCAGGTCGACCATCGCCTTGTTGCAGAGTTCAGCGAAGCGGCCCTTGGGATCGTAGACATAGGCCACGCCGCCGGACATGCCGGCCGCGAAGTTGCGGCCGGTGTCGCCCAGGACGACAACCACGCCGCCGGTCATGTATTCGCAGCCGTGATCGCCCACGCCCTCGACGACGGTGACCGCACCAGAGTTGCGGACGGCGAAACGCTCGCCGGCCACGCCCTGGATGTAGGCCTCGCCGGCGATAGCGCCGTAGAGCACCGTGTTGCCGGCGATGATGTTCTGGGTCGGGTCGCGGCGCGCCTCGGCCGGTTGGCGCACGACGATGCGGCCGCCCGAAAGGCCCTTGCCGACATAGTCGTTGCCGTCGCCAGTCAGTTCCAGCGTCACGCCGCGGGCCGCAAAGGCGCCGAAGCTCTGACCGGCCTGGCCGCGGAACTTGATGGCGATGGTGTCCTCGGGCAGGCCGGCATGGCCGTAGCGCTTGGCCACCTCGCCCGACAGCATCGCGCCGGCCGTGCGGTTGATGTTCTTGATCGCGTACTCGAGCAGGACCGGTTCGCCCCGCTCCAGCGCCGGAGCGGCGTCGGCGATCAGGGTGTTGTCCAGCGCCTTGCCCAGGCCATGGTCCTGGCGGTCCATGTTCCAGAGGCCCTTGGCGCCTTCCGGAGCGGCCGCATAGAGCAGCTTGGAGAGGTCGACGCCTTCGGCCTTCCAGTGGTCGACGGCGTCGCGGGCGTCGAGGCGGTCGACGCGGCCGACCATCTCGTTGACCGTCCGGAAGCCCAGCGAGGCCATGATCTCGCGCAGCTCTTCGGCCACGAAGAAGAAGTAGTTGATCACGTGCTCGGGCTGGCCGGTGAAGCGCGCACGCAGCACCGGGTCCTGGGTCGCCACGCCCACCGGGCAGGTGTTCAGGTGGCACTTGCGCATCATGATGCAGCCGGCGGCGATCAGCGGCGCGGTGGCGAAGCCGAACTCGTCGGCGCCCAGCAGGGCGGCGATGGCGACGTCCCGGCCGGTCCGCAGGCCGCCGTCCGCCTGCACCGCGACGCGGGTGCGCAGGCCGTTGAGCAGCAGGGTCTGCTGGGTCTCGGCCAGGCCGATCTCCCAGGGCGAACCGGCATGGACCAGCGAAGTCAGCGGCGAAGCGCCGGTGCCGCCCTCGAAGCCCGAGATGGTGATGTGGTCGGCGCGCGCCTTGGCGACGCCGGCGGCGACGGTGCCGACGCCCACTTCCGACACCAGCTTCACGGAGATGCGGGCGCCCGAATTGACGTTCTTCAGGTCGTGGATCAGCTGGGCCAGATCCTCGATCGAGTAGATGTCGTGGTGCGGCGGCGGGCTGATCAGGCCCACGCCCGGCGTCGAGTGACGGACACGGGCGATGTTCTTGTCGACCTTGTGGCCGGGCAGCTGGCCGCCTTCGCCGGGCTTGGCGCCCTGGGCCATCTTGATCTGGATGTCGTCGGCGTTGACCAGGTATTCAGCGGTGACGCCGAACCGGCCCGAAGCCACCTGCTTGATGGCCGAGCGCATCGAGTCGCCGTTCGGCAGCGGCTTGAAGCGATCGGATTCCTCGCCGCCCTCCCCGGTGTTCGAGCGGCCGCCGATGCGGTTCATGGCCACGGCGAGCGTGGTGTGGGCTTCACGGCTGATCGAGCCGAAGCTCATCGCGCCGGTCGCGAAGCGCTTGACGATCTCGCTGGCCGGTTCGACCTCCTCGATCGGAACCGGGGTCGCATTGAAGTTGAACCGCATGAGGCCGCGGATGGTCAGCAGGCGCTCGGACTGTTCGTTGATGGCCTCGGCGAAGCCCCGGTAGTCGTCCGAACGGCCGCCGCGCACGGCGTGCTGCAGCTTGGAAACGGATTCCGGCGTCCAGGCGTGCTGCTCGCCGCGCAGACGGAAGGCGTAGCTGCCGCCGACGTCCAGCATGGTCGCGTAGATCGGGTTGTCGCCATAGGCGTCGCGGTGGCGGCGCACCGATTCCTCGGCGACCTGCGCCAGGCCGATGCCTTCGATCGTCGTCGCCGTGCCCGTGAAGTACTTCTCGATCAGTTCCGACGACAGCCCGACGGCGTCGAAGATCTGAGCGCCGCAGTACGACTGGTAGGTCGAGATGCCCATCTTGGACATGACCTTCAGCACGCCCTTGCCAATGGCCTTGATGTAGTTCTTGCGGACCTCGTAGGCCGAAAGACCGATGCCCTCGCGCTGGCGCAGGTTTTCCAGCGTCTCGAACGCCAGATACGGGTTCACCGCCTCGGCGCCGTAACCGGCCAGGACGCAGAAGTGATGCACTTCGCGCGCTTCGCCGGTCTCGATCACCAGGCCGGTCTGCATGCGCAGACCCTGGCGGATCAGGTGGTGGTGGACGGCGGCCGTGGCCAGCGCCGCCGGGATCGGGATGCGGTCGGAGCCGACGCGGCGGTCCGACAGGATCAGGATGTTCTTGTCGGCCAGGACGTTGTCGGTGGCCTCGCGGCACAGACGCTCCAGCGCACGCTCCAGGCCCTGCGCGCCCTCGCCCGCCGGCCAGGTGGTGTCGATGGTCGCGGTGCGGAACGAGCCGTCCAGCAGTTCGCTGATCGAGCGGATCTTGGCCAGGTCCTCATTGGTGAGGATCGGCTGCGAGACTTCCAGGCGCTTGTGAGTGCCGGCATGACGGCCGAGCAGGTTCGGACGCGGGCCGATCATCGACACCAGGCTCATGACCAGTTCCTCGCGGATCGGGTCGATGGGCGGGTTCGTGACCTGAGCGAAGTTCTGCTTGAAGTAGTCGTAGAGCAGCTTCGAGCGCTTGGAGAGCACGGCGATCGGGGTGTCGGCGCCCATGGAGCCGATCGGATCTTCGCCAGTGGTCGCCATCGGGGCCAGGAAGAACTGCTCGTCCTCCTGGGTGTAGCCAAAGGCCTGCTGGCGATCGAGCAGCTGGGCGGCGTCGTTGGACAGCGCCTCGTTGAAGGCGATCTCGGGCAGCTCTTCCAGCTTGAACTGGGTGTCGCGCAGCCAGTCGGCGTAGGGCTCGGCCTCGGACAGGGAGCGCTTGATCTCCTCGTCCTCGATGATGCGGCCCTCTTCCATGTCGATGAGCAGCATCTTGCCGGGCTGCAGACGCCACTTACGGACGATGCGCTCTTCCGGGACGGTCAGCACGCCGACTTCCGAAGCCATGATCACATGGTCTTCGTCGGTGATGATGAAGCGGGCCGGACGCAGGCCGTTACGGTCGAGCGTGGCGCCGATCTGGCGACCGTCGGTGAAGGCGACGGCGGCGGGGCCGTCCCACGGCTCCATCAGGGCGGCGTGGTACTCGTAGAAAGCCTTGCGCTTGGCGTCCATGAGCGGATTGCCGGCCCAGGCTTCCGGGATCAGCATCATCACCGCATGGGCCAGCGGATAGCCGCCGGCGACCAGCAGCTCGAGCGCGTTGTCGAGGCAGGCGGTGTCCGACTGACCGTGCGGGATCAGCGGCCACATCTTGTTGAGGTCGGGGCCCAGCAAGTCGCTTTCCAGCGTGCGCCGGCGGGCGTTCATCCAGTTCACGTTGCCGCGAACGGTGTTGATCTCGCCGTTGTGGGCGATGAACCGGTACGGGTGAGCCAGCTTCCAGGACGGGAAGGTGTTGGTCGAGAAACGCTGGTGGACCAGGGCCAGCGCGCTCTCGCAGCGCTCGTCCAGCAGGTCCTTGTAGAAGGTGCCCACCTGGTCGGCGAGCAGCAGGCCCTTGTAGACCACGGTGCGGGTCGACAGCGACGGCATGTACAGGTCGGCGATGCTGGGAATGCCGTGCTTCACGGCCAGCTCGGCGAGCGGGTTCTGGGTCTGCTTGCGGACCGCCAGCAGCTTGCGCTCGTGGGCGTCCTGGCTGCGGATGTTCGGGCCGCGGCCGATGATCGCCTGGCGGATCACGGGCATGTCGGCCAGCACGGCGGCGCCGAGGCCGTCATTGTTCACCGGCACGTCGCGCCAGCCCAGAAGCGGCTGCTGCTCGACCTTCAGGAAGTGCTCGAACTGGGCCATCACGACGTCACGGGCGGCGTCGTCGCTGGGCAGGAAGCACATGGCCACCGCGTACTCGCCGGCCGGCGGCAGATCGACGCCTTCCTTGGACGCCCAGTCGCGCAGCAACGCGTCCGGAATCTGAATCAGAATCCCGGCGCCGTCGCCGACCAGCGGGTCGGCGCCGACCGCGCCGCGGTGATCCAGGTTGATCAGGATCTCCAGGCCGGCGGTCACGACCTCATGCGATTTGCGGCCTTTAATATTGGCCACGAAACCCACGCCGCACGCATCGTGTTCGTTGCGCGGGTCGTAAAGACCTTGCCGCCCGGGAGCTCCCATCGGGATACCTCGCTCTCAAAACTCAGGCACGCAGCAAGGCCGGCTTTCGGCGACCGTTGTTGCGCGCAAATTCGGCGCGCATTTACCCGGCAAGATCATCCCTTGTCGATGGGCCTGCGCGCCTCGAATTGAAAAGTTTTTCTAAGGTGCGACGTCTAGTAGCAACTTATCGGCGTCTCGCGCGGCATTGCAGCCGGTCAGGACCATGGCGGTGGCGAGCTCGGAACGCAGGGTGCCTAGCATCTTAGCGACCATGGGCCGGCCCCCTGCCCCCAGCGCGTAGGCCCAGGCCCGGCCGACGAAGCAGGCCTTGGCCCCGAGGCTGAGCGCCTTGAGGACGTCCAACCCTGAGCGAATCCCGCCGTCCATAAAGACTTCGAGATCGCCGCCGACCGCATCGACAACCGCCGGCAGGGCCGAGATCGACGAACGCACGCCGTCGAGCTGACGGCCGCCGTGGTTGGAGACCACCAGACCCTGGGCCCCGGCGCGAACCGCATCGCGCGCGTCTTCGGGGTCGAGCACGCCCTTGATCACGATCGGGCCGTCCCAGACCTGGCGGACGAAGTCGAGATCGGCCCAGGTGACCGATCGATCAAAATTCTTCGCGATCCAGCTCAGGAAGTCGGTGACGCTGCGCCCCTGAGGAATCGCGCCGGACACCGAACCCAGGCTGTGCGGGCGACCGTTCAGCCAGACGTCCCACAGCCATTCGGGGTGCGTCACGCCCTGCCAGGCGGTGTTCACCGCCCCGGAAAAGGCCGTCGCGCCGGTGAAGCCGGAGCGGACGTCACGATAGCGCGCGCCGGGCAGCGGCAGGTCGACGGTGAACACCAGCACCGGGCAGCCGGCGGCCTTGGCCCTGGCCAGCAGCTCGCGCATGTAGCCGCGGTCCTTGAGCATGTAGAGCTGGAACCAGGGCGGCGTGCCCGCCTCAGCGACCTCCTCGACGGAACAGACGCCGACGGTCGACAGGCAGAACGGGACGCCGGCGGCCGCGGCGGCCTTGGCGGCCTGCACCTCGCCGCGCCGGGCGTACATGCCGGCCATGCCGACCGGCGAGAGCCCGATCGGCATGCTCATCTTCTGGCCCAGCACCTCGACCGACATGTCGAGCTGGGTCATGTCGCGCATCACCCTTTGGCGCAGGGCCAGGGATTCGATGTCGGCGACGTTCCGCTCCAGCGTGACCTCGGCGTAGGAGCCGCCGTCAATGTACTCGAAGAACATCGGCGGCAGCCGCCGCCTGGCCAGCTCGCGATAATCGGCGACCGATGCCGGCTTCATGGAACGTCCCCCCTGTACTTGTGGTCAATGCTAGGAGGAGTCGCTACGCAGGGCGCATGAGCAATCTGCGTGTCTGGACGTCCGCCGCCGCGATCTGTGGCTTTCTTGCCGTCGCTTTCGGGGCCTTCGCCGCCCATGGCGTCACCGATCCCAAGGCCAAGGAATGGATGCATACGGGTGCAACCTACGCCTTCCTGCACGCCTTGGCAGTCTTCGCGTCGGTGACCGTGGTTAACGCCGGCGGACGGCTGGCGCGGGTGGCCCCGCCCCTGTTCCTGGGGGGCGTGGCGATCTTCTCCGGCTCGCTGTTCGCCATGGCGCTGGGCGCCCCGCGCTGGTTCGGGGCGATCACCCCGATCGGCGGCGTGTTGTTCATGCTCGGCTGGGCGGTGCTGGCCTGGGCCGCGATGCAGAAGCCTCAGGACTGAGCGCGCTTGGGTAAGGCCAGGACGCGCAGCGCAATGGCCGAGCCGATCACCGCCAGTGCCATGACCACCGCCATCGGCCGCGGCGTGCCGTCGTGGAACGCGCCCGAGAGACTGGCCGCCAACGCGCCGACGCCGAAGGAAGCGCCGCCCATCAGCGCCGAGACCGAACCAGCCCGGCGCGGATCGACATTCAGCGCGCCGGCCATGGTGTTGCCCTGCATGAACCCGTAGCTGGCCAGCAGCAGGAACAGCAGCGGCAGGATGCTCCAGCGCTCGCCAAAGCCGGTCAGCGCCGCGAGCGCCAAGGCGATGGAGGCCAGGACCGCGGCCAGGCTGGCCCGCTCCAACACCTCGTCGGGCGTGGCGCGGCGCAGCAGGTAGCGGTTCACCTGGCTGGCCCCGATGATCGCCGCGGCGTTGAGGCCGAACACCCAGCCGAAGTGCTGGGGCGAGATGCCATAGGTTCCGATCAGCAGGTCCGGCGAGGCCGAGATGTAGGTGAAGAGGGTCGCGCCGTTCAGCGCCCCGGCCAGGGCGTAGCCGACCAGGCGCGGCTGACGCAGCAGGGCCAGATAGGCTTTCAGCGGACTTTCGGAGGCGGCCTGGGCGGCGGTCTCGGCCGAGCGCGATTCCTTGAGCCACAGGAGGGTCGCCGCGCCGCAGGCCAGGCCGAACAAGGCCAAGGCCCAGAAGTTCAGCCGCCAGCCGCCGAGGGTCAGCAGCAGCCCGCCGAGCATCGGGGCGAGGATCGGCGCCAGGCCCATGATCAGGGTCATCAGCGACAGCATCCGCGCGGTTTCGGTGTGGGTGAAGCGGTCGCGGACCACGGCGCGGGCCACCACCCCGCCGGCGCAGCCGCCGAGCGCCTGGACGAAGCGTGCGGCGATCAGCATGTCGCCGGAGGTCGCCAGCGCGCAGGCGATCGAGGCGGCGACATAGATCGCCACGCCGACCAGGATCGGGCCGCGGCGGCCGAAGTGGTCGGAAGCTGGGCCGTAGAAGAACTGGCCGATGGCCATGCCGGCGAAGAACGCCGCCACCGTGCCTTGGGTCTGCGCGGCGGTGGCGCGCAGATCCGCGCCGATGGCCGGCAGGCTGGGCAGGTACATATCGATCGACATCGGCGCGAAGGCGGTCAGCGCCCCGAGCAGGAACACCAGGCCCCAGGGGGTGCGGTCGACGGCGGCGGCTTGCTGGCTGGTCATCGGGCCCCTTCTAGCGTCATTCGCGCCGATCGCGCCAAGCGCCGCTTGCCTTCCGCGCAAGGAACCCTGGCAAGCTGGACAAAACCTTCGGAGGAAGCCCGCCATGTCGACCGCCCTCGCCCGCCAGATGCCGCCCGTCCAGCACGCCAAGGTCAACGGCATCGACATGGCCTATTACGAAGTCGGGCCGCGCGGCCAGGGCGTGCCGCTGATCTTTTGCCATGGCTTCCCAGAGCTGGCGTTCTCGTGGCGCCACCAGCTGGCGGCCTGCGAGGCGGCCGGGATCTGGGCGATCGCCCCCGATCAGCGCGGCTATGGCCTGACTGAGCGGCCCGAGGCGGTGACCGACTACGACATGGAGCACCTGACCGGCGACCTGGTCGGGCTGCTGAATCACTTGGGCGCGGCCAAGGGCGTGTTCGTCGGCCACGACTGGGGCGGGATCGTCGTCTGGCAGCTGCCGCTGATGCATCCGGACCGCGTGGCCGGGATCATCGGGCTCAACACCCCGTTCATGCGCCGCGCGCCGCTCGACCCGATCGAGGGCATGCGCAAGGTGTTCGGCGAAGACATGTACATCGTCTGGTTCCAGAAGCCGGGGATCGCCGACGCGGCGCTGGCCGCCGACGTCGACAAGACCATGCGGTTCTTCATGCGCAAGCCGGCCGCTGTGGCGCAGGCCGCGGCCCCGCCGAGCGGCGGCTCGACCTTCGCGTTCGGCGACGCGCTGAACGCCTGGGACAAGGCCGACACCGCCAACCAACTGCTGACCGCCGACGAACTGGCCGCTTTTGTCGAGACCTTCGAGGCCACCGGCTTCACCGGCGGGATCAACTGGTACCGCAACTTCAGCCGCAACTGGGAGCGCTCGGCCGACTTCCCGACCCGGATCGACGGCGTCCCGTGCCTGATGATCATGGCCGAGAAGGACGTGGTGCTGTCGCCGGCCATGGCCGACGGCATGGAAGAGGTGATCTCCGATCTGGAGAAGGTGCTGATCACCGACAGCGGCCACTGGACGCAGCAGGAGAAGCCCGACGAGGTCAACCGGCTCATCCTGGACTGGATGGGGCGCCGCTTCCCGAAGTAGACTGGCCGGGATGGAACGCAACACCCCGCCTTTCGCCGTCTCGAACACCACGCACCGCAAGGGGCTGTATCCGGACAACGAGCCGTACGCCTATGGCTGGCTGCCGACCAGCGGGGCGCACGAGATCTTCTATGAGGAGTGCGGCAATCCCGACGGCAAGCCGTGCGTGATCCTGCATGGCGGCCCGGGCGGGGCGATCAACCCGACCATGCGCCGGTTCTTCAATCCGGCCAGATGGCGGATGGCGCTGTTCGACCAGCGCGGCTGCGGCAAGTCGCGACCGAACGCCAGCCTCGAGGACAACACCACCTGGGCGCTGATCGAGGACATCGAGCGGCTGCGCATCCACCTGGGCGTCGAGAAGTGGACCGTGTTCGGCGGCTCCTGGGGATCGACCCTGGCCTTGGCCTACGCGATCACCCACCCGCATCGGGTCGAAGCGCTGGTGCTGCGCGGGATCTTCCTGCTGACCCAGAGGGAGTTGCGCTGGTTCTACCAGGACGGCGCCTCGATGCTGTTCCCGGACGCCTGGACGCGGTTCTGCGCCCCGATCCCCGAGGCCGAGCGCGGCGACATGATGACCGCCTATCACAAGCGCCTGACCCATTCGGATCGCCGCATCCAGGCCGAGGCGGCCGCCGCCTGGAGCCAGTGGGAAGGCGACACCATCTCGATCCGCGGCCCGGAGGCGCGGCCCTCGAAGTTCAACGAGATCGACTTCGCCATCGCGTTTGCACGGATCGAGTGCCACTTCTTCGCCAATGGCGGCTTCTTCAAAGAAGACAACTGGATCCTCAACAACATCGACAAGATCCGCGGCATTCCGGGCTGGATCGTCCAGGGCCGGTTCGACGTGGTGACGCCGATGGACAGCGCCTGGCGACTGAAGACCGCCTGGCCTGAAGTGAATTTCGACATCGTCTGGGACGCGGGCCACGCCTCCACCGAGCCCGGCATAGTGGACGGTCTGGTCCGGGCCACGGATCAGGCGCTCAAGCTCTAGGATCCTGAGGGAGCGCGCCATGGCCATCACCATCGCCGACGCGCTTCTGTCCTTGAGACCCCTGCCCGGTCTGGCGGTGCTGATGTGCGGCGTCGCCGGTAGCGGCAAGACCACCTTCGCCATGGCGCTTGAGGACGCCGGCTTCCTGCGGCTGTCGATCGACGAGGAGGTCTGGCGTCGCCATGGCCAGTACGGCCGCGACTTCTCGGCCGACGACTATCCCGCCCTGCTGGAGCCGGTGCGCGCCTGGTTGCAGACGCAGGTCGGCGAGGCCGTGCGCGGCGGCCAGGCGGTGGTGATCGATTCCAGCTTCTGGAGCCGCGCCCACCGCGACGACTTCAAGGCTCAGGTCGAGCGCGCCGGCGGGCGCTGGCGGCTGATTTACCTGCACGCCCAACCCGAACTGCTGCAGCGCCGCCTGGCGCAGCGGCGCGAGACTCCCGACCTGCGTGGGGCGATCCCGGTGGACGATGCGATGCTGGCCCGCTTTCTGCGCAGCTTCGAGCCGCCCCTCGGCGAGGGCGAGACGACCGTGACGGTCGCCTGACCTACATCAGCGCGCCCTTGCCGCTGGTGACTTCCGAGTAGCGGTGGACGCGCACGGCCTGGACCAAGCCAAAACCGATCATCACGGTCAGCATGACCGTGCCGCCATAGGACAGCAGCGGCATCGGCACGCCCACCACCGGGGCCAGACCCATGACCATCGCCCCGTTGATCAGCACATAGAGCGCGAAGGTCGCCGTCGTCCCCGCCGCCGACAGCCGGCCGAAATGCGAGTGCGCCAGCGCCGAGGTGCGCAGAGCCATGAAGATCACCGCGCCGTAGAGGAAGAGGATCGAGAAGCAGCCCAGGAAGCCGAACTCCTCGGCCAGGGTGGCGAAGATGAAGTCGGTCTGCTTCTCGGGCAGGAAGTTCAGCTGGCTCTGCGAGCCGAGCCCATAGCCCTTGCCGAAGAAGCCACCGGAGCCCAAGGCGATCTTGGATTGCAGGATGTGATAGCCGGAGCCGGACGGGTCGCTTTCCGGGTCGAGGAAAGTCAGAACCCGTTTGCGCTGGTAGTCGTGCAGCACGAACATCACCAAGGGCGGCACGGCGACCACGAAGGCCGCGACCCCGGCGAGGATGATCCGCCAGGACAGCCCCGCCAGCACGACGATGGCCACGCCGGTCATGGCGATCAGCATGGCGGTGCCGAGGTCCGGCTGGTGCATGACCAGCACGGTCGGCGCGGCGATCATCGCGGCGGGAACCAGCAACCACCAGGACAGCCGCGCATTGTCGGCCGAGATGCCGTGGTAGAATCGCGCCAGCGCCAGCACGATGCCGAGCTTCATGATCTCGGACGGCTGAAAGCTGAACGGCCCGAAGGCCAGCCATCGCTGAGCGCCCATGCGTACGTCGCCGGCCACCTCCACCGCCACCAGCAGCAAGAGGCCTATGCCGTAGAGCGGATAGGAAATGGCGAACCAGACCCGCAGGTCGATCATCGCCAGCCCGATCATCAGCACGAAGCAGAGCGCGAAGCGGGTCAGGTGCTTGGCCGCCCACGGCTCCCACGACGACCCCGCGATGGAGAACATCATCAGGGCGCCAGCGCCGGCGATCAGGCAGAGCGCCAGGGCGAACAGCCAGTCGACCTCGGACATCTTGACGACCAGACGGTCGCGTTCGCCCGGGCGGGTCAGGGCGCTGACGGTCATATCGCGCCTCCTGTGGGGGTGGTGGACGCCGCCGGCGCCGTCGACGGAGCGGCGGGTGCGGCGGTGATGGTCGGCGCCTCGGGCGCGACGCCTTCGGCTTCCAGCGGCTCGGGCGCCTCAGGCATCGGCATCGGCGTCTCGATGCGCGAGCGCAGCTCCGGATCCTTCATCAGCGCCACGCGCATGACTTCGCGCGCCCGCGGAGCGCCGGCGGTGGCGCCGCCCAGGCCGCCGTGCTCGACGATGACGGCCACGGCGTAGCGCGGATCATCGACCGGCGCGAAGGCGACGAACAGGTTGTGGTCCTTGAGCCGCCAGGTGACCCCGGCGCTGCTGCGCGAGGCCAGGCCCGCATAGGAGCGGACCTGCGCGGTGCCGGTCTTGCCGGCCATCTGAATGTCGCCGAGGCCGAGCTGGCTCTGGCGATAGGCCGTGCCGCCGGTGTCGTTGGCCACCGCGACCATGCCTCCGCGGACATAGTCGAGCTGTTCCTTGGTGAACGGCAAGTCGGGCACCGCGTCGCCGTGCGGCCGCTCCACCCCGCCCACCGACTTGATGAGCCGCGGGTTCAGCGCCTTCTTGCCGTTGGCCAGCCGCGCGGTCATCACCGCCAGCTGCAGGGCGTTCACCGCCACGTAGCCCTGGCCGATCCCGTAGCTGACGGAGTCGCCCGGCTGCCAGACCGGCTCACGCTTGACGGCCTTGCGCTTCCACTCGCGCGAACCGACGACGCCCTTCTTCTGGCCGGGAATGCCAATGTCGAAGATCTGGCCAAAGCCCATGGCATGGGCGGTCTTGGCGATCGGATCCGGGCCCATGCGCAGCGCCGTCTGATAGAAATACACGTCGCAGGAGTTCTTGATGGCGTCGTGCATGTTCTGCGAGCCGTGCCCGCCGGGCTTCCAGCAGCGCCAGGTGCGCCCGCCCCAGTACCAGCCGCCGGAACAGTGGACGCGCACCTCCGGGTCGATGCCGGCGGTCAGCGCCGCCAGCGCGACGGTCGGCTTGAAGGTCGAGCCCGGCGGATAGGTGCCGGTCATCACCTTGTCGAGCAGCGGCTTGCGCTCGTACTGAGCCAGCGCGCGGTACTCAGGTCCAGACAGCCCCTTCACGAAGCGGTTGGCGTCGAAGCTGGGCGATGAGGCCATGCACAGCAGGTCGCCGTTGCGGCAGTCCATCATGACGATGGCCCCGCTCTCGTCGCCCATCACCTCGAGCGCGCGGTTCTGGATGTCGACGTCGAGGGTCAGCTCGATGCGCTTGCCCGGCGTGCTGGGAATGTCGCCGGCCTCGTCCTGCCGGACCTCGCGGCCGTTGGCGTCGACCTCGACCTTGCGCGCGCCGGCCTTGCCTCTGAGATCGAGATCAAAGGCCTTCTCCACACCCTGGCGGCCGATGCGGAAGCCGGGATTGAGCAAGATCGGGTCCGAGTTCGGTCCAGTGGGGGTCAGGTCTTCCTTGTTGACCTTGGCCACGTAGCCGATGACGTGCGCGAAGGCCCCGCCGTGCGGATAGACCCGCACCTCGCCCATGTCGGCAGTCACGCCGGGCAGCTCGGGAGCGCGGATATTGATCGCCGAGAACTCGTCCCAGCTCATGTCTTCGAACACCGAGACCGGCACCCGCTTGGGGGTCTGCCTGATGTCCTTGATCAGGCGCAGCTGGCGCGCCTCGTCCAGGGGCACGAAGGTCGACAGCGTCTTCAGCGTGCCTTCGACGTCGGTCGAGTTGTCCTCGCGGGTGACCAGCAGCCGGAAGTTCGGACGATTGGAGGCCAAGATCGCGCCGTTGCGGTCGACGATCAGGCCGCGCGGCGGCGGGACCAGGCGGAAATTGAACTGGTTCGAGGCCGAGAGCTTCTCGTAGCGCTGGGTCTCGATGATCTGCAGGTGCGCCAGGCGCGCGCCGAGCGCGCCCAGACCCAGCCCCGCGATGCCGCCGAGCAGGAACATCCGGCGGTGGAAGACCCCCTGCCGTTCATTGACCTCGGAGAAGAAGATCGACGGCTCGGCCATCGCTTCGGGACCCTAACGGAAGCGCACGTCTGCATCCTCGAACCGGTCGATGAGCAGGTGCGCGAACGGAAACAAAATGACTGTAACTAGGAATTGCCACGCGATGGCGATGGGGTCCGCTGTCGCATGGGCGCCGACCATCGTGAAGAGGAAGGCCGCTCCCAGCGCCAGGCCGGTCGCCGCGGCGTACCAAGCCCACATGACCGGGACGCTCTGCCCCGCCATCATGCTGCGGCCGACCAGCGCCGCCCCGTAGACCAGCAGCAGCGACAGCGCCCAGAGGCCCATCGGCGCGCCCCAGACGATGTCGAGGAACAGCCCCATGGCCAGCACCGCGACGGGGGCCAGCATCGAGGGCCGGATCACCGCCCAGGCGAACGCCGGCACCATCGGGAAGATCGGCTCAGGCAGGCTGAGGCCGAAGGGCCGGTAGGGCAGCGAGAAGAGAACGGTCAGGATCAGGCACTGGACGAGCGGGACCCCGATCCAGCGCCAGGGGGCCAAGGGGCGCGCGCCGGCCATCTAGAACGGGACCTCCGGCGGAGGCGGCTGGGGCTGGGCCGCGGGGGCCGAAGGCGCAGCCGGCGTGTCCGCCGGCGGACGGGCCGTCGCAGGCCGGGGCGTCGCAGGCCGGGGCGTCGCCGGCCGCGGCGCGGGCGTCGCCGCCGGACGGGACGCGGCCGGGCGCGCAGCGGCGGGCGCGGTCGTGGTCGGACGTGCAGCCGCCGGGGCCGTCTGGCCGGCAGTTGTCGAAGCGGCCGGGGCCGGCGTCGCGGAGGTCACACCGACGACCGGGGGCGGGTTGGTCGGCGGCGGCACGGGCATGCGGTTCAGCTCGGCGGCCGCCGCGGCGGCCAGCTGCGAGAAGTCCTGGAACTGCATCACCTGCACGAAGTCCACCGGCGCGGCGTCGGAGGCCAGCACCGCGCGCCAGCGGCCGTCCAGGCCCTTGACCGCGACGCCGACCGGCAGGCCGCGCGGCAGCACCCCGCCGTCGCCGGAGGTGACGATGCGGTCGCCCTGCTTCACCGGGTCCTGACCGCGCAGGTACTCGAGGCGCGGGTTGGGGCCGCCGTCGCCCGCCAGGATGGCGCGGGCGTTGGTGCGGTCGATCATCACCGGCGTCCGCGAGGCGATGTCGGTGAGCAGCAGGATGCGGCTGGCGCCGTCGGTCACGCCGATGACGCGGCCAACAAGACCGTTTTCGCTCATCACCGGATTGCCCGGCTTGATGCCCTTTTCCTTGCCGGCGTTGGCCAAGCGGGTGTTGGAGAACGGCCCCCTCGCCTCGCTGACCGTACGGGCGGCGACCATCGGGATCGGCGGATCGGTCTTCAGGCCCAGCAGGGCCTTGTAGCGGTCGTTGGTGTCGCGCAGGGCCAGGGCGGCGACCTGCCACTCGCGAGCCTCGCGCAGCTCTTCCTTGAGGCGGCGGTTCTCGGAGACCGCGAAAAAGTAGCCGCGGACGCCGTCGACGCCGCTGCCGATCCACTCGCCGGGCGTCGCCAGCACCCCTGTCACCGGCGCGGCGATGGCGTCGCCGACCTTGCGGGAGGCGCCGTAAGCCTCAGTCTGGAAGGTCTCGCGGCGATCCGACAGCAGCAGGACCAGCGCCACGACCATGGCGAGGACCAGCGCAACCCCGGCCGTCCAGGCCAAGGGCACCTTCAGTTCGCCAAACGGGTTCTCGCGAAGCGCCACCTGAACCTGCTCGCCCTAGAGGCGCAGCCTGGGAGCCCTCCCCCAGACCGCGACTCGGCAATACTACGCCAGGGTGGACTCCAGGACGCCCTTCATCCACTTCGGATGTTCGAGCACCTTGCCGCAACCGAGGGCCACGCAGGACAGCGGGTCGTCGGCCACCGTCACCGGCAGGCCGGTGTGGTCGCGGATCTCGGCGTCCAGGCCGCGCAACAGCGCGCCGCCGCCGGTGAGCATGATGCCCTTGTCGGCGATGTCGGAGGCCAGTTCCGGCGGGGTCGCTTCCAGCGCCATCTTCACCGCGTCGACGATCTGGCCGACCGGCTCGGCCAGCGAGTCCGAAGCCTGCTTTTCGCTGATGCGCACTTCGCGCGGCACGCCCTGCATCAGGTCGCGGCCCTTGACCTCGATCGAAAGGCCTTCGCCGTCGGCCGGAGCGCGGGCGGTGCCGATCTCCTTCTTGATGCGCTCGGCGGTGGTTTCGCCGATCAGGAGGTTATGGTTGCGGCGCATGTAGCTGATGATCGCCTCGTCCATCTTGTCGCCGCCGACGCGGACCGAACGCGAATAGACGATGCCCGACAGCGAGAGGACGGCCACCTCGGTGGTGCCGCCGCCGATGTCGACGACCATCGAGCCGGTCGGCTCGTGAATCGGCAGGCCGGCGCCGATCGCCGCGGCCATCGGCTCGTCGATCAGGCCAACGCGGCGGCCGCCGGCGTTCAGGCAGCTGTCGTTGATGGCGCGGCGTTCGACCGCGGTCGCGCCCGACGGCACGCACACGATCACCTTCGGGTTCACGAAGCCCTTGCGGTTGTGAACCTTGCGGATGAAGTACTTGATCATCTCCTCGGCGACTTCGAAGTCGGCGATGACCCCGTCGCGCATCGGACGGATGGCTTCCATGTGCCCAGGCGTACGGCCCAGCATCTGCTTGGCTTCGATGCCGACCGCGTGAACGACCTTGCGGCCGCCGACGTTGCGCAGGGCCACGACCGAGGGCTCGTTGAGGACGATACCCTTGCCCTTCATGTAGATGAGCGTGTTGGCGGTGCCGAGATCGATGGCGATGTCGTTCGAAATGGCGCCGAAGAGGGACGAGATCATGCAGGGCCCTGGAGGGTGGGAAGCGGAATTGGGGGTGTGCGAAGCCCAGGCTGCCGACGCTTTGTTTCGAAACTCGAAACGCCAGGCGACGCCAGCCTCCGCTTGCAGGACAGAAGGTCCGTGTGCCCTGCAAGTGGGCTGATTTCAAGGCTTAATGAGTGGTCTGTGATTTCGCGTCGCACGTGTACGGGGGGACGCGCCCGAAGGAGCGGTCCGGCGGTGGGGGATGGGTTCAAACCGTCGCTGAAATCGGGGCGGAAATACGGCAGCGCAATCCGGCCTCCTGGAAGTCGACCTCGACCTGGCCGCTCAGCTCGCGCTCGACCGCGCCTTTGATGAAGCGCAAGCCGAAGCCGCGACGCAGCGGCTGCGACGGCGGCCGCGGGCCATCGGTCTCGCGCCACTCCAGGAACAGGAAATCGCTCACCCGCGTCCAATGGACCAGGAGCCGCCCCTTGGGCGACGACAGCGCGCCGTGGCGCGCGGCGTTGGTGGCCAGTTCGTGCAGCGCCATGGCGAAGGTCACCGACGCCCTGGTCGAGAGTTGGACCGAGGGGCCTTCGCAGATGGCGACGTCGGGGCCGTAGGGCGCCAGCACGCCTGCGACGATGTCCCCTAGGTCCGCCGTTTCCCAGCGCCGCTCGGCCAAGCGGTTGTGCGCGCCCGACAGCGCCATGAGCCGAGCCTCGAACGCCTGGCGCATGCCGGCCGGGTCGCCGACGTCGTGGAAGCTGTGCGCGGCCAGCGACTGGACCGTCGCCAGGGTGTTCTTCACCCGGTGGTTCAGCTCGTCGAGAAGGGTCTTCTGCAAGTCCTCGGCGCGTTTACGCTCGGTGATGTCGACCAACATGTTGATCGCCCCGACCAGTTCGCCGTCGGCGCCGCTCAGCGGCGTCGGATAGGCGAGCAAGGCGCCGCGGCTGCCGTCCGGCCGCTCGAAGACCACCTCGGCGCCGGCGATCTGCCGGCGCTCGCGCAGGGCGATCGCCATCGGGCAGCGTTCGGGAGCGAGCGGGGAGCCGTCGGGCTCGAACAGCTTGAAGGAACCGCACCAGCGGTCCTGGCCCAGCCTGGGCTCACGCCCCCAGAGCGTCACGGCGGCGTGGTTGTAGCTGAGGATCCGACCTTCGGAGTCCGTCTGGTAAGTGGCGATCGGCGAAGTCTGGACCACGCGCTGGGTCCAGGCTTGGCGGTTGCGCAGCATCTCGCGCGCCTGGCGCAGCTCGGTGACGTCCTGCAGGCTGTTGATCGCCCCCATCAGCCGGCCGCCCTCGTCGAACAGCGGCTCGACATTGGCCAGCAGGTGCGTACGCCGCCCGTCCAGCTGCAGGATGATCACCTCGCGGTCCTTGACCGGCGCGCCGGTCGCCAGCGCCACCGAGACCGGCGACTGCTCAGCCGACATCGGACTGCCGTCGGAATGGAAGGAGCGTTCGAATGGCGCGCAGCTTCCCGCCGGCGGCGGCTTGCCGCCCCACATCTCGACCGCGCGGCTGTTGAACTGGATGACCGCGCCCTTGCGGTCGCAGACGTAGACGCCGATAGGCAGGCGCTCGAGCAGACCCTCCCAGGTCTGGTAGGCGCGTCTGAGCAGGACCTCGGCGGCCGCCGCCCGACCGGACAGCCCCGCCTCACCCACCGGAATTCCCCCGACGTCGTGCATCTCGCCGCCCGCTACTGTGCATTTGGGGCCTCAAATCAGTCAGCGTTCCAGATTGTTCCGTCGAGTCGGCGACATTGACGACTCTGCTGTGGACGAAGCGTGGACTGTTTCCCGCGCGCTACAGCCAAGCAGCAACCCCAGGTCTACAAAGGGAGTTTGGTCTACCGGCCATCTCGGCCGAACCTCGTGTGCACGAAGATGTCATCTCGCCAGGCTGTCCTGGGCGTCGAAGGCGCCAGCTTCTTCTACGGATCCAACAAGGTCTTCGAAGGCGTGAGCTTTCAGCTCGATGACGCGCGCACCGCGCTGGTCGGAGAGAACGGCGCCGGAAAGTCGACCTTGCTCAAGTGCTTGCTGGGCGAACTGGAGCTGATCGATGGCCAGATCGTCCGCTCGCGGGGGCTGAAGATCGGGTACGTGCCGCAGGAGACGCCGCCGGGTCTGGGCGACAAGAGCGTCCGAGAGGTGCTGGAGGCCGCCCTGCCCGTCACTGACGGATCGGAGGACTGGAAGGTCGACGTCCTGCTCGACGAGATCGAGGTCTCCTACGAGACCGCTCAGCAGGCCTTCGGCTCGCTGAGCGGCGGCTGGCAGCGGCTGTTGCTGATCGCCGCGGCGGCCAAGCTTTCCGAGCCCGACCTGCTGATCCTCGACGAGCCGACTAACCACCTGGACCTGTCGAACATCAACACGCTGGAGACCTGGCTGGCGCAGGACGACCGGCTGCCGATGCTGATCGTCAGCCACGACCGCGAGTTCCTGCAGCGCACGACGACGCGCACGCTGTTCCTGCGCGCCGACGGAGCGCACAGCTTCAAGACGCCGTTCGTAGAGGCGCGCGAGGCGCTGCTGCAGCGCGACGCCGCCGACGCCGTGCGCCGGCAGCTGGAAGGCAAGGAGATCGAGCGCCTGCAGAAGGTCGCCGCCCGCTATCGGGTCTGGGGCGTAAAGAACGACAAGTTCGACAAGCGGGCCAAGGCCACCGAGAAGCGGATCGAGCGGATCGAGGCCGACCGCACAAGCGCCTATTCGGCCCGCGAGCGGCGGCTGGAGCTGCACGACGGCGACATGGACGCCAAGGTGGCGCTGCGCATCCGCGACTATGCGGTGACGACGCCCGATGGCGCGCGCAAACTGTTCTCGATCGAGCGGCTGAACGTGGCGCGCGGCGACCGGATCGCGCTGCTGGGCGTCAACGGCGCGGGCAAGTCGATGCTGCTGTCGGCCCTGGCCCGCGCCTTCGATCCGGAGCTGGAGCACTATGACGGCCAGGCGCCGATCAGCTTCAACCCGCAGAGCCGGCTGGTCTACTTCGATCAGAAGATGGCCGACCTGCCGCTGAAGACCAGCCTGCTGGATTATGTGGCGGCCACCGAGGGGGCGACCGACCGCGACGCCAACGCCCTGCTGGCCAAGGCCGGCTTTCCCTATGTGCGGATCAAGGGGCCGATCGGCGACCTCAGCCATGGCGAGCGGGCGCGGTTGGTCTTCCTGCGCATGAAGCTGGCCAAGCCGAACCTCTACCTGCTGGACGAACCAACCAACCACCTGGACATCGAGGGCCAGGAGGCGCTGGAAGCGCAGCTGGAGAGCGCCGACACCGCCTGCATGTTCGTCTCGCACGACCGCTACTTCACGCGCAGCGCGGCCACCCGCTTCCTGGAGATCCGCAAGGGCCGGCTGATCGAGGTCGAAGGCCCCGAGGCGTTCTTCGCCGCCCAATAGGCGCGGGCGGCGAAACGCCTTAAGCCTGGCGGCCATGCAGAAAGTGATTACCTGGGCCGGTCGCGGCGCCCTGCTCGTCGTCTTGGCCGTGTGCGTCGTCGGCGCCCTCGACCCGCACTACAACGCCAAGAAGTGGGCGCCGCCAGCCGACGCGGTGATGCACATCATCTACGGCTACCTGCTGACCGTGCTCTCGATCCTGGCGCTACCGAAGATCAAGCCGTGGAAGATCGGCGGCTTCTACCTGGCCTTGGGCGCCGGGCTGGAGCTGACCCAGATCCTGGGCGTCGTGTCAGGCACCTTCCAGTGGAAGGACCTGATCTCCAACGTCGCCGGCGTGATCGCCGCCCTGTTTCCGATGTGGTTGGCGCGCCGCAAGGCGCGCTAGCGCAGGACCGCGAAGCCGTACTTGCGGAACACGGCCGCGGCCTTGGGCGAGCTCATGAACGCCAGGAACTTGGCCGCATCGGGATTCTTGGAGCTGGCGACCACGGCGGCCGGATAGACGATCTTCGGATGCGAGCCGTCCGGGAACAGGCCGACGATGCGCACCTTGGGCTCCACCTTGGCGTCGGTGTCGTAGACGATTCCCAGCGGGGTCTCGCCGCGGGCCACGAACTGCAGGGCGGCGCGAACGTTCTCGGCCTGGACCAGCTTGCCCGAGACGCTGTCCCAGACGCCGAGCGCGGTCAGCGACGCCTTGGCGTACTTGCCGGCCGGCACATCGGGACCGGCGACCGCAAGGCGGCCGGCGCCCAGCGTCTTGGCCAGCGGCATGCCCTTGCCGACCTTCAGCGTCACCTTGGAGTCGGCCGGTGCGATCAGGGCCAGGCGATTGGTCAGCAGGTCGCGGCGACTGGCGGCGACGATCAGCTTGCGCTCGGCCAGATAGTTCATCCAGTCGCTGTCGGCCGAGACATAGACGTCGGCCGGAGCGCCCTGCTCGATCTGGCGGGCGATCGCCGACGAGGCGGCGTAGGAGAAGCGCGCCTCACCGCCGGCCTTCTCGAATTCGGCCCCGACCTCGTCGAGGGCGTTCTTCAGCGAGGCGGCGGCGAAGACGGTGACCGGCGCGGCGTGGGCCGCCCCGGCCATGAGCGCGGCGGCTAGCAGGCCGGCGGCCCAACGGATGAGCTTCATGAGGCGCGCTCCTAGTGCTTGTGCTCGCCCGCGACGGCGGGCGTGGCGTTGGCGAGGCGGATGACTTCGATGGTCTCGACCATGCGGGCCGAGCGGGCGGGACGCAGGTCGTCCTCGACCACGATGCGGAACGGACCGTCGTCCTTCAGCAGGCCGGCGGCGTCGCGGGCAGCCAGGATGATCCGCCCCTTGCGGGTGCCGGGATCGGTTTCGGCTAGGCCGAACACGACCTGGTAGCCGTCCTTGGCGGTGACGCGGATGACGGTCGCCAACTCGGGGCCGCGCACGGCCTTGCCGCTGGCCGCGCCGACGCGGGCGACGACATCGGCGAGCGGCGCGCCTTCGAAGGTTGCGGTCTTGCCATGGTGGGTGACCGTCAGCTTGACCTGCGGCAGGGCGGCGAGCTCGGCGGCCGAGAGCGTCGAGCTCTGGCCGTCCGGGCCCTTCAGAGCGACGGTTTGGGCCATGGCCTGCCCGGTCAGCGACAGAGCCGCGAGCGCGGCGATCAGGGGAAGCGTGCGCATCGGGTTCCTATTCGACGGCGAGGATGACGTGGGGCGCCTTGACCAGGGCGGTGACGGCGTCGCCCGCCGCCAGCTGCATGATCTCGGCGCTTTCGCGGGTGATGGTGGCGACCAGGGTCTTGCCGTCGGCGAGCTCTAGGCTGATCTCGCTGCTGACCGCCCCGTCCTCGCGGCGCAGGACCCGGGTGCGCAGCTGGTTCCGGGCCGAGGTGACGAGCCCCTCCCCCTTGGCCAGGACGACGAAGCTGGATTTGATCAGGGCGATGGCCGGCTTGCCGACCGCCAGGCCCAGGTCCTCGACGCTCTGGCGGGTGACGACGGAGACGATGTCGACCCCGTCGGCGACCTTGAGCGTGACTTCCGAATTCACTGCGCCGGGAGTGATGTCGCTGACCACCCCGCGCAGGGCGTTACGTGCGCTGGTCTTCATACCGAGACTCCAGAAGAGGCCCCCGAGTTCGTCACCGCCGAGACCGGCCTCGATGCGCACCAGGGCGGCGGCAAGCTCGGCCTCGACCTTGTGGAACGCGGCGATCACCGCGCGTCCACGATCGGTCACCTGGGCCGCGCCGCCCGAACGGCCGCCTGGCTGGGCGGCGATCAGCGGCGCGTCGAAGAGGTTGTTGAGCGCCTGCACCCCGTCCCAGGCGCCCTTGTAGCTGAGCCCCAGGCGTTTAGCCGCGGCGCTGATCGAACCCAGTTCGGCCACCGCTTCAAGCAAGGCAATGCGCTCGGCCCCGACGCGGCTGGCGCCGCGGCGGAGGAAAAGGGCTGCATCCAGGGAGCCGTCGGCGCTCATCAGAGCCTCATGCGAAGGTCGGCGAAGAAGCTGCGCCCTTCTTCCGGGAAGCCGTCGACCAGCTGGTAGTTCTCGTCGAACAGGTTACGGCCGCCGACCACCAGGTCGATCTTCGGCGTCACCGTCCACTGCACCGACAGATTGGTCAGGACGTAGTCCCCGGTCTTGTAGAAGCGCGGCGGATTGATCGCCGAGCTGGAGGTCACGGTCCAGCGATTGCTGGCGGCCTCGATCGTCGGGGTGATCCGCACGGCGTCGGTCACCCGCCAGTCGACATAGGCGAACAGCTTGTGGTCCGGCACGCCCTGCGGCTTGAACGCAGCGTTGGTCGGGTCGGTCAGTTCGCGATGGATGTAGGTGTAGTTGCCGCCGAGCTGGATGGTGTCGGTCACGTCGGCCTTCAGCTCGAGCTCCGCGCCGTAGTATTCGCCGTCGCCGGCGTTGCGGGTCTGGTTGACCGTCCCGAAGGGCGGGCCGAGCGCCACCGGCACCTGGATCAGCGCGTCTTCTATGTCGCTGTAGAATACCGCGCCGGAGAGGTTCACCCGCGAGACCTGGACCTGGCCGCCCAGCTCGAAGCTGGTGGCCCGCTCAGGTTTGACGTTCGGGTTGGGGATCGCCGTCCCGAACCGCGAGGAGAAGCGCTCGAACAGGGTCGGGAAGCGGGTGCGCGAGGAGACGCTGGCGTGCAACGAGGCGGCGTCGCTCACCTGCCAGCGGGCGGCGGCCTGCCAGTTCCAAGAGTCGTCGTCGGTCAGCGGATAGTAGACGAACTGGCCGGCGTTGAAGTCCTCCGCCCGGTTCAGGTCCCGCCAATCGTAAGAGACGCCCAGCACCACATCGAGGGTCTGGCCGAAGCTGTGGGTGTCCTCAATCGCCAGCGAGCCGGTCGTCTCGGTCGTGGTCTGGCGCGGCTCGATCAGCGCCGGGCTGAAGGTTTGCTGCCACTCCACGTGGCGGTCCTTGCGGTAGTAGGCGGCGACCTTCAGCGTGTTGGACGTCGTCAGATTGACGCCGAGTTCGACGTTCCCGCCATAAGCCTCGTCGTCATAGTAGGAACGGAACGCGCGGCCGAGGGTCTGCGTCGTCTGGGCGGCGCTGTCGTACGAGAACAAGCCGTTCTCGAAGGTGTTGCGATAGACCCGGGTCTTGAGCGTCGCGCTGTCGGCGATCTTCGTGGTGCTGAGGAACGACAGGCTGTCGATGTTCCAGTAGGGCCAGCTCCAGTAGCGGGTGCTGGCGGTGTCGGTGACGTGATAGGGCGCGTTCTTCGAGCCCTCCTGACGGGTGAAGTTGACCGAGTATTCGTCGGTCTCGTTCGGCGTCAGCCCCGCCTTGACGTTGACGCGCCAGTCCTCGGAGTTCGAGCGCGCCCGCTCGCCGCCGTCCTCCAGCACCGTCGACTTGAAGTCGTCGGAGAGGCTGAAGTGATCGCGGTCATACTTCGCGCCGCTGACCTGCAGATAATAGAGGTCCTGGCGCGTGCCGATCCGGCCCGAGAGCGTGTAGGCGTTGTAGCCGCCGTCGCCGTCGAGATTGACGCCGGCGCGCAGCTCGCCGTCCAGCGCCTGGGTCGGCTTACGAGTGACGAGGTTGATCGCCCCGCCCAGGCCGCCGGGGCCGTCGAGCACCGAGACATAGCCCTTGGAAATCTGGATCTGCGACAGGTCGGCGGTCTGGAAGCGGCCGAAGTCGATACGGTTGTCGGCCGGCAGGAAGACGCGGACGCCGTCGATCGACAGCGTGGTCTGGAAGCGGTCGAAGCCGCGCACGAAGATCAGCCGCTCGTTGCGCGAGCCGCCCGAGTTCCCGGCGATCACGCCGGGCGCCAGGTCCAGGGCGCGGTCGAGGCTGACCTTGTCGAAGCGGCGCAGGTCCTCCGAGCCGATGACCGAGCCGCCGATCAGTTCCCCGCCGCGAGTGCGCGCGGTCACCTGCAGTTCGCCCAGGGTGTAGGCGTCGTCAGGCTGAGCGGCCATCACCGCGGTCGGAGAAGCCAGCGCCAGAAGGACTACAAAACGTCGCAACAGATCCACCCCGTTCGTTATGAAGTCATACTACATAACGCGACTCGATGAGCGGAACCAAACAGGTTACGGCCAAGCTCAGCCCAGGGCGGTCATGATCACGCCCGCCGCGGTGGCCGCGCCGCCCAGCATCTGGCGGACGCTGAGCTTTTCCTTGAACAGACGGCGGCCCGCCGCGGCGGCGATCGGCGCCTCGATCACGCCGACGGCGCGCACGGCGCCGGCCGGCGCCATGGCCAGGGCCGCGAACCAGCAGGCCGAGGCCGCCGCCCCGAAGAAACCGGCGCCCAGCGACTGGCGCCACGAGGCGAACACCGCGCGCAACGCTTGCGGACGCGTGGATCCCAGGAAGATCAGCAGGCCGATCGACTGTAGGGTCTGGGCGACGCAGACCGAGGCTGTGGCGGCGAACAGAGGGTGAGCTGGATCAAGCGCGACGCCAGCCTGACGATAGGCGTTCAAGGTCACACCAAAGGCCAGGCCTGAGGCCAGACCGAACAGCGCGCCCTGCGCCGCGCCCTTGTCGGCGCCGGCCTTCGGCCAGGAGAGCACCGCCAGGCCCGCGGTCGTCGCCGCCACGCCGATCCAGGCGTGGGCGCTGAGGTGATCGCCCACCAGGACGCCCATCAGCGCCGCCAACGGCAGCGACGACTGCTGCATGAATGTCGCCACCGCAAAGCCGGAACGACGCATGGCGACGAGCAGCGCCGCGGTCGCCGCCACCTGCCCGGCCGCGCCGGCGCTGACCGCGGCGGCGAACCGCCAGGAGAACCGCGGATCGGCGTCGGGCGTGGCCAGAGCGACCACGGCGAAGATGATCAGGGCGAACGGCAGGCCGAACAGGAAGCGCACCAGGGTCGCGCCCCAGGGGCCGGCGTCGCCGACCAGGCCGCGCTGCAAGGCGTTGCGCGCGACCTGCAGCGGCGCAGCGGCCGCCGTCAGTATAATCCAGAGCATGTCACGATGATCCGCTCATTGCGCGCAAGCGCGCGGCCGCGCCGGTTCACGGCGCGGTGTGTTCGAAAGTGGCCCCGGATGTTGGGGCCGAGCGGATATTAGAAGCCCGAGGCGATGGCGTCGGGCGCGCTCTTTTCCTTGCGGGCGAAGAGGTTGTTGAGCGCGTTGACATAGGCCTTGGCCGAGGCGGTCAGGGTGTCGGTGTCGGCGGCCTGGCCGGTGGCGATACGGCCGTCCTCCTCCAGACGCACCGAGACCTGGGCCTGGGCGTCAGTGCCCTCGGTCACCGCGTGCACCTGGAACAGGCGCAGGATCGCGGTGTGCGGCACCACCTCGTGGATGGCGTTGAACACCGCGTCGACCGGGCCGTCGCCGGTGGCCGTGGCGGCGCGTTCCTCGCCGTCGACCGTCACGGTCAGGGTGGCTTCCTGCGGACCGTCGGTGCCGGCGATCACGCGCAGATGCTTGACCTGGATGCGGTCGGCGCCCGAGGCCAGCGCGTCGTCGACCAGGGCGATGATGTCGTCGTCGAAGACGTGCTTCTTCTTGTCGGCCAGGTCCTTGAAGCGCTGGAAGGCTTCGTTCAGGGCGTTCTGGCCCAACTCGTAGCCCAGCTCCTTCAGCTTTTCGCGGAAGCCCGCGCGGCCGGCGTGCTTGCCCATGACCAGGTTCGAGGCGCCCTGCCCGACCGTTTCGGGGCTCATGATCTCGTAGGTGCCGCGGTCCTTCAGCATCCCGTCCTGGTGGATGCCGCTCTCGTGGGCGAAGGCGTTCTTGCCGACGATCGCCTTATTGAACTGCACCGGGAAGCCGGTGATCGCCGAAACGTAGCGGCTGGCGCGGGTGATGTGCTGGGTCTCGATGCCGGTATGGAACGGCAGCGCGTCGCCGCGGACCTTCAGGGCCATGACGACTTCTTCCAGCGCCGCGTTGCCGGCGCGCTCGCCGATGCCGTTGATCGCGACCTCGACCTGGCGGGCCCCGCCCTGCACGCCGGCCAGGCTGTTGGCGACGGCCAGGCCCAGGTCGTTGTGGCAGTGGGTCGAGAAGATCACCGTGTCGGCGCCCGGCACGTTCTCGATCAGATCGCGGAAAATGTCAGCGTATTCCGACGGATAAGTGTAGCCGACCGTGTCGGGGATGTTGATCGTCTTGGCGCCGGCCTTGATCGCGGCCTCGACACAGCGACGCAGGAACTCCTGCTCGGTGCGGGTGGCGTCCTGAGCCGACCACTCGACGTCGCCGCACAGGTTGCGGGCGTGGCCGACCGACTTGGTGATCATTTCCAGGATGTCTTCCTGGCTGGCCTTCAGAATGTGGTCGCGGTGGCTGGGGCTGGTCGACAGGAAGGTGTGGATCCGGCCGCGCTTGGCCGGGCGGATGGCCTCGGCGCAGCGCTCGATGTCGACCATGCCGGCGCGGGCCAGGCCGCAGATGGTGCTCTCGGTGACGATCTTCGAGATCTCGCGAACCGCTTCGAAGTCGCCGTTCGAGGCGATCGGGAAGCCGGCCTCGATCACGTCGACGCGCATGTCCTCGAGGATCTTCGACAGTTCCAGCTTTTCGTCCAACGACATGGACGCGCCGGGCGACTGCTCGCCGTCGCGCATGGTGGTGTCAAAGACGATCACGCGATCACGAGAATCGCGGGCGGCGGCGTCGGAAGCTTTGGTCATTTGCGAACTCTCTTCGCGGGTATTCTGTTGGGGCGGGCGACGGGTGAAGTAACCCCTGAGCGCCCGGCCGCGAAGTCGCGCAGCCTAAAGGGTCGCCCAGGGGCGGCTAAGCCCCAGGTCAAGAAGAAGCAGGCTGTTCGGCTGCGTGCGCATGGCGCCGTGTGTACCCAAACGGGGACCGAGCCGCAAGACTATTGCGCAAAATCAACGCCTGAGGCGTATGCGCGCAATAACCTTCCCCTGGGCCCCTCAGGCGTTTTCCATCGCCAGCGCCTTCCAGACGGCCGGCCGCGCGATCATCTTGACCATGTGCGCGCTGATCTTCGGGAACTGCGAGGGGTCGACGCCGTCGTCGTCCAGCCAGCTGGCGATGGTGAACAGATAGGGGTCGCAGATCGTATACTGCTCGCCCATCACCCAGGGACCGGCGAACATCTCGTCCTCGATCAGCTGGAAGCAGGTGGCCATATTGTCGGCGACCTTCTCACGCATCGCGGCCTGGGCGGCCGGGTCGTCGGCCCAGCGCGAGGCGCGCGGGCCGTGGGCGTGGGCCACGTGCACAGTCGAGGCGAGGTAGGCGTTGAACGCCTGGATCTGCGCAAAGCCGAACGGGTCGCTCGGCGCCAGCCGAGCATCGGGAAACGACTGAGCGATGAAGGCCAGTATCGACACGTTTTCGGTCAGCACGCCCAGATTCGTGACGAGTGCCGGCACCCGGCCCTTGGGGTTGAGATCCAGGAACTCCGGCTTGTGCTGGTCGCCGGCGCGCAGATCCATGCGGATCGCCTCGTACTCGGCGCCGGCCTCCTCCAGGGCGATGTGCGAGGCCAAGGCGCAGGAGCCGGTCGAATAGAAGAGCCTGAGCATCAGTCGTCTTTCATGGGGCCGCTGATCGCGTCCTCGCGCGATTTCAGCCAGTTGCGGGCGAACCAGCCGATCGCGATCCAGATGACGATGATCAGCGCGAGCCACAGCAGATGGGCGCCGCCCTCCCCTTTGAGAACCTGGACGATCGAGTTGCCCGCGAAGGCGGTGAGCACGATCTTCGGCACGATGCCGATCGCGGTGCCGAAAGCGAAGTCGCGCATGCGCATCGGGGTGACGCCGGCGGCCATGTTGACGACGATGAACGGCGCCGAGGGCACCAGGCGGACGATCAGGCTGGCCAGGAAGCCGTTGCGGCCGACCAGGTCCATAAACCGCTGCACGCCCTGGCTCGACAGCAGCTGCAGGCTGCGCGCGCCCGCCGTCCGGCCGAGATAGAACCCGACCAGGGCCGAGACCATGGTCCCGATCCAGCTGTAGGCGAAGCCGGTCCAGGCCCCGAACGCCACCACCGCCGCGGCGATCAGCACGAACTGCGGCACCCCGACGAAGGCGAGAGTCGCGAAGGCCGCCACGGCGACGGGCAAGGCCCAGGGCCCGTCGGAGGCCAGGCCCAGCCAGCGTTCGACCGTCGCCTCGCCGTCGAAGCCGAGCACTTGGGCGCCGAACAGGAAGACGACGCCGACGCCGCCGAACAGCACGAAGGAGACGGCCAGCGTGCGCCAGGCCTTGGCGTCCATTTCGGTGAGGAAGCGGATGATGCGGCGCATCGCTCTCCCGTCGCCTGTTCGCGCCGTGTGGTCAAGGAGGCCTCGCGCCGGCGGCGCCCCGTCGATAGGCTGGCGTCATGCATCAGGCGGTCGACATCCTCAGCATCCCGACCCACGGGCGCGGCCTGCACGAGATCAGCGCCGAGATCCGGCGCTGGACCGAGCGACAGGGCGTGACGACCGGCCTTCTGACCGTCTTCTGCCGCCACACCTCGGCCTCGCTGCTGATCCAGGAGAATGCCGCGCGCGAGGTGCGCAGCGACCTGGAAGCCTATTTCGAGGCGATCGCCCCGGAGGCGCCCAACCGCTATGCGCACGACGATGAAGGCCCCGACGACATGCCGGCCCACATCCGCGCCGCCCTGACCGGGGTGCAGCTGTCGATTCCGGTCATCGGCGGGACGCCCGCGCTGGGGACCTGGCAGGGCGTCTACCTGTTCGAGCACCGCCGCCAGCCGGACCGGCGCGAGGTGGCGCTGCACCTGCTGGGCGAGCCCTAGGCGCCGGCGGGCTTCCAGTCGGGGCCGGGAATGGTGTTGACCATCCACGGGATGCCGAACTGGTCGGTCAGAGCGCCGTAGCCTGGAGACCAGAAGGTCGCGTCGAACGGCATGGTCACCTTGCCGCCAGCCGACAGGGCGTCGAACACCCGGCGCGCCTCGGCCGCATCCTCGCTGTGGAAGGTGACGTCGAAGCCGTTCTTGGGCTTGTCGATGTTCGGCGCGAACTCTGGAGCCATGTCGGCGCCCATCAGCGCCTGGTCGCCGGCCTCCAGCCAGCAGTGCATCAGCCAGTCCTTGTACTTGGGATCCATCGGCATGTCGGGCGGCCCGTCGCCGTAGGGAAAGGCGGCGGTGACCTTGCCGCCCAGGACCTTGGCGTAGAAGTCAAAGGCGGCCCGGCATTGGCCCTGAAAGCTGAGACTGGTGACGATCTTCATGGGGGCGTCTCCTCGGAGGGGGCGGCCGGCGATGGCCGCGCGCTGACGAGAACGCTGAACGGCGCATTTCGTCGCCTCTCGACGGCGGAGCCCGCCCAGGCCATCAAGGGGCCCGATGGCGGACGCGGCGGACATTCGGCCCGAAGGCGGCGACGGACGGGACGCGCTGCGCGTCCAGGCCATCGCGGCGGCCATGGGGATCATCGCCGATCAGGGATTGGCCGCGCTGTCGATCCGAGACCTCGCCCAGGCGATCGGCAAGAGCACGACGGTCATCGTCAACCTGTTCCAGACCAAGGCCGGCCTGCTGGCCGCCGTCGCCGAGGCCGGCCTGGAGGCCGACGCGGCGTTCCATGTTCGTTTCCTGGCGCAGACGGACGGCGCGCCGCTCGACCGCACGACCCTGCGCGCCCTGGCGGTCGGCTACATCACCCGTCGGGCCGGGCCGCAGGCGCGCTTCGTGCGCGTGTGGGAGGAGTATCTGACCGACCGGGAGGCCTGCCTCGCGGCAGGCCCGCAGCTGCGGGCCTGGGCGCAGCTGCAGGAGCGGACCTGGGCGCAGCTGCTCGACCGCGCGCCGGCCTTCGCGCGGCTCGCGCCGGTGCTGGCGCCCTGCTTGGTCATGGAGGGGCTCTACGCCAGCGCCCTGATCGGCCGAGCCGAGTACGACCTGCTGCTGGGCGAAACGTTGGATGGCCTGATGGCCCGCGCGCTGGATGCGCCGCCGCCGGCGACCCCGGTGCTCGACTGGATCGAGGCGGGCCTAGTCCCGCCGCAGCCACCGGGCCTGGAAGCCGGATCGATGAAGCTGCGGCTGCTCGACATCGCCGCTGACCTGATCATGGACGGCGGCGTCGGGGCGGTGACCAACCGCTCGGTCACCCAGCACGCGAAGGCCTCCACCTCGACCGTGCTCTACCACTTCGGCGACATGCGCAGCTTCCTGGCCCAAGCGATCTGGCACAGCGTGTTCCGCGAGATCCCAGCTTATCTCGACTGGCGTCGGCCGCTCGACCACCGCCGGCCCGCGGACCTGACGGCATGGTCCGAACTCATGGCGGCCACGCTGGAGCCCGCCCCGCCAGGCGCCCCCGCCGCGGCGGGCTTCTATGTGAAATACGCTCGGCTGATCGCCCAGATCTGCCTGTTGGCGCGGCGCGATCCGGCCTTTCAGGATCTTGCCGCATTGCTGCGCGGCCCCGAGGGCGGCGGCACCTACGCGCGGCGCGAGGCGATCTGGCCGCCGCAGTTCGCGCTGACGCGGATGAGCGCCGCGCATTTCGCCATCTGGATCAAGGGACGGGCGCTGCTGAACGCGATTGAGCCGCCCCCGACCGAAGCCCCTCACGCTCAGCTGCAGGCCGCGGCCCTGGCCATCGCGCCCCGCGCCTGAAGACCGAACAAGCGTTTTTCTTGTTCGCGTAACGCTGCGCGTCATCAAAGCATCGCAAGCCGACACTATAGCCCACCCGCATCGAACGACTGCTTTTTCGCGTGACCCAGTTCGGGGCGGGGATATCCATGAAAATCAAGTCCAAAGCGGCGCTCGCCGCTGTTCTGCTGGCTGGCGCCAGCGCGGCCGCCATGCCAGCCGTCGCCGATGACGCGGCGCAGCTCGACGAGCTGATCGTCACCGCCCGGCGGCGTGCGGAGTCCGAGCAGAAGGTGGCCACCGCGCTCACCGTGATCAGCGGCGACGAGCTCGAACGCCGCAACATCGAGACGGTCAACGACCTCGAAAACAGCGTGCCGAACCTGGAGGTCACCAGCCAGCTGGGCGGCGGCCAGCCGCAGTTCCGCATTCGCGGCGTCGGCATGACCGACTATGCGGCCAACAACACCTCGACCGTCGGGGTCTATATCGACGAGGTCGCCTATCCCTACGGGTCTATGACCCAGGGCGCGCTGTTCGACGTCGCGCGCATCGAGGTGCTGCGCGGGCCGCAGGGCATCCTCTATGGCCGCAACACCACCGGCGGCGCGGTCAGCGTGATCACCAACGCCCCGACCAAGCAGTTCGACGCCGGGATCAACGCGTCCTACGGCCGCTACAACGCCTTCCACGCCGACGGCTTCGTCTCCGGCCCGCTGACCGACACGCTGTCGGCGCGCCTGGCCGCCACCGTCGACCAGGGCGGCGCCTGGCAGTACCACCGCGACACGCTGGAAGAGTTGGGCGACAAGGATCGCTGGGCGGTCCGCCTGCGCCTCGACTGGCAGCCGACCGACGCCACCCAGATCGACGGCTCGCTGCGCTACAACCGCGACCAGTCGGACGGCCTGGGCCTGCGCCTGGTTACGCGCCCGTTCCAGTCGCACAACTACGCGCCGATCGGCCGGCTCTATCCGATTGACACCGAGCGCCGCATCACCGGCTGGGGCATCAGCCCTTACTTCGCCAACCTGATCGGGGTGTCGCCCAACGCCAAGCCGTTCCGCGACAACGAAGGCTGGGGCGCCAACGTCCGCCTGCGCCACGACTTCGGTTGGGCCGCCCTGACCGCCGTGGCCGCCTACGAGACCCTGGAGCGGCGAGAGTTCAACGATTGGGACGCCACCGCCTCGAACGAGGCCGGCACCTTCTTCTTCAACGATATCGAGACCCTATCGCAGGAAGTGCGGCTGGTCTCGCCGGCCGAGGGCCGCTTCCGCTGGCTGGCCGGCCTCTACCACTCCACCGAGACCGTGGACGGCGGCTTCTACTCGGACTTCTCGGAAGCCTCGACCCTGCGCAACTGGATGAGCACCAGCTACAAGCAGGACGTTCAGACCACCGGCGTGTTCGGCAATATCGACTATGACCTGACCGAGCGCCTGACCGTCTCGGCGGGGCTGCGCTACGAGGACGAGACCCGCGAGCTGAAGGACTTCCTGACCCAGGTCCTGGCCCCGGTCCCCAACCGCCTGGCCTCGACCGACGCCGAGCAGTCGATGGGCGAGTGGTCCGGCAAGGTCGGCCTCGAATACAAGGCCAGCGACGACATCCTGCTGTTCGCCAGCGCCGCCCGCGGCGTGAAGTCGGGCGGCTTCACCACCTACAACAGCGGCCTGCCCCAGCAGCTCGAGCCGTTCACCCCCGAGACGCTCTATGCCTATGAGGCCGGGGTGAAGTCGGAGTTCTTCGACCGCAAGCTGCGCGTCAACCTGTCGGCCTTCTACTACGACTACCGCGACCAGCAGCTGCAGGGGATCCTCTACACCCAGACCGGCCGGGTCGGGCGGATGATCAACATCCCGAAGTCGCACATCTGGGGCGGCGAGCTGGAGCTGACCTGGCGGCCGACCGAGCGCCTGACCATCAACCAGTCGCTGGGCTACAAGTACGGCGAGTACGACGAGTTCTACTTCGTGAATTCAGCGGCGACGGAAGCCGCGCGCGACCCGGTCACCGGCCAGTACAACACCATCGTCTACAGCGACCGCTCGGGCGAGCGCCTGCCCTTCCCGCGGGCCGACTACAAGGGCGCGATCAGCTACGTGATGGACGTCGGCCCGTGGCAGTTCGAGGCCGAGACCAACTACAACTACCGAAGCTCGCTGTTCAGCACGACGTCGAACTCGGTCATCGGCGACTACTGGCTGGTCAACGCCAACCTGACCGCGCGCCCGATCGACGGGAACTACTCAATCGGTCTGTGGGTGAACAACGCCCTCGACAGCTACTTCGAAGAAACGCGCAACGCCTTCATCTCGGCGGCCACCGCCAGCCCGCACCCGCCGCGCACCTACGGCGTGCGAATGACCTGGCGCTACTGATCCCCCCGGGGCCCGCGCCCCATTCGGGCCCCAGCACTGGCCCGCCGGACAGGACGCGTCCGGCGGGCCTCTTTGCATCTGGAGAGCACGCATGGCCCTTGACCGCCGAGCGCTGATCGGAACCGGACTGGCGCTAGGCGCCGCAGGATCGGCCAGGGCTGCGCCCTCCCCCTTCCAGCACGGCGTGGCCAGCGGCGAGCCGACCGCCGCCAGCGTGCTGTTGTGGACGCGCCTGACCGGCGTCGGCGAAGCCGCCGGCCGCTGGCGGCTGGCGCGCGACCCGCAGATGCGCGACGTCGTCGCCCAGGGCGAGTTCACGGCCCGGGCCGAGCGCGACTTCACGGTCAAGGTCGAGCCGACTGGTCTGACGCCCGGAACCGACTACTGGTACCGCTTCGAGGCCGCGGGAGCCGTCTCGCCGGTCGGGCGCACGCGGACATTGGCCAGCGCTCCGCTCGACGAGCTGAACCTCGTGGTCGCCTGCTGCGCCATGTACACGATGGGACGTTTTCACGGTTACCGCGCCATCGCCGAGCGGCCGCAACTCGACGCGGTGCTGTTCGTCGGCGACTACATCTACGAGTACGGAGCGTCGAACTATCCGGGCATGGCGACGCTGCGCCCGGCCGATCCGCCGCACGACACCCTGACGCTCAGCGACTATCGCCGCCGCTTCGCCCAGGCGCGGACCGACGCCGACCTGCAGGCCGCCCATGCCCGCGCGCCGTGGATCTGCACCTGGGACGACCACGAGATCGCCAACGACGACTGGACCGGCGGCGCCCAGGGCCACGCGGCCGAGCGCCAGGGCGACTGGGAGATCCGTAAAGCCGCGGCGGTGCGCGCCTACTACGAGTGGATGCCGATCCGTGACCCAGAGCCGAACGATCCCTACGCGATCCAGCGGGCGGCGGCGTTCGGCGACCTGGCCACCCTGATCGTTCCCGAAACCCGGCTGAAGGCGCGCGACCAGCAGCTCAACGTCCAGCGCGATCTGGACTTCACCACCGGACCGGACGGAGCAAAGGTTCCTGACATCGACGGCTTCCGCCGCAAGATCGCCGCGCCGGAGCGCGAGATGCTAGGCGCGCAGCAACTCAACTGGCTGGCGCGGGAGGTCGAGGGGTCGGTCGCCGCCGGCCGTCCCTGGGTGCTGCTGGGCAGCGCCACCATCATGGGCGACTACGACTATCCGGACATGTCGGACTTCGCCCCGGCCAGCGGCCAGCTCAAGGGCTTCTTCGAGATGACGCGGCTGCAGATCCCGCTGCTGAACCTCGACGCCTGGAGCGGCTATGGCGCCGAGCGCCAGCGGGTCTACGACATCCTACGCAAGGCCAGGGCCAACACGGTGGTGCTGTCGGGCGACAGCCACATGGCCTTCGCCAACGAACTGCACGACGCCCAGGGCCAGGTCGCGCTGGAAGTCGCCGCGACGACGATCACCGGCCCGTCGCTGGGCGCGGTGCTGGCCATGACCGAGGCGCCGCTGGGCGAGCGGCTGGCGGCGAACAACCGCGACATCGCCTGGTGCGACCACCGGTCGATAGGATTCATCGCCCTGCGCCTGACCCGCGAGACTGTGGACGCAGAGTTCATCTCGGTGGTCGACCCACGCGGATCCGATCCGACCACCCAACTCGCCCGTCGGGCCACGGCCGTCGCCGGGGAACCTTGGCGGTTCGACCAGGAGATGTAACGGCGGGAACGACAAGCGCGGCCGGAACGTTCGTCGCTAGCGCCCCATCCACCGGGGCATGGGGCGGGACAGCTGAGATGATGCGACTGACAGCCGTGGGCGCGGGCGCCCTTTCCCTGCTCACCGCAGCGGCGGCGACGTCGGCACAGGCCGAGGACGACTGGAGCGTCACAGTCAGCCCATACATCTGGGCCAGCTCGCTCGACGGCAAGGCGGAGCTCGCCGGCCTGCGCACCCATGTCGACGTGCCGTTTTCAGAGGCCATGGAGAATCTCGACCTCGCCGCCCTGGCAGAGGTCGAGATCATGCGCGGCCGCTGGGGGCTATATCTCGACGGTCAGTACGTGAAGAGCAGCCAGGAGCAGGAACTGCTGTCCCAGCAGCTGGGCCTTGGCATCACCAAGGCCAACGCCATGGCCGGGGTGTTCTACCGCATCTACGACTCCCCGCAGGGCGGAGATACGGTGACCGGCGAACCGCGCCGCTTCGTCGTCGAGCCGATGGTCGGGGTGCGCTGGACCAAGCTGAAGGCCGACGTCGAGGTGCTGGGCTTCTCGACCTCGAAAAAGGCCGACTGGACCGAGCCGTTCGTCGGCGTGCGGTCCAGCCTGGACCTGACCGAGCGCTGGAACCTGTCGGGCCAGGCCGACGTCGGCGGCTTCGACGTCGACGACAAGCGAAGCGCTCACGTGCAGGCCTATGTCGGCTATCGCACGCACCTGCTGAGCCGGCCCGCCGTGCTGCGGGCCGGCTACCGGGTGCTCTACCAGTCCTACGAGATGGACGACTTCACCGGGCAGACCTTCCGCTGGGACGTCACCCAGCAGGGGCCGGTCGTCGGCCTGACCCTGGGCCTCTAGGGCTTACTGCAGACCCAGGAACTTGAACGGCGGGGACTCCTTGAACTGGGCGGAGACCTCGCCGGCATAGACGTTGCGCTGGTCGTTGCCGAGATCGAGGCGCTTCACCTTGCCGGTCTCGCGCGAGAAATCGAGCTTGTTGAGGTCGACCCAGAAGGTGTTCGGCGTCAGGGCGGATTCGAAGAAGTAGAGCTTGCGCTTGTGGTCGGCGACCGTGCGCCAGCGGGTCGAGGAGATGTTCGGTTGGTCCGGCGTGGTGATGCCGAACGGCACCGAGGCGTTGCGGATCACCCCGAACATGCTGGCCAGCGCCTCGACCGGATCCTCGCTCTTGGGGATGGCGTTCACATAGAACGAGGCGCGGGCGAACCGGTCCGCCGAGCGATTAGTCCCAGGCAACATCACCGTCCCGCCGATCTCCTTCCAGTAGGCGTTGAGAGCCAGCTGCTCGTCGAAGGTCGGGGAGTTGGTCATTACCTGGTACTGGCGCCCGTGATGGATGACCTGTTTGCCGCCGATGTACTCGACGATGGCGCTGTCGCCGCTGGCGTCCGACATCGACAGGTGCAAGGTCGCCAAGCGCGGCTCGCCCGGGACGGAGTCGGTGACGATGGTGAAGGGCTCCTTCTCCAGCGCGGCCACCGCCTCGGCGACCGTGGCGAAGTTGTCGAGCACGTACTGAGCCCAGGCGGCGATGGTCAGGCCCGGCTTCGAGCCCTTGCCGAACGCCGGATACTCCGACTCCACCAGCCACAGGACGTTGGCCATGAGCCCCGCCTCGTTCATGCCGTCGGTGGTCGAGATGTCGTAGCCGGTCGCGATCACGCTGCCGTACTTCGAGGTCCACTTGATCGAATTTGGGCCCGCCTGCCCGTCATGGCTCATGCCGCGTGGGAAGACGTAGAGATTGGTCTGGACATCGACCTTCCAGTCCATAGACCGGGCGGTGATCACATCGTTGTTCGCGCCGATGTAGACTGCGCGGGTGCAGGCGTTGGCCGCCGCCGGGACAAGCACCAGGGCCGCTGCCGCCAACAGGCCCGGCAAAACAGACAATACAGAATTGAGCACAGCCGTTCTCCAGCCAGGCCCGCCCCCGCCGCGCCTCGCAATGCGATTTCCCACGCCCTGCAATTGCAAGTGTTGTCGCAACACCCGTCGGCAGGCAAGCGCCCACGGTCATGACATAACGATATAAGGATATCTTTATATCCATCTTGACGGCGAGCCGCGAACGGCGCTGAATGGACGGGTCGTGGTTCTCTGGGGCGCTCGCGTTCCAGAGCTAAGAGGGAATCCGGTGACGGCGGCGCGCCTGGCGCGGCGTCCATGCCGGAGCTGCCCCCGCAACTGTGAGCGGCGAGCCGAAGTCCATCTGCGTGTCACTGGCGTCATTCTGCGCTGGGAAGGCCGGACCGAAGCGACGACCCGTGAGCCAGGAGACCTGCCTCGACAGATAACGTCCTCCGGCGGGGTGTCCGGTCAGGCCGCAAGCCTGTCGCGTCGACGCTCCCTCGCCGGCGCGCGCACGCTCGCGACCGGCCATGCCTCGCCACAACAGAATGGCAGAGGCTATGTCCGTCACCGTCGCCACCCTTGGATTTCCCCGTATCGGTCCCGGCCGCGAGCTGAAGACCGCCCTCGAACGCTATTGGTCGGGCAAGTCCGATCGCGCCGAACTGCTAGCCCTGGCCGCGGACCTGCGCGCCAGGACCTGGCGGCGTCAGGCCCAACTCGGCGTCGACCACGTGCCGAGCAACGACTTCTCGCTCTACGACCACGTGCTCGACACCAGCGCCATGGTCGGCGCGATCCCCGCGGTCTACGGCTGGGAAGGCGGAACGGCGGACCTGGACACCTACTTCGCCATGGCGCGCGGCGCCCAGGGCGAGGCGGAGGCGGTCGACTGCGGCCATGGCCATCGCCACGCGGTCGACGCGCCGGCCGCCGAGATGACCAAGTGGTTCGACACCAACTATCACTACCTGACGCCGGAAGTGTCGCCGGGCCAGACCTTCCAGCTCGCCTCAACCAAGGCGATCGACGAGTTCGTCGAGGCCAAGGCCCAAGGGATCATCCCCCGGCCGGTCCTGCTGGGCCCGGTCACCTTCCTGAAGCTCGCCAAGAGCAAGGTCGAGGGCTTCGCCCCGCTCGACCTGCTGGACGAGCTGCTGCCGGTCTATGCTACAGTCCTGAACCGGCTGGAGCAGGCCGGCGCCTGGTGGGTGCAGATCGACGAGCCGTGCCTAGTCACTGACCTCACCGACGCCGAGCGCAAGGCCCTGCACCGCGCCTACCGCCTGCTGGCGCGCACTGCGCCGGGGGTGAAGCTGATGCTGACCACCTACTTCGGCGGCCTGGACGACAATTTGGAGACGGCGCTCGCCCTGCCCGTCGCCGGCCTGCATGTCGATCTGGTGCGCGCGCCTGAGCAGTTCGAGCGGGTCGTGTCCAACGCGCCTGTAGGAATGGTGCTGTCGCTGGGCGTCATTGACGGGCGCAACGTCTGGCGGACCGATCTCGAACCGCTGCTGGACCGGCTGGAGCCGCTGCTGGCCACCGACCGCGAGGTGGTGCTGGCCCCCTCCTGCTCGCTGCTGCACACGCCGATCGACCTAGCCCAGGAAAAGGCGCTCGACGAGGACGTGCGTACTTGGCTGGCCTTCGCGGTCCAAAAGATCGAGGAGTTGGTCGTCCTCGCCCAAGCCTTGAACAAGGGCCGACACAGCGTCGCCGATGCGCTGGCCGCCTCGACCGCGGCGGCGAGAGCGCGGGCGGTGTCGCCGAAGATCCACGATGCGGCGGTCGCGCAGCGGCTGGCGGCGACGACCCCGGCCATGGCCCAGCGGACCTCGAGCTTCAGCCGCCGGCAGGCGTTGCAGATCCCGCGCCTGGACCTGCCCGCCTTCCCGACCACCACGATCGGCTCGTTCCCGCAGACCGAGGAGGTTCGCAAGGCCCGCGCGGCTCATGACAAGGGCCACCTGAGCGACGCGGACTATGCCGTCTTCCTGCGCGAGGAGACCGCCCGCACCGTGCGCTGGCAGGAGGAGATCGGTCTGGACGTGCTGGTCCATGGCGAGTTCGAGCGCAACGACATGGTCCAGTATTTCGGCGAGCAGCTCTGCGGCTTCGCCTTCACCAAGCACGGCTGGGTGCAGTCCTATGGATCGCGCTGCGTGCGCCCGCCGATCCTCTATGGAGACGTCTCGCGCCCGGCGCCGATGACGGTGGAGTGGTGGCGCTACGCCCAGAGCCTGACGCAGCGGCCGATGAAGGGGATGCTGACCGGGCCCGTGACCATCCTCAACTGGTCGTTCGTGCGTAACGACGTCCCGCGTGAACTGGCCTGCCGCCAGATCGCGCTGGCGATCCGCGACGAGGTGCTGGACCTGGAAGCGGCCGGAGCCAAGGTCATCCAGATCGACGAGGCGGCGCTGCGCGAAGGCCTGCCTCTGCGCCGCGCCGACTGGGACGGCTATCTCGCCTGGGCGGTTGAGTGCTTCCGGCTGACCGCCGGCGGGGTGGCCGACCACACCCAGATCCACACCCACATGTGCTACTCGGAGTTCAACGACATCATCGCCGCGATCGGGGCGATGGACGCGGACGTGATCTCGATCGAGACCGCCCGCTCGCAGATGGAGCTGCTCGACGCCTTCGCCGGCTACGCCTACCCGGCCGAGATCGGCCCCGGCGTCTATGACATCCACTCCCCTCGGGTGCCGGCCGTCGCCGAGATGGGCGACCTGCTGACCGCGGCCCGCGCGCGGCTGTCGTCCGGTCAGCTGTGGGTCAATCCGGACTGCGGACTGAAGACGCGCAAGTGGCCCGAGACCCGCGCCGCCCTGGTCAACATGGTCGAAGCGGCGAGAGCCGCCCGCGCCCGCTGATCATAGCCCTGCGGTCGCGGCGCCCGCCGCGGCCGCAGGATCTAATAGGAGCGCTGCCGGATTCCCCAGCGACCGTTCTCGAAGGTGACGATCCAGAGGTTGGCATGGCGGCTGAGCACCTCCCCGCCCTCCCCGTCGCGCGAATACTCGATCAGCAGGTGGACCTTGATCGGGCTCGAAAGCACGGCGCGCTTGTCCTGATAGGTGCTGCGCCGCCAGCCGCGAGCGACGAGGCGCTCGAAGAAGTCGGCGGGCAGCTGGCCCGCCGTTTTCCAGACAATCAGCCGCTCGCCATCAAGGATCACGTGCGGAAAGTGCAGCAGGCTGTCCATGCCGGCCGCGTCGCGGGCGTTGAAGCGCTCGGTGAACGCCTCGACGCAGGCAATGGCGGCGGCGATCGCCTGCGGATGCTCGATGCGCTTGGACATGTGCACCGCGACGCCGCCGTTCAGCGCCTCTTCGCGGTCGATCCCGTATCCGAGCGAGGCGTAGAGCGCGATGTTCGCTGCAAAGCGCTGGCTGGTGTAGAGCCGCACGCCCGCCAGCCCGGCGTCGGCGGCGATCTGCTCGGCCAGCGCCATCAGCCGAACGCCGAAGCCGCGTCCCTGGAAGGCCGGGCGCACGGCGACGTTGACGACCAGCAGTTGCTCGCCGTCCACCACCGTCTCGATCAGCCCCGCCAGCTCCTCACCGACATGCAGCAAGTCGAAGCGATGGGCCTTCAGGGCCTGCGCGTAGTCGATAGTCATCGGCAGCGGCTCGCGGCCGATCAGCGGGACCCACTTCGCATAGGCCTCACGCGTCAGCTCGCCGATCGCTTCGGCGTCGGCCGCCTCCCCCACACGCAGGCTCATCGCTTCGTCCATAGCTCCCCCTCCGGCGCTCAGTGAAGCTTAGCAGCGACCTGCAATCGCGGGGGCGACAATCGGCGTTGCAGATCGCTTGCCCGCTTTGCCTTTGCGCGGCCTTCGGTTAAACCGCGCGCGTTCCATTCAACCTGCTCCGGGAGTCTGCCCGCCATGTCGCTCGAATCCTCCGCGCTCGCCCGCGTCAAGCCGTCCGCCACTCTGGCGGCCGATGCGAAAGCCCGGGAACTGAAAGCGCAGGGCCGCGACGTGATTTCGCTGGCGGCGGGCGAGCCGGACTTCGACACGCCGGACAACATCAAGGAAGCGGCCATCAAGGCGATCCGCGATGGCAAGACCAAGTACACCAACGTCGACGGCATCGTTGAGCTCAAAGAAGCCATCGTCGCCAAGTTCCAGCGCGAGAACGGCCTGACCTACAAGACCAGCCAGGTGAACGTGTCGCCCGGCGGCAAGCCGGTGATCTGGAATGCAATGATCTCGACGCTGAATCCCGGCGACGAAGTGATCATCCCGACGCCGTACTGGGTCAGCTACTGGGACATCGTGCTGCTGGCTGGCGGCACGCCCAAGGCCGTGGCCACCTCTGATGCGACCGGCTTCAAGCTGCAGCCCGCCGATCTGGAAGCGGCGATCACCCCGAAGACCAAGTGGGTGTTCCTCAACTCGCCGTCGAACCCGTCGGGCGCGGCCTACACCAAGGAAGAGCTGCGCGGCATCGCCGACGTGCTGCTGCGCCATCCGCACGTGTGGATCCTGACCGACGACATGTACGAGCACCTGGTGTTCGGCGACTTCCAGTTCTGGACCATCGCCCAGGTCGAGCCGGCGCTCTATGACCGCACCCTGACCATGAACGGGGTCAGCAAGGCCTACGCGATGACCGGCTGGCGGATCGGCTATGCGGCCGGCCCCGAAGCGCTGATCAAGTCGATGGCCAAGGTGATGAGCCAGACGACCTCGAACCCGGCGTCGATCTCGCAGTGGGCGGCGGTCGAGGCGTTGAACGGCACCCAGGAGTTCATCAAGCCGAACGCCAAGCTGTTCGAAGCCCGCCGCGACCTGGTCGTCTCGATGCTGAACCAGGCCAACGGCATCGCCTGTCCGACCCCGGAAGGCGCGTTTTACGTCTATCCGTCGGTCGAGAAGCTGCTGGGCAAGACCTCGCCGAGCGGCAAGGTGATCGCCAGCGACCAGGACTTCGCCGTCGAACTGCTCGAGCAGGAAGGCGTCTCGGTGGTGTTCGGCGCGGCCTTCGGCCTCTCGCCGTTCTTCCGCATCAGCTACGCGACCTCGAACGCGGTGCTGGAAGACGCCTGCACCCGCATCCAGCGCTTCTGCGCCAACCTGAAGTGATGGACGCCGCCGCTCGCCGCGCGCTTGCGGCGGATGTCGACGCCGTGGCGCGCCTGACCGGGACGTTCGTCCTGCGCTCGGGCGCGACCGCCACCGAGTACTTCGACAAGTACCGCTTCGAAGCCGATCCGCGACTGTTGTCGCGGATCGCAGCCGCCATGATCCCGCTCGTGCCCGCAGGGGCCGAAGTGCTAGCTGGCGTGGAACTGGGCGGCGTACCGATCGCCACGGCGATGTCGCTGGCCAGCGACATGCCGGCCGCCTTCGTGCGCAAGGAAGCCAAGACCTACGGCACCTGCCTGGCGGTGGAAGGCGGCGACCTGACCGGCAAACGGGTGGTGATCGTCGAAGACGTCATCTCCACCGGCGGGGCGGTGCGCGACGCCAAGGCCCGCCTCGACGAGGCCGGAGCAATCACTGTCGCCGTGGTCTGCGCGGTCTGGCGCGGCGGCCTGCCGGCTCGTATCGAGGGATTGGACGTCCCGGTGCTTTCGGCCCTGACGCTGGAAGACCTCAACCGGCCGTGAATTCGCCCCAGGGGCGCATTTCACGAGAACTCTATCTGCGCGCAAGCAGAAATGCTAAGCTGCCGCCCTCGGCTCTGGGAGGTTGGCATGGCATCCCGTGTTGGCGTCTGGCTTACAGCCTTGGTTCTCGTTCAGGCAGAGGCCGCGCTCGCCCAGCCCGCATCGCAGACCGCAGCCGGCCCCGGCCGCGAGGTTCGCGCCTCGGAAACCGCCATCACCACCCGCCCGCGCTTCAAGGTCGAGGCTGTCGGCTTTCGCGCGCACAATGAAACCGGATGGGACTTTATCGGGTCGGACGAAGTCATCGCCGTCTTCGACACCGGCGCCTATCGCGTGATGACCGACACCTTCGACGACGTGGACGGCGGCGACAGCCGCACGTTCCGCAACGATCAAAGCTGCATCTCGCCGGCGACGGACAGCGGCGAGATCGACCGCGCCTGGAGCTGCGCCCCGAATGGAGCGCCCGGGCCGGTATCCTTTGTCGCGGCGCTCTACGAATATGACGGCAGCCGCTTCCCGGCCGGCTTTTGCGTCCACAGCAACGGCCCCACGGACCTGTTGCCGCCACAGTCGACCGCCTGCCGGGTCGATGCCGAAGTTGCGACGCTGATCGGCAGGCGGCAGGTGAGCATGAGCCTCGGCGAACTGACCGCGGTCATGCCGCGGCCAGGTGACATCCATGAGGGGGCGGTGGCCCTATTCGGCGGCTGCGACGGCGAATGCGTCTCGGGCGGGCCATTCGGCCCAAGCCCGGACTACACATTGCGCTACCGCATCGTGCGGGTGAATGACGAGGTCGTCACACCTCCGCGGGATCCGACGCCGCGCTGATCGTAAGCTAGTGCTTCTCGCGCCAAGCCGCCTTGGCCGCCTCCTTGGTCAGATTCAGCCGGACTTTTTCGTCGATCACGTCGTCTACCCAGGAGAGCGGGATCAGGTGGTGCTTGAGACCTGCGCCAAGGTCGAGCTTGGCGAGCTCGATGTCGGTTCCGACCACATGGTCCACACGGCCGATGTGACCGCCGTCCGAGCCGATGACTTCCATATGTTCGCGAATGCCGGGATGCATGGCTTTCTCCTGCTATTCGTTTTTGGGGTCGCAGGAGAACGACCAGGCGGAGGGGCGGTTTCAGCTTGGCCGGAGAAAATGCTGTCCCGAACTAGGGGCTCGAAGCCTACGCCGCGGAACCAAGATCCAGGATGTCTTCCTCGACGCCCGCCTCCGGCAACGTGAAGACGATCGTGCAGACGACGCCGTCGCGCGCGAAATCGAGATCAACAACGCCGTCGAGTTGGTGCGCTAACCCACCAACGATGACGCGGGTGCCGAAGCCGCGGCGGTCCGGCGGCGCCACCGGCGGGCCGCCGATCTCGCGCCAGACGATCCGGATCTGGCGCGGACCCGATCCCGGCGCAAGCGTCCAGGTCACCTGCACGCGGCCGTCCTCATTGGACAGCGCGCCGTACTTCACGGCGTTGGTGGCCAGTTCGTGGAACGCCATGCCAAGGGCGACGGCTGTGTTGGGCGGAAGCCAGACCGCCTCGCCCGTGACAATCACCCGCTCGCCATGGTCGCCGCCGTACGGGCTGAGTTCACTTTCGAAGAGCTCGGCGAGGCTGACGCCGGTCCAGTTGTCGCGTGTGAGCAGGTTGTGGGCCTGGGAGAGCGCAATCAACCGGGCCTCGAAGCTCTTGCGCACGCTGTTGACGTCGGCGCCGTGGCGCAGGCTCTGGGCGGCGATCGACTGGACCGTGGCCAGGGTGTTCTTCACCCGATGGTTCAGTTCGTCGAGCAGCAGCTTCTGACGGGCTTCGGCGGCGATGCGCGCCACGATCTCGCGTTCGGCCGCCAAGCGCGCCTTGACCTGCCGCCAGGTCGCCAGGCTGACCAAGGTGGTGGCCAGCAGCCCGCCGATGATGAAGGCCAGCGAAACCCAGCGGTCGGCCCCGTGGTCGTAGTCGGTGCGCGCCCGATAGATGATGGTCCAGGTCCGGCCCGCGATGTCGAGCGTGCGGGTCGCCACCAGGCCGCCGCGCTGCGCCGCCGCGTCCGGCGACTGGCTGAGCAAGGTGCTGACCGAGGGCGCCCCGTCATAGACCGCGTAGTCGAGGCCGGCGCCCTTGGCCGAAGGCAGCACGCTGGCCAGCAGGTCGCCGCCCTGGAACGGGGCGTAGACGAAGCCCTCGAGGAGAGCCCGTCGCTCGGCGACGGTGCGTGGAACGTCGCCGCCACTATAGACAGGCTCGTAGATCAAGAAGCCGGCCTGGCGCCGCGCCTCCACTTCCTCGATCGCTTCAACCTTGCCCGACAGCGCCGGAAGTCCGGTGTCGCGCGCGCGGTCCATCGCCTCGCGGCGCACCGGAAAGCTGTACATGTTGAAACCGAGAGCACGCCGGTTCACGAGGTCCAGCGGCTCCAGATAGACGATGGCGTAGAACTCCCCCGCGCCAGGCGGCCGCAGCGGAGAGTCCGGCACGCCTTCGGCGCGCATGTAGGTGGTCATCGCCGACGCCCCGCCGGCCGACGCACGCTTTGTGAAGCCGATGCCTTGAATGCCCGGATAGCGGCGCGTCAGTTCGACCCGCTGGGCGAACGCGCGGAATTCAGCGGCGCTGACATCCTCGCTGGCCGCGAACAGGCCCGCCCCCGCCCTCAGCACCGCCATGTAGGTGTCCAGCCGGTTGGCGACCGCCTCGTTGGCCTGGTCGACGATGGAGTCGAAACGCAGACTTTCGCGCGCCTGGCGGCCCTGCTCCATCATATAGGTGCCGGCCAGGGTGGCGATCAGGCCGACCGCCGCGACGATTGCAGGCCAGGTCAGGACCGGCCACCCCCGCACCCGCTCTATCAGTCTATCGAGAATGCTGGCCGCCACGGCGTCATCCGATCCTAGCCGACATCAACGCCTTAGCTCCGAATAGGCGTCCAGGGAAGAACGCCGTTATTTCGGGCGTCGGCGATCTGGCGCGCGGTTCGGTTCGGAGACCGGCGTCAGCATCGGCCTGACTTCGCGGGGCCGAAGGCGTATTTGGGAAGTCGTGCAGGCCCGTCCCGGGTTCGAGCGCTTCATGGTCAGGGACCAGGAGGGCGTATGAGCAACGTTGTGAACCTGAACAAAGCCCGCAAGGCGCGCGACCGAGACCGCGCGCGCGAGCAGGCCCGGGAGAACCGCGCCAGGTTTGGCCGCACCAAAGTCGACAAGGATCTGACGAAGGCCGAGACGCAAAAGGCCGAGCAGGTCCTGGACGGAGCCAAGCTCGACAAGCCTGAGTGAACCCCTAGGCCAAGGGCGTGGGTGGGGAAGGCTCGACACTCCCCCACCCGCCCGGCGCTGTGCACAGCGCCGCCTGCACGCCATCCCCCCGGATCGGCGCTCAGGACTGGTTACATCCGGGCTGGAACCGCCGCGTCGCGGGCGTCCGCCGGGATGGAATCGTAAATCGTGGCCGGAGTGATGCCGAGACGCTTGCGCGCGGCCTCCAGCGGCTCGGCCATCAGGCGCTCGTAGTCCTCGCCCAGCAGCCAGGCGGCGGCCTTGCCGCGCTTGTAGCCCTGCCAGATCGCCTTCACGTACGGATAGTCGCCGCCGCGCGAACGCGAGGCCGCGCCCAGCCCGATCAGCGCCCAGCCCAGGCCCTTGGTCTGGGCGTATGAGAACGCCACCAGGCAGGACTCGCCCAGGCCATCGCGGTGATAGCCCGACAGGATGTGCCAGATGTCGTGCACGTCGCGGGTGCGGCGGCCCATCCAGGCGTAGGGATGCACGATATCGACTTCATTGCCCTGGATCCGGCTGACCTCGGCCAGACCCTCTGCCGACAGCTGTTCGGAACGGATGAACTCGCGATAGGCGGCGCCGACGCTGCCCGCGGGCAGCGAGTCGAGCCAGGCGTCGTCCATCAGACGATCGGCGAACTCTTGCCGCTCATAGGCGATGCGGCCGCCCTGGCTGGTGGTCAGCAGGCGCTGGTAGCAGTCAGCGGTCGAGGTGCCGTTGAGCGCTCGCATGATTTCGAACACCTGGCCGGTGTCTTCCTTGTCGTTCAGCAGCCGCTGCAGCGCCTTGAGGGCCGTGCCCCACTGCAGGCGGGGCTTGGGCAAGCGAGCATTCACCGGCGGCGCCTGGCGGTGCATGGGGGCGTCGAGAGCGTCTGCGGTCATGGCCATGGGGACTGCCTTCAATGCGAACAACGTTTGGATCGAAAATGACGCAGGCGTCATCTTTTTGCAAGATAACAAAGGAATGCTTGGCCGCAACGTGGCGCCTGGGCCACAACTCTTCCCATGGCTTCCTTGAAGAAACGTTCGATCCTGCTCTCCGGACACGCGACCTCGATGGCGCTGGAGCCGGAGTTCTGGGCGGTGATGGACGAGATGGCCGCGAGCCAGGGCGTCACCCTGGCTGTGCTGATCGCACAGATCGACGAAGGCCGGGGCGAGAGGCCGCTGGCCTCGGCCTGCCGGGTAGCCGCCCTCGCCTACGCTCGCGCTAACTGAGCGGCGCGTTCGGCGGTGACGGCCGAGGCGCCGCAGGCGTCGTGATGTCAGGCGGTGGCGCGCTCATCCCCATCGACGGCGGATTGAGCGCGCGCATGGCGAACATGAAGCCCAGCACCAGCAGGAAACCGATCACGGCCCACAGGAACAAGGGAATGGGCTTACGGCGGGGCGGAGGCAGGTCGTCGTCGCTCACGGTCACTTCGGGTTCGGCAAGGGGGCGTCGGGAAGCTTCGGCGCGTCGGGCAAGGATGGCGGCCGCGGGACATTAATGTCCACGTCGATCGACCGGGGCAGTTCGGCCTGCGCCTCGCGCCGCATGACCGCGTAGCCGATGGCGGCGATGCCCAAGACCAACGCTCCGATGAGGATCGCCAGCCAGATCAACGTGCTCGCGCTCGAACGATCGGCCATGAACACCTCCCTGGCCGCAATGGTCGAGGTGAAGAACGAACGCTGGACGTGGCGGTTCCGGGCTTAAGCGCCACGCGCCGTGTGCTACATATGTTCCGATGTCTTCCCCTGAATCATTCGACAACCCGTTCGACGACGCCTTGCCCGCGCAGCGGGTCAGCGATCTTGCGCGGGTGAAGGGGCCCGACTACCTGACCGGGCTCAATCCTGAACAGCGCGCCGCCGTCGAGGCGACCGAGGGGCCAGTGCTGGTCCTGGCCGGCGCCGGCACCGGCAAGACCCGGGTGCTGACCACGCGCCTGGCCCACATCCTGGCCACCGGCCGCGCCAAGCCGTGGGAACTGCTGGTCGTCACCTTCACCAACAAGGCCGCCAAGGAGATGCGCGAGCGCATCACCCACATCATCGGCCCCTCCGCTGAGGGGCTGCGCTGGCTGGGCACCTTCCACTCGGTGGCCGCCCAGATCCTGCGCCGGCACGCCGAACTGGTGGGTTTGAAGTCGAACTTCACCATCCTGGACACCGACGACCAGGAGCGGCTGATCAAGCAGGTGCTTGAGGCCGAGAACATCGACGCCAAGCGCTGGACGCCGAAGGCGTTGGCCGGGATGATCGACCACTGGAAGAACCGCGGCTGGACGCCCGACCGCCTGCCCCCGTCCGAGGGCGGCGAGTTCGCCAATGGCAGAGGCCCGGCGCTGTATCGTATGTACCAGGAGCGCATGCGCGTGCTGAACGCCTGCGACTTCGGCGACCTGCTGCTGCACAACCTAACCATCTTCATGGCCAACCCGGATGTGCTGGCCGATTTCCACGAGCGCTTCAAATACGTGCTGGTCGACGAGTACCAGGACACCAACGTCGCCCAGTACCTGTGGCTGCGGCTGCTGGCCCAGAAGCGCCAGAACGTCTGCTGCGTCGGCGACGACGACCAGTCGATCTATGGCTGGCGCGGCGCGGAGGTGGACAACATCCTGCGCTTCGAGCGCGACTTCCCCGGCGCGACGGTGATCCGTCTGGAGCGCAACTATCGCTCGACCAGTCACATCCTGGCGGCGGCCTCCGGACTCATCCGGGCCAACAAGGGGCGGCTGGGCAAGACGCTGTGGACTGAGCAGAACGGCGGCGAGAAGGTTATCGTCCGCGGGGTCTGGGACGGCGAGGCCGAGAGCCGGCTGATCGCCGAAGAGATCGAGCGCGCCAAGAAGGGCGGAACCGAAAAGGACCCGCGCAAGTACCGCGACATCGCCATCCTGGTCCGCGCCTCGTTCCAGATGCGAGCGTTCGAAGAGCGGTTCGTGATGCTGCAGATCCCCTACACGGTGGTCGGCGGCCCGCGATTCTTCGAGCGGGCCGAGATCCGCGACGCTCACGCCTATCTGCGCCTGATCCAGTCGCCCGACGACGACCTGGCCTTCGAGCGGATCGTCAACGTGCCCAAGCGCGGCATCGGCGACACCACCGTCCAGAAGCTGCTGCAGATTGCGCGGGTCAATGGCGTGCCGGTGATGCAGGCCGCGCGCGAGGCGGTGCAGACCGACGAGTTGGCGGCCCGCACCCGCACGGCGCTGTCGAATTTCCTGCGCGACCTCGACCGTTGGCGCGGCCAGGCCCAGGCCATCCACCACGGCCGGCTGATGGAGCAGGTGCTGGAGGAAAGCGGCTACACCGACGCCCTGCGCCTGGACAAGACGCCGACCGCCCAGACCCGGTTGGAAAACCTGAAGGAACTGGTCCAGTCGATGGGCTCGTTCGATACGCTCGAGAGCTATCTGGAGCACGTATCGCTGGTCATGGACATGGACCGCGGCCCGCAGGCCGACGCGGTGCAGATCATGACCCTGCACTCGGCCAAGGGGCTGGAGTTCCCGCTGGTCTTCCTGCCCGGCTGGGAGGAAGGCGTCTTCCCGTCCCAGCGCAGCATGGACGAGAAGGGCGAGAAGGGCCTCGAGGAAGAACGGCGCCTGGCCTATGTCGGCATCACCCGCGCCCGCGAAGAAGCCCGGATCTCGTTCGTCGCGAACCGCCAAGTCTACGGCCGCTGGACCAGCCAGCTGCCCAGCCGCTTCGTCGACGAGCTGCCGCTGGAGAACGTCGAGGCCAGTTCCGAGACCGGCTACTATGGCGGCGGCCCGGGCATGCAGCAGCAGCATGGCAGCCGCTGGGACGAGAGCCCGACCTTCGGCGCGGGCTATTCCAGCCCCGGCTGGAAGCGCGCCCAGGAGCGGAACTTCCGCGGCAGCCATCCCGGCCGCGGCGCGGTGATCGAGGGCGAAGGCCGGCTGGTCGTCTCAGAATCCTCGGCGGCCAGCGACTTCAAGCGCGGCGAGCGCGTGTTCCATCAGAAGTTCGGCTACGGCCAGGTCAAGTCGGTGGACGGCAACAAGCTGACCGTCGGCTTCGACAAGGCCGGCGACAAGAAGGTCATCGACAGCTTCGTGACGAAGGCCTGAGGCGCGGGCGGCCTTGCCGCCGCCCCTGCCCTGCTTCAGGTTGCTCCCAACAACGCCAGGGAGCGACAACCATGCCGACGATCACCGCCAACGGGATTCCGCTCTATTACGAGGACCACGGCCCGGCCGACGGCGACGTCATCCTGCTGATCATGGGCCTGGGCGCGCAGATGACCCGCTGGCCGCTCGGCTTCATCGAGCTGCTGACCGCCGGCGGTCACCGCGTCGTCGCCTATGACAACCGAGACTGCGGCCTGTCGCACAGGTACGACGAGCTGGGCCCGGCCGACATGACCGCGCTCTACACGTCGCTGATGAAGGGCGAAAAGCCCAACGCGCCCTACCTGGTCTCGGACATGGCCAATGACGCCGTCGGCCTGCTGGACGCGCTCGGCATCAAGAAGGCGCACGTGGTCGGCGCCTCGATGGGCGGGATGATCGCCCAGATGGTCGCCGCCGTGCATCCGGAGCGGGTGCTGACCCTGACCTCGATCATGTCTACGACCGGCAACCCCGCCGTGCCGCCCGCCACGGCCGAGGCCTCCAAGCGCCTGACCGGCGTCGCCCCCGATCCCAAGGCCGACATCGAAGCCTTCCTCGACTACGGCATGGCCAGCGCCAAGGTGATCGGCAGCCCCGGCTATCCGGTCGACGACGTCGAACAGCGCGCCCAGCTGCTGGCCGACTATCAGCGCGCCTTCTATCCGGTCGGCACCTCCCGCCAGATGGCCGCGATCGTCGCCAGCGGCGACCGCCGCAAGGCGCTGGCGAGCATCACCGCCCCGACGGTGGTGATCCACGGGGCCGACGATCCGCTGGTGCCGGTTCAGGGCGGCGAAGACACCGCCGCGACCATTCCGGGCGCCGAGCTGCACATCATTCCGGGCATGGGCCACAACCTGCCCAAGGCGTTGTGGAAGCCGGTCACCGACCTGATCGAGCAGGCCGCCCAGAAAGCCAGCGTCGGGGCCTAGCTCCGCGCGCGCGCCTTCAACAGCTTCGCCGACAGCACGCCCAGGCCGGCCACGACCGCGATCGCTCCGCCGACGATCGCGGCGATGCCGGCCGTCTGGCGCACATGGGCCTGGGTCGAGGCGTTCTCGGCCGCGGCCTTCAGCGCCGGCGGCTGCACCTCGTGGGCGACGGTGCGCTTCAGCGACACCATGCCCTCGCCGACCGCCGAGACGCGCCAGCCGTGGTCGAGCCAGGCCTTCTGGTGCGGCTTGTCGGTTCCGATCCACCAGGCCGGCTGCTTGGCCGCCTTCGGCAGCGATGCGCCCAGCACCAGCTCGACCTCCGCGAAGCTCGCGCGCCAGTCGTCCTCGGCGCGTTGCGCGAGAAAGTCCGAGAGGGGGCTGTACTTGCTCATGGGCGAAACCTCGTCACTGGATGCGACATGATGGCACGGTCGGGCGCTGAACTGAAACCACTGAGCCCGCCATGCCCCCTCGCCTTTCGCGCGCCTAGCCTCTAAACGGCGCGCATGAGCCAAGACGCCGTTCAGATCATCTCCCGCGGCCCGCGCGCCGTGGCCGAAGCCGCCGCCGAAGCGATCGACGCCAATCCGCTGTTGGAAGGGGCGACCTATTCCATCCTGGAAGAGGACGAGGACCGCAACGTCTGGAGGATCGACGCCTTCCCGACCACGACCGAGGAGGCCGACGGCCTGGTCGAGGCGCTGGCCGCCTATCCGGAAATGAAGACGGTCGTCGAAAAGTTGGCCGACGCCGACTGGCTGGCCATGGCGCTGTCGGGCCTGCCGCCGGTGCGCGCCGGCCGCTTCTTCGTGTTCGGCGCCCACGACAAGGGCCGCGCCCCGACCAACGCGGTGAACCTGCGCATCGAAGCCGGCGCGGCCTTCGGCACCGGCCACCATGGCACGACGGTCGGCTGCCTGATCGCCTACAACGACCTGATCAAGTCGCGCCGCTTCGACAGGGTGCTGGACGTCGGCGCCGGCACCGGCGTGCTGGCCATCGCCGCGGCGCTGACCGGCAGCAAGCTGGCGGTCGGCACCGACATCGACGGACCGTCGGTGCGGATCTCGAACGAGAACGCCAAGCTCAACAAGTCGACCGCCCGCTTCGTGCACGCCTCGGGCCTCGGCCACCAGCTGGTGGCGAAGGCCGCGCCCTACGACCTGGTGTTCGCCAACATCCTGGCCCCGCCGCTGGTGGCGCTGTCGCAGGACATCAAGACCGCGCTGAAGCCCGGCGGCTTTGCGATCCTCTCAGGCCTGCTCCGCACTCAGGAGCGCCGTGTGCTGGCGGCCTACCTGTCGAAGGGTTTCCGCCTGCACCGCCGCATTCACCGCGACGCCTGGGCGACGTTGGTGCTGCGCCGCGCCTGAAGACCCCACTCGTCGGCCAACAAGCCGTAGATGAGCGTATCGCGCCAACCGCCTTCGCGCGCCGGCATATGCTGGCGCAACCGTCCCTCGCGCCGCATGCCCAGCTTTTCCATGATGGCGAACGAGCCCAGGTTCCGCGCATCGCAAGTGGCCCAGATCCGGCGTAGACCGATCACCTCGAAGGCTGTGACGACCAGGGCGTGCGCCGCTTCGTAGCCGAGGCCGCGTCGCCAGTACGGGCTGCCGTAGCTGTAGCCGAAATCCGCCTCGCCGTGCGCGCCCAGGCCAAGGCGGATCGAGCCGATGACCTTGCCTTCCTCGATCAGTTCGACAGCGAGGTTGATAGCCTGGCGTGGCCAAGTCCGCTGGGCAGCGAGGTGTTCGCCCAGGAACTTCTGGGTCTCCTCGGGCGTGTTCGGTCCCCAATCCATGTAGCGAACGGTCTGATCATCGACCGCATAGGCATGAACGTCGTCGAAGTCATCGACGTGAAACTCGCGCAGCAACAGCCGCGGCGTCCGCAACGGGAACCAAGGTTTGGGGTCTTCGGTCATTTGAGCTCTCTCCGAGGCTTGGCCGTCGGCAGGGGCTCGCTTGCGTCATGCTCGACCCCTGGCGGCGGGGTCGACGTGGGTCTTAAGGCAGGCGATCAGCCCACACGAAGACGCACGGCCCCGAAGGGACCGTTCGAATTCGACAGGGCGGGCGCATGACGCATGGCGACGTTATGCGCCACGCCGCTCTAGGCGTCTAGATCGCCGAGCTGGCGCCCAACTCCTCGCGCCAATGCCGCTCGCGCGTCTTCAACCACGTGTCCCGGCCGATCGGCCCCACATCGTCGTCCTCGAGTTGCTCGAGAATCACGAACTCGAACCCGGTCTCGCCGCCGGCGGCGTTGTAGGCCGCCTGCAGCGTCTTGTTGCGATGGCTGCCCAGCCGCAGCGAGAACAGCGAAGAGTTCCGCTGTCCATCCAGGTTGCGCGAGGCGCCGACGAACGTCTCGCCGGTCGACAGGCTGCGCAGTGCAAAGATCCCCACCGGGACCTTGCGCTCCTTGTACTGGCGTACGGCGTCGCGGCGGCTGGTCTTGTCCATGGCGACCAAATGATCCGATCAACGCCCGGAGTCAATTATACCCGGGTAAATTATTTGGGCCGACGTCTGACACCCGACTCCCCTTAGGCCTCAGGGCGAAGGAGCCCGGACATGCAGGCGCCAAGCATCACTCCCCGTCGCGCGGTCTGGACCTTGGGCGTGACGCAGCTGATCGGCTACGGCTGCACCAGCTACCTGCCCGCCACCCTGGCCAAGGCCCAGGCGAGCTCGCTCGGCGTCTCCACGGCGTTCGTGTTCGGCGCCTACTCGGGTGGCCTGCTGATTTCCGCCCTGCTCGGCCCGATGGCCGGGCGCGCGGTGGACCGGCATGGCGCGCGCCGACCGCTGGCCCTGGGCAGCCTGGTGTTGACGCTCGCCCTGATCGTTATGGCCGCGGCGCAGGACGGCGTGCAATTGGCGCTGGCCTGGCTGGTGCTGGGCGCCGGGATGGCCCTTGCCCTCTATGACATCGCCTTCGCCGGACTGGTCGGCTGGTTCGGCCAGGACGCAAGGCGCTCGATCACCGGGGTGACGCTGATCGCCGGCTTCGCCAGCACCATCGCCTGGCCGCTGTCGGCCTGGATGGAGGGCGCCTACGGCTGGCGGGTCACGGCGCTGTTCTGGGCGGCGACCAACCTGCTGATCGCCCTGCCCCTGCACTGGACCTTGCCACGCCCGACGCAGCCGGCGGAAGCCGCCCACGCCGCGCCCGACGAAGCGGACGAACCACCCGTGCCCGGCGCGGCCCTGAAGATGGTGCTGCTGGCCACGGCGCTGGCGGTGATGGCCGGGGTGGGCTCGGTGATGGCCGCGCACCTGCCGCTACTGTTGATCGGGCTGGGAGCCAGCGCCACAGCCGCTATCGCCGCCGGGATGCTGGTCGGCCCGGCCCAGGTCGTCGCCAGGCTGGGCGAGTTCTTCCTGGTCCGGCGCATCCACCCGCTGGTCTCGGCCCGGGTCGCCGTGGCGATGTTTCCGGCCGGCGCGGGATTGCTGCTGGCCCTAGGCCCCCTGGCCGCCGCGCCGTTCGCAGCGCTGTACGGCGCGGGCAACGGCCTCTTCACCATCGTGCGCGGCACCCTGCCGCTGGTGCTGTTCGGCAGCCGCAACTACGGCCGCCGGCTGGGAACGCTCAGCGTGCCTTCGCGGCTGGTCGGGGCCGTTGCGCCGCTGATCTTCGCCCTCGGCATGGAGCGCTCGGCTCAGATGTCGCTCTGGGTGCTGATCCTCGCCTGCCTGGGCGCGCTCGGCTGCCTCTTCGCCCTGCGCAAACCCGCCGCCTAGACTGGCGCACTCCCGGCGCGAGGACTAAGTTCGCGCTATGCGTCAGACCTTTGATGAAACCACCGATCCGTCCTTCGGCCCGAAGCACGTTCCGCTGATCCGCGCAGCCATGAAGGCCCAAGGCTTGGACGGCTTCCTGGTGCCCCACGAGGACGAGCACCAGAACGAGTACCTGCCCGAGGCCAACGACCGGCTCGGCTGGGCGACCGGCTTCACCGGCTCAGCCGGGGCCGCGGTGATCCTGGCCGACAAGGCCGCGATCTTCGTGGACGGCCGCTACACCCTGCAGGTCCGCGACCAGGTCGACGCCGGCGTCTTCGAGATCCGCGATCTCGTCGAGGGCGGCGTCCCGGCCTACCTCGAGACAGCCACGGCCAAGGGCCAGCTGATCGGCTACGATCCGCGCCTGCACTCGCCGGACGCGCTGGAGCGCCTGAAGTCCGCCGCCGCCAAGGCCGGCGCGGCGCTGAAGCCGGTCGCCGCCAACCCGCTGGACGAAGCCTGGGGCGCCGCGCGCCCGGCCCAGCCCACCGCGCCGGTCGTGCCCCACGCCCTGGAGTACGCGGGCGAGGAATCCTCGGCTAAGCGCAACCGCATCGGCCAGGCGCTGGCTGGCAAGAACGCCGACGCCACGGTGCTGACCGCGCCGTCGTCGATCGCCTGGCTGTTCAACGTCCGCGGCGGCGACGTCATCCGCTCGCCCCTGCCGCTCGGCCAGGCGATCCTGAACAAGGATGGTTCGGCGCGCCTGTTCCTCGATCCCGTGAAGGTTTCGCCTGAGCTGCGGGCGTGGCTGGGCAACGAGGTGGCGTTGGAGACGCCGGACGACCTGGCCGCGGCTCTCGCCGACCTGAAGGGCAAGCGGGTGCTGGTCGACCCCGGCCAGTCCTCGGCCTGGTACTTCGACACTCTGCTCAAGGCCGGCGCCGAGGTCGTGCGCGGCGAGGACCCCTGCGCCCTGCCCCGCGCCTGCAAAAACGGCGTCGAAATCGCCGGCACGCGTGAGGCCCACGCCCGCGACGGCGTCGCCGTCACCCGCTTCCTGCACTGGGTCGCCACCGAGGGCCAGAGCCGCACCATCGACGAAGTCGAGGTGGTCACCCGCCTGGAAGGCTTCCGCCAGGACACCGGCGCGCTGAAGGACCTCTCCTTCGACACCATCGCCGGCGCGGCCTCGAATGGCGCTATCGTCCACTACCGGCCGACGACGCGGCTCAACAAGCAGGCCGAGAAGGGTTCGCTGCTGCTGGTCGATTCCGGCGCGCAGTACCTGGACGGCACCACCGACATCACCCGCACCGTCGCCATCGGCGAACCGAGCCAGGAGATGCGCGAGCGCTTCACCCTGGTGCTCAAGGGGCATCTGGCGTTGGCCGCGATCCGCTTCCCGGCCGGGACCACCGGTTCGGCGCTCGACGTGCTGGCCCGCGCGCCGCTCTGGAACGTCGGCCTCGACTACGACCACGGCACCGGCCACGGGGTCGGCTCGTATCTCGGCGTGCACGAAGGTCCGCAGCGGATCTCCAAGCTGCCGAACTTCGTAGCCCTGCGGCCGGGGATGATCCTCTCCAACGAGCCCGGCTACTACAAGGAAGGCGCCTACGGCATCCGCATCGAGAACCTGCAATTCGTCACCGAGCCGGCCGCGATCGCCGGCGGCGAGCGCGAGATGCTGGGCTTCGAGACCCTGACCCTGGCGCCGATGGATCGCCGTCTGATCGTGGTGGAGCTGCTGTCGGCGCAGGAACGCGCCCAGATGGACGCCTATCACGCCCGGGTGCTGGCGGTGGTCGGCCCGCGGATCGAGCAGCCGGACGTGCGCGCCTGGCTCGAAGCGGCCTGCGCTCCGCTCTAACAGACTGAGATCCTCCCCCGCTGGGGGAGGTGGCTCGCCGCGACCGCGGCGAGACGGAGGGGGACTGCTCTCAAGTCGCTTGAGTCAAAGTCCCCCTCAGTCAGCCTGCGGCTGACAGTTCCCCCAACGAGGGAGCATTCATTTCCTACTCCCCCGCCATCTTCAGGATCGTCGCCCATTCGGCGTCGCTGACCGGCGAGACCGAGAGCCGCCCCTGGCGGAGCATCGGCATGTCCGACAGCGCGGGGTTGGCCTTCATGTCCGCCAGGGTGACGGACGTCTTCAGCTTGCGCACGGGCGTCAATTCCACAGCGACGAACTTTCCGGTCGGATCGCTGGCGTCGGGAAAAGCTTCCTTGGCGACCTGGGCGATCGCCACCACGTCCTTGCCCTCCTGGGAGTGGTAGAAGAACACCTGGTCGCCGAGCTTCATCGATTTGAGGTGCGAGGCGGCCGCGAAGTTGCGTACCCCGTCCCAGGTCGTCCGGCCGTCCCGTTCGAGGTCGGCGTAGGAATAGGTGTCCGGTTCGGACTTCACCAGCCAGTGTGACGCCACGACGATCCTCCTTGTGCCTGATCCAAGGTTGGGGACGGCGCGCCCCCGCGGCAAGCCCGGTCTGCGCCTAGCCGGCCACCAGGGCCAGCCATTCGTCCTCGGTCATGACCTGGATGCCCAGGTCGGTGGCGGTCTTCAGCTTCGAGCCCGCGCCCGGCCCGGCCACCACCAGGTCGGTTTTCTTCGACACAGAGCCGGAGACCTTGGCCCCCAGCGCCTCGGCCTGAGCCTTGGCCTCGTCGCGGGTCATCTTCTCCAGCGCCCCGGTAAAGACGATGGTCTTGCCGGCGACCGCGGTGTCGGTCTTCGGCCGCTCGGCGGCGATCACTTCGTCGAGCTGCTCGCGCAGCGCCACGACCTTCCCGGCGTTGTGCGGCTCGGCAAAGAACTGGGCGATCATCCGCGCCGCCACGGGTCCGACCGCGTCGACGCCGGACAGCTCGCGGAACTCCTCACCCGGCTCTTCGCGCGAAGCCGAGCGCGCCACCTGCAGAATGGTGTCCCAATCGCCGAACCGTTCGATCAGCGCCGCGCGGGCACGAGAGTTCAGCTTCGGCACGGCCAATTGCAGCCGCTTGTCGAGCGAAGTATCGTCCGGCACCAGCAGGGCCTGCTGCGCAGCGCCGAAGTCCAGCAGCGCGCGCACCGCCGTCGGCCCCAGGCCTTCGAGGTCCACCAGGGCCGCATAGTTCTCGCCCCCGACCTGCCCCGCCGCCGCCTGCGCGATCTGGACGAAGTGGTCATAGGTTTCGAAGTGACGGGCCAGGGCCAGGGAAGTGGTCTCGCCGACATGGCGGATCCCCAGCCCGAAGATGAAGCGGTCCAGCGGGATACGCCGCTTGGCGTTGATCGAGGCGACCAGATTCTTGATCGAGGTCTCGCCATAGCCGTCGGTGGCACGCAGCTCGGCGAGCTTCTCCTCGTCACGGGCTAGCCGAAAGATGTCAGCCGGCTCCTTGACCCAGCCGCGCTCGAAGAAGGCCGTGAGTTGTCGCTCGCCCAGCCCCTCGATGTCGTAGGCGCGGCGCGACACGAAGTGGCGCAGGTGTTCGATCCGCTGGAAGGGGCAGGCGAACTCCCCCGAGCAGCGGCGCACCACCGTCTCGGCCCCGGCGGCCGTGGTCTCCTTGACGATCGGCGTCTTCAGGTCGCACGGGCAGACCGTCGGGAATTCATAAGGTACGGCGTCGGCCGGCCGTTCCTCAGGCACGTAGCCGAGGATCTGCGGGATCACGTCTCCGGCCCGCTGCAAGATCACGGTGTCGCCGATCCGCACGTCCTTGCGGGCGATCTCGTCGGCGTTGTGCAGGGTGGCGTTGACGACGACCACGCCGCCGACCGTCACCGGATGCAGCCGCGCCACCGGCGTGATCGCGCCCGTGCGCCCGACCTGGATGTCAATGGCTTCCAGGATCGTGCGCGCCTGCTGGGCCGGGAACTTGCGGGCGATCGCCCAGCGCGGCGTGCGGGTGATGAAGCCCAGGCGCTGCTGCCAGTCGAGCCGGTCGACCTTGTAGACGACGCCATCGATGTCGTAGCCGAGCTTGGGCCGCACGGCCTCCATCTCGGCATAGGCGTCGAGCAGCCCCTGCCCGCTGATCACGCGGCAGCTCTGCGGGGTGGTCTGGAAGCCCCAGGCCTTGAGCTTGGCCAGCGCCTCCCACTGGCTCTGGGCGAACGGCTCGCTCAGCAGGCCCCAGGCATAGGCGAAGAACTTCAGCGGCCGAGTGGCGGTGATCTTCGGATCGATCTGCCGCAGCGACCCAGCCGCCGAGTTGCGCGGATTGGCGTAGGTCTTCAGCCCCGCGGCTTCGTTGGCGGCGTTCAGCGCCGCGAACTCCTCGTGGCCGAGATAGACCTCGCCACGGATCTCGATGACGTCGGGCCAGCCCTCGCCGGCCAGTCGCTTCGGGATATCGGCGATGGTCCGCAGGTTCTCGGTGACGTCCTCGCCGACCCGCCCGTCGCCGCGCGTCGCGCCCTGGACGAAGACGCCCTTCTCGTAGCGCAGCGAGGCCGAGAGGCCGTCGATCTTGGGTTCGGCCGTGTAGCCGACCTCCTCGGAGCCCGACAGGCGCAGGAAGCGGCGGATGCGGGCGTCGAACTCCAGCGCATCCTCGTTGGAGAACGCATTGTCGAGGCTGAGCATCGGCACGCCGTGCTCGACGGGTGAAAACTGCTCGGCCCGCGCCGCCCCGACCCGGGTCGAGGGCGAGTTCTCACGGACCAGGTGCGGGAACGCCGCCTCCAGCGCGGCATTGCGGCGCTTGAGATCGTCGTACTCGGCGTCCGAGATCGTCGGCGCGTCCTGCTGGTGGTAGGCGATGTCGTGGCGCGCGATCTCGTCGGCGAGCGCGGTCAACTCCTCGACCGCTTCGGCCTCGGTCAGGTCGGCAGGCGATTTAGCGGCTTCAGGCATGCATCAGGGCCCTGGCCGCGGCGCGGGCGGCGTCGGTGATCTGTGCGCCGGCCAGCATCCGCGCGATCTCCTCCTCGCGGTCAGCGAAGGACAGGGTCTCGACGGCGGTGCGAATGCGCTCGGCGTCGCCGCTCTTGGAAATGCGCCAGTGGGCGTCGCCGCGCGCGGCCACCTGCGGACTGTGCGTCACCACCAGAACCTGGGCGTCGGCGGCCAGCCGCTTGAGCCGCATCCCGACGGCGTCCGCCACGGCGCCGCCGACCCCTTGGTCGACCTCGTCGAAGATCATCAGCGGCTGCGGCCCCTCGGCGCGGCCGGCCAGAGAAGCCTTCAGCGCCAGGGCGAAGCGCGCCAGCTCGCCGCCCGAGGCGATAGCCCCCAGGTCGCCGAACGGAGCCCCTGGATTGGTCGCCACCTCGAAGGCCACGCGATCAAGACCCGTCGGACCGGCGCGGTCTTCGCCCAGCGCGTCCACCGCCACGCGGAAGCGGGCCTTGTCGAGCTTGAGCGGACCGAGTTCGCCCATCACCGCGACCGCCAGCCGCTCGCCCGTGGCGCGGCGCGCTTCGGTCAGCTTGGCGGCCTCAGTCAAATAGGTCGCACGGGCCGCAGCCACCGCCGCCTCCGCCGCCCTCAGGTCGTCCTCGGACGACTCCATGGCCTGCAGCCGCTCGGCGAAGCGCACGCGCAGCAGCGGCAGTTCCTCGACACTGACCTGCAGCTTGCGGGCCATGCCGCGCAGTTCGAACAGACGCTCCTCGGTCTTTTCCAGCTGATCGGATCGGAAGTCGAAGGCCTCGGCGGCGGCGTCGACAGCCGCCTCGGCCTCCTGGGCCTCGCTGAACACACGGTCGATGGCGGCGCTTGCGGCGGTCAAGCGTGCGACAGCGGTCGAGTCCTCGGTCGCGCCTGCAGCGACAGCGCGCGTGCGGGCGTGCTCGACCGCGCGGACGGCCTGGGCCAAACGAGGCCCCAGCCCCTCAAAGGCGGCGCGCGCCTCGGCGATGTCGCTGAGCGCCTTCTCGGACGCGCCCAGTATGGCGCGCTGTTCAGCCAGGGCCGGCTCCTCGCCCTCGCGCGGGTCCAGGCGGTCGAGCTCCGCCAGCCGGACGGTCAATTCCTCGGATTCCTCGGCCGCGCGAGCGACGGTCTCACGTAGTTCCTCGGCCCGTCCGCGCGCAGTCCGCCAGTCGCTCCAAGCGCGGGAGACCCCGGCCGCAAGCGCCGCGACGGATCCGTACGCGTCCAGCAACGGGCGATGCTTGCGGGCGTCGAGCAGGCCGACGGTCTCGTGCTGGCCATGCACCTCCAGCAGGATCTCACCCAGCTCGCGCAGCACCGTGGCGCTGGTCGCCTGGTCGTTGACGAAGGCGCGGCTGCGGCCGTCAGCGCTGAGCGTCCGGCGCAGCACCAGATCCTCGCTGCGATCGTAGGAGATGCCCTTGTCTTCCAGCACGTCCCAGACCGGATGATCGGGCGCCGGCGCGAAGACGGCCGACACCGCCGCCTGGGCCGCGCCCTGACGCACCAGCCCGGCGTCGGCGCGCGCGCCGACGGCCAAGCCCAGGCTGTCGAGGATGATCGACTTGCCCGCCCCAGTTTCACCAGTCAGCGCCGTCAGCCCCGGGCCGATGGACAGGTCCAAGGCCTCGATGAGCACGACGTCGCGGATCCAAAGTCCGATCAGCATGGCCGCAAGATCGCCCGGAATCAGCCGGTTCGGAAGACGCTTAAGTTCGCTTTAGGTTCTATTTGTCGCCGCCCAGGCCGGGGATGCGCGAGAGCAGCCCACGACGCTGAGCCGGCGCGGCCGACGCGGACGTGTCATTCGACGCCGTCGGCGGCGTCTCCAGGGCGGGCGGCGTCTCGGCGGCCGGAACTTCAGCGGGTGCGACGTCGGCGGCCGGCGGCTTGATGGTCGCGTCCTTGTCCTTCACGAACGGCAGGCGCGAGACCAGGCTCGGCTTCTTCGACTGGGCCGGCTCGACCGCCGGGCGCAGGCCCTTGTCGGTCAGAAGCTTGTAGGCGTCGCGGTACCAGACGTCGCCCGGATAGTTGTAGCCGAGCACCGCGCCGTTACGCTTGGCCTCTTCGGCCAGGCCCAGGGTCAGATAGGCCTCGACCAGGCGATAGAGCGCCTCGGGCGTGTGGCTGGTCGTCTGGTAGCGTTCGATGACGGTCTTGAAGCGACCGATCGCCGCCAGCGTGTCGCCCTGACGCAGATACCAGCGGCCGATGGTCATTTCCTTGCCGGCCAGCTGGTCGTTGACCATGTCGATCTTCAGACGCGCGTCGGCGGCGTACTCGGTGCGCGGGTAGCGCTGAACGACCTCGTTCAGGTTGGCCAGGGCCTGGCCGGTCGCGGCCTGGTCGCGGCCCACGTCGACGATCTGCTCGAAGTAGCAGATGGCCTTCAGGTAGTGGGCGTAAGCGGCGGCAGGGTTGCCCGGATAGAGCGAAATGAAGCGGTCGGCGTCGCCGATGGCCTCGGCGTAGTCGTTGCCCTGATAGTGGGCATAGGCGGTCATCAGGATCGCGCGGCGCGACCACTCGGAATAGGGATGCTGACGCTCGACCTCGCCGAAGTACTGGACGGCCTGATTCCACAGGCCGCGGTCCAGCCGGTCGGCGCCGGTGGCGTAGAGCAGCTCCACGGGCCGCTCTTCATACGCCAGTCGTGGCTTTTCCTTCTTGCCTGCGCAAGAGGCCAGGGCGAGAGCGGCGCAGCCGACGATAAGAGCCGTGCGAGTCCGGTTATTGCGAAGCAAGGACACCTTCACCTCAAAAGGAACGACGCGCGCCCCCGCGCCGCGAGTCCCCGCTTCTACAGCATGGAATGCAGGGCGCAAATGCGGCAGAGCATGATGAGAAGCCCCGCTCCACTTCGTCGCAATCAGGACAGCGCCTTCCTCACGCCGGACGGTGCGCGCCAGTGGGCATAGAGCGTCGGCAAGACGCTCCATAGGCTCAGTCGGAGATACGATGGGCCAGCCTAGGCCATGGCCGTAAGTCGCGCCCGCTTTTGGGGCCGGAAGGACGTAAGTCGTCTAGACCGCCTGAGCCAGTTCCGGCGCCAGGGTGCGGTAGCGCCACGACTGGGGCGACGCGAGCAGCGCGCGGACCAGCTGGTTGTTCAGGCCGTGGCCGGCCAGCACGCCTTCGAAGCGGCCGAGGATCGGCGCGCCGAGCACATAGAGGTCGCCGATCGCGTCCAGCGCCTTGTGGCGCACGAACTCGTCCGGACGGCGCAGGCCTTCCGGATTGAGGATGCGGTCGCCCTCGATGACCACGGCGTTCTCCATCGAACCGCCGCGGGCCAAGCCGATCGAGCGCAGGTACTCGACCTCATGCAGGAAGCCGAAGGTCCGGCAGTCGGCCAGTTCGTCGCGGAACGCCTGCTCGTCCATCACCAAGTCCACGGCCTGGCGGCCAATGGCGGCGGACGGGAAGCGGATCTCGAAGGCGACTTCGAACTGGTCCGAAGGGGTCAGGGTCGCGCGCTTGTCGCCGTCGATGAACTCGATCGGCTCAAGGATTTCGATGTAGGAGCGCAGCGCGTCCTGCTGGCGCCGGCCGGCGCGATCGAGGATCTGGACGAACGGCAGCGACGAGCCGTCCATGATCGGCATTTCGGGGCCGTCGAGCTCGACGATGGCGTTGTCGACGCCCAGCATGACCAAGGCGGCCATCAGGTGCTCGATCGTCGAGACCGACACGCCAGCCGCGTTCTCGATGACAGTGCCCAGTTGGGTCTTGGTCACCGCCTCGCCGGTCGCGGCGACGCGGTTGTCACGGTCGGTGACGTCGGTGCGGACGAAAACGATGCCCGAATTGGTCGGCGCGGGACGAACGGCGACACGCGTATAGGCGCCCGTATGGACGCCGACGCCGGCGAAGATCGCCGGACCCTGCAGGGTGTGCTGAAACTCTTGTGCGCGCAAAACTCGCCGCCTTCCTCGTTCGGACACACGGCCAGATGGCCGCATAACGCCCCACCTGTCAGGTAAGGGCTATGCCGCGCCGCAGCAAAACACTTCCTGTTTCGCAATGTTTCGATTTGGGACGATTAAGAAACCCTTAGGATTCAAGGGGAAGCGGCCACTGTCTCGCCATTTCGTTGACACCCGATTTGGCGCGCCGCTAGGCTGCCTGCAAGACGTTCGGCGACCAAGGAGGCCACGATGAGCCAATTCAGCGCACCTCCATCGTCCGTGACGCGCCGGGGCTCTCTCTAGGCCCCCCGTCACGATCCTGGCCCAACGGCCTTCCGGGCGCCCCGCGCCCTGTGACGAGACCACTCATGTCCGACCACTACGCCGCGCCGCTGCGCGCGGTCCTGCCTGCGCATGACGCCAGGCGACTGCTCGAACTCGAGGCGGAAACCCGCTTCGTCCTCAAAGACGGCCGCATCGCCAGCGAGGGCCCGCCCGACAACGCGCCGGGGCCGCTCATGTACATGGCCGCTGGCCGCGCCTGGATCGCCGCAACGATCGACGCCGATATCACCCACCGACTGAACGACCTCGTGTCGGAGGAGCCGGCGCTCGCTCCTGGCCGATCGCCCGTCGCTGCAGAACGCTATGTGGCCCTGCTTGGCGCGCAGGCGGGGCACGCAGGTCTCAGCTTCCTCCTACCGCACGCGACGCCCCTGCCCCACGGCTCCCCAACTATCGCGTCCAGCACGCCGGCGGCGTTGGAGTTGGAGGCTCGGCTCGCGCGTGACGGCATGCCGCCCGATCTGCTCGCCCTAAATTTTCGATCGGTCGCCGACCTCTGGCCGCCCTACTGCCTGGTGATCGCGGAGGGGCGGATCGCCGCGCTGGCGTTCACCGCTCGGCTCGGCGCGCACGGAGCCGAACTGGGTCTGGCCACCCTGCCGGCCTTCCGCGGCCGCGGCCTGGCCGCCCAGGCGGTGTCAGGCTGGAGCGCCCTGCCCGATCTTCGTGAGCTGACGCTGTTCTACAGTACGTCGGAGACGAACCTCGCCTCGCAGCGCGTCGCCGCCAAGCTCGGCCTGCCCTTCATCGGGCCGACCTGGGAGGTTTCTGGAAGCTGAAACGAAAAAACGGCCGGACGCGCGTCCGGCCGTTTCATCAATCTGGTCGACCGGCCTAGTTGGCCAGGCGGCGCAGGAACGACGGGATCTCCAGGTCTTCCTGGCTGTCGAACTGCGCTTCCGGGGCCGGCTGTTCGGCCGGCTGCGCGCCGCCACGGCTGGTCGGGGCCTGCTGACGCGTCGGTTGCGGCGCCGGCTGCTCATAGCGCGGACGGCTTCCGAACAGGCTCAGGAAACCGCCACGTTGCGGGCGGCGCTCTTCGTAGGCCGGCTCGCTGAACAGCGGCTCTTCCTCGAACTCCTCGACCGCCGGGTCGACGATCCGGGTGACCGGGCGCGTGACCTGCGGTTCCGGCGCTGCAGCGACCACCGGGGCTGGCGCAGGCGCGGGAGCCGGGGCGCTATAGAGATCGCCTTGCTCTTCTTCCTCGAAGACCGCCTTGACCGGTGCGGGCGCGGGCGCGGGGATCGGAGCGGGAGCCGGCGCGGCGGCGACCGGCGCAACGGCCGGGGTCGGCGGCACGTAGGCGGCCGGCTCCGGATAACGCGGCGCCGGACGATCGGCGAAGCTCGGCGGCGACGGGCGCTCGTAGGTCGGCGTGGCGCGCATCACCGGCTCAGTCACGGGCGCCGGACGCGAGGTTTCGGCCCGCAGCGGCGGGGCGGCGAGCGGCTTGCGCTCGATCTTCGGTTCGATGGCGGCCATCGAGGCGCCGTCCATGCCGGTCGCCACGACCGACACGCGGATCATGCCGTCCAGGGTCGGATCGAAAGCGGCCCCGAAGATGATGTTGGCCTCGGCGTCGACTTGCTCGGAGATAGCGTTCGCCGCCTCGTCGACTTCCAGCAGGGTCATGTCCAGGCCGCCGGTCACGTTGACCAGCACGGCCTTGGCGCCCTTCAGCGAAACTTCGTCGAGCAGCGGGTTGGCGATGGCGTTCTGAGCGGCCATGAGAGCGCGGTCTTCGCCGGTCGCCTCGCCGGTGCCCATCATCGCCTTGCCCATCTCGGTCATGACCGTACGGACGTCGGCGAAGTCGAGGTTGATCAGGCCCGGCAGCACCATCAGATCGGTGATCGAGCGCACGCCCGAGTGCAGGACCTGGTCGGCCATGCCGAAGGCTTCAGCGAAGGTGGTGCGCTCGTTGGCGACCCGGAACAGGTTCTGGTTCGGGATGACGATCAGAGTGTCGACATAGCGCTGCAGCTCGCCGATGCCGGCGTCGGCCAGGCGCATGCGGTGGCGGCCTTCGAAGTGGAAGGGCTTGGTCACCACGCCGACGGTCAGAATGCCGCGCTCGCGGGCGCACTTGGCGATGATCGGCGCGGCGCCGGTGCCGGTGCCGCCGCCCATGCCGGCGGTGATGAAGATCATGTGGGCGCCGTCGAGGTGCTCACCGATCTCCGGGATCGATTCCTCGGCCGCGCTCATCCCGACTTCCGGGTGCGCCCCGGCCCCGAGGCCCTGAGTGACCGTCACGCCGAGCTGGATGCGGCGATCGGTCTTGGCGAAGGCCAACTGCTGCGCATCGGTGTTGGCGACGACGAACTCGACGCCTTCGAGATGCGCCTCGATCATGTTGTTGACGGCGTTGCCCCCGGCGCCCCCGACGCCGAACACAACGATCCGCGGCTTCAGTTCGGTCGCGCGAGGCGCGGAAAGTGCGATAGCCATTGGGACCCTATGTCCTCCGTACCGTGGTCAAGGGAACTGAAAGCGACCCGCCCGCCCGGTTCCCGCGACGGCTGACGTTAAGGAAGCGCCCACCATCGTTAATTGGTGGTTAACTGCATAAGGCGAGTCGGAGGCAGGTGAAGGCGCATCCACAACAAAATTTCTTGCTGCGTAAGGCTTGAGCGTTAACCACGCCGTCAACCGGCGTGCGGCCTCGGGCGTTTACCGAACGGCGTGCGCTAAGCTGTTCTGGCGACTGGACTTCGCACCCTGAGCGAGCATGCCCGCAGCACGATTCACCCTGATGGCGAAGCTTGAAACGGTCCGTCTAAAGGTTTTCGCGCAGCCAGGCCGCCGCCTTGGCGACGGGGTTGGCGCGCGGATCCAGCGGCTCACGGCGTAGCTTGGCGCTGGCCAGGGTCTTGGACGATACCGCCTCACGCGGGCCGAACGCCGCACGCTGCAGCACCCCGGCGGCGGCGCAGAACGCCGGCCCGGAGGCCGCATCGGCCAGGTGCGGCACCCGCCGCGGACGGCCCAGGCGGACCGGACGGTCGAACACCCGCACGGCGACCTCGCGCACGCCGGCCAGCTGGCTGGCGCCGCCCGTCAACACCAGGCCGGCGCCGGCCTCGACCGGAGCGCCAGATGCCTTCAGGCGGTCGCGGAGCAGTTCGAGGGTCTCTTCCACGCGCGGGGCGATGATGCCCTTCAGCAGCGAACGCGGCGCGATGACGGGCCCCGCGCCCGGATCGTCGCCACGCGGCGGCGCTTCGATCATCTCGCGGTCCTCGTTGGCCGAGGCGATGGCCGAGCCGTGCAGCGTCTTGATGCGTTCGGCGCCGGCGACCGAAGTCGACAGGCCGCGGGCGATGTCGGCGGTCACGTGGCTCCCGCCCACCGGCAGGGTCTCGACGTGGATCAGGCTGCCGCCCGAGAACACCGCGGCAGAGGTGGAGCCGCCGCCCATGTCGATGCAGACCGCGCCCAGATCCATCTCGTCCTCTTCCAGCGCAGCCAGCGCCGAGGCGAACGGTGCGGCGACCACGCCCTCGAACTGCAGGTGGGCGCGCTCCACGCACGCGCCGAGGGTCTGATAGACGGCCTCGCTGACGGTGACGACCAGCAGCTCCACGCCCAGCGAGCGGCCGAACATGGCGCGCGGATCGCGGATCGCGGCCTGACCGTCGACGCTCCAGGCGACCGGCAGAATGTGGGCGGCGCGACGGCCCGGAATCTTGATCTGGCCCAGCGCCTGCTGGATGGCCCGGACCAGGTCCCCGTCCGAGATCGGACGCGCGCCCAGCGAGACTCGGCCGGCGATCCGGTGGCTGGCCAATTGGCCGCCGGCGGTGGCGACGGTGACGCCCTGAACCTGCACGCCGGCGACGTTCTCGGCCCGCTCGACCGCCTGGGCGATGGCGTCGGACGCCTCGTCGAGGTTGATGATCGCGCCGCCGCGCACGCCGCGCGACTGGACATAGCCGACACCCGCGGCCGTCAGCGTGCGATCACCGCGACGCACGCCGTCCGGCTTCATGATGAAGCACGTGACCTTGGACGCGCCGAGGTCCACGGCCGCCACCACAGGCTGGCGGCTGAGCGCGGCCTTCAGGCCCTCGCGGCTTTCCTTGCGTTCATCAACCCGGGTCGACAAGTCCGTACGTCCTTCCTTCAGTCTCACGCGCCGTTGGCGACCAGTTGGCCCGGCAGCACGCCATCGCGCGGGCGCACGGCCACCACGGTCGGATCGCGCAGGTCGATCCGCTCGAAGCCCAGCTCAAGAATGCGCGAGCGCTGATCGAGCTGTTCGAGCTGGATCAGGGCCGCGCCCTCGTCGACCGCCGGCAGTTGCACCAGCGATCCGTCCTTCATTCTCAGATCCCAGCGACGGCCATCGACGCGCACCAGCGCCTCGGTCCGCTCAGCAAGGCGGGGCCGCGCCGCGACTTCCGGCAGAATCGCCGCAGCCGCCTCGTTGGCCCCCGCGCCGACGATCAGCGGCAGGGTCGCAAAGCGGCCCGGATCGGCTTCGGGGATCACCCGGCCGGTCTCGTCGATGACGTAGCTGCGCCCGCCGTTCTGCCAGACCGCCAGTTGACGACGCTCGACCACGGCCAGAACCAGGGTGTCCGGCAGCAGGCGCACGACACGCGCTTCCTTGACCCAGCCGACGGCCTCGACCCGCTGGCGGATCGCCTCGAGATCCATGCCGATGACCGGCTCGTCCTGATAAACCGCCGCAGCGCGCAGGATGTCGGCCGTCGCCATCTCCGATGCGCCCTCGACGTGGATCGCCTTCAACTTGAAGCCGAAGCCGGCGAACTGGCCGCCGACCGCCGAGCCCATCGAGGCGCCCAGCTTCTCGCCGCGATGACCGGTCATCATGGTCACGGTCAACGCGATCGTAACCACCCCGGCGGCCGCGATCAGCGCATGCCAGGGCGACAGCCCGACGCCGCGGGCGGCGCCCAGCTTGCCGGGCGCGTACGCCGCCCCCGGCTTTCTGGCGCGGGGGGCAGACTTGGAGCTAGCGGGCGTTTTAGCCCGGGGCTTCGCTTCAGTTCGCGACTCCCCCCGCATGGCCGCGGGCATACGCATCCTCCGTGATCCAAAGTACTAGACGATCGAAATCCACCCCCTTGTGAGCCGCCTGCTCGGGCGCGAGCGAGGTAGGCGTCATGCCGGGCTGGGTGTTGACCTCCAGAAGGACCAGAATGTCGTTAATGTCGTCATAACGAAGATCGGACCGGGTAACTCCCCGGCAACCAAGGGCGGCATGGGCCAGCTCCGACAATTCCAACGCTTTTTCAAAGGCATGCTTCGGAATATCAGCCGGCACAACGTGCACGGAACCGCCCTGCGCGTACTTCGCTTCGTAATCGTAAAATTCAGTCTGCGGGATGATGTCGGTAACGCTCAACGCCTTACCGTCCATGACCGCGACGGCCAATTCCCGGCCGCGGATATAGGGTTCGATCATAACCTCCTCGCCGAAGGTCCATTGCGGCGAGACCAGCTCCTGCGGCGGGCGATTCGCACCCTCGCGAACGATGAACACTCCGACCGACGATCCCTCGGCGTTCGGTTTGATCACGTAGGGCGGAGGCATGACGTGGTCAGCCGCCGCGACGTGCCGGTTGAAGAGACCACCGCCCGGCACGGTGACCCCGGCCGCAGCCATCACCGCCTTGGCTTTGGCCTTGTCCATCGCCAGGGCCGAAGCCAGCACGCCAGAGTGGGTGTACGGGACCTTCAGGGTCTCCAGAATGCCCTGGACGCAGCCGTCCTCGCCCCACTCACCGTGCAGGGCGTTGAAGACCACGTCGGGCTTTAGCGCCGTAAGCGCCTGCGCCAGGTCGCGGCCGGCGTCGACATAGCTGACCTTTGCGCCGAGGCGTTCAAGCGCAGCGCCGCACTCCTTGCCCGACGACAAGCTGACTTCGCGTTCGGAAGAAAGGCCGCCCAGCAGCAGGGCGACGTGGTGTCCGGAAAGGGGAAGGCTCACTGGCTCACGCTCGCAGTCTTGCGGAAGTCGATATCGCTGTCCGCCACGGTGTAAACGAACGCGGCCCAGACGGCCACGTTCTGGGCGAGCTCCCTGGGATCGACCTTGTCCAGGGTGTCGTCCGCGGAATGGTGCAGGTCGAAGTAGCGGCCGGCGTCCTGCTGCAGCTCGACGACCGGCGTTCCCAGCCGCTTCAGCCCCGCTACGTCCGCGCCGCCGTCCTCGGCCGGGTCGCGCGAAATGATCACCCGCAGCGGGTTCACCGCTGTTGCGAAGGCCTGCATGGCCGGATGCCCGCGGCTGCCCGCGGGCAGCTTGGCGTTGAAGATCTCGCCGGCGCCCAGGTCGCTCTCGCCCGCGACGATCATATTGGCGACCTCGCCCTTATTGGCCTCAGCGTAGGCCCCGCCCGAACCGCCCTGCTCCTCGGCGCCCCACATCACCACACGGACGGTGCGGCGCGGGCGCTGCGGCAGGTCGGAGATCAGCTTGGCCGCCGCGGTGGTGATCCCGATGCCCGCCGCGTCGTCGACCGCGCCGGTCCCGGCGTCCCAGGAGTCCAGGTGACCGCCGATGACGATGATCTCCTCCGGCTTCTCGCGGCCGCGGATCTCGCCGACCACGTTGTAGGCCGGCGCCTTGGCGCGATAGGTTGAGGCCATGGCCAGCTTGATCCGCACCGGCTTGCCCCGAGCCGCCATGCGCTCCAGCAATTCGGCGTCGGGCGGCGACAGGGCCGCCATCGGAATGCCCGAAATCGCTGCGCCGCCGCCATGCGGCAGTCGGGTGTCGTCGGTCGAGATCGAACGCACCAGATAGGCGACCGCGCCGCGCTTGGCCGCCTCGAGGCCGCCTGAACGAGCGCGCACGGCGCCAGCGTAACCGCGGATATCCTGCGTGCGGCGCATCGGCTCGGTGACCACGACGATCTTGCCCTTCAATGCGCCCGCCGGTTGGGCCAGCATTTCGTCATAGCTGCGGAAGAGCGCGATCTCGGCCTCCAGGCCTCCGGCCGGCGTCGCCGCCGAGCGCCCCAGGCCCAGGATCTGCAGCTTCTGAGGGAACGGCGCCACCACCTCGGCGGACTCCGCCCCTCGCAGCCAAGACTCGGTCTCGAAGGTTTCGACGTGGACGTTCTCAAAGCCCAGCGCCTTCAGCTTGGCGACGCCCCAATCGCGCGCGCGGTCCATCGCGGGCGAGCCTTGGGGCCGGGCCCCGACCTCAGTGGTCAGTGACTCCGTGATGTCCCACGCGGTGGCGTCGGTCAGGGCCCTATCGCGCAGCGCGACAGCGGTCGCCGCGAGATCAGCGGCGGAGGCGGCGTTGGTCGAAACCAAGGTGGCGGCGACGGCCGCAAGCAAAGCAATACGCATCCGCGGCGCGTGCCTTTCGTCGGGAGTCCTGTCAAGGCGCCGGGGCCTCGCGTCGCGCCGGCCGCAGGCGCCGTCCCGACCAGCACCCGCGCAGCGCGACTAGCAATCAACTACGGATCGCATTAACTCGCTCAGCAAGTTTAAGCGCCATCGAATACTTGTATCAGAAAGCAGACGGCCGCCCCCTACGGCCAAGCTTTTACTCGGGTGAATCCCCGACAATCTCTATTCTCGCTTGTAAATGCGACGTAACGCCGCTACCGATTAACCACGTTCGTCGGGTCCGGCGTGACCAGCTCGGGTGGTAAGAGGTTCCAGATGAGGGCGTGCTCAATCGGGGTCGCCGCCACAGCGTTCTTGGCGCTTGGTGCGGCCGCCGTTCCCGCTGTTGCGGCTACTATCCTGTTCACTGATTTCGTTGGATTCTGGTCAGATCCGGTGGGCGCCAACGTCGTCCAATCGGGCTCAGGCACGACGGAGGCTCATGCGGCCTGGGGCAAAGCCTTAGCCAAGAGCAGCTACGTTTTCTCTGGGGCGTCCGACGTCAGCACGTCGCTCGACGACGCCGCCAGCCCGTTCACGATCGGCGCATTCACTCACAACAACGCCAAGATCAACGGCGGCTCGATCAGCGGGATCACGCTCTCGGTCTCCACGTCGGTGTTTGTCGACGGCGTCGATCAGGGCGTGCGCAACTTCGTCTACGGCTTCGATCACTGGGAAACGCCCAACAACGTTTCCGGCGCGAACGGCGTCTGCGCGAACGGCGAACGCGAACGAGACGCCATCAACCTCTATGGCTGCGCGGACCGTGTTCGCGCGACGCTGCTCAAGTCGGCCGAGTTGGTGAAGATCAACGGCAAGTACTACGCTCTCGACATCTCGGGTCTTATCCACAACGGCAATCCGGTTGAGGAGTTCTGGACGCGCGAGAACGAGAGCAACTCGGCCGAGCTACGCGCCCAATTGCGCCTCGTCTCTGCCGTCGTGCCTGAACCCGCCAACTGGGCGATGATGATCGTCGGCTTCGGTGTGGCGGGCGCCGCCGTGCGCGCTGGTCGCCGGCGCAACATCCTGGCCACCTAAGGCTCGATCAGCTCCCAGTCGGCGTCCGACGCGACCACCAACGCCGCGCCCAGCTTCAAGCCGCGCCAGAACGGCATCGGAGCGAAGCCGAACCGCTGGCTAGCCCATAGACTCATCACCCGACCGTGGGTCACGACTACCAGCGTCTGCGAAGGATGCGCGGCGACTTGACGGTCCAACGCCCCTGAAAAGCGCGCATGGGCCTCATCGGCGCTCTCCTCGCCCATCACCACCTCGCGCGGACGCAGGAACATCTGTTCCACCGCGGCCTGAAAGGCGGCGGCGTCGGTAAACGGACCAGTGTCGTTTTGCTGCTCTCCGAGCCCTGCGTCCCGCTCGGCAGCGACGCCGAACGCACCGGCAAGCACGGCGGCGGTCTCAACGGCCTTGGCCTCAAGACTGGAAACCACCGCCGTCGGCGAGAACCTCATCAGCCGCCCGGCGATCCGCTCGGCCTGCTCGCGACCTTCGGCCGCCAGCGTCCAGTGCGAAGGCGGCGTCCCCGCCGCCAAGTACGGCGCGCCGTGCTTGACCAGGATCAGCAAGGTCTCAGACCGCGCGGCCGATCCGCTTGATCTCCCACTCCAGCTCCACACCGGTCTTGGACTTGACGTCGGCGCGGACGGCCTCGCCCAGGCCCTCGAGATCGGCCGCTGTGGCTTCGCCGGTATTGATCATGAAGTTCGCGTGCAGCGGCGAGAACATCGCCCCGCCGAACGGCTTGCCGCGCCAGCCGGCCTCGTCGACCAGCTTCCAGGACGAATGGCCCTCCGGGTTCTTGAAGGTGGAGCCGCCGGTCTTCTCGCGGATCGGCTGGGTAGTCTCACGCCGGGCGGTGATCTCGGCCATGCGCGCCTCGACGGCGGCCGGCTCGGCCGGGCGGCCTTGGAACACCGCCTGCATCCAGATCACCTCGCCCGGCGCCACAGTGCTGTGGCGATAGGTGTAGCCGAAGTCCTCGAGCGAATAGCTGACGATCTCGCCGCTGCGGTCGAAGCCCCAGGCCGAAACCAGCACGTCCTTAGTCTCGCTGCCATAGCAGCCGGCGTTCATGGTCAGGGCGCCGCCGATCGTGCCGGGGATGCCGGCATAGAACTCCAGCCCCGCCAGACCCGCCTTGGCCGCCGCCTTGGCGACCATGGCGTCGAGCGCGCCGGCGTCGGCGATGACCCAACCCTCCTCCTCGTCAATCGAGACCTCAGCAAAGGCCTTGCCGGCCAGGCGGATGACCACACCCTCGACGCCGCCGTCGCGGACGATGACGTTCGAGCCGACGCCCAGCACGGTCACCGGAACCTCCGCCGGCAGCGCCGCCAGGAAGTCGCTCAGATCGGTCTCGTCGGCCGGCAGGAACAGCACCTCGGCCGCGCCGCCGACGCGGAACCAGGTGAACGGGCCGAGCGGCTCGTCCCGAAGCACGCGCCCGCGCACCTCAGGCAGGTTGTCTCGCCAGCTCATCCGTTCAACGCCTCAAGCTGTCCGGGCAGCGCGTGGGCCCAGACCGTAATGTCGCCCGCGCCCAGGCAGACGACCAGGTCGCCGGCCTTGGCCTCTTCGTGCACGATCCGCGCGAGATCGGCCGGGCTTTCCAGCGCCAACGCCCGGCGATGACCGAAGCGGCGCAGCCCCTCGACCAGGCCGTCGCGATCCGCGCCGGCGATCGGGCTCTCGCCGGCCGTGTAGACGTCGGCCACGATCACCGTATCGGCGTCGTTGAAGCAGCCGCAGAACTCGTCGAACAGATCGTGCAGGCGGGTGTAGCGGTGCGGCTGGACCACGGCGACGACGCGCCCCTCGGTCACAGCGCGCGCGGCCTTCAGCACCGAGGCGATCTCGACCGGGTGGTGCCCATAGTCGTCGATGATGCGCACGCCGCCCGCCACGCCCGTCGTGGTGAAGCGGCGCTTCACGCCGCCAAATCCGGCCAGGCCCTTGCGGATGTCCCCGTCCGACACGCCCAGCTCGCGCGCGACGGCGATCGCGGCGGTGGCGTTCAACACGTTGTGCTGCCCGGCCATCGGCAGATGCAGGTTCTCCAGCCGCGTGACCGGGCCGTCCTGCGGAGCAAAGACCGCGTCGAAGCGCGAGCCGTCCGGCCCCATGCTGATCTTCTCGGCGCGCACCTCGGCCTGCGGATTGGTCCCGTAGGCGATGACCCGGCGGTTCTGCACTCTCGCAGCCATGGCCTGGACTTCCGGGTGGTCCGTACAGACGGCCGCGAAGCCATAGAAAGGCACGTTCTCCACAAAGTCCTGGAAGGCCTTCTTCACGGCTTCGAAGTCGCCGTAGTGATCCAGGTGCTCGGGGTCGATGTTGGTGACGATCGCGCAGGTCGACTTGAGCTTCAGGAAGGTGCCGTCGCTCTCGTCGGCCTCGACCACCATCCAGTCGCCCTCGCCGACCTTGGCGTTGGTGCCGTAGGCGTTGATGATCCCGCCGTTGATCACCGTCGGATCCTTGCCGCCGGCGTCCAGCAGGGCGGCTACCATCGATGTCGTTGTGGTCTTGCCGTGGGTGCCGCCGACCGAAACCGAGTACTGCAGGCGGGTCAGCTCAGCGAGCATCTCGCCGCGATGGACCAGCGGAAGGCGCTTCTCGCGCGCGGCGACCATCTCGGGATTGTCGGCCTTGATGGCCGTCGAATAGACGACGGCCGACGCACCTTCGACATTGGCCGCGCCCTGGCCGATGAACACCTTCGCGCCCAGCTTCTCCAGCCGTTCTGTATTGGCGCTGGCCTTGGCGTCGGAGCCCTGCACCGTATAGCCGATGCGCAGCATGATCTCGGCGATGCCGCTCATGCCGATCCCGCCGATGCCGATGAAGTGCACGGGGCCGAGGGCGAAGGGGACGGGGCGCTTGTTCATTTTTGGACGGCGGTTCTCTCGACCAGGTCGGCCAGGCGTTCGGCCGCGTCGGGCTTGGCGATGGAGCGGGCGCCGGCGGCCATGCGCGCCAGGCGGTCTGGGTTGGTCAGCAGCTTCTGCAACGCGCCGGCCATGGTATCGACGGTCAGCTGGTTCTCGCGCGCCACCTCGGCGCCGCCGGCGTCCGCCATCACACGGGCGTTTTGTCCCTGGTCGTCGTCCAGCGCGATGGCCAGCGGCACCAGGATCGCCGGCTTGCCGGCCACGGCGAACTCGCAGACCGTGCCGGCGCCCGAGCGCCCGATCACCAGATGGGCGTCGCGCAGGCGGCTGGCCATGTCGCGGAAGAACGGGGCGATCTCAGCCTTGACCATGGCGTCGGCGTAGATGCGCCGGGCGTTGTCCATCGACTCCTTGCGGGTCTGCTGTTGGACGTCGAGCCGGTGGCGGAGGTCCTCGGGCAGCTTCTTGATCGCTTCCGGCATCAGCTCGGAGAGCAGGCGCGCGCCCTGGCTGCCGCCGGTGATGAGCAGCCGGATCGGGCCGTCGGCGGTCGGTGGCGTATAGGGAAGGTCGGCCAGCGCGCGGATGTCCGGCCGGATCGGATTGCCGACGACCACCGCGTTCTCGGCGACGCGGCCCGGCGCCTTTTGCAGCACAGGGAACGCACAGGCGACGGCGCGAACGTGGCCTGCCAGCCGGCGGTTGGCGCGGCCCATCACGGCGTTCTGCTCATGCAGCAGGGTCGGCCGGCCCTGGGTGATGCCGGCCAGCAGGCCGGGCACCGAGGGATAGCCGCCGAAGCCGACGACGACGGCCGGATCGATACGGGTGAAGGCGTTGCGCGCCTGCATGACGCCGCGCACGATCGCGATGCCGGCCTGTGCCATGCCAACCACGTCACCGCGCTGGAAAGTGCGGGCCGACAGCCCAATGCGTTCCTCGGCCGGGAAGCTCTCGGCGAACGCGGCGGCGCGCTCGTCCGAGGCCAGCACAATGCGCCATCCACGGGCGATCAGCGCCTCAGCCAGAGCCTGTGCGGGAAACAGATGGCCGCCGGTTCCACCGGCGGCGACGACAGCGATCTTGCGCATCACGAGCCTTTAGGCGAACGCGCCGGCCTTGGCGAGGCCCTCGCCCTGGGAATAGGCGCCCGGTCGACGGCGAGTCAGCGCAAGCGCCATGCCGAAGGTCAGACAGATCGCCCACATCGACGATCCGCCATACGAAATGAACGGAAGAGTCATGCCCTTGGTCGGGATCATGTTGAGGTTCACCGCCACATTGATGAAGGCCTGCTGGCCGACCAGGACGAACAGCCCGGCCGCAGCCACCTGCTCGAAGGGATCGGTCAGCTTCATGGCGCGATAGAGGCCGCGGGTGACGATGAAGCCCAGAAGGATGATCAGCAGCAGCGAAAAGATCAGGCCGTACTCCTCGGCGCCGACCGAATAGATGAAGTCGGTGTGCAGGTCGGGCACGTGGCGCTTCATGACGCCCTCGCCCGGGCCGCGGCCGAAGAAGCCGCCGGCGGCGATGGCCTCGGCGGCACGGTCGACTTGGTGGGTGTCGGCGCGGTCGGGACTGAGGAAGCGGTCCACGCGGCTGGCCACGTGCGGGAACAGGAAATAGGTCGAGCTGAGGCCTGTCACCGCCACGCCGCCCAGCAGCATCACCCAGGATAGCGGCACGCCCGCCATCCAGAACGCCGCCCCGAAGGCGATGGTGATCAGCACCGTCTGGCCGACGTCCGGCTGGATCAGCAACAGCCCGACCGACAGGAAGTAGAGGCCGAAGGCGATCGAGACGCCTGGCACCCCCTGCCCTTTCTGGCCCTCCGAGAACATCCACGAGACCAGCACGATCAGCGCCGGCTTCATGAATTCCGACGGCTGCAGGGTGAAGCCGCCGAGCTGCACCCAGCGCGTCGCGCCCTTGGCCGTATGCCCCAGGAAGGGAAGGATGAGCATGATCGCGATGGCGACCAGATAGATGAAGAACGCCGCCCGCCGGATCCCCTTCGCATCCAGCATCGAGACCCCGATCAGGATCGCCGCGCCGGTCACCGCGAACACGCACTGGCGCACCGCGAAGTGGAAGGGATCGCCGACGTTCATCCGCGCCGCCGCCGCCGGGCTGGCGGCGAAGGACATCATCACGCCGATGGCGATCAGGGCGGCGACCGCCCCCAGCATCCAGCGATCCGTCGTCCACCACCAGATCCCGACCGACGAGCGGTCGCTCCGCGCAAAGGCGTGGGCCTGCTGAGGGCGATGGATGTGACTCATGGACGTCTCCGCGGGCGCAGCGGCCCGTATCCTTCAGATGCCCGCGGCATGCTTAAAATATCTTAACCAAGCAGCCGTCCGACCGCCCTGCGACTTGAATTCTTTCGCCGGTGCGGGCGACATCGTCGCCCAGCCGAAGAAGGACGCCCCGATGCCCCAGGCCCCCTCCGCTCCGACCGACCAGGCCGCCTATTGGAACAAGACCGGCGGCCAGGCCTGGGTCGACCTGCAGGACATGATGGATACCCTCAACCGGCCGATCGAGGAGGCCCTGGTCGAACGCGCATTTCCCGGGGTCGGCAAACGGGTCCTGGACATTGGCTGCGGCGCCGGCGCAACCACACTGGCCATGGCCCGGCGGCTCGGCCCCGATGGCCTCAGCCTGGGCGTCGACATTTCCGCGCCGCTGATTGAGATCGCCGCAGCCCAGTTGACGCAGGGCGCGCAGTTCGTCCAGGCGGACGCCCAGACCTACGACTTCGCCGGCGCGCAGTTCGACGCGGCCATCTCGCGGTTCGGGGTGATGTTCTTCGGCGACTTCGACGCCGCCTTCGCCAACATCCGCAGCGGCCTGAAGCCCGGAGCCGAATTGGTCTTCGCGTGCTGGCGCAGCCCGGCCGACAACCCGATGGCGGTCATCCCCGGACGCGCCGCAGCACCATTCCTGCCGCCCGCGCCGCCTGCAGATCCGCTAGCGCCCGGCCGCTTCGCCTTCGCTGACGCAGAGCGGGTGCGGGGCATCCTCGCGCGTAGCGGCTGGGGCGACATCGACATCACCCGGCTCGATGCGCCGACACCGATCGCGCTCCCCGATCTGGTCACGCTCAGCCTGCGGATGGGACCGGTCGCGGCGGCGCTTCGCGAGGCGGACGAGACGACACGCGGCAAGGTGCGCGAGGCAGTGGAAACGGCGCTGGAAGCCGAAGCGGTCGACGGCGTCGTGCCGATGGTCGCCGGCTGCTGGCTGGTGACCGCTCGGGCTTAGGCGCGCGCGCCCTTTGCCGCCGGGCGGCTCAGCCCCTGCACCGCCTCGCGGAACGCTTCGCCACGCGCCTCGAAGTCAGCGAACTGGTCGAAGGACGCGCAGGCAGGCGACAACAGTACGACCGCGTCCTGCCCCGAGGCCGCGGCGTCCGCAAAGGCCGCGGCCACGGCCGCCGGCAGCGTTCCACACTTGGCGAGCTTTGCCTTGCCCTCGAGCGTCGCGGCGAAGGCGTCCTGCGCCTCGCCGACCAGATAGGCCTTCTCGATCCGCGGAAAGAGATCGCCCAGGCTGTCGATGCCGCCGGCTTTCGGTACGCCGCCGGCGATCCAGTAGAACTTCGGATAGCTAGACATCGCCTGGCGCGCGGCGTCGGCGTTAGTCGCCTTGCTGTCGTTGACGAACCGGACTTTGCCGACCGCGCCCACCGTCTCCATCCGATGCGCCAGACCCGGGAAGCTCATCAGGCCATCGGCCGCCTCCTGCGAGGTCAGGCCGAGCCCTCGGACGGCGGCGTAGGCGGCGGCTGCGTTCTGCCAATTGTGCCGGCCGGGCAACGAGCGAGCCCGCAGCAGGTCGGCGACCTCCACCGCCCGCTCGCCGGTCGCATCGTAGAGCAGGCCCTGCAGCACATAGACCCCGCGGCCGATGGCCTTTGAGGCCGAAATCGGCACGATGGTGCGGCGGTTGGCGGCGGTGATCTCGGTGCAGATCCGCTGGCCCCAGGGGTCGTCCACGCCGATGACGGCGGTGTCCCCCTTGCCCTGGTTCAGCAGGATACGGCGCTTGGCCCCTACATACCCTTCCATTCCGCCGTGGCGGTCCAGGTGGTCGGGGGACACGTTGAGCAGCAGCGCCACGTCGGGCTTCAGGCTGGAGGTCAGATCAAGCTGGTACGAGCTCAGCTCGAGCACATAGACCGCCCCGCCGTGCATGTCCTCAAGGCCCAGCACGCCCAGGCCGATATTGCCGCCGACCCGCACGTCGCGGCCGGCGGACGCGCAGATGTGGCCGATCAAGGCGGTGGTCGTCGACTTGCCGTTGGTCCCTGTGATGGCGACGATCTTCGGGCGCTTGTGCTCGGGCGCCGCATTCACGGTCCGCGCGAACAGCTCGATGTCGCCAAGGATCTCGACGCCCGCGGCCTTGGCCTTCTCGACCGTCCAGTGCGGCTTGGGATGGGTCAGCGGCACGCCCGGCGACAGCATGAGGGCGGCGAATTGCGACCAGTCGGCGGTGGTCAGGTCCAGCAGCTCCAGGCCCTCGGCCTCCGCGGCCGCGCGGCTTTCCGGCTTCTCGTCCCAGACCACGACCTTGGCGCCGCCAAGCACGAGGGCGCGCGCGGCCGTCAGCCCGGTGCGGGCCAGGCCGAACACGGCGACCGTCCTGCCTTCGAAGCCACGGACCGGGATCATGAGACTGCCAGCCCTCCCCTTACCGCAGCTTCAGCGTCGCCAGACCGAGCAGCGCGAGCATGACCGCAATGATCCAGAAGCGGATCACGACCGTGCTCTCGGACCAGCCGAGCTTTTCGAAATGGTGATGGATCGGGGCCATGCGGAACACCCGCTTGCCGGTCAGCTTGAACGAGGCGACCTGGATCATCACCGACAAGGTCTCCATCACGAAGAGACCGCCGATGATGCCGAGCACGATCTCGTGCTTCGTGGCCACGGCCACCGCGCCGATCCCGCCGCCGAGGGCGAGCGAACCCGTATCGCCCATGAAGATCTTGGCCGGCGGGGCGTTGTACCAGAGGAAGCCAAGCCCGGCGCCGATCATCGCCCCGCAATAGATCGCGATCTCGCCCACCCCCGGCACGAAGTGCAGCTTCAGGTACTGGGCGAAGACGTAGTTGCCGACGAGGTAGGCGATGAAACCGAAGGCGGCCGCGGCGATCATCACCGGCACCGTCGCCAGGCCGTCGAGGCCGTCGGTGAAGTTCACGGCGTTGGCCGCGCCGACGATGATGAAGGCGCCGAAAGCCAGGTAGAACCAGCCGAGCGGCATCAACAGCTGCTTGAAGACCGGGAACGCGACCGAGGTCGACAGCTCCGGCGTCTCCGGCGGGCTGGTGCCGAAGATCACCATCAGGGCCACGGCCGCGATGGCGATGGCGGCCTCCATGAACAGGCGGATCTTGCCCGACACCCCGGCGGTCGATTGCTTGGTGACCTTGGCGTAGTCGTCGGTGAACCCGAGCACGCCATAGCCGGCGGTCACTAGGATCACCGCCCAGACGTAGACGTTGGAAAGGTCCGACCACAGCAGCGTGCCGACCAGCAGGCCGGCCAGGATCATCACCCCGCCCATGGTCGGGGTGCCGGCCTTTTCGACCACGTGCCGCTCAATGCCGTCGGCGCGGATCGGCTGGCCCTTGCCCTGCTTGGCCTGCATCCAGCGGATGAAGCGCGAGCCCATGGCCACGACCACCAGCTGGGCCGTGAACAGCGCCATGCCAGTCCGAAAAGTCTGATACTTCAATAGGTTCAGGAACGGCACGTAGCCGTCCGCCGCGAGCTGTTGATACAGCCAGTAGAGCATCAGCCCTTCTCCCCCGAACGCACGTCGAGCGCGCTCAGCGCAGCTGCGACCGCGCCGGCCCTCGAGCCGTTGGACCCCTTCACCATCACCAGATCGCCCGGCTCCACGGCCGCGCTGATCAGCGGCGCCAGCTCCGCCGCACTCTCGGCGTAGCCGCCGCGACGAGTCGGCGGAAGGGCGTCCCAGAGGGATTTCATCAGCGGCCCGGCGGCGAACACCAGGTCCACCTTGGCCGCATCCAGCGGCGCGGCCAGGCCGGCATGGAAGGCCGGCGATTCGGTCCCCAGCTCCAGCATGTCGGTCAGGGCGACGATGCGCCGCCCACCGGTCTTGCGCGCGCCCAGGCTGGCGAAGGCCGCGCCCATCGAGATCGGATTGGCGTTGTAGCTCTCGTCGATCAGGGTGAAGACCCCGCCGGTCAGCTTCACCAGCTTTTCGGCGCCGCGGCCGGCCAGCGGCTCGAACGCGCCCAGCGCCGCCAGGCTGTCGTCCAGGCCGACGCCCAGGGCTTCCAGCATCAGCAGCACGGCCATGCTGTTGGGACCCCAGTGGAATCCGGTCTGCAGGATCGGAAAGTCCAGCGCCTTGCCGTGCAGCCGCGCCTTGATCACCGCGCGGCCCGGCTCGGGTGCGAAGTCGACCAGTTGGGCGTCGCAATCCTTGCCGACGCCGAAGCTGCGGACGGTGGCTCCGGCCTTGTGCGCCTCCTCGGCCAGCAGCTCGAACCACTTGTTGTCGGCGTTCAGCACCGCCACGCCGCCCGGCTCGATGCCGGCGAAGATCTCGGCCTTGGCGCGCGCCACGCCGATCTCGCCGTCAGGGAAGTTCTCGACGTGCACCGGCCCGACCGTCGTGATCGCCACGGCGTGCGGGCGCACGAACCGCGACAGCGGCGTGATCTCGTCGGCGTGGTTCATGCCGATCTCGAAGATCGCCCGCTCAGTGTCGCGCGGCATCCGGGCCAGGGTCAGCGGCACGCCGATGTGGTTGTTGTAGCTCTTGATCGACGAGTGAGCCCGGCCGGCGCGCTCCAGCCCGGCGCGGATCGCCTGGGTGACGCTGGTCTTGCCGACCGAACCGGTGACGGCCCCGCGGCGGACCTGGGGCGCGCGCTCGCGCGAGGCTTCGCCCAATTGTTCCAAGGCCTTGAGCGTGTCGGCTACGACGACGCTGGAGCCGTCGACGTTCTTCGACGCCAGGCTTGCGGCCGCGCCGGCGGCCAGGGCCTGCGGCACGAACTCATTTCCATCGCGCGCGCCGGCCAGGGCGACGAACAGGTCGCCGGTCTCGATGCTGCGGGTGTCGATCGACACGCCATCGACCGAAAAGGCCGGGCCGGAGAGCCGCCCGCCGGTCGCAGCCGCGATCTCCTCGGACGTCCAGAGCGGCTTAGACATGCGCAGCCTCCAGCGCCGCGGCCACTTCAGCCACGTCGTCGAAGAAATGAACGGTCGAACCGATGGTTTGGCTCTGTTCGTGGCCCTTGCCCGCTACCACCAGCACATCGCCGGGGCCCAGCAAGGCGACGCCAGCGCGGATCGCCTCGCGGCGATCGCCGACTTCGCGCGAGCCCGGCGCGCCTGCCAGGATCTCGGCGCGGATCGCGGCGGGAACTTCCGAGCGCGGATTATCGTCCGTGACGATGGCGATGTCGGCGTGCTGGGCGGCGGCCAGCCCCATCAGCGGGCGCTTGGCCCGATCACGGTCGCCGCCGGCGCCGAAGACGACGATGAGCTTGCCTTCGACATGCGGACGCAGCGACTTGAGCACGGTCTCCAGGCCGTCGGGCGTATGGGCGTAGTCGACATAGGCCTCGCCGCCCTTGGCGCCGGTTCCGACCCGCTGCAGGCGGCCAGGCGCGCCCTCCAGGTTCGCCAGCGCGGCCAGAACGCCCTCGACCGGCTCACCGGCGGCGATGCACAGCCCAGCCGCCACCAAGGCGTTGGACGCCTGGAACGCGCCGGCCAGCGGCAGTGCGACTTCGTAGGTCTTGCCCTTGGCTTCGATCTTCAGGGTCTGGCCTTCCGGGGTCGGCGTGTGGCCGACCAGCTTCAGCCCCTGCCCGCCCTCGCCCACCGACAGCACTGACTGCCCCGCCCCCACGGCCGCGGCGGCGAAGGCGCCATAGGCGTCGGAGTCGGCGTTCAGCACCGCCACGCCACCCCGCGGCAGCAGCGCCTCGAACAGGCGCAGCTTGGCGTCGCGATAGGCTTCCATGGTGTGGTGATAGTCGAGATGGTCCTGGGTCAGGTTCAGAAACCCGGCCGCCGTCAGCCCCGCGCCGTCCAGGCGGCGTTGGTCGATCCCGTGCGACGAGGCCTCCATCGCCAGATGGGTGACGCCCTTGCCGGCCAATGTCGCCAGGAGCTCGGCGACATCGGCGGCGTCCGGCGTGGTCAAGCCCGGCGGAGTGATCTGCTCATCGAGGCCCGGGCCGGTAGCGCGCACGCCCAGGGTGCCCATGCTGGCGGCCCGGTGGCCGAGGCGATTGAAGATCTGCCGGCAGAAGGCGGCGACCGAGGTCTTGCCGTTGGTGCCTGTGACGGCGACGACGACTGGAGGCTGCGCGCCCCAGAACGCCCGTGCGGCCAGGGCGTAGACCCGGCGCGGATCGGGGGTGACGATGACCGGCACGCCGAGTTCCGGCATGTCCTCGGCCCCGATCACGGCGACAGCCCCGGCTTCGACCGCCTTGGCTGCAAACGCCTTGCCGTCGACCTTGGAGCCCGGCAGCGCCGCGAACAGGAAACCCGGCTGGACCTTGCGGCTGTCAGCCGTCACGCCGGTCACGATGGGATCGGTCGCGAAGTTCCGCTGAACCAACTGGGAAAGCGTCTTGCCCATTAGTGGCCGTCCGCGATGGGCTCGGCGGCGACGGAGCCGTCGCCGACCACCTGGATCAGATCCGGCTGGCGCTGAACGCCCAGGAACGGCGCGATACGGTCGATGACGCGGCCGGCGGCCGGCGCGGCGACCCAACCGCCGGTCGAGAAGCCGTAGGTCTTGGCCGTCCCGTGCGGTTCATCCATCAGGATCAGCACGAAGTAGCGATCTTCCTGCACCGCCCCAGCGGTCGGGAACACAGCAGCGAAGGACGACACCTGCTTCTGGGTCGAGTAGCCCCGGATCTCGGGATCATACTTTTCGCCAGTACCGGTCTTGCCGCCGACGCTCAGGCCGGGTGCGTTGGCCGACTTTCCGCTGCCGCCGATGACGTTGGCGCGCATGATCTGCAACATCTGCAGCGAGGTCTGTTCCGACAACACGCGTTGCCCCTGGGGCCGCTGGCCAGGCTCGAGCTTCTTGATCGTCAACGGAACCATGTAGCCGCCGTTCAACAGCGCGCCCATGGCGCTGGAGAGCGCGACCGGACTGACATTCATGCCATGGCCAAACGACGTCGAGGCCACGGTGTCGATGTCCCACTTGCGGGGGGAGAGCGGCCGCGCGGACTCGAGCAGCTCAATACGGGCCGGCTTGGTCAGGCCCAGCGCGGTGAAGTACTTGCTCAGCCGCTCGCCGCCGACGCTCTCGGCCAGCTTGGCGGTGCCGATGTTCGACGAGCGTTGGAAGACCTCGACCAGCGTCAGGATCTTCCGGGCCGCGTGATAGTCCTTGATGGTCCGATAACCGAGTTGGTACGGCACGCGAGCATCAAAGGTCGACGAGGGGTTGGCCACGCCGGTGTCGAGCCCGATCGCGACCGTGAACGCCTTGAAGGTCGAGCCCATCTCATAGATCGAGGCCGCCGCGCGGTTCAGCTTGGCGTTGTCGTCGGCCTTGGCGACCTGGTTCGGATCGAAAGTGGGATAGCTCGCCATCCCGAGGATTTCGCCGGTGTGGACGTTGGTCACGATGCCCACGGCGCCGCGCGGTTGGAATTCGGCCGCGGCCTTGTAGAGCTCGTCTTCCAGGGCAGCCTGGACGCGCAGATCGATCGACAGCGCCACCGCCGTCTTCGACGCCGCATTACCGCGGATGGTGTCGTTCAGCGCCCGCTCGGCGCCGGCCAGGCCGACGCCGCCGGTGTCGGCGAACCCGACCAGATGGGCGGCCGTCGTTCCCAGCGGATAGACCCGGCGCTCCTCCGGCTCAAAGGTCACGCCAGGCAGGCCCAAGGCGTGGATGCGCGCACGCACTTCCGGCGTCAGGCCGGCGGCCACGAAGCCGCGGCGCTCGCTGCCCAGCACCCGCTCCAGACGCTGGCGGTTCAGGTTCGGCAGGGCCGAGCGCAGGGCGCGGCGGGTCTCGTCGGCGTCCCAGATCTCGCGCGGATCGACGTAGAGGCCGTAGTGCAGCAGATCGGCGGCCAGCATGGCGCCGTTGCGATCGACTAGATCGGCGCGCGAGGCGCCCACCGGCACGGCGTAACCGCCGCTGCGGCCAGCGTCCGAGAACAGCGCCGCGCGCGTGGCGCCGATGGCCAGCAGCAAGAAGGCCGTCGCAAACAGCGCCAGCACGAAGAAGATGCGGATGCGCGTGTCGTCTTCGGCCTTACCGGCGGCCTTGGCGCGCTCAAAGGCGTGCTCCAGCCCCCAGACCTTGGCCTTCAGCCAGCGCCAGCCCGGCGCTTCGAACGATGGATGAGCAAGGCTCACGGCGTTGGCTTCCCGAGGGCGACTTCGCCCAGTTTGTCGATGGTGGTCTCGTGCTTGGCCCCGACCGGGCCCATGCCCAGATGGGCGGTCGACAGCGCCTCGATCCGCGAAGGCTGCTCAAGGTGGGCGACTTCAGCCTGCAGCAGGCGGATGCGCGCCTTCTCGGCGTCGATCTGCTTTTCGACCGAAGCGATTTCCGCACGCTCGCGACCGGCCATGGTCTTGGCCAGGTAGACCGACAGGATGACGGCGATCAGGACCCCCAGCGCGACCACGTCGACCAGCCGAAAGCCCCGAATCTTGCGGTTCAGGAGACTCATTCCGCCTCCTTCCATATCGGAGCAGAGGTGCGAACCCCCACCCTCAACTTGGCCGATCGCGCGCGCGGATTGGTCGCGGTCTCGGCCGCGCCGGGCGCGCGGGCGCCATTGAACAGCAGCTGGAAGCTCGGCGGCGCGCCGGCCTCAACCGGCGGCGCATGGCGCGATCCGCCCGGGGTCCTGCCCGCACGCTCGGTGAAGTAGGCCTTGGCGATCCGATCTTCGAGCGAGTGGAAGGTCACCACCGCCAGCCGGCCGCCGGGCTTCAGGACCCGCTCGGCGGCGACCAGGCCGGCCTCAAGCTCGGACAGCTCCTCGTTGACCGCGATGCGCAGCCCCTGAAACGAGCGGGTGGCCGGATGCACCTTGGCGCCGCGACGCCCGCCCAGGGCGCGCTCGATCACCTCGGCCAGGTCCAAGGTGCGGGTGAAGGCCTGTTCGGCGCGGCGACGGACGATGAAGGAGGCCACGCGGCGCGACTGCCGCTCCTCGCCATAGACATAGAAGATCCGCGCCAGCTCGGCCTGCTCGGCCGTGTTGACGATGTCGGCAGCGGTCGGGCCGTCGGCGCCCATGCGCATATCCAACGGACCATCGCGCATGAACGAGAACCCGCGCTCAGCCTGGTCGAGCTGCATGGACGAAACGCCAAGATCCAGCGCCACTCCGTCGGCGACGCCCTCGCCCAACTCTTCGGCCATCTGCGAGAAGCGTCCGTCGACCAGACGGAAGCGCTCGCCCAGCCCCTCGGCGAACTTGCGCGCGCTCGGATCGCGGTCGAAGGCGACAACGTCGGCGCCGGTCGCCAGGAAGCCGCGCGAATAGCCGCCGGCTCCGAAGGTGCCGTCGATGATCAACTTGCCGCTCGCCGGCTCCAGCGCGGCGATCACTTCATCCAGCAGGACCGAGGTATGGGGCGCGCTCACCTAAGCCGCTCCCAGCTTGGCGGCGCGCTGCTGCGCGCGCAGTTCGGCCAGACCGGCGCGGGCCAGTTCGCGCTGGGCGGCGCGATGGGCCTGGAACGCCTCGCGCTCCCAGATCTGGAAGCGGTCGCCCAGACCGACCAGCACGACCCAGTCGGTCAGGCCGAACTGGTCGCAGAGCTGCTCAGGCAGGGTGATCCGGCCAGCGGTGTCGAAACTCATCTTGGCCTGGCCGCCCAGTACAGACAGCTCGATGGCCGACCGCACCGGGTCGCCGAACGGCATTTCGTCCATCAGCGCGATGTAGCGGTCGAACAGCGCCCGGCCGCCGCCCTCGATGCAATCCGCCTCAATCGAGGGAAAGCAGACAATGCCGTCGAAGGGGCCGGAGACGAGCGCGCGGAATTCCTGCGGCACAACGATGCGCCGCTTGGCGTCCACTTGTTTCTCGAAGGTCGAGAGAAACATCCCGCCGCGCCCCAGATCGCGGCTCCTAGCGAGCCGCCAACTTCACCCCGTCTCGGACCCGCGAAGCCCCCAGCTCCGACGCACCGCAGATCCTCAACGGATGCTGATTGGGTTAACATGGGATCAATTGGGAGACAATGACTCCAGGGTGCAATTTCGGGGAATCTCAAAGAATTTGAGCCTCAACCGCATGCATCCACAGGCGACATTCACAGAACATACAGCGAACTTCATAAGTATAGCCGCCAGCCCTGTGGGCGGCGGTGGATAAGCGGGGACGGAAGTACGGACCAGACGGCCTATAAGCCGGGTTCTGTGCCGCCCGCGAACGGGCGCGACGATCATTCCTCTGGACCGTCCATTGCTGGACGGTTCTCGCGACCTACCCGGACGCCTCAGGCCTATGACAGCCCTACCCCTTGCGGGGCGCGGAATCCCTATTCGGTCTTGCTCCGGGCGGGGCTTGCCATGCCGTCCCTGTCACCAGGTCCGCGGTGGGCTCTTACCCCACCCTTTCACCCTTACCCCGGTCGAAACCGGGGCGGTCTGCTCTCTGTGGCGCTATCCCTGGGGTCGCCCCCGGCGGGCGTTACCCGCCGCCATGTCATAGTGGAGCCCGGACTTTCCTCGACTGCGTGAGCAGCCGCGATCGCCCAGCCGTCTGGTCCGCGCGCTAAGTGGGCCGCCCCGCGGCCGCGGTCAAGCACCCCGCGCCATCAGCTCCATCCCAATTCGTCCCATTGGCCGCAGCGTCATCCGCGGCTTCATGCCGACGCCGCCCGCATCGACCAGCGTCAGGCGGTAGCGACGGGCGATCTCGCAGAGCGCCGTCACGGCCTCGGTCATGGCCAGCGAAGCGCCGATGCAGACCCGCGGCCCGGCCCCGAACGGCAGGTAGGCGTAGCGCTCCGGGCGCTCGCCGGCGAAACGGTCGGGATCGAAACGCTCCGGATCGTCCCAATGGTCGCGGTGGCGATGCACCACCCAGGGCGCGACGCAGACCAGCGCCCCCTTCGGAATGCGTACGCCGCAGATCTCGTCGTCCGCCCTCGCCTGCCGCAGCGGGATGCGAGGAACCGGCGGGAACAGCCGCATCGCCTCCTCGATCACTTGGCGCGCATAGGCCGGCGGCGCATCCGGCGAGGCGTCGAGCGCCGCATGCAGCCGCGCCTCGATCTGCGGATGCAGGGCCAACAGGTACCAGGTCCAGGTCAGGGCGACGGCGGTGGTCTCGTGGCCGGCGATGAAGATGGTCACGAACTGGTCTCGCACCTCGCGGTCGCTAAGCGTTGCGCCGGTCTCGGTATCGCGCGCGGCGATCAGCCGGTCGAGCAGGTCGCCATGCCCCGGCGCGGCCCGGCGCTCGGCGATCAGCCGCGATATCCAATCATCGAACACCGCGAACCGGGCCCCGATCTCCCGCTCGCGGCGGCGCGCGCGGAGCTGCATCAACCCCGGCACGAAATCGGCGACGCCGAACCGCTCCAGCACGGCCTCGGCTGAGCGCAGCGTGCGCTCCATGACCGGGCCCAGGTCGTCGCCGGCCGCGGAAAACATCACTCGCGCGATGATCTTCAAGGTCAGCTCACCCATCGCCGCGGAGACGTCGATCACCTGGCCCGGCCGCCAGCCGTCGACGAACTCGCGCGCGGTCGCGGCGATGGTGGGAAGCGCGGCCTCGACGCTGCGCGGATCAAAGGCCGGCGCCATCATCCGCCGATGCCGCCGCCAAGTCTCGCCCTCGCTGGTCAGGATCCCCTCGCCGAGGAAGGCCTCGAACAGCCGGCTCTGCATCGCGGCCTTCGGATAGTTGTCGGCCGCATCCAGCAGCACGCGCTTCACGCCCTCCGGCGCGCTGACCAGGAAGCTCGGCCCCAGCGGACTGCGCTGCTGAAAGACCGGCTCGACGAAGGCCGCCTGCGGGATCACGGCAAGGGTGTTGCCTCGAGCCACCTTCAGGGCCTGCAGCAACGGCAACGGACGCGGCGGCGGGATCGGAGCCGGCGGCAGGGGCGGCTGCATGACCACCTCCAATTTAACGGCGTTAAATGAACGTTAATCCGACACGTCGAACTTTACAATGTTAAATAAACCCGGCCTCCTCGCCTCATGCCCCGCAAACCCGGCCCACAACTCAGCCGTGACGACGTCATCCAGGCCGCCGCGCGCGTCCTGCAGCGCAACGGTTATGATGGCCTGACCATGCGCGCGGTCGCCGCCGAGCTGAACGTCAAGGCGCCGGCGCTCTACTGGCATGTGCGCAGCAAGGAGGACCTGTCGGTCCTGCTGTTCGACCACCTGATCTCGGACCTGGACTACGGCGCGGCGAGCGGCGACTGGCGCGCCGACCTGCGCCGCATGGCTCAGGCGCTGCGCACGCGGCTGGTCGAGACGCGGGACATCACCCGCCTGTTCCCTGACGACTACAGCTCGGGGCCCCGGGCGGCGCGTCCGCTGGAGACGTCGCTGGGCCTGCTGCGCCAGGCTGGACTGCCGGGTCCAGACGCCCTGATGGCCTACGGCGTCGCCCTATCGTTCATCGTCGGCTGGGCGCGGTTCGAAGCCACGCGGCGAGCACAGGCCAGGCCCACGGACACCGCCCCCGCTCCCATGCCCAATCTGGCCTGGGCGCTGGCCGGCGGGCCGGTCGACCCCGAAGCCGGCTTCGAGTTCGGGCTTGACCTGCTGATCGCCGGGCTTGAGCGACGCCTTGCGGATCACGCCGCGCGCGCCTAGCTTCTCCGCAATCGTCCGGAAGAGGATGCCTACGTGTGTGCTGTGATCGATTGAGGCCGTGAGACCGCTGGGCTGAGCCCCGCACTCCCCGCTGCGCCCAATGGGCGCGAGCGCCTCATCTCGACTGGACACATCATGCCGAAATCAAAAGAACCGCGCGCGCCGGCGCATCATCCGGAATCCGCCCACGAGCCGACCGCCGCCGAGCGCGCCCGCGCCATCATCGAGCAGCAACTGGCCAAGAAGCAGCACGGCCACCAAGGCCTGAACGGCGGCAAGGCCGGCGGCGTGCACAAGCCTGGAAAGGGCGGCTGGTCCCCGGCCCCTATCCGCCCCGGCGGGCGGGGTAGACGGGGCTAGGCCCAAGCCGTGTCATCCCGGTTTGCGAAGCAAGACCGGGACCCATGAACACCGGATGGAGCAGGACGCGGCGCAACCGCGCCCCATCTCAGGGATCAGGCGACAATGGGGCCCGGTCTTCGGCCTAAGGCCGAAACCGGGATGACACGTGGGGCTTTAGTCGCCCCTAGAACTCGGCCGAACCGCCATCGCAGGGCACAACCGTCCCGGTGGTGTAGGCGCTGGCGCGGCTGGCCAGGAAGATCGCCACGCCGGCGATGTCCTCGGGCGTGCCGATGCGGCCGCGCGGGTTCGACTTGGCGATGGCGTCGCCGGCACGGGCCAGGGTTGCAGCCATCATGTGGCTCTGGAAGGGACCAGGCGCGATGGCGTTGACCAGGATGTGCTCGGGAGCCAGGCGCTTGGCCAGGTGGCGGGTCAGCATGATGCAGCCGGCCTTCGAGGTGGAATAGGCGTAGGTCTCCAGCGCCGGCGGCTCGATGCCGTTGACCGAGGCGATGTTGATCACTCGGCTCGGGTTCTCATGCGTGGCCGCAGCGCGCAGTTGCGGCAGCAGCTTCTGGGTCAGGAAGAAGATCGACTTCACGTTCAGGTCGACGGTCTTGTCCCAGCCGTCTTCCGGATACTCGTCGATCGGTGCGCCCCAGGTGGCCCCGGCGTTGTTGACCAGGATGTCGAGCTTGTCCTCGCGCTCGGCCAGCGCCGCGGCCAGGCCGGTAATGCCGTCCATGTTGGACAGGTCGAAGGGCAGCGAGATGCAGGTCCCGTACTTCGACAGCTCCTCGGCCAGCCCGTCGCAGACATTGGCCTTGCGCGAGGAGATGTAGACCTTGGCGCCGTTCTCGACATAGCCGCGGGCGATCATCTCGCCGATGCCGCGGCTGCCGCCGGTGACCAGGGCGACCTTGCCCTCAACGCTGAACAGGTTGCGCATCGAATACGTCCTCAATTTCGAAATATGGGTATGACGAAGGGCGAAAAACTCGTGACGCGCAGTGCTGCCGGGCGTCGCGCCAGCCGTCAAGCCGGCGTCAGCAGCAGTCCCATGGCGATGTCGTCCTCGAGCCGCCCATCGGGCGTCCGCACGCGCTGGACGAAGCGCCCCTCGATCACGAAGCCGAGCCGCTCGTAGAGCCGGATGGCGTCGATATTGCCCTCACGCGCCATCAGCTCGATGCGGCTGACCTGGGGCGAGAGCGCCCGCGCCGCATCGAACAGGGCCGCGAATAGAGCCCGTCCGACGCCCCTGCCCTGCTGGGTCGGGTCGACAGCGATCGTCAGGTCCGAAAGTACATGAGCGAATTGATCCGGCCCGATACGCGAGGCGTGGATCTCGCCAGCCAGCCGCCCGTCGATCCAGGCCCCCAGGGTCACGCCGCCCGCACGCGCCTTGGCCAGGAAACCTTCGACATAGGCCAGGTCCATTTCGTCCGGCCGCCGCGCCAAGCCGCCCGTACCGGCGGCGGCGGCGCGATAGAGCGCCAGCACCTGCGCGGCGTCCTCGCCCCTCGTGGCCCGAATGAGGGGCGCGCTCACGCGCCCGCCGCCGCCCGCAGCAGGGCGATCAGCCGCGCGCGGGTCATGCCGTCGGCGACACCGTCGACCTTCTCCGGACGCCAGTGACGCTGGAAGGCGCGCACGATGGTGGTGGTGTCGGCGTCGTACTTGCCTGAGGGAGCGCTGGCGTAGCCAAGCCGGGTCAGCCCGGCCTGCAGCGCGAACACCCCGGCGCTCTCCTCGCCCTCGGAAAGCGAGGCGCCGGGCGCAGCGTCGGGCTCGGCCCACAGCCCGTGACCGGCCTGCGCCAGCGTCTTCCAAGGGAACAGCTCACCGGGATCGTCCTTGCGGGCCGGGGCGACGTCGGAGTGACCAACGATGCGGCCGTCTTCGACCTGCCAGCGGCTGCGGATATCGCCGAGCAGCTCGATCACCGCATCGATCTGGGCCTTCGGGAACGGGCGATAGCCCCACTCGTGGCCGGGATTGACGATCTCGATGCCGATCGAGCGGCCGTTGATGTCGGTTTCGCCCTTCCAGGACGCGACGCCGGCATGCCAGGCGCGCCGCTCCTCGGGCACCAGCCGGAACACCCGCCCATCCTCCTCGACGAGGTAATGCGACGAGACCTTGGACTCCTCGTTGCACAGCCAGGCCAGCGCCTCCTCGCCGGTCTTCATCCCCGTGTAGTGCAGGACGATGATGTCGGGCGGAACCTTGCGCTCGTTGAAGTTCGGCGAAACGGCTTCGATGAAGTTCATCCGGCGCGTCCCCGCAGGTTGAGCAGCAGCAGCATGATCTGGTTGGGCCTCATGGCGATGATCAGAACGCCCGCCAGCGCCACTGCGGCGCCGAAAGCCATGCGTGCGTCGAACGGGTCGTGGGTGATGGCGACTCCGAGGCCGATGGTGGCCAGCGGGGTCATCAGGGTCAACGGCGAGATCAGGTTCGCCTCATAGCGCTGGATCAGCCAGTAGTAGGCCGTGTGGCCGAACACCGAGACCACCAGGGCCGAGAAGATCACCGCGGCCCAGAACCGCCAGCCGATCGCCAGGCCCGCCTCGATCCCGCCGGGCTCGAAGATCAGCGACATCGGGATCAGCACGGCGGCGGAAGCCACGCCGACCCAGGCCTGGAACTGCAGCGGCTTGACCCCTTCCATCTGCTTCATCAGCACCGAGCCGAGCGAACCCAGCACCACGGAGACCAGCACGAACGCCAGGCCTCCGGTCAGGGTGAAGCCGTGTGGGTCCCACATGACCGCCAGGGCGCCGACCAGGGTCAGGCTGATGCCCAGCATGCGGCGGCGGTTCAGCCGCTCGCCCAGCAGCATGAACGACAGAAAGGTGGTGGTCGGCACCATCAGCTGACTCACGATCGCCGCCGACGACGGGCTGGCGGTCTTCAGCGCGATGAACATGAATGCGAACGACCCCGCCCCCATACAGACGGCGATCAGCAGCAGGCGCCAGAGCGGCCGCGGCGGATTGCGCAGCCATGGAAACACCGCGGCCGCGACGATGATGAACCGGACCGCCGCATAGAACAGCGGCGGGGCGTGCAGATAGGCCACGACGTACTTCGACACGATGTTGTTCGTCGCCCACAGCAGACAGACGAAGACCAGGAGGGCGAAGTCGCGAAGGGCCATGACCCTGGCGTTAGGCGCGGTTGGACCGCGTTTGGCAAGTGCGCGACTTGTCTGACGTTTGGGAAATCCCCGATTGTGGCGCCCTGTTCACTTCCGGAGTTCCAGACATGCCCGTCGCCCCCTTCCTCGGCCCCGACGTCCAAGACCAGGGTTCGGCCTGGATCGATCACTCGGCGCGGATCTTCGGCGCTGTGGAGATCGCGCCGGAGGCCTCGATCTGGTGCAACGTCGTCGTGCGCGCCGAGAGCCAGAAGGTGGTGATTGGACGGCGGACCAACATCCAGGACTTCGTGATGATCCACGTCGGCTCGGGCACGCCGACGATCGTGGGCGAGAACTGCTCGATCACCCATCACGTCACGCTGCACGGCTGCGATATCGGCGACAACTGCCTGATCGGCATCGGCGCGACGATCATGGACGGCTGCGTGGTCGGCGCGGGCTCGATCGTGGCCGGCGGCAGCTTCCTCAAAGAGGGTACCGTTATCCCGCCCAACTCGATTGTCATGGGCTCGCCAGGCGCGGCGACCAAGACCCGCGACAACAGCCGCGCCAACGCGATGAACGCCTTCCTCTACTGGCGTAACGCCCAGGCCTATGCGCAGGGCGACTACCGCCTCTGGTCGAAGGAGAGCTTCCGAGCCGAAATGGCCGCCGAGCACGCACGGCTGGCGGCCCTGTTCGGCTAGGCGTTCGCAGCTTCCGGCGTGGCGCCCTGCGCCATCGCCGCCTGGTCCATGAACATCACTTCCCAGACGTGACCGTCGAGGTCCTGGAAGCTGCAACCGTACATCGGGCCCATGTCCAAGACCGGCTTCCAGGGCTTGCCGCCCGCCGCCAGCGCCTTGCTGAGCAGGCCGTCGACCTCGGCGCGGCTGTCGGCGGACAGGCAGGTCAGGACCTCGGTCGCCTTGTGGGCGTCGGCGATGTCGCCGGTGATGAAGTCCTTGAAGCGATCGTGCTCCAGCAGCATGGCGAAGATGTTCTCCTCGATCACCATGCAGGCGGTGTTCTCGCTGCAGAACTGTTCGTTGAACGAAAAGCCCAGCGCGCCAAAGAACGCGCGCGACGCAGCCACGCTCTTCACGGGCAGGTTCACAAAAATCATCCGCATGGGGTGTCTCCTCCGGGGGTTGTCCACCCTAGGACGAACTCGCTCCCGCCGTCCCGACACCACATGCGAACTTTTTTCAATCAAACCGGCGGCGGGTTCACGGCCTTGAAGCCGCCCTCACGCCAGTAGGGGTAGTAGGGATAGGCGGGCGTCGCAGCGCTGGCGCCATCCAGTCTGGCGACCTGCTCTATCGTCAGGTTCCAACCGACAGCTTCCAGGTTCTCTCGCAATTGGGCCTCGGTGCGCGCGCCGATGATCACGCTGGAAACCGTCGGCCGCTGCAAAAGCCAGTTTATGGCGATCTGCGGCACGCTTTTGCCGGTCTCCGCGGCGATCTCGTCCAGCGTCTCGACGACGCGATAGAGGCGTTCGTCGTCAACCGGCGGGCCGAAGTCGGCGCTGTCGTGCAGGCGACTGACTTCGGGCAGCGGCTGGCCGCGGCGGATCTTACCGGTCAGGCGCCCCCAACCCAACGGACTCCAGACCATGGCCCCGACGCCCTGGTCGAGCCCCAACGGCATCAGTTCCCACTCGTAGTCGCGGCCGACCAGCGAATAGTAGGCCTGGTTCGCGACGTAGCGCGGCCAGCCATGCCGATCGGCGGCGGCTAACGACTTCATCAGCTGCCAGCCGGCGAAGTTCGAGGCGCCGACATAGAGCACCTTGCCGGCCCTCACGAGATCGTCGAGCGCCGAGAGCGTCTCCTCCACCGGGGTCGCGGCGTCGAAGGCGTGAAGCTGCAGCAGGTCGATGCGGTCGGTCTTCAGGCGCTTCAGCGCCGCCTCGACGCCGCGCGTCAGCCGTAGCCGAGATGCGCCGGCGTCAAACGGCCCCTCGCCCATCGGCAACCCGATCTTGGTGGAGATCAGCGCCCGGTCGCGCAGGCCCTGCAGCGCCGCGCCCAGGATCTCCTCCGAGGCGCCGTTGGAGTAGACGTCGGCGGTGTCGAAGAGGTTGAGCCCCGCCTCCAGGCAAATCTCGACCAGCCGCCGGGCCTGTACGGTGTCGGTGTCGCCCCAGGCGCTGAACAGAGGCCCCTGCCCGCCGAACGTGCCCGCGCCGAAACTCAGGGCGGGGACCTTGAGGCCCGACCTGCCGAGGGTTCTGTATTCCATGGTGGCTCTCCTTGCCGGTGAAGCATGGAGATAGCGGCGATCTCACCTGAGAATTAGCAGCGCAACAAGACTAGCATCTATGAATTGAAGTCACGCAAAGACGCCCACCGCCCACGAAAAACGGCGCTCCAGCAAGCTGAAGCGCCGTTCGACTTTCGCCGAATGGGCGGGGGCGATTTACGCCGCCGCGCCGAGGCTCAGGTTCTCGTAGCGGCCCAGGTGATGATCGGTCGAGCCGAAGGCGCTCTCGATCATGGTGGCGCGCTTGAAGTAGTGGCCGATAGCCATTTCGTCGGTCATGCCCATGCCGCCGTGCAGCTGGATGGCGTTCTGCCCAATGAACTTGGCCGCCTTGCCGATCTGCACCTTGGCCGCCGAGGCGCCCTTGGCGCGTTCGACGTCGCTGTCGGCCAGCTTGATGTTGGCCATGTAGGTCATCGAGATCGACTGCTCGAGGTTGATGAACATGTCGACCATGCGGTGTTGCAGCACCTGGAACTGGCTGATCGGCTGACCGAACTGCTTGCGCTGCTTGGTGTATTCCAGCGTGCCTTCATGCAGCTTGCGGAACACGCCGCAGGCTTCGGCCGAGGTGGCGACGATGGCCTCGTCGATCACCTTCTCGACCAGCGGCAGGCCCGCGCCTTCCGCGCCGATCAGCGCGTCAGCGCCGACCGACACGTTCTCGAAGGTGACTTCCGAAGCGCGGAAACCGTCGACGGTCGGGTAGTCGCGGGTGGTGACGCCCTTGGCGTTCTTCGGCACGATGAACACCGAGACGCCCTGGGCGTCGCGCTGGCCGCCGCCGGTGCGGGCGGTGACGATCAGGTGCGTGGCGTACGGCGCGCCGATGACCACGGCCTTCTGACCGTTGATGACGTAGCCGCCGCCGTCCTTCTTGGCGGTGGTCTTCAGGTCCTGCCAGGTGTAGCGGGCCTGCGGTTCGGCATAGGCGAAGGCGATGATCGTCTCGCCGCCGATGATGCCGCCGATCAGGTCGGCCGCGCCGGCGTAGCCCGAGTGCTTCAGGAAGCCCCCGCCGATCACCACGGTGCCGAGATAGGGCTCGACGACGAGCGACTTCCCGAGCTCTTCCATGATGACCATGTTCTCGGTCGAGCCGCCGCCCAGGCCGCCCAGCTCCTCGGCGAACGGCGCGCCCAGGATGCCCAGCTCTTCGGCGAAGGCCTTCCACACGTTCGGACGCCAGCCCGGCTCGGCCTTCAGCGCGTCACGGCGTTGTTCGAAGCTGTAGTGGTCGGCCAGATAGCTCGCGACGGTGTCGCGCAGCATCGACTGTTCTTCGGTGAAGCTGAAATCCATCTGGTTTCCCCGTGCATCACCCCGCCCGGGCGCTCCGGCCCAGGCGGGAAATAGGCGTTGTTATGTGACTTAAGACGATCGGCGCTTAGAGGCCCAGCACCATCTTGGCGATGATGTTGCGCTGGATCTCGTTCGACCCGCCGTAGATGGAGGTCTTGCGCATATTGAAGTAGTTGCCGGCCACGCCGTCGGCGTAGTCGGGGCCGATGTTGGCGTTGTGGCCGAGGTCACGCAGGTACGGCGCGCCGTAGTGGCCGACCGCTTCCAGCACCAGCTCGGTGAGGCGCTGCTGGATCTCGGTGCCCTTGATCTTGAGGATCGAGCTTTCCGGGCCCGGGCCCTTGCCGCTGCTTTCGCCGGCCAGGGTGCGCAGTTCGGTGAACTCCAGCGCCGTCAGGTCGATCTCCAGTTCGGCGACCTTGCGCTTGAAGAACGGGTCGGCCAGCAGCTTACCGCCGGCGTCCGACAGCTCGGTCGAGGCGATCTCGCGGACCTTTTCCAGGCCGCGCTTCGAGCGGGCGACGCCGGCGATGCCGGTACGCTCGTGGGCGAGCAACGCCTTGGCGCAGGTCCAGCCCTGGTTCTCGTGGAAGACGCGGTTCTCGACCGGCACCTTCACGTTGTCGAGGAAGACGTCGTTGACCTCATGACCGCCTTCGAGGGTCGTGATGCGGCGCACCTCGATGCCCGGGGTCTTCATGTCGATCAGCAGGAACGAGATGCCCGACTGCGGCTTGGCGTCCGGATCGGTGCGGACCAGGAAGAAGCCCCAGTCAGCGTGCTGGCCCAGCGTCGTCCACGTCTTTTGGCCGTTGACGATGTAGTATTCCTTGCCGTCGTCGCCGGTGACGCGCTCGGCCTTGGTCTTCAGCGAAGCCAGGTCGGAACCGGCGCCCGGCTCCGAATAGCCCTGGCACCACCACACCAGGCCGTCACGGATGCCCGGCAGGAACTGCTCTTTCTGCTCCTGGGTGCCGAAGGTGTAGATCACCGGGGCCAGCATCGAGACGCCGAACGGCAGGATACCCAGGGTGTCGGCGCGGGCCTGCTCTTCCGACCAGATGTACTTTTGGGTCGGGGTCCAGCCAGTGCCGCCGAACTCGATCGGCCACGACGGCGTCGCCCAGCCCTTCTTGGCCAGGATGCGGTGCCAGGAGAGATAGTCCTCCTTGCTCAGCTCTTCGCCGCGATCCTGCTTCTCGCGCAGTTCCTTGGGATAGTTCTGGGCGATGAAGCTGCGGGCCTCCTCACGGAAAGCGGCGTCTTCGGGCGAAAAATCGAGGTTCATAGGCGGCTCCCAGGCGCGAGCATTTACAGCGTATGTCGTTGGGCGCGGACCATACCCGCGTCGCGCGGCGATGTGAAGATGACGCTTACGTCAACGTCACATCAACTTATCGCGGTTCAGTTGGCGCCCGCCGCCCAACGCCTCTCGACTAGCGAACCTTCGCCTTGCGCCGGCGTTGGAGCCGTTGCGTCGCGCGTTCGCGGCGTGCATCCCTGAGCCCCATGCCGCGCATCCTTACCTACAACGTTCACCGCTGCGTCGGCACCGACCGGCGACTGGACGTCGGCCGCGTAGCCGAGGTGATCGCGCGGCTGGAGCCCGACATCGTCGCCCTGCAGGAGCTGGACGTCGGCCGCGCCCGCACCGGCGGCGTCGACCAGGCCCACCAGATCGCCCGGCGGCTGAAGATGGCTTTCCACTTCCACCCGGCCCTGCGGGTCGAGGAGGAGCTCTACGGCGACGCCATCCTGACCACCTATCCCGAGCGGATGATCCAGACCGGCCCCCTGCCCGGCCACCCGGCGATCCCGCGCCTGGAGCCGCGTGGCGCAGTTTGGATCTCCGCTGAGGTGGAAGGCCGGCCCGTCCAGATCATCAACACCCACCTGGGCCTCGTGCCCAAAGAGCAGCAGTTGCAGGCCGGCTGGCTCGCGGGTCCCGCCTGGCTCGGGCATCCGATGCGCCAAGGGGCGACCATCCTGCTCGGCGATTTCAACGCCACCGGCAGCTCTGTCGTCTACCGGACGCTGAACGCCAAGCTCAACGCCGCTCGACGGCTGTCGCCGCAGAAGTCGCCGACCTCGACCTTCCCCTCGGCCCTGCCGGTGCTGCGCATCGACCACATCTTCGTCAGCCCGGAGATCAAGGTCGAGAACGTGTTCGTCCCGTTCGACCCGCTGACCCGGGTCGCCTCCGACCATCTGCCGTTGGTGATGGACTTCAGCGTGGCATGAACCGCGTGTGCATCAGGTCCTCGGTGTAGAGCAGATCCCGCCGACGGGTGGCCCGCCAGGAGTCGGTCACCGAATACGGATCGCCGAGGTGATAGGTGGCGATGATCTCGCCCAGCGGCGTCTGCTTCATCGGCAGGATCGGCGACAGCCGCCCCTCGGTGTTCAGGAATTCGATCGCCGAAATCATCCCGCCGCGCTCGGACCTCGCCTTGGCCACCGCATCGCCGGTGCAACCCAGGAAGTGACCGATCAGCCGGTCGCGCAGCGCGCCGATTGTCCGCTCTTCGCCGCCGTCCTCGACCTGCACCCCCAGCTCGACCTCGGTGTCGAAGCCGCCTGAGCGGTTGTTGAGATTGGCCGAGCCAACGCGCGCCAGATGCTCGTCGATGATCGTCACCTTGGAGTGCACGATGATCTTGGTGCCCGCCGGCGTGGTCGGATACCACGCCCGGAACCGCCCGAAGATGTCGGCCGAACGCAGCCGCCAAAGCATGTTCGAGCGGGCGCGGTCCATGGTCAGCTGATCGAACCAGCTCGGGCTCTGGCCGGTCGATATCAGCACCACCTCCGGCCCGTCCGGCTCGGCCAGCCGCTTGGCCAGCGCCGCGGCGTACAGTGGCGAGGCGAAGTACTGATTTTCCAAGTAGATCACCGATTTCGCCGCCATGATCGACTCGATAGTCAAGCGGCGGATTTCGGTGACGCCGGGGCGTTCGTCCCAGGCCGGCTCGGTCCGCTGGATCGAGATGTCGACGTCGCTCAGGTGCGCCGGAACATAGGCGGGCCAGGGATCCTCGCCGGTCGGCTCGGGCTTGGGCAGCGCCTCGCCGGTCGCACGACGCCAGCGTTCACGCGCCAGGTCGCCAAGCGCCTCCGCGGCCGCGCCGTCGACCATCATCATCACCTCGTGGCGCGGGGCGTGATGGTGCTGGTCGGGCATGATCCGGCGCGGGTCGTGCTCCAGATGACCCGGAGTGTCCCAACGATCGACGCTGATGTCGCCGCCGCCGCAGAACGCCAGCGCGTCGTCGACCACCAGCACCTTCTGATGGTGGCAGGCGCCGAACGGCACATGATCATCCAGCCAGAACTTCACCCCCGTGCCGCGGAACCACTTGCGCGCCTTGTGCGGGAAGAACTGCTGGCTGGCGGCGATCGGCAGGGCCGACTTCCAGATCAGCACGCGGATGTCGAGGTCCGGCCGCGCCTTGGCCAGCGCCACGAGGATGCGGCCCACCTCATCGGGGTCAGCCGGGCCGTCGAAGCCGTCAGGAAACAGCCGCGCGCGCGGATCGAACCCCCAACCCAGCAGCAGCACCGAGCGGCGCGCCTTGCGCAACGCCTCGAACACCGCGGTGAAGTAGGCTTCCGTGTCGACCAGAAAGGCCGCTCGGCCTGCGCGTTCCTTGCGCCAGCACGTCTCGCCGGGCCTCAACAAATCCATTACCGACCCAATCGCCCAGCTACGACCTCCACCCATCAAAGCGTACGGCCAAGCCGGGTTCCGCCGCAAAAGAAAAGAGCGCCCGGCGGGGGGACGCGGGCGCTCAGTCTGGACGCGACTGCCGGGTGGGGACCGACAGACGAGTTCTATCCCTTATAGACTTGGCAGGGGCCGTTCAGCTCGGCGACGAGCCGCGCCTTGCGATCGGTGTTGTCGGTCTTGCCTTCACGCTTGGCCTTGTCGAACTCAGTCTTGCCGCGATCAGCGACGAAGGCGTTGCGGGTGCGGCCCTCGTTCTTGATGAAGGCGTCCATGGCGGCGGTGTCGACGGTGGCGATGCCGGACGCGGCCAAGCCACGGCAGCGGTTGGCCTTCAGATAATCGACGTCGCTGACGGCGGCCGCCGCAGAACCAGCCGCAGCCAGCAAACCAGCGGACGTCACGGCGATGGCGAACAGTTTCATGGCGTTACTCCCTCGAATTTCGATGAGGGGAAACTGCTCGCGGGGCCACGAACACTCAAATGAATTCCCGGCAATGATTAGTATTCGCAGATTAAATTAAAGTCATGATGCGCGACTTCTGCCAGAGAACATAAATATCTTGTAATGCTCCGCGAGCGACGCGAAGCTAAGGCATGACACTTTCGCTCAAGCTTGACGCCACTCAGGTCAACACGCTGCTTCGAGGCGCCTTCCCCGACGGATCGGACGCCCACTTCCCTCGGGTGACCGAGCTCGCGTCCGGACGGGCGCTGGTCGTGCGCGCCTATCATGACAGCATGCTGCGCCCTGGCCGGCTGGTCTCCGGCCCGACCCTCATGGGCCTGGCCGACACCGCAGCCTACGCGCTGATCCTCGCTCACATCGGCGACCAACTGATGGCCGTGACCAGTTCTCTAGTGATGAATTTCCTGCGTGGGGCCCAGCCAGGGGATCTTCACGCCGAGGCGAAGATGCTGCGGCTCGGCCGACGCAACGCCGTCTGCGACGTTCGGCTCTGGACCGAACATCCGGACCGGCTGGCGGCGCAGGCCACCGTCACCTACGCTATCCCCTGATCAAATCTCGCCTGGAACCATGACCGACACCCCTGCCAGACCGCCCGCCCCGATCAAGACCCCCTGCATCAAGGTGTGCGTCGTCGATGGCGAGAGCGGGCTCTGCCTCGGCTGCTATCGCCGCCTTAGCGAGGTCGCCGGCTGGGCCAAGCTGAGCGACGAGGACCGCACCCGGATCATGGCCGAACTGCCCTCGCGCCGCGGCCAGATCCGCCCAGAAAAGTTGGGAATGTTTTAACCTTAAACCTTTGCTGTAGTTAGGTTTTTGGCAAGCTTCGATTCACGCCTTGCAAACCCCGTCAGCGTAATGTCCGCGCCGAACAGGGCCGAAAACGGCCCGCGGTGAGCCGAAGCGGCGAGGTGTGGGACATGCTCAAACTGGCGATAGTGGCGCTTCTGGGCGCCGTGTCTGCGGTGGGTGCGGCCGAAGCGTTGAACACCTTCACCAATCCGAAGCCGGAACTGCGCGCAGCCCTCGCCATCGCGCCCCAGGCCGTGACGCACGCCCAACCCGCCTCGATCGCCAAGGGCGGCGACGGCCACTATTGGGCCGAAGCGGACGTCAACGGCTCGCGGGTGCGCTTCCTGGTCGACACCGGCGCCAGCGCCGTCGCCCTGACCCTGGCCGACGCCCAGCGCCTGGGCATCGCCACCGACAAGCTCGACTACAACTACAAGGTCGTCACCGCCTCGGGCGAGACCCGCGCCGCGGCCGTCACCCTTGGCCGCGTTTCGGTGGCTGGGGCCGCGCTGAACGACGTACAGGCCATGGTGATCGAGAGCGGGCTGGAAAGCTCGCTGCTCGGCATGACCTATCTAGGCCGCCTCGCCAGCTTCGAGGCCACGCGCACGGCGCTCATCCTGCGCCCGTAGGACTTCGGCCAAGGCTGCGTCGATCACGTCCATGCCGGCGCCGGCCTTCACCCCTTCGACCGTCAGCACCCGCCGCCAGGCGCGCGCGCCCGGCAGGCCGTGGAACAGGCCCAGCATGTGCCGGGTGATGGCCGCCAGATGCGTGCCGGCCGCCAGCTCGCGCTCCACATACGGCCGGTAGAGCTCGACCGCGCGGAAGCTGTCGATATCCTCGACATCGGCGCCGAACACCCGCCGGTCGACCTGCCCCAGCAGCGCGGGCGTGTGATAGGCTGCGCGCCCCAGCATCACGCCGTCGACGGCGTCCAGATGCGGCTCGGCCTCGTCCAGCGAGCCGATCCCGCCGTTGATCACGATGGTCAGGTCGGGCCGCTCACGCTTCAACCGGTGCACCAGCGGATAGTCCAGCGGCGGCACGTCGCGGTTTTCCTTCGGCGACAGCCCCTTCAGCCACGCCTTGCGCGCGTGGACGACGAAGAGCGACACACCGGCCTGCGCGCCGAGGTCGACCAGCTGGAACAGGCTTTCCTCCGGGTCTTGGTCGTCGACGCCGATCCGGCATTTGACGGTCACGGGGACCTTCACCGCCGCGCCCATGGCCGACATGCACTCGGCCACCAGCTCGGGCTCGCGCATCAGGCAGGCGCCGAACCGCCCGCTCTGCACCCGATCGGACGGGCAGCCGACATTGAGGTTGATCTCGTCATAGCCCTCGGCCTCGCCGATCTTCGCGGCGGCGACTAGGTCAGCCGGATCCGAGCCGCCCAGCTGCAGCGCCACCGGATGCTCGGCGGGGTCATAGGCCAGCAGCCGCTCGCGGTCGCCGTGCAGCACCGCCCCAGTGGTCAGCATCTCGGTGTAGAGCAGCGCCCGCGCCGACAGGGTGCGGTGCAGGCTCCGGCAGTGCCGGTCCGTCCAGTCCATCATAGGGGCGACGGACAGACGGTAGCTGTCGCGATGTTCGGTCTGGGTGGCCAATCGGGTCGCTCGGGGCTGTCTTCGGGGGCCACTTAGTACAGGGAGCGCTCGCTTTCCACCCGCGCGGCGTTCAGCCGCCGTCGAGGGCATTGACCCAGCGTCACCGATTTCCTAATTTTCAGAAATTCCTGAAAGTTCGTGAAAATGAATCTCCCTCCCCTCACCCAGGCCTTCGTCCTCCACTTCGGCGAGATGGGGAGCCGCTGGGGCATCAGCCGCACAGTCGGCCAGATCTACGCCCTGCTATTCCTAGCCGAGCAGCCGCTCAATGCAGACGACATCACCGAAAAGCTCGGCTTTTCCCGCTCGAACGTCAGCATGGGCCTGAAGGAGCTGTCGTCCTGGCGGTTGGTGAAGCTGCAGCACAAGCCCGGCGACCGGCGCGAGTACTTCTCGACGCCCGAAGACATCTGGGAGATCGTGCGCATCCTCGCCGAGGAACGGCGCAAACGGGAGATCGACCCGACCCTATCGATGCTGCGCCAGGCGCTGGTCGAGACGCCGGCCACCGAGGACGAACGCCACGCCCAGGCCCGGATGGCCGAGATGCACGGCCTCATCGAGCTCGTCACCCGCTGGTCGGAGGACATCCAGAAGCTCGAGACGCAGACCCTGATCCAACTGCTCGAGGTGGGCTCCAAGGTGCAGAAGGTTTTCGAGATCAAGGACCGCCTTAAGGTCGTCGCCGGCGGCAAGTCGCGCCGCCGCGCCAAGTCCGAGGGCCCGGCCGATGTTTGACGACATCAGCGCGCTCACCCTGGCGCGGGCCCAGTTCGCCTTCACCGTCTCCTTCCACTTCATCTTCCCGGCCTTCTCGATCGGGCTGGCCAGTTACCTGGCCGTGCTCGAGGGGCTGTGGCTGAAGACCGGCAAGGAGGTCTATCTCAACCTCTTCAAGTACTGGCTGAAGATCTTCGCCCTGGCCTTCGCCATGGGCGTCGTCTCGGGCATCACCATGTCCTACCAGTTCGGCACCAACTGGTCGGTGTTCTCCGACAAGGCCGGACCGGTGATCGGCCCGCTGATGGCCTACGAGGTGATGACCGCCTTCTTCCTGGAGGCCGGCTTCCTGGGCGTGATGCTGTTCGGCATGAACCGCGTGGGGCCCAAGCTGCACTACATGGCCACCCTGGCGGTCGCGATCGGCACCTTCATCTCGGCCTTCTGGATCCTCTCGGCCAACAGCTGGATGCAGACGCCGCAGGGCTTTGTGATGAACGCCGCCGGCCAGTTCGAACCGGCCGACTGGTGGGCCATCGTCTTCAACCCCTCATTCCCCTACCGGCTCGTCCACACCGTGCTCGGCGCCTATCTGACCACTGCGCTGGTGGTCGGCGCAGTCGGGGCCTGGCACCTGCTGAAGGACAAGGGCAACGCCGGGGCGCGGGTCATGTTCAACATGGCCATGGGCATGATCGCCGTGGCCGCCCCGATCCAGATCTTCGCCGGCGACATGCACGGCCTCAACACCCTGGAGCACCAGCCCGCCAAGGTCATGGCCATGGAAGGCCACTTCCAGAGCCATCCGGACGGCGCCCCGCTGATCCTGTTCGGCATCCCCGACGAGAAGGCGGCCACAGTCCATGCCGCGGTCTCGATCCCCAAAGCCTCCTCGCTGATCCTCAAGCATGACCCGAACGCGCCTTTGGCCGGCCTCGACACCGTGCCGCGCGAGGACTGGCCGCACGTCGACATCGTCTTCTGGTCGTTCCGGATCATGGTCGGCCTTGGCATGCTGATGCTGACCCTGGGCGCGGTGAGCCTGTTCGCCCGCACCCGCCGCAAGCTCTACGATTGGAGCTGGCTGCATCGCTTCGCCCTGGTCATGGGCCCGACCGGCTTCGTCGCCGTGCTCGCGGGATGGGTGACGACCGAGGTCGGCCGCCAACCGTTCACGGTCTATGGCCTGTTGCGCACCTCGCAGTCGGCCGCGCCGCTCGACGCGCCGGCCGTCGCCGCCTCGCTGCTGGCCTTCGTCGCCGTCTACTTCATCGTGTTCTCGGCCGGCACGGGCTACATCCTCAAACTGATGAGCCACGCGCCCCATCCGGGCGAGCCGGGCCTGGAGCCCGCCCCCGATCATCCGGTCCGCACCGCCGGCATCACCCCGGCCCCCGGCATCCCCGTCCACCGCGCCGGCCAGGGAGACGCCTCGTGAGCCTCGACCTCCCCTTCGTCTGGGCGTTCGTCATCGCCTTCGCAGTCTTCGCCTACGTCGTCATGGACGGTTTCGACCTCGGCATCGGCATCCTGTTCCCCACCTTCAAGCCTGGCCCCGAGCGGGACTCGGCGATGAACTCGGTCGCCCCGGTCTGGGACGGCAACGAGACGTGGCTGGTGCTGGGCGGCGGCGGGCTGATGGCCGCCTTCCCGCTGGCCTATGCGATCGTGCTGCCCGCCCTCTACGCCCCGATCATCGCCATGCTGCTGGCGCTGATCTTCCGCGGCGTGGCCTTCGAGTTCCGCTGGCGTGACCCGGGCCATCGCCCGTTCTGGGACGTCGCCTTCACGGCCGGCTCGGTGGTCGCCGCCTTCGCCCAGGGCGTGACCCTGGGGGCGCTGCTTCAAGGGATCTCCGTCGAGGGCCGCCAGTACGCCGGCGGCTGGTGGGACTGGCTGACGCCGTTCAGCTTGCTCACCGGCGTCAGCCTCGTCGTCGGCTACGCCCTGCTCGGGGCCACCTGGCTGGTCATGAAGACCGAGGGCGAAACGCAGTCCCACATGCGGCGCATGTCGGCCTGGCTCGGCGCCGGCACAGTGCTGCTCATCGCCGTGGTCAGCGCGGTCACGCCGTTCCTGGAAGGCGCCTACTACGAGAACTGGTTCGCCTGGCCGAGCGTCCTGCTCACCGCCCAGGTGCCGCTGCTGGTGCTGATCGGCGCGGTGCTGTTCTTCCGCAGCCTGCGCAAGGGCCACGAACGTTGGCCCTTCCTGCTGGCGCTCGCCCTCTTCGGGCTCAGCTTCGTGGGACTAGGGATCAGCATGTTCCCCTATGTCGTGCCCGGCGCAGTGACGATCTGGCAAGCCGCTGCGCCCGACTCCAGCCTGCTGTTCATGCTGGTCGGGGCGTCGGTGCTTATCCCGATCATCCTCGCCTACACCGGCTACTCGTACTGGGTGTTTCGCGGCAAGGTCGGCCAGGAGGGCTATCACTGATGGCCACGCCCTCTTCCTCGTCCTGGCGGCGGCTGGCCTGGTTTGTCGGCCTCTGGTTGGCCGGCGTCCTGACGGTCGGCGCCGTCAGCTACCTGATCCGCGCCTGGCTGCTGTGACCTGAGGGGCCCGCGCGCCCGGTGCGTATCTTCCCTGTGGGCGGGTCTCCCCCGCCTGCGGGGACCATCCTGTGAGTAATGGTGTTTGAGTTGATGAGTTCGTCGAACCCGGCCCCCAATCGGCGGCGCCTGCTGCTAGCGGCATCTGCCCTGCTGCTGGCGGCGGGCTGCGCCCAAGCCGCGCCGACCCGCGATCTGGTGGTCTACAAGACCCCCTGGTGCGGCTGCTGCAAGGGCTGGATCACCCACATGGCCAAGGCCGGCTTCAAGCCGACGGTGCACGAGGTCGAGGACCTCGCCCCGATCCGCGACAAGCACGGCATGCCCTTCGAGCTGTCCTCCTGCCACACCGGCCTGATCGGCGGCTATGTCGTCGAGGGGCACGTGCCGCCCGCCGACGTTGTGCGCCTGTTGAACGAGCGGCCCAAGGCGCTCGGCCTCACCGTTCCGGGCATGCCGATCGGCTCGCCCGGCATGGAAATCCCCAGCGGCCAGACCGAGGCCTATGCGACGCTGCTGCTGCTCGATCGATCAGGCAAGACCCAGGTCTTCGCCCGCCACGGCTAGCTGAGCGAGAACGGCACGATCGAGCGTTCCGTGCGCGACACGCGGAAGCTGCGGTCAACGGGCGGAAACGCCCGTTGCAGGCAATCGTCGCGCTCGCAGATCCGGCAGCTGACCCCGATCCGCGCAGGCGGCCCCTTCAAGTCGACCCCGTCGGAATAGACGATGGCGTCGGCGTACTCGACCTCGCAGCCCAGTCCCAGGGCGTAGCGCCGATCCGGCGTGCCGTGGCCGCCCGATCGCTTCAGGACGCTCCAGGCCAGGCACAGATAGCGCGCGCCGTCCGGCATCTCGGCCACCTGGGTCAGGATGCGGCCGTCACGCCCGAACGCCTCGTGCACGTTCCACAGCGGACAGGTGCCGCCGAACCGCGCGAACTGGAACCGGGTGGCGCTGTGGCGCTTGGTGATGTTTCCGGCCGGGTCGACCCGCACGAAGTAGAACGGCACCCCGCGCGCGCTGGGCCGCTGCAGGGTGCTTAGGCGATGGCAGGTCTGCTCGAAGCTGGACTGGAAACGCAGGGTCAGGGCATCGATGTCGTGCCGCAGCTCCTGCGCCGCTTGGCGGAACGCCTCGTACGGCAGCACCAGCGCCCCGGCCGCATAGTTGGTCAGGCTGATCCGGCAAATGTCGACCGCCGCCGGGCTGCGCAATTCCGACGCCTCCAGCTCGGCCTCGATGATCTCGCCCAGTTCGGCGGCGACCACATGGCAGGCCATCTGGAAGGTCCGGGTTTCGGCCGGCTGCGCCATGTTCAGCGTCAGTTCCCGCTTGCCGGGATCGTAGCGGCGCATCAGGTCGCCCTCGGCCACCCGCCGCACGGCGACCTGCAGCTTGTCGCGCAGATAGGCCTCCAGCGCCGACTCCAGCGGGATCTCCGGCGCCAGCCCGCACCGGCGGTGCAGTTCCTCGGCCGCCACGTCCAGCGCGTGGATGTAATTGTTCTTGTAGTGGAAGTAGTCGCGCACCTCCTCGTAGGGCAGCTGTGCGCTGGCCGCGACCGTCTCGTCCAAGGCCAGGGCCTCGTCGGTGGCGCTCAGCCGCTCGCCAGCACGACGGTGCGCGCGGTGCAGATCCAGATAGTGCCGCGCAAAGCTCGGCGCGTTGGTCACCACCAGCTTCAGCTCCGCCAACGACGGGGCCGGCGCCTCGGCGGCCGATTCCGCCGTCGCCTCGCGCAGGTCGGCGATCATCCGCTGATCGTCGTCCGCGTCGAGCGATGCGGCGTCCACATCGAACACTCGCATCATCGAGATCAGCACCCGGGCGGTGACCGGCCGCTGATTGGCCTCGATCTGCGAGAGATAGCTCACCGACAAGCCAAGCCTTGCCGCACAAGGCTCCAGCTTCCATCCCCGCGCCTCGCGCAGGCGGCGCACCTTCGGTCCGACGAACAGCTTTTGCGACATTTGCAACTTTGCAGAATGTGAATTTGTGAAGCGTGTTTTTCACAATAGCGCCTCTATTCACATGACGTCACCTGCCATGGCGCCTATCGCAGGTCCGCGCCTGCTTTCGATGGCGCTGCAGACCTAAGGCCAGGCCCGTGAATTCCATCGTCCGCAACCTCGCGCCGACGGGCGCCAAGCACATCCTTGAAGAGCTTGAGAAGCGCCGCGGAGAGGCGCGTCTTGGCGGCGGCGAGCGTCGGATCGCCAGCCAGCACGGCAAGGGCAAGCTGACGGCGCGCGAGCGGCTGGACCTGCTGCTGGACGAGGGCTCGTTCGAGGAGTTCGACATGTTCGTCGAGCACCGGGCGACCGACTTCGGGATGGCCGACAACAAGGTGCCCGGCGACGGGGTGGTGACCGGCTGGGGCCGGATCAACGGCCGGCTGGTGTTCGTGTTCTCCAAGGACTTCACGGTGTTCGGCGGCTCGCTGTCGAACGCCCACGCCC
>NZ_PNLB01000008.1 GCF_013822795.1 Phenylobacterium sp. | reverse complement strand
CGCCGTAGCGATAGTTGGTGTTGATCGGCGCGACCCCGGCCTTGAAGGCGGCGTAGTAGGTCTCAAGGTACTCCGGGCTATTGTAGAGGTAAGCCGCGACCTTGGCGTCGGCGGTGATCCCGTGCGCGACCATGTGGGCGGCCAGGGCGTCGGCGCGGGCGTCGAATTGGCCCCAGGTGACGACACGATCGCCCTGGATCAAGGCCGGATGGTCAGGCTGTCTGGCGGCGATCGCCTCCCAGACGTCAGCGAATGTCCACGCGCTCACGACGTCACCTCCCAATGTCTTTGTGTTTTGGGAGGAAGTTGGGGGTCAGCGGCGCGCGGGTGTCAACGTTGACCCCAGGGCAGGGGCCTCAGGCGGCGCGCGGCAGGCCGCGGATCTCCCGGAACGAGACCAGGCGTTGGGCATGCTCGTCCCACAAGGCCAGACGCGCGTTCTTGAAGCTGTCCCACAGGCCGATGCGGCTGACGTCGTGCAGCTCCGGATGGTCCTTCAGCACCTGCGGCAGGCGATAGAAGGGGATGCGCGCCGACAGGTGGTGCACGTGGTGGATGCCGATATTGGCGGTCAGCCAGCGCAGCGGCTGGGGCAGGTCGTAATGCGAGCTGCCGTGCAGGGCGGCGTCGTCACGCTTCCACTGGCCGTTCCGGGACCAGGCCACGCCTTCGTACTGATGCTGCACGAAGAACAGCCAGACGCCGATGGTGGCGGCGATGACCATGGTGGTGAAGTTGACCAGGATCACTGGCGCGACGCCGAGCAGCCACATCATCAGCGCGACGCCGACCGCGACGATGGCGGTGTTGCCGAGCGTCGAGGCCCACGGCCGCCAGCCATCCTTCATCAGGCCGATCGGCAAGCGCTGCTGGAGAAAGAACACGAAGGTCGGGCCAAGGCCGAACATCACCGCCGGATTGCGATAGAGTCGGTAGCCGAGCCGCCGGGTCGGCGACAGGGCCAGATACTCCTCGACGGTCAGCATCTCGATCACGCCCAGGCCGCGGCGATCGAGATTGCCGGAGGTGGCGTGGTGCATGGCGTGGGTGCGCCGCCAGTAGTCGTAGGGGGTCAGGGTCAACAGCCCGATGGCGCGCCCGACCCAGTCGTTGGCGGCCTTGTCCTCGAAGAACGAGCCGTGGCCGCAGTCGTGCTGGATCATGAAGAGGCGCACCAGGAACACCGCTGCCGGGACGGTGAGCAACAGCGCCAGCCACCAGAGTCCGAAGTGAAACGCGGCCCAGCCGAGGCCCCAGAGGCCGGCCAGGGCCGAGGCCGTCAGGGCGAGTTCGAAGATGCTGCGCGAGAGGCGCGGGCGCTTGTAGGCGGCGAGCTTGCGGCTCCAGTCGGCGGGCTTGGGATCAGTCACTTGGTCCAGGTTCCGTCACGGGGGGCGATAGCGTCCTGCCGATAGAATGCGGTCGTACTGCGACAGCACCTTGAATGCGACGGCCCGCATTACGGCGAATTATCCGGCCGCGCCATGCTCATGTCTTGTCGCCGGAGCGACGAGCCCCGTAGTGTCCCGCCACTTTGTGACATTTTGGGGGGCGGACATGCACAGTCGCCGACAACTGCTTCTTTCCGCAGGCGCGCTGGCCGTCCTGGGCGGCTGCGCCAGCAAGGCCGCGGCCCCCGCTAGCGTCACGCCGCAGCCCGCTGCGCCGGTACCGGCGCTGGATGCGGCCGCGCAACTGGACGCCTTCCTCGAGAAGATTTTCGCCCGGGCACTGGACGATTCGCCGCAACTGGTCACTGGACTTGGCCTCGACAAGGACGCCCGGGCTCCGGCCAAGTTCAAGCTCGACGACGCCTCGCTGGCGGAGAAGGCTCGCGCCAAGGCGCTGAACACGGCCCAGCTGAACGAGCTGAGGGCCATCGACCGCAGCCGGCTGACCGGCATGGCCGGCGTCAACTACGACAGCGTGCTGTTCAACCTGGAGACCGCCGAGGCGGCCAACCAGCGTTTCGACTACGGCTATCTGGGCGCCGGGCAGCCCTACATGATCTCGCAGCTGAGCGGATCCTATCAGTCGACGCCGGCCTGGCTGGACAATCAGCACCGCATCGAGAGCAAGGAAGACGCTGACGCCTACCTCTCGCGCCTGGCCGACCTCGGCCGGGTGATCGACGACGAGGTGGAGCGCGCCCGCAAGGATGTCGGCGCCGGCGTGATCCCGCCGGACTTCATCGTCGCGCGCGCTCTGCCGCAGATGCAGGGCATGCTGGTCGCGCCCGAGGCTTCGGGCCTGGTGACGTCGGTGGCCCGCCGGGCCAAGGAGAAGGGCATCGCCGGCGACTATGCGGGTCAGGCGGCCAAGATCTATGCCGAGAAGATCGCGCCGGCGTTGGAGCGCCAGATCGCGCTGTTCAAGGACATCCAGGGCAAGGCCTGGCACGACGCCGGCGTGTGGCGCCAGCCGGACGGCGAGGCCTATTACGAGCAGGCGCTGCACGGTTCGACGACGACCCGGCTGAGCGCCGACGAAATCCACAACATCGGCCTGGAGCAGGCCAAGGCGCTGCAGGCGCGGGCGGACGAGCTTCTGAAGGGCCAGGGCCTGACCAAGGGCGGGGTCGGCGAGCGGATCCAGGCGCTCTACAAGGACAAGCGCTACCACTACCCGAACACCGACGTCGGCAAGGAAAAGTTGATCGCCGACCTGATGGATCTGGTCGCCGCCACCAGCAAGCGCCTGCCGGAGTACTTCGGGACGCTGCCCAAGGCGCCGCTGAAGATCCAGCGCGTGCCCAAGGCGATCGAAGCGGCTGCGCCCGGCGGCTACTACAACCAGCCGAGCCTCGATGGCGCGCGGCCGGGCATCTACTGGCTGAACCTGCGCGACACGGCCGAGTATCCCAAGTGGGCGCTGCCGACGATCACCTATCATGAGGGCGTGCCGGGCCATCACCTGCAGCTGTCGCTGCAGCAGGAGGCCGACCTGCCGATGATCCGCCGCGCCACCTTCCTGTCGGCATACGGAGAGGGCTGGGCGCTCTATGCCGAGGAACTGGCCCGGGAGATGGGCGTGTACGAGGGCGATCCGCGCGGCGAGATCGGCTACATCCAGGCGGCGCTGTTCCGCGCCGGGCGTCTGGTGGTCGACACCGGCATGCACGCCAAGCGCTGGAGCCGCGAGAAGGCCATCGAGACGATGACCGCTATCAGCGGCACGCCGACCACCGCCTCGACCACCGAGATCGAGCGCTACGTCGTTTGGCCGGGTCAGGCCTGCAGCTACATGGTCGGCAAGCTGGAATGGTTGCGGCTGCGCGAGAAGGCCAAGGCGGCGCTGGGGCCGAACTTCGACATCCGCAAGTTCCACGATGCAGGCCTGCTGTCGGGCGCGATGCCCCTGACCGTGCTGGAAGCGGTGGTCGATCAGTACATCGCCGGCGCGCGCGGCTGACCTTAGGCGAGCCGGCGGTAGAGACGCTCGATCTTGCCGCCGGCGTCGTAGGTTCCTGCATCGGCGAAGCCGAGCTTGGCCATGACCCGTTGGGAGCCCAAGTTCTCCGGGTGCACGGTCGCGGCGAGGGCGGGTAGACCGATCGTCTCGAACGCGTGGATCATCAGCTGCGCAGCCGCCTCGGTCGCAATGCCGCGGCCCCATGCGTCGCGCCTCAGGCGATAGCCGATCTGGACGTCGTCGGTTCCCGGCAGAGGGGTCAGCAGGGCCCAGCCGAGCATCTGCTCGGGCGCCGTCTGCTCGAACAGGCTCCAGTAGCCGAGGCCCTCGCCGAAGTTGGTGTCGATCTGCGCCGACAGGTGCGCACGCTGGCGGTCGGGCGGCCAGACGTCGCCGAGATAGCGCATCACCTCCGCATCGCTGTTGACCGCGACGCTGGCCTCGAGGTCGCTGGCGTCTCGCGGACGTAGGATCAGGCGATCGGTCAGAAAGCGCGGCTGGGCCATCAGCCCCAGCTGTCCACGGATCCAACCCGGCGGGCGGCGGGCCGGGGCGCGACAGCCGCCGCGGCCGGGGCGGGCGCCAAGCGCAGCGCGGGGCTGTCGCTGGGCGCGCCGTAGAGCCAGCCCTGGGCGAAGTCGACCCCGGCGCGGCGGACGGCGTCCTCGGCGGCGGCGTTCTCGACCATCTCGGCGATGGTGCGCACCTTCAACTCGGCGCACATGCGAACCAGGTGGCGGATGAATGTGCTCTCGCGGCCGCCGTGCTGCAGTTCGCGGATGTAGCGGCCGTCGATCTTGACGATGTCGAGGGTCAGTTGCTGCAGATAGGCCAGCGACGCGGCGCCGGCGCCGAAATCGTCCAGGCAGATCATGCAACCCTCCTGGCGCAACGCCGAAAGGTGGCGGTCGGCCAGGGCGAGGTCGTCGATGGCCGCGCTCTCGGTGATCTCCAGCAGCAGGCGTCCGGCGACGCTTGGCGATTTGGCCAGCATCTGGCGCACGGCGCTGACGAAGGACGGACTGATGATTGTGCGGCCTGAGACGTTGGCCGCGAGTTTCAGGTCACGCTCGCTGGCGAGCCGGTTGATGGTTTCCTCGACGACGGCGATGTCGAGCGGCTCGATCATGTCGAGTTCCTCGGCCATCCGGATCATCGGATAGGGGCTGGCGCTGTCGCCGAAGCGCACAAGCACCTCATAGTGGTGCAGGGCTGAGCCGGCCTTCAGGTCCACGACGGGCTGGTAGACGAGACGGAAGCGCTTGTCGGTCACCGCGGCGCCGAGCACCCCGACGTCGGCCAGGGTCTTCTTGATCGAGCGGTCGACCATGTCGTTGAGATCGAGCGGGGAGCCGTCGCCGACGCCCTCGGCGATGAAGTTGTCCAGCGTGTAACGGATCGCGCGGGCTAGTTGGGCGGGCGAGGCTGTCGACTGCAAGCTCATCAGCCGCGCGGTGGCTTTGAGGCTTGAGACCGAGTCGGCCGTCACGCCGGCGATCAGGCGCTGGATCAGGGCGTCGACGCCCTCGCCCTTGTGCCGCACGAGCGCGAAACGGTCGGCGCCAAGGCTGGCGGCCGTCGAGCCGCCGTGCGACTGCGCGCGCAGGCCGCCGATCAGGCGTTGTTCCAGAGCCACGAACGCCTCGGGACCGAGCCGGTCACGCAGGGCGGCGAGGCCGCCGAACTCCAGGAACGCCATTTCCAGTTCTTCGCCGGTGGCGCGGGCGGCCTCGATCAACGCCCCGGTGGCGGCTTCGAAGCCGGACTTGTCATGCAGGTCGTGGCTGGTCTTGGGCGCCGCGCGGCTTAGCGCGCAAGAGGCCGCGCCGCCGTTGCCAGGCATCTTGAACGCGGACATCGCGGCGGCGCGCTCGCCGTCGGTCTCGCCGGCCAGGCCGACCACGATCGGCCCGCCGCGGCCGCCGTCTTTGAGACCGCTCAGCAGGGCCGCCACCATCATGCAGTCGCGCGGGTCGATGAAGTCGCGCCAGTTGCGGCCGACCAGATCGGTTTCCGCCGACCCGGAAAGCGCTTCGCTCGCCCCGATGGCCAGGGCGATGCGGCCGTCCGGGGCCAGTTCCAGCAGGAGGTCCGCGCTCGCAAAGGCGAAGCCGAGCAGGCGCTGAGGGGCTAACGACAAGCCGAGGGTCTCCATCCCACGTGAGGCCTCGCATCCTTGATTGGCGCGATTAATTTCACGTTGAGACCAGGGTTCGCCTTAAATGCGGCGAGCCGCGGGGCGTGTCTCGCCGCAGGAGGCAGGAGGGTGCATGCGCGAACGACTGACGGCCCGGGTTCTGTTGTTCGACGACTGCGGGCGTATCCTGTTGCTGAAAGGGCGGCTGCCGAACCGGCCGGCGCACACCGCATCCTGGTTCACGGTCGGCGGCGGGGTCGAGCCGGGCGAGACGCTGCTGCAGGCGGCGTTGCGTGAGATCGCCGAGGAGACCGGCTTCGTCGAGGGTGTGGAGCTGGGGCCGATCGTGTGGACTCGCCAGTCGGTCAGCGACCTGGTGACCGGCGAGACAGTGCTGTTTAAGGAGAGCTACATCGTCGCCCGATGCCGCGGCGGAGAGCCGACGCGCGACGGTTGGGAGGCCTATGAACGGGACCTCATCGACGACATCCGGTGGTGGAGCCTGGACGAGATCGCCGCCACCAGCGAGCGCATCTGGCCTGAACGGTTTTGCGAGCTGATCGGCTCGATCGTGCGCGGTGAGCATCCGGCCGAGCCGCTGGAGATCAGCGTCGAGCGCGTGGGCTGAGGCGAGGCAGCACATGATCATCACCGCCATCGCCGCGGCCGCCGCGATTCATGCGGGCTGCGACCTCGAGACGCCGAGCGGCGAGCCGGGCTGCACCCGTGCGTCGGTCGACGCGCTGAAGCTCAACGACCTCCAGGTCGTCGGGACCCACAATTCGTACAAGCTGGCGATTGCGCCCAAGCAGATGGCGTTGCTCAGGGCGGTCGATCCTAAGCAGGCCGACGGCCTCGACTACGCCCACCCGCCGCTGGTTTCGCAGCTCGACGCGGGGGCGCGGCAGATCGAACTCGATCTGCTGAACGATCCGCAAGGCGGACGCTACGCATCGCCGCTGGCGATGAAGATGGCGCCGGACCTGCCGTACGACCTCGCGCCTCTGAAGGCGCCCGGCATGAAGGTGATGCACGTACAGGACATCGACTATCGCTCGAGCTGCCCGCGGTTCACCGACTGTCTGCGCCAGGTCGCCGACTGGTCGAAAGCGCACCCCGAGCATTTGCCGATCCTGGTGCTGCTGAACCTCAAGGAGGGCGGGCTGAAGGTCCCTGGTACGGTCGATGCGCCCGTCTTCGACGCGGCTGCGATGGACGCGATCGACGCCGAAATCCGGTCTGTCTTCGCCGAGCGCGAGCTGATCACACCTGATAGGGTTCAGGGCCGGCGCGCCAGCTTGCGCGAGGCGGTGGCGGCGGGCGCGTGGCCGACGCTGAAAGCCGCCCGCGGGAAGGTGATGTTCGCGCTCGACGCTCCGCCGGAACAGGTCGCCGTCTATCGCGGGCAGCGCCGCTCGCTAGCGGGGCGGGTCATGTTCGTGAACGTCGACGAGACCTCGCCTGCGGCCGGGTACATCACCCTCAACGAGCCGCAGCAGCAGGCCCCCCGCATCGCTGCAGCGGTGAAAGCCGGACTCCTTGTGCGCACCCGCGCTGACGCCGACACGGTCGAGGCCCGCAGCGGCGACACCGCGCGTCGTGACGCCGCCTTCGCTTCGGGCGCGCAGTTCATCTCGACCGACTACATGTCGCCGGACGCCCGCTTCGGCGCCTATCGTGTCGGATTGCCGGAGGGCGGCGTCGCGCGGCGTAATCCGATCCGCTAGGGGCGGGCGTCGGGGTACTGCGGCAGGTCGTCGGTGATCGGCCACCATGCGGCCTTTGAGTCCACATAGAAGTGGAAGCCAAGCTTGACGGCGGTCGGGGCGTCCAGGGTTCCTGCCCGCAAACGCATCGCGCCGGGCTTGCTGGCCAGGCGGCTGAACAGCGGCCCGCCGCAGCGGCGACAGAACACCCGTTCCTTGCCGGGAGACGACTCGTAGGCGGTCAGTTCGTCCGCGCCGCTCAGCAGGCGAAAGTTGGCGGTCTCCAGCGGGATGTTGGCCCCAAACGGCCCGCCCTGGGCCTTGCGGCAGTCGCCACAGTGGCAGAGTTGGATGGGCGGCAGATCGCCGTCCACCTCGTAGCGAACAGTCCGGCACAGGCACGATCCAGCGTGCATTGGTCAACTCCTTGAAACCTTGACGCGAGCGTTAGGGTTAAAGACCCAGAAACTAACCAAAACCGTTTACGCGCAATTGACGGAACGACGTTATGCATCCGCGCATGACCCGCTTTTCCATCCAGTACGAGGAGCCGTCGCCGCGGAAGCCGCCTCCCAGCGGCTGGGTCATCCTTCGCGTCTTCATGTGGACCCTGCTGTTCGCCTGCCTGGGTCTCTGGAGCTGGGCGATGCTGGCCAAATAGCAACTGGCGCGCAGCTTGCGGCATCCGTTCTCCGACAGGGCAATACGTCCCAACGGAGGACACCATGCGGTTTACTTTCGCCGAAGACACGCCGGTCGTGCGGCGCAATCCAATGCTGGTCTGGGCGCGCCGCGCGTTCGATTTTGTGGTCATCGGGGCGGTGCTCGCCGCCGCAGTCGAGACCATTGCGTTCCTGCGCGACATGGTCCGCTAAGCTCGTCATTGGCTCGCGCGGCCGCTGGGGCGGTCGTGGTGGGGGCCTTCTGGCCGTTGCGGCGAGCGCGCGTCATGGCCTGACGTTACGGCGCCCCTGGAACGTCGAAGCGAACTGGTCTCAGTGGTCGCAACGATTGGGGAGAGACCGCCGTGAGACTGCTGAGCCTGACCCTTGCCGCCTGCCTTTTGGCGACGACCGCGCATGCCGAGGCGCCGACCGTCGCCAAGGTCGGGGATCTGCCGGTCGCGTTCGACGACCTCGGCGCGGCGGTCCAGACCCTGAAGACCGCGGACGGGCGAACCGTCCACTTCACCGACACGGGCGAGGCCGGGTTCCGGCCGGTCCTGTTCATCGGCGGCACCGGCACCAGCGCCCGGGCCTTCGAGATGACCGAGTTTCTCAAGTCGATGCGCAAGCAGCTGAAGCTGCGGTTCATCACCGTGGAGCGGAACGGGTTTGGCGACAGCCCGATCGCGGCCGGCTGGAGCTACGGCGACTATGTCGCCGAGGTGCGGGCGGTGCTCGACCACTTGCAGGTCCAGCGCGTCGCCGGCGTCGCCATCTCGGGCGGCGGCCCCTACATGGCGCAGGTCGCCGCCGCCATGCCCGAGCGGTTCATCTCGCTGCACCTACTGGCCGCCGCGACCCAACGTCCGCCCGGCGACGGGCTCTGCAAGCTCACCGCCGAGCAAATCACAGGCATCATGAAGTCCCAGGTGCAGAACCCGAAGACCTGGTGGGGATTCCCGAAAGACAGCCCGACGCACCAGATCCCCGGTTTCGCTGACCGCGCCTATGACGAGGGCGCGCGGGCGTTCTACATCCGCGGCCAGATGGGCGACCCGGCGCCGGAAGTGGCTGAGATCATGCGCTACTGCGGCCCGGCCCCGGACCTCTCGGCGGTGAAGGCGCCGGCCTTCATCTACCAGGGGAGCGCCGACAAGCTGGTCACCGCCGACACTGCGGAGCGCTGGAAGGCGCAGCTGCCGAACGTCGTGGAGATGCGCCTCTATCCGGGCGAAGGACATGACGTGCAGTACCGGCACTGGGACCAGCTGCTGCTGGACGTGGCCGGGCATTCGGAGCTTACCGCTGTCTGCGCCTCGGGCCGCTCGCGGGCGGTTCCCAAGGCGCAGGTCGACAAGCTTCTGAAGTCGGGCGCGACGTTGGGCGTCTGCGCCTGGGCGAAGCCCGCGGCCGGCTAGGCCGTAGCCTTGGCGGGCTCGCCGGGGGCGTCGGGATCCTCGTCCTCGATGTCCTCCAGCTCGCCCTCCCACTTGGCCACCACCGCGGCGGCGACCGAATTGCCGACCACGTTGGTCGCCGAGCGGCCCATGTCGAGCAGGTGGTCGACGCCGAGCACGATGGCGATCCAGGCCTCGGGCAGCCCGAAGTAGGTGAGGGTGGCCATGATCACCACCAGCGAGGCGCGCGGCACGCCGGCGATGCCTTTCGAGGTCACCATCAGCAGCAGCAGCATGAAGATCTGCTGTTGAACCGTCAGATGCACACCGTGCGCCTGGGTGATGAAGATGGTCGCGAACGTGCAGTACAGCATCGAGCCGTCGAGGTTGAACGAGTAACCCAGCGGCAGGACGAACGAGACGATGCGGCGGCGCACGCCGACCTTCGGCAGAGCGTCCAGGATGCGCGGATAGGCGGCCTCCGAACTGGCGGTCGAGAAGGCCAGCAGGGCCGGGGTGCGGATCGCGCCGAACAGCGGGACGACGCGTTTGCCGATCACCAGGAAGCCGGCGATGAACAGCAGCCCCCACAGCACGCCCATGGTCGCGTAGAAGCCGACCACGAACTTGCCGTAGACCGCCAGCATGGCCAGGCCTTGCGTCGCGATGGTCGAGGCGAGGGCCGCGAAGATGGCCAGCGGGGCCAGCTTCATCACGAACTCGGTGACCTTTAGCATGATCTGGGCGCCCTGTTCGACCAGGACCGCCACAGCCGGCGCACGATCGTCGACCGCGGCCACCGCAGTGCCGACGAACAGCGAGAAGACGACGATCTGCAGGATCTCGTTCTTGGCCATGGCGTCGACGATCGAGGTCGGCACCAGGTGGGTGATGAAGCCCTTCAGCGTGAAGGCGTCGGTGTTGGCCGCAGTCGGGGCGGCGGCGGCCGCAGTCTCCAGGTGCAGGCCCGCGCCGGGCTGCAGCAGGTGGACCATCATGAGGCCGACCAGCAGCGAGACGATCGACGCACAGATGAACCAGCCCATGGTCTTGGCGCCGATCCGGCCGATGGCCGCGGCGTTCTCCATGTGGGCGATGCCGGCCACCAGCGTCGTGAACACCAGCGGGGCGATGATCATCTTGATCAGCCGCAGGAAGACGTCGGTGATCAGCGACAGGCCGTCGGCCGCCTGCTTGGCCTGTTCGGCGCTGAGGAACTGGTTGCAGGCCCATCCGACCCCCACGCCGAGCACCATGGAAAGGACGATCAGCAGGGCGAAACGGCGGTTCATGGGCGGCTCACGGCTCGTGGAAGGCGGTCGGCGCGACAAGGCCGCGAAACTCCGACTTCCCCTCAAGACGCACGCAAGACGCAGCGCCTCATGCCAAATCGTCGCCGCGCCATAGCCTTTCCGTCGGACGGGGCCGACGACTTGCTAGGCCGGAGCGATGTCGAAGGCGATGGTCGTGCGCACCTGGTCGCCGCCGAACGGAACGGTGCCGTGCCACATGTACGAAGGAAACAGGGCCAGCAGCCCGGGCTGCGGCCGCACGAAGTGCTCGGCCGCCAGCGTCGGTCGCGTCGGAATCGGCGGCGCCCCGAAGCGCAGCCAGCCCGCGCGGTCGGCCTCGTCGCCGAGCGCCTGGGGGACGTCGATGTAGCAGGCCGACGAGATCCAGCCCTGCGGATGAATGTGGTCGACGTGGAAGCCGCCCGGCCTCAGCCGCACGGACCAGGCGCCCAAAATCCGGTGGCCGCCGTCATTGCGGGCGCGGAACATGTCCCCGCCCTTGCCGATCACGGCGCGGTAGGCGGCGATCGGTCCCTCCACCGCCTGGAAAAAGGCGCGAATGGCGGGGTGTTCGGAGGCGAGCAGGTTCTGCGAGGTCTGGGTGCCGCCGCGGACCGACTGTTCGACCGGATGAGCCTGTAGGGCGTGCAACTCGGCGAGCGCGACACGCAGGTCGGCGAGATAGGCCTCCAGGCTGCTCCAACCGTCGGGCGTGTCGATGGTCTGGGCGCGCACCAGCGCGTCGTAGTCCCAGAGGCCGCGATAGCGCTCGTCGCCGCCCGCCCGCCAGGCGGTGGCCAGCACCGCGGCCGCTTCCTGGTCGATGGGGTTCTCGGTCAGCAGTTGTTGGGCGATCTGCGCGGCGGCGGCGCAGTCGCCCAGCGCCAGGCAAGCGTGAGCCATGGCGCGGCGCGCGGACGGATCGCGCGGGCTGCGGGCCAGCACGGCGGCGCAGAGCTCGCGGCTGCGCTCGGGCGACGAGTGGAGCGACAGCGCCGCGGTCTCCAGCGCCAGGCGCGGGTCGCTGGGGGCGGCGGCCAGCGCCGCCTGGGCGAAAGCCAGGGCCTGCGCTTCGCCGGCGACGTGGTTCAGCAGGCGGATCTTGACCCCGGCCAGCAGCGGCCTGACCGCGGGCTCGGCGCCCGCCAGGGCCGCATCGATGGGGGCGATGGCCAGGCCGGCGTCGCCGGAACGCATCCAGATCAGCTGCCCCAGGTCGCGCAGGGCGTCGGCATAGGCGGGACGTCGGGCGACGGCGTTGCGGAAGGCGGTCTCGGCCTCCTCGAACCGCCGCAGGCCCTGCAGAGCCCGACCATAGACCAGCCAGGTCTCGGGCGCGTCGAGGCCCAGTGAAAAGGCGCGCTCGGCCTCTGCGGCGGCCTCGCGGTCGCGACCGGCGTCGCCCAGGCCGGAGGCGACGTTGTGGGCGGCGACGCCGCTTGCGGAGTTGAGCAGCGCCGCGCGCTGATAGTCGGCCAGCGACTCCGGCTTTCGGTCGAGCGCCTTTAGGGCGGCTGCCCGTGTCGAGAGCGCCTCATGCCAGGGGTGCTCGTCCTGTGTGAAGGGGCGGGTCAGAGCCTCGGCTTCCGCCGCGCGACCAGAACTGGTCAACAGTCGGGCGAGGGCTACGACCGCCTGGACGCAGGTCCCGTCCGCGGCGAGGACCTCGCGGTAGAGCCGCTCGGCTTCAACCAGTCGGCCGGCGCGGCCCAGGGCGCGCGCTTGATCGAGCGCCTGGGCGGTTGCAGGCGGCAGCGGGGGGAGGGCGGCGAGCAAGCGTCTCAACTTCCGTTAACTGAACATTCGCCAGCCCGGCGTGCGAGCGTGCGCGCGCATTGTGCGAACCCGGCCCGGAGCCTGTCCAGTGGGCGCCGACCGTTCAGGCGCGGCGCAAAAGCCGCACTCCGAAAGAGCCGAGCCGCGGCCTGCGAAAAATTACAGATCGGACATGTGGGTCCTTGGAACCCCTGCGTCTTGGGGTCCGGACGCGCGAGGGGTGCGTCGTCGAATAACAAGGGCGGACGGATGAATTCGAGTTCTTTGAAGTGGTTGATGGTGGGGGGCGTCGCCTATGGCGCTCTGCTCGCCGGCGGGGTTGCACAGGCTCAGGATGCGACCACCGCGGTCGAGGAAGTCGTCGTCACCGGTTCGCGTATCGCCCGTCCTGACTACGTCGCCAACAGCCCGATCGTCTCGGTCGGCCAGGCGGCGATCGAGAACACCGGCCAGGTGACCGTCGAGAAGTCGCTGTCGCAGATGCCGCAGTTCTCCGGTTCGTTCGGCCAGGGCAACACCGGCTCGACCTCGACCGGTCTGAACGGCGGCCAGTCGTACGCCTCGCTGCGCGGCCTCGGCGCCAAGCGCACCCTGATCCTGATGGACGGCCGCCGTCTGCAGCCGTCGAACCCGGACGGCTCGGTCGACCTCAACACCATTCCTGAAGCCCTGATCGAGAACGTCGAAGTCATCACCGGCGGCGCCTCGACCGCCTATGGCTCGGACGCCACCGCCGGCGTGGTGAACTTCCGCCTGAAGCGCAACTTCGAAGGCATCACCGTCGACAGCCAGTACGGCATCTCGGAACACGGCGACGGCGAGTCCTTCAAGGTCTCGCTGACCGCCGGCCGGGCGTTCGACGAAGGCCGCGGCCGCGCCGTGATGTCGATCGACTACACCAACCGCGACATCGCCCTGCAGAGCGCCCGCGATTGGAACGTCTTCCGCCTGACGACGCCGGGCCTGTCGACCATCCCGCAGGGCACGGTGCTGTTCGGCGCCAACCTGCCGACCTTGGCTTCGGTCAACAGCGTGTTCGTCGGCAAGTACGGCACGGCCGCCCTGCCGGGCAACGCCGCCGGCCGCTACACCGGCCAGATCGGCTTCAACACCGACCAGTCGATCTTCTCGACCGCCGGCGTGAAGGTTCAGAACTTCCGCGACCCGCAGACCAACGACGCCTACATCGTCAACTCGAACGCCTCTGGCACCCAGCAGCAGGTCAATTTCGGCTACGACGGCGGCTCGATGCAGTCGGATCTCGACCGCTACTCGGTGTTCGGCAAGATCGACTATGACCTGACCGACAATGTGAAGTTCTTCACCCAGTTCACCTTCACGGATTATGAGTCGGTCGGTATCTCGAACCCGACCCTGGCCTCGAACGTCTACGGCCTGACCGTCCCGGTCTCGAACCCGTTCATTCCGACCGATTTCCGCGCCATCCTGGCCTCGCGTCCGACCCCGGGCGCCGACTTCACCTTCTACAAGGCGCTCAACATCCTGGGTCCGCGGATCCAGCGCTACGAGTACACCGTCTACCAGCTGACCAGCGGCCTCTCGGGCGAAGTCGGCATCAAGGACTGGACCTGGGACGCCTACGCCTCGTTCTCGAAGGCCAAGTTCGACAACGAGCAGACCGGCGGCGCCAGCGCCAGCGCGGTCAACCGCCTGCTGCGCAGCCCGACGGGCGGCACCGAATACTGCACCGGCGGCTGGAACCCCTTCGGCAACCTGACCCCCTCGGGCGACTGCATCCGCTACATCAGCCGTCGCACGCTGAACCAGAACGAGCTGGAACAGCGGATCGTGGAAGCCAGCGTCCAGGGCGGCCTGTATGAACTGCCTGCCGGCGAAATCCGCTTTGCGGCCGGCGTCGACTACCGTTCGAACGAGTACACCTTCACCCCGGACAGCCAGCTGAACCAGCCCGACGGCACTTCGGACGTGCTGGGCTATAGCGTGCTGCGTGACGCGTCCGGTTCGGTCGACACCTACGAAGCCTTCGGTGAACTGCTGGTCCCGATCGTGAAGGATCTGCCATTCGTCAAGGAGTTCAACACCAACCTCGGCTACCGCTTCTCGGACTATTCGTCGGTCGGCGCGATCAGCACCTACAAGATCGACTTCGACTGGTCGGTGATCGACAGCCTGCGCTTCCGCGGCGGCTACAATCGCGCCATCCGCGCCCCGAGCGTCGGCGAACTCTACGCGCCGGTCTCGACGGGCTCGGTCGCCATCGGCACCGCCGGTCCGACCAACACCGACGGCGATCCCTGTGACGTCCGCTCGTCGTTCCGTCAGGGCGCGAACGCCGCTCAGGTCCGGGCGCTCTGCCTGACCCAGGGCGTTCCGACCGCGATCATCGACAGCTACCAGCTCGGCACGGCCCAGGTGTTCGCCCTCACCGGCGGCAACCCCGACCTGCAGGAAGAAACCGCCGACACCTTCTCGTTCGGCGCGGTCATTCAGTCGCCGTTCGAGCACCCGCTGCTGAGCCGTATGTCGGCCTCGATCGACTACTACAGCATCAAGGTGAAGGACGCCGTCGGCAGCCTGCCGGTGAAGAACTCGTTCCAGTTCTGCTACAACGCGGGCGGCGCGAACCCGACCTACGATCCGAACAACTACTACTGCCAGCTGATCGCCCGTAACACGGCGTCGGGCGTGCCGCTGAACCCCGTTCAGCCGCTGCAGAACCTTGGTCAGTTCGAAACCACCGGCATCGACTTCCAGTTCGACTGGAACATCGATCTGATGGATGTCGGCCTGGGCGACGACCCCGGCACGCTGGCGATCAACGTCTCGGTCGGCTGGCTGGACCAGTTCAAGATCCAGAACCTGCCGAACGCCGCCACCTACGACTACGCCGGCACCTGGGGCACGGCCGTCGAGACCAGCGCCGGCCAGGCTCACCCGGAGTGGAAGTCGGTCACCTCGGCGACCTATACCCGCGGCCCGGCCAGCGTCGGCCTGCGCTGGCGCTATATCAGCGAGATGAAGAACTCGGCCACGGTCGTCACCCCGACCAGCACCGCCCGCGGTGTGAAGGCCTACAACATCTTCGACCTCAACAGCCGCGTGAAGCTGCCGTGGGAGACCGACCTGCGCTTTGGCGTGAACAACCTGTTCAACCAGAACCCGCCGCAGGCTGGCGACACCGAGTACAACTACGACCAACAGAACTACGACGTGATGGGCCGCACCTACTACGTGGGCGTGCGCAAGCGTTTCTAGGACAAACGGAGGCAGGGGCGGCCCCACCGTCCCTGTCGCCACAAGCCGCTGCGTCCTTGGCGGTGGAGGGCGTCGGTCGCAAGACCGGCGCCCTTCTTGTTGCGTGCTCGGCACGGGCGCGTGCAGGCAAAAAAAGAGCGCCGGACCCGAAGGTCCGACGCTCCTGGCGCCGGGCGTTGCCGCCCAGCGCCGACGTCCTGGGGAGACGCCTATTTCTTGGCCACCGCCGGGCCGTAGAGCATGCCGTTGAACAGGAACTTGAAGGTCCCGTACGACTGGGCGCGCTGGGTCACTTCGGGGCCCATCACGAACAGCTTGCCCTTGCCGACATCGATATCGAGGATGCCGGTCGAGCCCTTCAGCCGCTCCTGACCGACCGCCCAGCCGCTGCGCAGCGGAGCGTCGGTGTCGAACCAGGCGACCTTGGCGACGCCGGTGGCCGAGGCCTTGAGGTTGAAGGTCGGGCTGCGGTCGAAGAACACGTCGATGTCCTGCGGCAGGCCATAGGCCAGCGGTTGGCGGTTATCGACCTTGGCGCGCAGCACCGACCCCGGAATGTAGAATTCCTTGGTCGAGAGACCGAGCACCTTTTCGCCGTCCTTCTTGGCGACCGCCACGTCCACCGGAGCCCCGATGACCGTCGCCAGGCGCGAAGACGAGCCGATGGTGATCACCGTGCCGCCGTTCTTGGCGAACTCGGCCACCTGCGGCAGCGTCTTGTCGTCGGTGATCGCGCCCAGCCACGGCCGGAACTCGGCGGGAATGTCCTCGGCCTTCGGCTGCGGGAACCCGCGGCCGGCCCGGAACGGCCCGCCTTGCGGAGCCGGGATCACGCCGTCGGCAAAGACCAGGACGTCGTAGTCCTTGGCCAGATCGCCGGCGTCGAGACGCTGCGGATAGACCACCTCGAAGGGCGCTTCGAACTGTTCGAACAGCCAGCGGTTCCAGCCCGAGGGCATCGAGCCGCCGTAGACGTCGACCAGGCCGACCCGGATCGGCTTCAGCGCGGTCGCCTCGCCGCCCGGCTTGGCGCCGACCGCGTAGGCGTCGATGCCCAGATCCTTCACGCCCTCAGCGATGATCGACTGGGCCTGCGCGGAGGCGGGCACCCAGATCGCGCCGGCGCCGAAGCTTTCCTTGCCCGCCTTGGCACCGTCCTTGAGCCAGAACACCGGCTGACCGGCCTTCAGCAGACGGTTGGTCAGGGTGAAGCTCTTGTTGGTCTCGTGGCTGATCAGCCACCCGGCCTTGCCCGAGCCCTTCACCGACCCCGGTTGCACCGAGACGAGGTCAGGCACGCGCTCGGTCGGCGCCTCGAAACCGTCGAGGATGCGATCGAACTTGATCCCCATCTGGTAGGCGAGGGTGTAGCCGGTCACGTCGTAGGGGGCCTTGGGCGGGCCGCCCGGATACTCGGTGTCGTGCGGGTGATCCTGCGGTTCGAACATGTCGAGGACGTGCGGGCGATAGGCCTGAGCAGTCTTCACCACGTACGAGCCGGCCGGGTAGGTCTTGGTTCCGACCTTGAAGGGCTTGGTCGCGCGGTCGACGTCGACGCCGGTCTTGATCAGAGCGTTCACGAACGCCGTCACGGTCGGCATGTCGGCTTGATCGGCCGGAATGACATAGCCACGCGGGTCGCGCGCTTCAGGGGCCTGCAGCACGCTGTAGAGGCTGGGGTCCACGGCGCCGGCACGGCCGAAGAACGACGCCATCATGTCGTCCTCAGCCGCGGGCTTGGCCTTCTTGGCGGCTTCGTTGAGGAGGTCGATCTTGGTCGGCGTGATGGTCCAGCTGTCCTTGGACCCGCGCTCGATGCTGTTCGCGCCCATCTTGTAGATGTTTGCGAGCAGGCGTTCGCGGTTGCGCGAGGCGTAGTCGATGACCGCGCGGTTCATCGTCCACTGGTACTCGACCGTCTGCGACAGGTGCCAGGTCTGCGGCGCGATCGGCGCCGGACGGTCGCCGTTCGGCAGCTGCAGGTTCGGAACCAGCTTCACGGTCTCGGGGGTCGGGCCGCCGATGATCTCGGTCAGCAGGCCGATCGAGTTGTGGAAGTACGCGATCGAGCGTTCCATCCCGTTGTGCCAGGTGGAGTACGAGGCCGCGCTGCGGGCGCCCGAGCCGCGCTTGTCCTCGGCGACCAGCCGGCTGTGCATGGCCATGCCGACTTCCTGCAGCGAGGTCATCACCAGCGGGTCGTAGTTGAAGTTGAACGGGTCGCGGAACGGCGGGACGAACACGACCATGCCCGTCGGGCCGGTCTGGTGCTGGTTGAAGATGATCTGCGGATACCACTCGCGGAACAGCTGCTTGTTGACGTTGGTCGTCTCAGCCATCTGCGACATGTAGCTGTCGCGGTTGTTATCGTGACCCACGTACTTCTGATAGAGGCGCGGGATTGAGTTGAACTCGCGCTTCTTCGGATCGTCGTGGCGCATGTACCAGTCGGACACCAGTTCCATGCCGTCCGGGTTGTCGTGCGCGAACAGGATGATCACGTCGTCCAGCATGCGCAGGGTCTCAGGATCGTTCTGAGACAGCATGCGGTAGAGCACCTGGATCTGACCCTGCGAGGTCACGGTCTCGGTGGCGTGCAGGCCCGCATCGATCCAGACGATGGCCTTGCCTTCGGCGGCGAGCTTGGCGGCCTCGTCCTTGGAAAGGCCCTCGGCCTTGGCCAGGCGCTTGGAGATCGACTTGTAGTGATCGAGCTTGGCGAGGTTGGCAGGCGAGGAAACCACGGCCATCCACTGGGTGCGGCCCTCTTCGGACTTGCCGAAGTCGACCAGCTTCATGCGGTCGGACTGCGAGGCCAGGGTCTTCAGGTAGGCCTCATAGGCCGTGTAGTCGGCGAGGAAGTAGTCGCTGCCCGGGTTCTGGGCGAAGGCCTCGCTCGGCGGAGTGATGCTCGCCGCATTGGCGGCTCCGCCCATGATCATGACCAGTGCCAGCGCGGCGCCCGTCATTGCGTGTTTTCGCGTCATTCCATCCCCCGTCTCGATTGCCAGAAACTGGCGGCCCTACAAATGGACCAGCCTCAGTAGACGAGACGCAATCGGGGCTCGATTCCGCATCTAAGGTTGCGGATGAAAATTTGTGGCGATCTGAGGATACCGGTGCGCAGAAAAGGTGACGGAATCGGGCCGGTCGGCCCGATCCCGTCAGGACGGCTTACTCGGCGCCGCCGGCCTTACGGTAGTCGAGCGGCGGCTTGCGATCGCCGACCATCGACTTGTAGGTGAAGTCCGAACCTTGGCGTTGCTTCAGCTCGGCCTTGGCCTGGGCGATCAGCTCCGGGTTCGACAGCAGTTCAGCGCCGGTCAGCGACAGGGTTTTGGCCGCCACGGCCGCGCCCTTGAGGCCGATGCTCATGCCGGCCGCGGCCACGTTCTGCCAGCTGTGGCCGGCCGAGCCGGGCACGAAGGTCGCCGTGGACAGGCCCACGGTCGGCGTGACCCACGAGACGTCGGCCACGTCGGTCGATCCGCCGCCGGCGTCGCCCGAGGTGTCGGCGTCCTTGTAGGGCTGGATCTTGCCCACCGAGGACAGATCACCGCCGCCCTTCGGCAGCGACTTGGCCAGTTCCTGAGCGAACTTGGTCTCTTCTGCGGTCCAGGTGATGCCGCCGACGTCGTTCAGCGACTGGTACATGACCTTGCCCAGCACGTCGTTGGGCAGCAGGTTGTAGACGCCGCCGGTCTGCTCGAACTCGACCCTGGTGCCGGTGATCATCGCCGCGCCGTCAGCGGCCTTCTTCACCCGGTCCATCACGTCGACGACGACCTTCGGGTCGGCGTTGCGGACGTAGTAGTAGACCTCAGCGAAGTCCGGCACCACGTTCGGAGCCTTGCCGCCGTTGGTGACCACATAGTGGATCCGCGTGCGGTCCGGGATGTGTTCGCGCAGGTAGTTGTTGGCGACGTTCATGATCTCGACGCCGTCGAGCGCCGAGCGGCCGGCCCACGGGGCGCCCGAGGCGTGGCTGGACTGGCCATAGAAGCGGAACTTGCCGCTGATGTTGGCCATCGAGGTGCCCTGGTTGGCCGAGTTGGTGTTGCCCGGGTGCCAGTGCAGGGTGATGTCGACGTCGTTGAAGAGCCCGTCGCGCACCATGTAGACCTTGCCCGAGCCGCCTTCTTCAGCCGGGGTGCCGTAGAGGCGCACTTCGCCCTGGACCTTGTTGGCGACCATCCACTGCTTCAGCGCCACGGCGCTGGCGACCGAGGCGGCGCCGAACAGGCTGTGGCCGCAGCCATGGCCGTTGTCCTGGCCCGCGATCGGGGTCTTGGTGGGGACGGCGGCCTGCGACAGGCCGGGCAGGGCGTCGAATTCGGCGAGGATGGCGATGACCGGGCCCGAGCCGTTCTTGAAGCTGGCGACGAAGCCGGTCGGCTCGCCGGCGACGCCGGCCTGGACCTTGAACCCGGCGGCCTTCAGCTGATCCTGGAGGAGGGCGCTGCTCTTGGTTTCCTGGTAGCCGAGCTCGGCGTAGCTCCAGATCTTCAGGGCCGCGTCGTTCATCTTCGGCGTGTACGCATCGACGGCCGCAGTCAGCTGGCTCTTGTCGGCGGCGGTCAGCGGGGCGGCGGTGGCGGCCGAGGCGGCGAGCCAGGCCGTAGCGCAGAGCGCGCTGGTCGCCAGCGCCTTCGAAATCAGTTTCATGGGTCCTCCAGGACGGCGGCGCATAAGGGCGCGGCCGCTCCTCTTCAAGACGCAGGCGCGCCCTGAAACCTCACTCCCCGGCGGGCGGGTAGAGATCGATAATGTCGGGGGAGCTCTGGCCCGCCTTGACCGTGCCGTAAGCCTCCAGCGTGGCGACGAAGCCGGCCATGTCGCCGGTCTTGAAGCGCCCGCTGAGCGGAGTCGCGGCCAAGTCCGCATCGGCGATGCGGATCTTGCGGGTCGAGTAGCGATTCATTTCCTGGACGATGGACGCCAGCGGCCGGTTCTCGAACACCAGGCTGCCTTCGCGCCAGCTGGTCAACTCGGCGAGATTGCGCTTCTCGAGGGTCCACGGCGCAGAGCCGGTCTGGACCAGGTGATGGCCCGGCGTCATGTCCACGCTGGTGTGGGCGGCGACCACCCGGACCTTACCCTCCAGCAGGCTGACCGACCACTGGCCGGGGTCGACGCGAACGTCGAACGCGGTGCCCAGCGCCGTCACCGTGCGTCCGGCAGCGGTGACCACGAACGGCTTTTCGGGATTCTTGGCGACCTGGAAGTAGGCCTCGCCTCGCACCAGGGTCAGGCTGCGCTGCTTGTTCCAGTCCGTCAGCTGGACCTCGGTGTCGGTGCTGAGCGTGACCTTGGAGCCGTCCTGCAGAGTCACGACCTGCTGGCCGCCGACCGGGGTGCGATAGACGGCGAGGGCCTGCGGCGCGGCGGCGACGATGGCGCTCGGCGCCGGGGTCTGATCCTGCGTCTGGCGCCACGCGCCGTAGCCGAGCATCGAGCCGGCGGTGATGATGGTGGCGGCGATGCCGGCCGCCCATCGCATGTGCGGGCGCCGCCGTTCGGCGGCGAGGTCGGCCTGCAGCGCCTCGCGCGCGGCCATGATCTGCGGATCGTCCTTCAGGCCGCCTAGCCGATCCCAGGTTCCGCTTACGAGGGTCCAGTCGTCGCGGTGGGCGGGGTCGGCCGCCAGCCACGTCTCGAATTCGCGCTGCACGTCCTGGTCGTCAGGATGGCGCTGCAACCGCACGAACCACGACGCGGCGTCCGGGCTACCGGAAAGACCGATTTGTCGTTGGTTGTCGTTCATCGATTTCCTGCAGCCGGATCGAGACGACCCGAAGCGCCTTAGTAACGTGTTTCTCGACAGCGCTCACCGAGATGCCGAGTTGCGCCGCCGTAGACTTGTAGCTCAAGCCCTCGAAGCGGACGAGCATGAAAGCCGCGCGGGTGCGGGGCGAAAGTTCGTTAAGGGCCTCCAGCGCCACGGAAGCTTCCTGCTTGGCTTGCAAAATCCGGTCGGGAGACAGCTCGTCGAGCGGATGGTGGGCTTCTTCCAGCTCGCAGTGCGCGCCACGGCGCCTCACTGTGTCGCGGCGGCGGCGATCGAGTAGGACGTTCGTCGCGGTCTGGAAAATGAAGCTGGAGAGGTTCGTCACCTCGCCGCCCTGACGGCGATTGTGCAGCCGCAGGAGAACTTCCTGAATCAGGTCGTCGATTTCATGCCCATCGGCTCTGCGCCGAAAGAACGCGCGCAAGGCTTGCTGGTACGGGATCGACGCATGCGCCAAGCCCTCCGGCTCGCCCCTGGCACCGGTCGTTTCCGCCCACGCCATGGAAATTTCCTGAACACCCCGAACTGTCTTATTGGCGTCATGGTTGTTGATGGGGGCGCCCAGGTCAATGACGTTTGGGAAGGGGCCTCGCACGACGGGGGGCCTGCTGGGTTTTCGGGCAACGGTGGGGCAGTCGTCGGCGCCATGAGGGCTAAGAGCGGCAAAGAGTGCACTGGCTGGCGTGCAGGGCTGGCCTTAAAACCGCGGCTGTCGGAAGGCCGTGGCGTTGGCGCGGAGCCTTGTAGCCGTTGAGTATTCTCCGTCTCGGGATTGTCGTTGCGTGCGCATCCGGCGCCGTGCTGCCTGCGACTCCGGCCGAGGCGGCTGGCCGCAAGGCTCAATTCGCAATTTCCGCCGGGATGCCGCTCGATCGAGCGCTGACCATGTTTTCGGCGCAGAGCGACCGGGACATCCTGTTTACGCCGGCCATGGTCGCTGGTCGCCGCAGTAAGGCGGTTTTGGGGCGAATGGACTCGGACGTGGCGCTCAACGCGCTGCTCCGCGGCTCCGGGCTCACCTGGCGCGAATTCCAGGGGCGCTATCTGGTCGAACGGCCGGTTGCGCCGGTGGTCGAGGAGACCGACGCTGAGGTCGAGGGCCTGGTGGTCACCGCCCTGCGTCGTCCGACGCTGGACCGCCTGACTCCGATGTCGGTGCGCGCCTTTTCGGGCGAGGACCTCACTCGGGCCGGGGCGGCGACCTTCTCCCAGGCCATCGCCCTGATGCCTGGCCTCACCCAGACCAGCACCGGCACCGGCCGTAGCCGGTTAAGCCTGCGCGGCGTCTACGGTTCGGGCGAGGCGACCACCGCTCTCTATTACGACGATATCCCGGTAACCGGCCCCAGCGGCACGACCGCCGATCCGGGCGGCTCCTCGCCGGAGTTCCTGCTCGTCGATGTCGAGCGGATGGAACTGCTGCGCGGGCCACAGGGCACGCTCTACGGCTCCAGCGCCATGGGCGGGGCCCTCAAGGTGGTTTTCGCGCGCCCGGACCTCGGCGAGCCCAGCGCTTCGCTCTCGGGCGAAGCCTCGACCAACGCCGGCTACTGGGGCGAGGCCGAGACGTTGGTCGTCAACCAGCCCTTGGTCGGGGACAAGGTCGGGCTGCGGCTGGCCGCCTATCACCGCCGCGATCCGGGCTATTTGGAGAACCGCCGGCTGGGGCTGAAGGGGATCAACGACAGCGCCACCTGGGGCGCGCGTCTGGGCGTCGGCTTCGAGTTCGAGAACGACCTGCAGATCAACCTGACCGCCGCGCATCAGGAGACCCGCGACGGCGACACAAGCGGCGGCTGGGCGGGCGCGCCGCCGAACGTGACCTATGGTCATGTGCGCACGCCGTTCGACAGCCGGATGACGATGTACGAGGGGGCCTTGTCCTGGCGCTTTTCGGGCATGCGGCTAGCCGCCAACGCCGCGTCCTATACGTGGAAGAGCACGCGCCAGATCGACTACACCGGGACTTTGCAGAGCGAGCGGCTCAGCCCTGACGGCTGCAAACGTTACCTCCAAATTCCGATCGCCGGGACCTGCACGGCTTCGCAGCTTTCCGCCTATTCGGCCTATGTCGACAGCCGTGCGCCGGGGCTGCTCTATCAGCCGATCGATCTCTATGCCGACGTGCAGGAAGTGCGGCTGCAGTCGGATGCTCCGGGCTTCTTCGCCTGGACCGCCGGCGTGTTCCGCGAGGTCCGCAGCGACACCATCGACAGCCAGGTGATCGTCGGCGATCCCGCTACGGGCCTGCCGCGGCATGGTGATTTCACGGGGCGGCGCATCGTCGACAGCCGTCTGACCCAGCGCGCGGCCTATGGCGAGGTGACGCTGGGAGCCGATCGCGACACCACGTTCGTGCTCGGTGCGCGCCGCTTCGCCTACGACAAGCGCACCGAAGGCCAGGCCCTGGTCGTCAATGTGATCTCCAACACCTCAGAGGCCAATTTCCGCAATGGCGTGGAAGAGAGCGGCTGGAGCCTGAAGCTGCTGGCCAGCCACCGGTTCGGGGCCTCGGCGATGGGCTATGTTCAGGCCTCGCAGGGGTTCCGGCCAGGCGGGGTCAACACCGTGCCCGGCTTGCCGGAGAATCTCGCCGTCTATGGCGCCGACTCGCTCTGGAACTACGAACTCGGACTGAAGAGCGGCTGGCTGAACAATCGGCTGCTGGTCAACGCCGCGCTCTATCGCATCGACTGGCGGGACATGCAGTACACCGCCAACAGCACCAACGGCGCGTTCTCGTTCATCACCAATCTGGGGCGGGCGCGGGTCAACGGTCTCGAGGCGGACGCCATCTTCGTCTTCACGTCGACGCTGCGGGGCGGCGTCAACCTGGCGCTGACCGACGCGATCCTCACCAGCGATCAGGCGAGCGCCGACGGGGTGGGGCTCGGCTCGGCGGGCGACCGCATTCCGACGGTGCCGCCCGTCGCGGCCGACGGTTGGCTGGAGTATCGGCGCGACCTCGGCGGCGGCCTCGAACTGCTCGTCAGGGGGGACGCCGCCTATGTCGGGCGCTCGAACAGCACCTTCGACCCCGGTGTCGGAAACGACGTGGCGTTGGGCGACTACTGGCTGTTCAACACCCGGGCCTTCGTGCGCGCCTCGCAGTGGACGATTGGCGCCTTTGTCGAGAATCTGACCGATGTCGACGATCCGAGCTTCGCCACCACCGCCAGACAGCCGCTGACGATCGCCCCGCGCCCGCGCCGGTTCGGCCTGACCGCCACCTACGATTTCTGAAGGACGATAGTGCGTCAAATACGGACGTAGGCCCGCTGTCGCCGCGGAAAGAACATCTTGTGAACCTAGAACAAAGCGCGTACGCCTTGTTTCGACGGACGCGGACGCCACTTGCGGGCACGGACTGTCGGGTTGGAATCATGAAACAAGGGGCGCCTTGAAATGAGTCAGTCGGCGTTGAAGCTCGTGGGAAAAGAAGAAGGCGATAAGCAGCGCGCTCTAGAAGCGGCGATTGCGCAAATCGATCGGGCCTTTGGCAAAGGCTCGGTGATGAAGCTGGGCGAAAAGAGCCACATCGAGGTCGAGGCGGTGTCCACAGGCTCGCTCGGGCTCGATCTTGCGCTCGGCATCGGCGGTCTGCCTAAGGGACGGATCATCGAGATCTACGGTCCGGAAAGCTCGGGCAAGACGACCCTGGCCCTGCACGTGGTGGCCGAGGTCCAGAAGGCCGGCGGCACGGCGGCGTTCGTGGACGCCGAGCACGCGCTCGACCCGCAGTACGCCAACAAGCTGGGCGTCAGCCTCGACGATCTGCTGGTCTCGCAGCCGGACACCGGCGAGCAGGCGCTGGAGATCACCGACACCCTGGTGCGCTCGGGCGCTATCGACGTGATCGTCATCGACTCGGTGGCCGCGCTGACCCCGCGGGCCGAAATCGAAGGCGAGATGGGCGACCAACTGCCGGGCCTGCAGGCCCGCCTGATGAGCCAGGCGCTGCGCAAGCTGACGGGCTCGATCTCGAAGTCCAAGACCCTGGTCATCTTCATCAACCAGATCCGACACAAGATCGGGGTGATGTACGGAAGCCCGGAGACCACCACCGGCGGCAATGCGCTGAAGTTCTACGCGTCGGTCCGCCTCGACATCCGCCGCACCGGCTCGGTGAAGGTTCGCGACGAGATCCTCGGCAACAATGTCCGGGTGAAGGTGGTGAAGAACAAGGTGGCCCCGCCGTTCCGCGAGGTCGAGTTCGACATCATGTACGGCGAGGGGATTTCGAAGCTCGGCGAGATCATCGACCTGGGCGTCAAGGCCGGCGTCATCGAGAAGTCGGGCTCGTGGTTCTCTTGGAACTCGACTCGGATTGGCCAAGGCCGCGACAACGCTCGCGAATTCCTCAAGAACAATCCGGACATCGCCGAACAGATCGAGCGTCAGGTCCGCGGCGCCAAGGAAGCGATCGAGGAAGAGTTGCTCGTCGGGCCGACCGGCGACGAGGACGCCGAGGACTAGGATCCGCATCCCGGAGCGGCCGCCACGGCCGCTCGGAACCGGACGCCTCCAACCCGACGTCCGACCCGCCGAGCCGGCCGAGCCCCCGCGCGGCCGCTACCGAAGATGCGCAAGGACGCTTGGACGCACGTCGTTCAAGCGTCCTTTTCCTTTGCGGGTGTCGACAAAATCCGTAAACGGTCGCGCGCAGGGCGGCGCAACGGTGCGCAAGCCCCTATCTATTTTCTCCGCTTCAACGTCCGACGAGCCATGCCGAGCCTTAACGAAATCAGAGCTGCGTTCCTGGGCTACTTCGAAAAGAATGATCACCTGATCATTCCGTCGGCCCCGCTCGTGCCGCAGAACGACCCGACCCTGCTGTTCGTCAACGCGGGCATGGTGCCGTTCAAGAACTACTTTACCGGCGCCGAGACCCCGCCCGGCCCGCGCGCGGCGTCGTCGCAGAAGTCGGTCCGCGCCGGCGGCAAACACAACGACCTCGACAACGTCGGCTACACGGCGCGTCACCACACCTTCTTCGAGATGCTGGGGAACTTCTCCTTCGGCGACTACTTCAAGGCCGGCGCGATCGAGCATGCCTGGACCCTGCTGACCAAGGAATTCAAGATTCCGGCGGAGAAGCTGTGCGTCACCGTCTACCACACCGACGACGAGGCGGCTGAGCTCTGGAAGAAGATCGCTGGCCTGCCGGACGAAAAGATCATCCGCATCGCCACCAACGACAATTTCTGGTCGATGGGCGACACGGGCCCGTGCGGTCCGTGCTCGGAAATCTTCTACGACCACGGCGAGCACATTCCGGGCGGCCCGCCCGGCAGCCCCGATGAAGACGGCGACCGCTTCGTCGAGATCTGGAATCTCGTCTTCATGCAGTTCGAGCAGTTCGCCGACGGGCGGCGCATCGATCTGCCCAAGCCGCAGATCGACACGGGCATGGGCCTCGAGCGCATCGCCGCGGTGCTGCAGGGCGTCCACGACAACTACGACGTCGACCTCTTCCGCACGCTGATCGCGGCCTCTAAGCAACTCGTCGGAGATGGGACCAACGGTCCGTCGCACCGGGTCATCGCCGACCACCTCCGTTCGACTAGCTTCCTGATCGCCGATGGCGTCTCGCCCTCCAACGAAGGCCGCGGCTACGTGCTGCGCCGGATCATGCGCCGCGCCATGCGCCACGCGCACCTGCTGGGCGCCGAAGAGCCGTTGATGCACCGTCTGGCGCCGGTCCTGGTCGCCGAGATGGGCGAGGCCTATCCCGAGTTGCGCCGCGCCGAGCCGGTGATCGTCGAGACTCTGCGCCAGGAAGAGGAACGGTTCCGCCGCACCCTTGGCCGCGGCATGACGCTGCTGGACGAAGCGACCGCCAAGATGAGCGCGGGCGACATGCTCTCGGGCGAAACCGCCTTCAAGCTCTACGACACCTACGGCTTCCCGCTCGACCTCACCCAGGACGCGGTGCGCAACAAGGGCATCAGCGTCGACCTCGCGGGCTTCGAAGACGCCATGAAGCGCCAGCGCGATCAGGCGCGGGAGGCTTGGACCGGCTCTGGCCAGTCGGCGCAGGGCGCCGAGTGGTTCGCGATTCGCGAGCGGCTGGGCGCGACCCAGTTCCTCGGCTACGACACCACCGAGGCGACCGGCAAACTGCTGGCCCTGGTGGCCGGCGGCGCCGAGGTCGGCGAAGCCAAGAGCGGCGAGACCGTGCTGGCGGTGTTCGACCGTACGCCTTTCTACGCCGAGAGCGGCGGGCAGGCCGGCGATGTCGGTGAGATCGAGTGGAACGGCGGCAAGGCGCGGGTGCTCGACACCCAGAAGCAGGCCGGCGACCTCTTCGTGCATGAGATCGAAATCCTGCAGGGCGAATTGGCTCCCGGCGCCGAGGCGCGTCTGGCGGTCGATCCGGACCTGCGCACCACCACCCGCGCCAACCACTCGGCGACCCACCTGCTGCACGCGGCGCTGCGCAACGTGCTCGGCCCGCACGTGTCCCAGAAGGGGCAGATGGTCGACGGCGAGCGCATCCGCTTCGACTTCAGCCACGGCGGCCCGCTGACCGCCGACGAGATCGAGAAGATCGAAGCCGAGGTCAATGCGGTGGTCCGCCAGAACCTGGCGGCCGTGACCGAGGTGATGGCCCCCGAAAAGGCGATCGAAGCCGGCGCCATGGCGCTGTTCGGCGAGAAGTATGGCGACTCGGTCCGGGTTCTCACGCTCGGCAAGTCGCTGGCTGGTGAAGGCGACTACTCGGTCGAACTCTGCGGCGGCACTCACGTGGCCCGGACTGGCGACATCGCGATCTTCAAGATTGTCTCGGAGAGCGGCGTCGCTGCGGGCGTGCGGCGGATCGAGGCTCTGACCGGCGAGGCGGCGCGCCGCTGGCTGATTGATCAGGCGAGCGTCGCCAAGGCGCTGGCCGATCAGTTCAAGGTGCCGGTCGCCGAGGTCGCGGCTCGGGTCGAGGCGCTCGAAACCCAGCGTCGCAAGCTCGAAAAGGATCTGGCCGAGGCCAAGCGCCAACTGGCCATGGGCGGCGGCGGCGGCGCGGCTGCGGGTCCCGAGGAGATCGGCGGCGTGCAGGTGATCGCGCGCGTGATGGACGGCGTCGGCGGCAAGGACCTGCGTCCCATCGCCGAGGAGTTCAAGAAGCAGTTGCCGGACGGCGTCATCGCGCTGGTCGGCTCGGCGGACGGCAAGGCGGCGGTCACCGTGGCGGTCACCGGTGCGGCCGCGGGCAAGTTCAGCGCCGTAGAGCTCGCCAAGGCGGCGGTCCAGGCGATGGGCGGGCAGGGCGCCGGCGGGCGTCCCGACTTCGCCCAAGGCGGTGCCCCGGACGGCGCCAAGGCCAACGAAGGCCTGGCGGCGATCAAGGCGCTGCTCGGGGCCTGATTCGGCTCAGTCCGAAGGACGTGGAGGGGGCGCTGATGCGCCCCCTTTTCGTTTGGCGGGCAGGGATTAACCGTGATCGAGGAAAAATCGAACGCCGCTCCGCGAAATGTAAAATTTGCATACCCGTGTGAGGCGAGTGGCGTTGCCAGATGTTAAGTTAAGCTCTAGTTCACCATCCAGAGGGGCGCCTTGCGGGGCGCAGGATCAACCTAAGGATGGGTTCAATGTTTAAGTATCTGCCCGCTGCCGCCGCTGCGCTGGCGCTCAGCTTCGCCGCCGTTCCGGCCGCTGAAGCGGCCACTGTCTTCTCGGGCGGCGTCAACAACGTCCAAGCCAATCAGAACGATCCGGGTCTGGTCGTCCAAACCGGCAACTTCAACAGCTTCAGCCTGCCGCTGGAAGTCGGCGTGACCAGCGCCCCGGTCGGTCTGTTCTCGATCTGGACCAACGAGGCCGACATCGGCTGGGACGATCTGGCCCACAGCCCGATCTTCGTGCAGCTGCAGTTCACTTCGCCGACCGGCCCGTGGGCTGGTGGCCCGATCGGCGGCGAAACCTTCGGCGTTTGGGGTTTCTTCCGCGAAGGCGGCAAGGTCGAGTTTGACGGCCCGGCCATCTACACCTTCGGCAACGGCGGCAAGCTGGAAGTCAAACTGAACGACGCCACGTTCAACTGGGGCAAGTACTCGCTCAACCCGGAAACCAAGCCGGGCCAACAGTACGGCGCCGTGGTGACCGCCAACTTCAAGCTCGTCGACCTGCCGTCGGCGGTGCCGGAGCCGGCCACCTGGGCGATGATGATCACCGGCTTCGGTCTGGCCGGCGTGGCCATCCGTCGTCGTCGTGAGACGCTCGTCGCGGCTTGATCTGACGATCAGTCAGCAGAAAGGCCGGGGGTGACCCCGGCCTTTTTTGTTTGTCCGCGCGATCGCTCGAACTCCCGCGGTTCAGGGGCGAGCGAAGATCGCGATCTTGTTGCCCGTCGCGTCGCGCACATACGCGCCATAGAACGACGTCGAATCTGCAGGGCGCGGTCCCGGAGCCCCCTCGTCCGACCCGCCGAACGCCAGGGCCGCGGCATGGGCCGCATCGACCGCTTCCTTGCTGGGACCGCGGAAGGCGATCATGACGCCGTTGCCGCCGCGCGCCGGCTGGCCGTCGAAGGGCGGACAGACGAAGGTGTTGGCCTCCTGGCCTTTGGGGCCGTAGCCGGCCCAGCCGCTGTCGAAGAACTGCCGCTCGTATCCGATGGCGCCCAGCACAGCGTCGTAGAACGGCATCGCGTCCTCGACGTTCAGCGCCCCGATCGTGACATAGCCGATCATGTCGTCCGTCTCCCTTGTTCAGGGCCGGACCCTAGCGCCGAGATGCGAACATAACAAGAACGAACGGCTAGTGTTGAATCCGGATGCGGGCGTGGTCGGGCGCGCCTAGGCCGCTGCGACAGGCGGCAGGCCGGAAGCGCAGATCATGGCAGATCCGCACTTCTTGCAGGCGGTTGCCGTCTACGACCTTGATGTAGAGCCCGTTACGGCGAAGGGCCGGATTACGCGCCACGAAGGCGTCGCGGACGTCGCCGGCGGTCACCTCGCGGCCGGCAGCGAAGGCGAGATCAGGCGCGTCGATCGCCCGCCACAGGGCCTGCGCCTTGTCAAAGTAGGCGTCAGGCGTCTTCCAGCCGCATGTGCCGTGGGCCGCCCACTCGTGCTGCAGCAGGTCCGCCGAGGGGGTCATGCAGTAGTGCCGGCGCACCGTGGCGGCGCTGATCGCCGGCGCTTTCGCGCAGTAGCGCGGATGACGCTTGCCCGGTCCGTTCGGCCAGAGGCCATGGACGACGAAACCCATGTGGTTCTGCCGGCATTGGAACCGGGCCTCGGGCGATCCCCCGCGGGGCCGGCACCACTCCGGCGACCAGGTCAGCGCGAGCATGTACGAGGCGGTCGGCGTATCGCGCACGATCTCGCGCTCGGGCGGACGCTGGGCCGGCGCTGGCGAGACGTGGACAGGCGGTGTGCAGGCTCGCAGCGGCGCGGCTGCGGCGATGCTTGCAACCGACCAGGCGGCCAGCACGACGAGGAACGCCAGCCTCACGTGGCCCCTTTGGCGGGCAGGCGGACCCAAAATGCAAAGAACGGCGCGGTCGCGAAGACCAGCGCCGTTCCCAACGTAACGATCAGGCGGAAGACCGCGCGGGCGAGGCTCCAGTCCTCTCGCGCGCGGTCGTTCACAGCCTTAGGCGGGCGTTTTCGCCAGGGCCGCTTCCAGATTGGCGGCGACCTTGTCGATGAAGCCTTCCGTGGTCAGCCAGCCCTGGGTGTCGCCGACCAGCAGCGCCAGATCCTTGGTCATCGAGCCGGCTTCGACGGTGTCGACGCAGACCTTCTCCAGGGTGTCGGCGAAGTGGGTCAGTTCGGCGTTGCCGTCGAGCTTGGCGCGATGCTTCAGGCCCTGGGTCCAGGCGAAGATCGAGGCGATCGAGTTGGTCGAGGTCGACTCGCCGCGCTGATGCTGGCGGAAGTGACGGGTCACGGTGCCGTGGGCGGCTTCCGATTCCATGATCTTGCCGTCCGGGGTGATCAGGACCGAAGTCATCAGGCCCAGCGAGCCGAAGCCCTGAGCGACCTGGTCGGACTGCACGTCGCCGTCGTAGTTCTTGCAGGCCCAGACGAAGCCGCCGGACCACTTCAGGGCCGAGGCGACCATGTCGTCGATCAGGCGGTGCTCGTAGACGATGCCGGCTTCCTTGAACTTCGCGGCGTACTCGGCCTCGTAGACCTCGGCGAAGATGTCCTTGAAGCGGCCGTCATAGGCCTTGAGGATCGTGTTCTTGGTCGACAGGTAGACCGGGTACTTCCGCTGCAGGCCGTAGTTCAGGCAGGCGTGCGCGAACTCGCGGATCGAGTCGTCGAGGTTGTACATGCCCATAGCGACGCCGCCGCCCGGGAACTCGAACACTTCATGCTCGATGGTGTCGCCGTTCTCGCCTTCCCACTTGATGGTCAGGCGGCCCTTGCCGGGCACGCGGAAGTCGGTGGCCTTGTACTGGTCGCCGAAGGCGTGACGGCCGACGATGATCGGCTGCGTCCAGCCCGGGATCAGGCGCGGAACGTTCTTGCAGATGATCGGCTCGCGGAAGACCACGCCGCCGAGGATGTTGCGGATGGTGCCGTTCGGCGACTTCCACATCTTCTTCAGGCCGAACTCTTCGACCCGCGCTTCGTCCGGGGTGATGGTGGCGCACTTCACGCCGACGCCATGACGCTTGATGGCCTCAGCCGCGTCGACGGTGACCTTGTCGTCGGTGGCGTCGCGGTGCTCGATTCCCAGGTCGTAGTAATCCAGATCGATATCCAGATGCGGGAAGATCAGCTTGTCCTTGATCCACTTCCAGATGATGCGGGTCATCTCGTCCCCGTCGATGTCTACGACGGGGTTCGCGACTTTAATCTTGGCCATGAGGGCAGAGCGCTCCGGGGGCGTAACGGCTAGGATAGGGTAGGGTAGATAGGGTAAGGGCCGTATACTAGGCCAAGGCCCAGACGCAAAGGGTGGCTCACCCCCTATTGACCTGCGATGGGCGCGATCTGGCAGGCGGCGCTTGCATTTTCGGCCCCTCGCATCCCAAAACGCGGCATGGAAGCCGCCGCACCGCCCTGCATCATCCTCAACGTGCCGCAATTGGCCCAGAACATCGGCGCCGTCGCGCGGGTGATGGCCAACTTCGGCTTGGCCGACTTGCGCCTGGTCAATCCCCGGGATGGCTGGCCTCAAGAGCGGGCCTGGGCCGCGGCGTCCGGGGCCGAATGGCCGCTGAACGGCGCGCGGGTCTACGACAGCGTGGAGGCGGCGATCTCCGACCTCTATCTTGTCTACGCCACCACCGCGCGGCCGCGCGAGCTGCAGCTGCCGATCCTTGGCCCCCGCGAGGCGGCGGCCAACCTGTCGCACGAGGTGGCCGAGGGCCGCGCTGTCGGGCTGTTGTTCGGCGGCGAACGGGCGGGCTTGGAGACGGCGGACATCGCGCTTTGCCAGGCCGTGGTGACGTTGCCGATCGATCCGCGCTTCCGCTCGCTGAACCTGGCCCAGGCGGTGGCGATCAACGCCTACGAATGGCGCATGACCGTCGAGTCGGGCGCGCCGCCGATCTTCCGCGAGGGACCGCCGCCGGCCGACGCCGCCGCGATGCTCGGCCTCTACGAGCACTTCGAGCGCGAGCTGGACGACGCAGGCTTCTTCCATCCCCCCGAAAAGAAGCCGTCCATGGTGCAGAACCTGCGCTCGGCGCTGGGCCGGGCGCGCTTCTCCGACCAGGAGGTCCGCACCTTCCGCGGCGTGGTCACGGCGCTGTCGAAGGGCAGGGGCCGCTCGCTCGAGAAGTTGGCCCGCAAGAAGGCGGCCGAAGGAGAAGAGTGATGGCGTTGCGCGACCTGCTCGACGGCCTGGCGATCCCGATTCTCCAGGCTCCGATGGTCGGCGCTTCGCCTTTTGAAATGGCGATGGCGGTGTCGCGCGCCGGCGGTATGGGCTCGCTGGCCGCCGGAGCGCTCGCCCCTGATCAGATCGAGCCGGAAGTGGAGCGCATGCGCGCGGCCACCGACGCCCCGTTCGGGGTGAACCTGCTGATGGCGCCGCGCGCCGAACCTGACGGCGCGGTGGTCGAAGCCGCGCTCGCCAGGCTGGCCCCCTGGTACGCCGACCTGGGCGAGGCCTTGCCCGGCCATCCCAACAGTTTCGCGCCCGACTTCGAGGCGCAGCTCGCCGCCCTGACCCGCGCCGCCCCGCCGCTGGCCTCGTTCACGTTCGGCATTCTTCGCCCGGATCATGTGGAGTCGCTGCACCGCGCCGGCACGCTGGTCGTCGGTACGGCCACTACCGTCGCTGAGGCGCGGGCCTGGGCCGAAGTCGGAGCCGACGGGATCTGCGCGCAAGGCTACGAGGCCGGCGGTCACCGCGGTCACTTCCTGGCGGAACCGGAGGCCAGCCTGGTCGGTACGCTGCCGCTGACCTCGTTGATTCTGGAAGCGGTCGACCTGCCGGTCATCGCCGCTGGCGGGATCATGAACGGGCGCGGCGTCGCCGCCGCCCTGGCTCTGGGCGCCAGCGCCGTCCAGATGGGCACGGCCTTCCTGCTTTCCGACCAGACCGGCGTCAGCGCGCCCTGGAAGCGGGCGATCGAAGCCGCCGACGACGAAGCCACACGCCTGACCCGCGCCTTCACCGGCCGCTACGCGCGCGGCATCGAGAACCGCTTCATGCGCGAGCTTCGCGCGGAGCAGGACGAGGTCCCGGCCTATCCGGTGCAGAACCGCCTGACCCAGCCGCTGCGGGCCGCGGCCGCCAAGGCCGGCGATCCAGAGATGATATCGCTATGGGCCGGCCAGGGCGTGCGGTTGGCGCGTTCGGGCGACGCCGGCGACTTGGTCCGACTGTGGTGGAGCGAGGCGCGGGACGCTGCTGGCCGTCTGTCGCGACGCATCGGGGGCTAGCCCGGCTCCTGGCGAGCGCGGCCGCTTCGCGCTAGGGTGGTCCGTGCTAACGCTTGAGGTGCGCCTGTGAAGACTCTCGCCCTGACCTTTGCGGTCCTGACCCTCGCCGCCACCCCGGCCGCCGCTCAGGTGATGTGCCACGAGGACGTCGGCCGGACGACTTGCTACGACATCTACGGCAACTCGGTGGTCGCCACGAAGGACGTGCTGGGCAAGGCGACCTGGGTCGACGAGTACGGTAACCAGGTCTCGGTGCGCCGCGACGTGCTGGGTAACCGCATCATCGAGGACAGCGAGGGCAATCGCACCACCGTCCGCCGCGACGTGCTGGGCAACACCGTGGTCAGCGACGACCGCGGAAACAAGAGCAGCTGCCGCGTCGACCTGCTGGGCAAGGCGCGCTGCAAATAGGCGCAAAAGCCTGCCCCGATTGACTCTTCGGCCTGCGGACGTCATACACCGCCCCTTCGCGCCGCCGGACCTCGTCTGGCGGTCCGCGATCTATGACGGGTGACCTGACGCCGCCGTTGAGATCGCGTTCCCACTTGCGGGGACGCCGGCCCAGGTCCGATTGAAAGAGACGAGTATGTCGAAGCGCCAGAGCGCCAAGTACAAAATCGACCGCCGGATGGGCGAAAACATCTGGGGTCGTCCGAAGTCGCCGATCAACTCGCGCGCCTACGGCCCCGGCCAGCACGGCCAGCGTCGCAAGTCCAAGGTCTCGGACTTCGGCCTGCAGCTGCGCGCCAAGCAAAAGCTGAAGGGCTACTACGGCAACCTGACCGAGAAGCAATTCTCGCGCACCTACGAGGAAGCCGCCCGCCGCAAGGGCAACACCTCGGAAAACCTGATCGGCCTGCTGGAATCCCGTCTGGACGCCGTCGTCTATCGCGCGAAGTTCGTGCCGACCGTGTTCGCGGCCCGTCAGTTCGTGAACCACGGCCACGTCCTGGTGAACGGCAAGCGCGTCAACATCGCCTCCTACCGCGTGAAGGTCGGCGACGTGGTCACCGTGCGCGAGCGTTCGCGCAACATGGCCCTGGTGCTGGAAGCCCTCCAGTCGAGCGAGCGTGACACCCCGGATTACATCGATCTCGATCCGAAGGGCATGACCGCCAAGTTCGTCCGCGTTCCGGAATTCTCCGAGGTCCCGTACCCGGTGAAGATGGAGCCGAACCTGGTTATCGAATTCTACGCGTCCTAATCGGCGCCAAAGACCAGATCGAAATTGCGAAGGCCCCGGAGCGATCCGGGGCCTTTTGCTTTTGGGCGATCTGTGGCCGAGTCCGCCGATGAATCGTCGACTAGTGCTTCTGGCGGGCCTGGGCCTGCTGACCGGGTGCGCCACCGCGCCTGCGGTGGTGATGCCTTCCGCGGCCACCCATCCGGAGCTGGAGGCCGTCTATTCGGCCATCGCCGGGCGGGACGCTCTGACGCTCCAGGTCGCCTCGAACGGCTGCACCCGCAAGGACGACTTCGCGTTCTACGTCGATCGCAAGGGACTGGCGCCGACCGTGTCGTTCGCCCGCAAGCGCCTGGACCAATGCCGCTCCTTCGCGATGGGCAAGACCGAGCTGCGCTTCACCTGGGCCGAGCTCGGCCTGGAGCCGCGCGCGACGGTGTTTCTGCTCAATCCCGTGACCGCCTGGACCGGGCCGGGTCTCTAGAGACGGCTGAGCGGGCTCGCTTTTACAGCACTGCCGGGCGGGATCTGGTCGAGGAAGCTCTCGTCGTGGCCGGGGATCACGAAGTCGCCCTGCGCCCGCATCGCCGCCAACCGGCGCTTGGTCGCCACATACTGCGCCTTGTCGAACGGGAAGGGCTGGTCGACCTCGTCGTGATCAAGGGATCGGCAGAAGTAGCAGGCGTCGCCCGCCAGGATGTCGGCGCCGCCCTCGCGGAACACGCGCACCGACTGATGGCCGCAGGTGTGCCCGGGCGTGGCGAACACCTCGACCGAACCGTCGCCGAACACGTCGTGGGTTTCGTCGACCCGCAGCATGTCGCGGCCGGCATCCAGCGTGCGCAGCTCTTCACGACGATGAATGATCACCCGAGCGTTGGGCAGCAGGTGCGCGCCCCCGACATGGTCGTAATGAGAGTGCGAGATCACCAGCGCCTCGATACGGCCCGGCTCCACGCCCGCGGCCGCCACCCGCGCGGCGACGTCATGGCCGGGCGGCAGCGCGTTGTGGAAGGCGTCGAACAACACCTGGTCATGGTCGCTGGGCGACAGCCCCGCGTCGAACACGGCGGCCCGGCCGGATGTGTGGGTGATCAGGAAGGCGTAGACGGGCAGGGTGAAGTCGCCCTGGGCGCCGCGTTCCAGCATCTTGCCCGGCGCGCGGAGCGTGCCGCAGCGAAGGGGGAGGATCTCTGTCGTCCGGCTCACGCAGATCCCTCCCGGTCAGGCGTCAGGTAAACCGTTCCACGATGTCGGGTGTGACGCGCTTGGGGCGACCCGTGGCGGCGTCGATCATGCACCATTCCGTCCGCGCCTGCGCGCACATGGCCCCGTCGGGACCGTCGATCCGCACGAAGCGGTCGAAGCGTGGGCCTTCGGCGGTTTCGGCCACCCAGGTGCGGGCCGTGGCGGTCTCGCCTGGCATCAGGGCGCGGCGATAGTCGATCTCGTGGCGCAGCACGATCCAGGCCCAGCGGGCCTGGTCCTCGGCGGGTTGCCGCGACGCCCAGTGCGACGTGGCCATGTCCTGAATCCAGCGCACATAGACCACGTTGTTGACGTGGCCGTTGGCGTCGATGTCGGACTCCGCCGGCGTGAACTGGAGCGTGAAGACCTGGCGGCCGGGCGGCGGTTCGAGCAGGCGGCTCACGCCGTCAGGACGCCCTGTTCGGTCAGCAGGGTCTTCAGTTCGCCAGACTGGAACATTTCGCGGATGATGTCGGCGCCGCCGACAAATTCGCCCTTCACATAGAGCTGCGGAATGGTCGGCCAGTCCGTGAACGTCTTGATGCCTTCGCGCAGGGGCTCGCTCTGCAGGACGTCGACGCCGACAAAGTCCGCGCCGAGGTGGTCGAGGATCTGCACGACGACCGAGGAGAAGCCGCAGCGGGGCTCTTCCGGCACGCCTTTCATGAACAGCACCACCGGATGGTCGGCCACCGCCTTGGCGATGAAGTCGTGGACGGGATTTGCGGTCGTGGCGTCGGTCATGACTGGAGCCTTTGCGGCGAAGAATTCGTCCCAGAGCTAGGGAGCCGGAGCGCCGGGGTCAAGCGGCCGCGTCGTCAGGCCCGTCGCTGTGCGGCGATCTGGCCGAAGCGCGCCATCTCGATCTGGGCGGCGACGCCGGTCGGCAGGTCCTTGTCGGTGACGGTGGACATGCGTTCGATCATGTCCGCGCGCCCGGCCTCAAGCTGGATGGTGGCGAAGGCTGGCTCGGTCAGGGCGAAGGCCAGGCACAGTTCCTCGCAGGACCAGCCCGGCGTGTCGTGCAGAAAGCCGTAGGTGTTGGAGCTCGGCGTTGGATCTTGCCGACGCCCGCCAAGCAGGCCCCGGCGCATTGGCCGCTCGATTTCGGCGCGAGACGAGGGGCCAGATTGCAGGCCGCTTGGGAAAGGGTCACAGCCGATCAGCGTCATGTTGGCGGCCGAAGCGTCGCGGATGCGGCGGCGGGTCTGCCAGTCGGAGACCAGGCTGAAGCCCGTGGCCAGCACGTCGAAGGCGTCGTTGGCGATGCACTTGTCGATCACCGGTCCCTCGCCGACGACGCCGATCTGCAGGCAGACCCCGGCGTTGCGCAGGTCGGCGAGATAGGTGAGCGCGTCGGGCGTCATGGTCTCCGCTGCGGTCTCGTCCAGCATCAGCAGGTCGAGATAGCCGGCGCGAGTACGCTGGAGGGCGGCCCGAACGCTATCGGCGATGTCGCGGCCGGTGACTGCGCCGGCCGGGTTGCCGCGCAAACGCCAGCCCAGGAATATCAGCCGCCGCTCGACGACGCTGAGCGCCTCGCCCAGGCCCATCGCCAGGACGTCGGATCCGGCCGTCGCCTCGAAGCTGTTCACGCCGCTTTCCATCGCCGAGATGATCAGGCTGCGCCAGGCGCTGGGCGAGCCCATGTTCGGCGCGTCGCGCAATAGAAGGCTGACGGCGGAAACCGCCTTTCCCGATGCGCCGAAGGGACGGTAGCGCACGGGCTGGGTCCCCTTAGACCGGCGCGGAGGTTTCGAGGGCCAGGGCGTGCAGTTCGCCGCCGACCTTGCCCTTCAACGCGCCGTAGACGAGCTGGTGCTGCTTGATGCGCGAGAGGCCGGCGAAGGCGGGGGACACGATGCGGGCGCGGTAATGGTCACCGTCGCCGGCCAGATCGTCGATGGCGATCTCAGCGTCCGGGAACGCTTCTTTCAGATTGGCTTCCAAGTCAGCGATGGACATGGGCATCGGGGGAACTCCACTCGGCGAATCTTTAGTGCGGCAGAAAGCTTAACAACCGCTGGATTGCCATATGGGTTCGCCGGGCGTCACCGGTCAGATCGCAGGTGCGATCTCGTCATATCCGCGGTTCAGAAACTGCAGCAGGCAGAAGCCGTTGCCGAACGGATCGGCGAGCACCGCGATGCGGCCCCAGGCATGGGTGCGTGGTTCGAAATCCAGTGTCGCGCCGGCGGCCAGCGCTTGGGCCAGGGCCGGATCGAGATCCTCGACGACGATGTCGAAATGCACCGGGGTCCAATGGCGCACATAGCGTCGGACGTCCTGGCCCGCCCCGATCGACCCCTCGGCTTTCTCTAGAAGGTAGATGCGGACCGGCAGTCCTGACAGCTCCACGCCGCCGTCGCCGAACCGGCGCGTCACCGTCAGCCCGAAGGCGGTGGTGTAGAAGGCCTCCGCTGCGGCCAGGTCGGGGACGTCGATGTTGACGAGCAGCTCCATCGACGTCCCTTCAGGCCCTAGTCGACGATCGCCGAATAGATCAGGCTCTTCAGCTGGCCGCGGAAGTTGAACGTGCCGGACGGCATCAGCTGGGTCATGAACACCACTGACAGCTCCTCCTTGGGGTCGACCCAGAAGATGGTCGAGGCTGCGCCGCCCCAATAGTAGTCGCCGGCGCCGAGCGAGCCGGTCTCGACCTGGCCCTTGGTGGAGGCGAAGCCGAGCCCGAAGCCGACGCCGTCATTGGCGGTCTCCGAGAAACTGCCGATGGCGATGGTCGACAGGTCCTGGCCCCCGGCCAGGTGGTTCATGTGCATCATTTCCAGGGTGCGCGGGCCCAGGATGCGGACACCGTCCAGTTCCCCGCCGCGGCGGAGCATCTCGCAAAAGCGCATGTAGTCGTCGATCGTACCGGTCAGGCCGCCGCCGCCGGATTCGAAGCTGGCCGGGCGCGCGAAGACGCTGGTGGCCGGATCGTCGATCAGCTTCAGCTTCTTGTCCGGGCCGCGCTGGTAGTTGGCGCAGAAGCGGTCGGCCTTGTCCGGGGCGACCGAGAACGAGGTGTCTTTCATGCCCAGCGGGCCGAAGATCTCGTCCTGCAGGTACTGGCCGAACGGCTTGCCGGAAATCACCTCGACCAGGGCTCCGCAGACGTCGGTGGCCAGCGAGTACATCCAGCGCTCGCCCGGGTGATAGACCAGCGGCACCTGGCCGAGCTTGTCGAGGAAGCCTTGCATGGTGTCCTCGCCGCCGAGGGTGCGGACCTTGAGCGCGCGGTAGAGCTTGTCGACCGGGTGCTGGAGGCCGACGCCGGCCAGGCCGCCGCCATAGGTCAGGCCGGCGGTGTGGGAGAGCACGTCACGGAAGGAGATGGGCCGGCGGGCGGGCTCGGTGACCATCGTCTCGTCTTCGCCGGAGACGTAGACGCGGTGGTTCTTCCAGGAGGGCACGTAGCGGCTGACCGGGTCGTTGAGCTGGAAGTAGCCCTTCTCGTACAGCATCATCAACGCCACCGAGGTGATCGGCTTGGTCATCGAATAGATGCGGAAGATGGCGTCGTCGGCCATCGGCTTGTTCCGCTCCAGGTCCATCGAGCCGAAGGACTTGCGGAAGGCGACCTGGCCGCGGCGGGCGACGGCGAGCTGAGCGCCCATGATCTTCTGCGGGCCGATGTAGTTGCGCTCGAGGTGGTCGGTAATGCGTTCCAGGCGCGCGGCGTCGAGGCCGGTCCACTGAGACTGGGCGTCCATAAAAATCCTCCCGAAGAAATGGCGGTCGTTCTAATTGGCGGGCATCATGAGCGCGCCGGCGTACGGAAGCCAAGAAAAACGAGCGGGGGAGAGGGCGTGACCGAGGAGATCATTGAACCGGACCTGCCGATTTGTGATCCGCACCACCACCTCTGGGACTTCCCGAACGGGCGATACCTGCTGGACGAGTTGCTGGCCGACCTCGGGGCGGGCCACAAAGTCGAGAGCACGGTCTTCGTCGAGTGCGGGGCCATGTACAGCGCCGATACGAGTCGCCTGCTGTCGCCGGTGGGCGAGACCGAGTTCGTCAACGGCGTGGCGGCGATGTCGGCCAGCGGCCGGTACGGCTCGGTGCGGGCCTGCGCCGGGATCGTGGGGTTCGCCGACCTGACCCATGCCGACGTCGGCGAAGCGCTTGCGGGCCACATCCGCGCCGGCGGCGGCCGGTTCCGCGGCATCCGGCATACCGGCGCCTGGGACCCCAGCGACGACGTGCGCAACGGCCACACCAATCCCCCGCAGGGATTGTACGGGCGCGAGGATTTTCGCCGCGGCTTCGCCCAGCTGGCGCCCAACGGCCTGTCGTTCGAGGCCTGGCAGTTTCACCCGCAACTGCCGGAGGTGGCCGATCTCGCCGCCGCCTTCCCGGAAACCTCCATCGTGCTCGACCATGTCGGCGGCGTCCTCGGCATCGGGCCCTATGCCGGCCGTCGCGACGAGGAGTTCGCGCGCTGGAAGCGCGACATGGCGCAAGTGGCCCAGCGCCCGAACGTCGTCGTCAAGCTGGGCGGGCTGGGCATGGCGATCTGCGGCTTTGAGTTCCACAAGCGTGAAAGCCTGCCGTCCTCGGCGGAGCTCGCCGACGCCTGGCGGCCCTACATTGAGACCTGCATCGAACTGTTTGGCCCGCAGCGGGCGATGTTCGAAAGCAACTTCCCGGTCGACCGGGTCAGTTGCGACTACGCCACCCTCTGGAACGCGCTGAAGCGGCTGGCGTCCGGCGCCAGCGCCGACGAAAAGGCGCTGCTGTTCCGCGACGTGGCGCGGACGACCTATCGACTGGACGAGGAGTAACCGAATGCAGGCTCTGATGGCTCAGGCCGCCCAGATCGGCGAGCAGCTAAAGGCGCGCAAGGAGCGTGTGGCGGTGGCCGAAAGCTCGTCCGGCGGTCTGATCAGCGCCGCGCTGCTCAGCGTGCCGGGCGCATCGGCCTTCTATCTCGGCGGCGGGGTGGTCTACACGCCCAAGGCCCGGGTGATGCTGATGGAGATCCCGAAGGAGGCGCTGGAAGGCATGCGCTCGGCCAGCGAGCCCTACGCCCTGCTGCTGGCCCGCACCGTCCGCGAGCGCTTCGGCGCGACCTGGGGCGTATCGGAGACCGGCGCCGCCGGGCCGACCGGCAACGGCTACGGGGACGCCGCCGGCCACACTTGCGTGGCGATCTCGGGCCCGGTCGAGTTCGTGACCACCATCGAGACTGGATCGGACGACCGCGTCGCCAACATGGAGGCGTTCGCGGCCGCGGCTCTGGAGCTGCTGGCCAAGGCCACCGCCTAGCGCTTGCCCTTGTCGCTCGCTTTCGCGCCGCTCATCTCCGGCACGTAGAGGCCGGTGGCGAATTTGGCCGCCCAGCCTTCCGGCCGGAAGCGGCCGCCGAACTCGGCGCAGGGGTCCGGCTTGGGGATCGGACGCGACTTCAGGCCCTCCGGCGTCATCGCCGCGGCGACCGCGTCCGCGAACGGCTCGGCGAACTGCAAGGCGTCGCCCACGCGGCTGAGCGAGGGATCGTCCGTGCCGATGGCGGTGGCGCTGCGGCTCCAGCTGACGGCCACGATTTGCCGCTCGCCCTGCAGCATCTCGGCCTCGGCCGACAGCGACCCGAGCGTTCCGGGCGCGCGCAGTCCCAAGGGGCCGGGAATGAAGAAGCCTGCCGCGGCGGAGGCGACCGAGGCGGCCCGCCCGGTCCGATCGACGCGGGTGATCGCCACGCGCACCCGGTTGGGCGCGGCAGGGTGGATTTCGAAGCGCTCCGAGAGCTCAAAGCAGAGCTGGGCGTCGAGCTCCCTCTGCAGCAGCACCTGCTCGCCGGGGGTGAGCCAGCCGCCCGGGCCCATAAGCACAGTCGGTTCGATGGCGACCTGACGGACCTCGGCCAGTGTCGCCTCGTCGCGGCGCTGCTCGACCTTGGCGCGCACCGTGTCGGTGCGCGGCGTCAGGCCGTCATAGGTGGAGAGGAAACCCGAGCGGGTCGGAGCGCTGGCGCAGGCGGCCAGCAGCAGGAACGGGGCGAGGGCGAGCAGGCGGGTCATATCCCTACCTACGCGCGCATCTCGCCCCCGGATGCATCTGTCGCCTTCGACTTAGCGGCGGTCGCGCCGGAACTTGGCGGCGTCGGCGGCAAGGGACGAATAGACCGCCTCGTCCGGGTCAGCTTCGGCTTGGAACGGCAGCTCGCCGGCGACGCCGCGCAAGGCCAGCCAGAGCTGCGGCGCGAAGTGGTCGAGCATCCGCAGCGGCCGGCGCTTGTCGTCGGTGACGTCCCAGCCCTCGGCCTCGAGGGCGATGACCTGGTCACGGACCGGCTTGCGGTCGATCCGGTCCCAGCCCTCGGGGCGCGGAACGTCGTCGGCCTCGTCCTGGGTGATGCCGAACAGCGCGCGCGAGACCTCGTCGATCTCGGGATAGGTCGCGCGGGCGTCGGCGTCCGCATATCGCGGCTGCATCAGCGCCTTGTCTTCAAGGTCGCGGATCCCGGGCAGGTCGATGAGGCGGCGGAGCTTGGACATCAGCCGCCCATATAGGCCGGCATCCAGCCCTCGTGCTCGCTGCGCAGCTTGGCCAGCGGCAGGGTGAAGAGCCCCGCTACCGCGACGTCGCCGCCGCCGGCCTTGCCGATGACGGCTGCTTCGACGCCGGCCGCCTGGGCGGCCGCCAGGATCGGGGCGGCGTCCTTGACGGCGACCAGATAGCGGGCCTGGTCCTCGCCGAACAGGAAGGCGTGGGCGGGGATCGAACCGCCCGTCTGCAGCGTGAAGCCGGTCTTCGAGGCCAGCGCCATCTCGGCCGCGGCGGCGATCAGTCCGCCGTCGGAAAGGTCATGGCAAACCGTGACTTGGTCCGAAAGGATCAGGTTCCGCACCAGGTCGCCGACCTTACGTTCCAGCGCCAGATCGACGGGCGGCGGCGCGCCGGCTTCCTGGCCCTGAACCTCGCGAAGGTACATCGAGGCGCCCAGCTCGCCGACGGTCGAACCGATCAGCACCAGGGCGTCGCCGTCCTTCATGCCGGCGAAGTCGGCGCGGTGGGCGTAGTCGGCGATCAGGCCGACGGCCCCGACGGTCGGGGTCGGCGGAATCGCTGCGCCGTTGGTCTCGTTGTAGAGCGAGACGTTGCCGCTCACGACCGGGAAGTCGAGGTCGCGGCAGGCCTGCGCCATGCCCTCGATGGCGCGGACGATCTGACCCATGATCTCGGGGCGCTCGGGATTGCCGAAGTTCAGGTTGTCGGTGATCGCGATCGGGTCGGCGCCGACGGCGGTCAGGTTGCGCCAGGCTTCGGCCACGACCTGCTTGCCGCCCTCGAAGGGATCGGCCAGCACGTAGCGCGGGGTGCAGTCGGAAGTGACGGCCAGCGCCTTCTTCGAGCCGTGCACGCGCACGATGCCGGCGTCGGCGCCGGTGGCCGAGTCCTCGAGGGTGTCGGCCATGACGTGGCGGTCGTACTGCTCCCAGAGCCAGCGCTTGGAGGCCATGTCCGGGCTGCTCATCAGCGTCAGCACAGCGGCCGAGTAGTCGGCCGGGGCCGCGACGTCGGCGGGCGTCAGGCGCGGCAGCTGCGGCGAGGCGACCCACGGACGGTCATACAGCGGCGCGTCGTCGAACAGCGGCGCCAGCGGCACGTCGCAGACCACGTCGCCCTTGTGCTTCAGCACCAGGTGGCCGGTGTCGGTGGTGACGCCGATGATCGCGGCGTCCAGGCCCCACTTCTCGAAGATGGCGTGGCCGTCGCGTTCGCGGCCCGGCTTCAGGATCGCCAGCATGCGCTCCTGGCTTTCCGACAGCATCATCTCGTAGGCGGTCATGCCCTCTTCGCGCTGGGGCACGTTGTCGAGGATCAGCTCGATGCCGACCCCGCCCTTGCCGGCCATTTCGACCGACGAGGAGGTCAGGCCCGCCGCGCCCATGTCCTGGATGGCGGCGACCGCGCCGGAGGCCATCAGCTCCAGGGTGGCTTCGATCAGCAGCTTTTCGGCGAAGGGGTCGCCGACCTGCACGGTCGGGCGCTTCTCGTCCGAGGCGTCGTCGAACTCGGCCGAGGCCATGGTCGCGCCGTGGATGCCGTCGCGGCCGGTCTTCGAACCGAAGTAGACGACGCTGAGGCCGGCGGCCGGGGCGGCCGAGTAGAAGATCTTGTCGGCGTCGGCCAGGCCCACGCACATGGCGTTGACCAGGATGTTGCCGTCATAGCCGCGGTGGAAGTTGGTTTCGCCGGCGACGGTGGGCACGCCCACGCAGTTGCCGTAGCCGCCGATGCCGCTGACCACGCCCGACACCAGGCGCTTGGTCTTCGGATGGCTGGGATCGCCGAAGCGCAGGGCGTTGAGCAGCGCCACCGGGCGCGCGCCCATGGTGAAGACGTCGCGCATGATGCCGCCGACGCCGGTCGCCGCGCCCTGATAGGGCTCGATGTAGGACGGGTGGTTGTGGCTCTCCATCTTGAAGATGCAGGCCTGGCCGTCGCCGATGTCGATCACCCCGGCGTTCTCGCCCGGGCCGCAGATCACGCGGGGCCCCGTAGTCGGGAACTTGCCCAGGTGCTTCTTGCTCGACTTGTAGGAGCAGTGCTCGCTCCACATCACCGAGAACACGCCCAGCTCGACCTCGTTGGGCTCGCGGTTCAGGCGTTGAAGGATGACGTCGAATTCTTCCGACTTCAGGCCGTACTCGGCGGCGGTTTCGCGAAGGGTCTTGCCAGGCTGAGCGCTCATGGGCGCGCATATAGCGGGACTCTGCCGCAAGGGGGAGGGGGGAGGGGCAAACTGCGGCGTTGGGCGCGAAGACGGGGTCAGTTCGGCAGGGTGTCCTTATAGATTTTGCCGTCCTTCATGATCACCAGGAAGTTTCGGGCGGGATCGGCGATCAGGTTGAGGTTGGTCAGCGGATCGCCGTCGACCAGGATCAGGTCGGCGTAGGCGCCCTGCTCGACGACGCCCAGCGCGCCCGGATAGGGATTGCGGCGACCCGAAAGGCGCAGCAGCTCGGCGTTGGTCGAGGTGGCCATGATCAGCGCCTCGGCCGGGGTGTACCAGCGCGCCAGCGAGGCGAGGATCGCGCCCTGCTGCTGGGCCAGGGCCTGCGAGAACAGCACGTCGGTGCCCCAGGCGGTCTTGAGCTTGTACTTGCGGGCCAGGCGATAGGTGCGGTCGATCCCGGGCCAGACCTCGTCGGCGCCCTCACGCTGGACCGAGCCGGGCGGGAAGCCCTCGCGCAGCGCCTCGGGCAGCGGTTGGAGGCTGAGCCAGACGCCCTTCTGGGCGATCAGCTGGGCGGTGTCCTCGTGCATCAGGAAGCCGTGCTCGATGACCTTCACCCCGGCGTTGATCGAGCGGCGGATGGTTTCGTCGGTGAAGGCGTGGGCGACGACATAGGTCCCCCAGTTCTCGGCGGCCTCGACGGCGGCGCGCAGCTCCGGCTCGGTGAAGGTGGCGACGTCGACCGGGCTGAACGGCGAGGAGACGCCGCCGCCGGCCGTCACCTTGATCTGCGAGGCGCCCTGCATCAGCTGCTCGCGGGCGCGCATGCGCATCTCGTCGGGGCTGTCGGCGATGGCCGCGCCGCCGAGTTCCTCGACCCGGGTCAGCTGGCCGGCCCGCCGGGGCAGGTCGGTGAGCTGGCGGAAGTCGCCGTGGCCGCTGGTGATGGTGATCATCGCGCCGGACGGATAGATGCGCGGGCCGTCGATCACGCCCTGGTCGATGGCGTGCTTGAGGCTGAACGCCGGGCCGCCGACGTCGCGCACGGTGGTGAAGCCGCGCATCAGGGTGTCGTGGGCCTCGGCCCCGGCCAGCAGGTTGGAGTATCCGGCGTCGCCGGACAGGATCTCGGTCGGCGTCCCGCGGATCAGCATGGCGTGCCAGTGGGCGTCGATCAGGCCCGGCATCAGGGTGCGGCCGCCGCCGGCGATCACCTTGGCGCCAGGCGGGGCGGCGATGGCCCCGGTCGAGATCTGGGCGATCTTGTTGCCGGTGACCAGCACGTTGGACGGAGCCGACAGGGTCGTGTGCTTGCCGTCGAACACGCGAACGTTCTGGAACAGCGTCGTCGCGCTCTCGGCGGCGGGCGGCGCCTGGTCGGCGCGGGCCGCCGGCGCCGTCGCAAGCGATAGGACGGCGGCGCTCAGGGCGGCCGTCCAGCTACGCGAGCTGCGGGATATGCGGGTGGAAATCATGACGGAGCCCAATCCCCAGCAGGCGTCGCGCAGTCACCCGACGCTCGTTCTCTCCCGCCCGGCTTGAGAACATCGGTATTCGAGGTTGGTTCCGCGATCCTTCAGGGTGAGGCTTGGAGGACGCAGACGACCTGCCGTGTTCAGCCCGCCCCTGGCGACATCTTGCAAGTGACTCTTAAATGCAATAGGCGAGCGTCATTCCAGAAACGAAGAATAGGGCGGGCGTCGCATGGCTTGGGTGCATCCAGGGGTCGCAGGACGGGTTGGCTTGGCGCGCTCGGCGTCGGTGGTTGCGCTCGCTGCGGCGGTGTTGATTCCGGCGGCTGCAGCCGCGGAGGAGGCCGAGGACAAGACGCAAGTCGAGGCGATCGTGGTCTATGGGCGCGGCGCCACCGCGAACACCACGGCGACGGGGCTGAGCCTCACGCCGCGTGAAACACCGCAGTCGCTCAGCGTCATCACCCGCCAGCAGATCGAGGACCAGGGCGCCTCCAAGGTGGCCGATGTGCTGGCCTACACCACCGGCGTCTCGCTGAAGGCCGTCGATCGCGGGCGCAACCAACTCGCCGCGCGGGGCTTCGAGATCACCAACTTCCAGCTCGACGGCGTGCCGTTCGAGAACGGCAATATCGGCCTGGAGGAAACCAGCACGGCGATCTACGAGCGGGTCGAGGTGGTGCGCGGCGCCACCGGCCTGCTGCAGGGGGCCGGCGAGCCGTCCGCCTCGATCAACCTGATCCGCAAGCACGCCGACGCTCGCGAGTTCTCGGGCGAGCTGACCTTGGAGGTCGGCTCCTGGGACCACGTCTCGGGCATGGCCGACGTCACCGTGCCGATCACCCGCGACGGTTCCGTGCGCGGCCGCTTCGTCGCCCAGATCTACGACCAGGACTCGTTCGTCGATCTCGAAAGCTCCAAAGGCTACACGCTCTATGGGGTGATCGACGCCGACCTGGGCGAGAACACCCGCCTCAGCTTCGGCGCCAGCCAGCAGGTGGACGAGCGCAGCGGCGTGCTCTGGGGCCAACTTCCCTACTGGTATACCGACGGCACGCGCACCAACTGGCCGACCTCGAAGACCAGCGCGGCGAAGTGGAACCAGTGGGACACGACCGAGCAGGCCGCCTTCGTCACGGTCGAGCATCAGCTCAGCCCGCGCTGGTCGATCCGCGGCGACGTCAGCTACCACCGGCAGGAAGAGGACTCGAAGCTGCTGTGGATGTGGGGCGACTTGGACCGGCAGACGGGCCTGGGCATGAGCGCCTGGCCCTACTGGTACAAGACCGCGCCCGAGCAATGGAACGCCAGCCTGGCGGTGAAGGGCGCCTATGACCTGTTCGGCCGTGAGCACGAGCTGATCGTCGGGGCGATGTACAATCGCCTGCTCAACGGCTGGAGCAACCAGGACCCGGTGGGAGCGGTCCCCGACTCGGGCGACTTCCACCACTGGGACGGCAGCTATCCCGAGCCCGTCTGGGGTCCGCGCTATGACATGTCGGGCGTCGGCACGACCGAACAGAGCGGCTTCTATGCGGCGACCAGGTTCCAGATCCTCGACAACCTGAAGCTCATCGCCGGCGGCCGCCTCTCCAATTGGAAGCGCGAGGAGGAGGTGGCGACCTACACGCCGGTCGCCTTCACCCTGAAGGAAAGCAACGTCTTCACGCCCTATGTCGGCCTGATCTACGACTTCAACGACACCCTGTCGGCCTATGTCAGCTACACGAGCATCTTCGATCCGCAGAACTATCGCGATCGCGAGGGCAAGTATCTCGACCCGCTCGAAGGCGACAACTACGAGGCCGGTCTGAAGGCGGACATGATGGGCGGCCTGCTGCGCGCCTCGGCCGCCATCTTCCGCGTCGAGCAGAACAACTTCCCGGTGGTCGACGCCGGCTACTTCGTGCCGGGCACCATCGATCCGGCCTACCGCCCGGCCGAGGGCACGGTCTCCAAGGGTTACGAGCTGGAGCTCGCCGGCCGGCCGCTGCCTGACTGGGACATCAGCGTGGGTTGGAGCCAGTTCACGGCCCGCGACGGCGACGGCGTGCACGTCCAGGCGCACCATCCGCGCAAGGTGCTGCGGCTCTCGACCAAGTACGAACTGTCGGGGGCGCTGGACCGGCTGAGCGTGGGCGGCTCGCTGCGCTGGGAAAGCCGGCCGCCGCAGACCGCGACCAATCCGGGCAGCGGCTTGAGCGAAGCCGTCGGCCAGCCGTCCTATGTGGTCGCGAACCTGATGGCGCAGTACGACTTCACCGAACAGACGACGCTGCAGCTCAACGTCAACAACGTGTTCGACGAGACCTACTACAGCAACAACGCCTGGTTCGCCGGCTTCGTCTACGCCGAGCCGCGCAACGCGCAGCTGACCCTGCGCCACAGGTTCTAGGGCGCAGCCGGCCGTCGGGATTCCGACGGCCGGCGGCCTTGCGCGCGAGCGCCGGGCCAGTAGAACGGCGGTATGTCCACGACGTCTTCGAACCCCGCTTACGACATCGCCCTGCACGCCGCCGCTCCCGGGCGGTGGACCACCTTCGCCGCCCCCGAGTGGCGCAATCCCGGCGGCGGCCTCTGGGGCGGTTATGCGCTGGGTCTCTGCGTCCGGGCGCTGGAGGCCGAGCCCGAGGCGACCGGCGAGGTGCTGTCGATGACCCTGACCTACGCCGCGGGCCTGCCGTCCGGCGAGCTGGACGTGCGCACGCGGCGCCTGCGCCAGGGCGGTTCGATCGGGGTCTGGGAGGTCGAGCTGCGGCCGCAGGGCGTCGAGGACGTCGGCGTCCACGCGATGATCACCATGGCGCGGCGTCCGCCCACCCCGCCGTTCGCCTTCGCCACCTTGCCGCAGGCGCCGTCGCCGGACGAGCTGCCCACCCCCGACCACCCGGCCGGACCGCTGCACTTCGGCGCCTCGGCGTTCGAGCGGCGGACCCTGGACGGCTTCCCGCCCAAGCCCGGTGGCGACTCCCGTTCGTTGGCCTGGGTGCGGCCGCGCAACGGCGTCTGGGACAAGGCGCTGCTGGCGATGGTGACGGACAACTCCGCGCCGCGCGCGATGTACGCCCTGGACCGAGCGATGACGACGACCCTGTCGCTGACCGCCTATCTGCACGCGAGCGTCGAGCAGATCGCCGAGCTGGGCGACGACTTCATCCTGATCGAGTGCGAGGGCCGGGTCGGAGGCGGCGGCGCCTCGGACGAGCGCTCCAGCTACTGGTCGCGCGACGGGCGGTTGCTGGCGACGAGCGAGCAGTTGGCCTGGTATCGCCAGGCCCCGCCGCCAGTTCCCGAATAGAGGCCGTCAGGCGGCCTGCGCGTCCTCGTAGGCCTGGGCCTCGGCGGCGATGAGGATGTCGGCGAGCATCCAGTAGGCCTCGCCCCAGGCGGACAGCACCTCGTCGGTCGCGACCTCGGCGCCCAGCACCTCGCGGATCGCCGGCAGCAGGGCGGCCGCCACATGCGGGTAATGCTCCGGCTTCACGCCGGTGTCGACGTGGCGTGCGACCATGGTCTGCACCGCTGGCCCGAGGTTCTCGAGCTTATCGATGTTCTTGGCGTAGGCGAGGATGGCGCCGGCCAGACGGCGCGGCTGCTCGCCGCTGACCTGGGCGGCGCGGTCGAACATCGCCTCGATTTCCGGATTCTCGAACAGCCGCGCGTACATCGCGGTGGTGATGGCGAGACCGTGCTTCTGCAGGGCGGGGGCGGTGGACTTGACGATGGCCATGGCCTGGGCGGACGCGACGCGCATATAGGGCTCCCTAAAAGTGGTAATTAAAAAGCCGGTATTATATCTGCTTGATTGCATCAAGCGTGTTTTCCACATTGATCCCGGCATGCAGCTTACCCAGCACACCGACTTCGGCCTGCGGCTTCTCATCGTCCTGACGCGGACGGAGGGCGGCCCGATCTCGCTGCCCAGCTTCGCGGCGGATCAGCGTCTGTCGTACAATCACGTGTCGAAGGTCGCCCAGGCGCTGGTGCGGACCGGCTTCATCCGCAGCCTGCGCGGACGCAACGGCGGGGTCGCGCTGGCTAGGTCGCCCGCGGAGATCACGGTCGGCGACGTCGTGCGCGCCCTCGAGCCGGGCATGCGCATGGCCGATTGCGCCAACTGCGAGCTGCGGCTGGGCTGCGAAACCAGCAGCGTTCTGGCCGAGGCGGTCGCCGCGTTCATGGCCGTGCTCGACAAGACGACACTGGCGGTCGCCGCGCAGTCCGCGCGACCGGCGTTTGCGGGCTGGAGCGCCGGCAAGGCGGTCAAGTAGTTGTTGATGGGCGCCGCCCACAGGCTTGGCTAGACAGGTCGCCCTTTCCAAGCGGCGCCAGGAGCCCTGATGAGCGACGAAACCCGACCCGAGCGCCAACGCGGCTTCCTGGGGTTCGTCGAGCGTGCGGGTAATCTGCTGCCCGATCCGACGATCATCTTCGTCTATCTGATCTTCGCCCTGATGCTTCTGTCCGCGTTCGGCGCGGCGATGGGCTGGCAGGCTTCGCTGGCCTATTCGGGGACCAAGGCGCCTGAGCACGCCGAGCTCGCCAATGGCGTGCTGACCTATCGCGCCGCCAGCCTGTTCTCGCAGGACAACGTGGCCAAGCTGTTCGCCGAGATGCCGCGTACCTTCGCCGGCTTCGCGCCGCTGGGCCTGGTGCTGACGATCATGCTGGGCGCGGCGGTGGCCGAGCGCTCGGGCATGTTCTCGGCGCTGATCCGCGCCTCGCTCGGGAACGCCCACAAGGCGCTGCTGACCCCGATCGTAGCGGTGATCGGTATGGTCTCGCACCACGCCTCGGACGCGGCCTATGTGGTGTTCATCCCGCTGGCGGCGATCACCTTCGCGGTGGCCGGACGCCATCCGCTGGCCGGGCTGGCGGCGGCGTTCGCGGCGGTCTCGGGCGGCTATGCCGGCAACCTGATCCCCGGCCAGATCGACGTGCTGCTGCTGAGCTTCACCCAGGAGGCGGCGCGCATCGTGCAGCCGGACTGGACGATGAACCCGCTCGGCAACTGGTACTACATCTGCGCCATCGTCCTGCTGTTCACCCCGATCATCTGGTTCCTGACCGACAAGGTGGTCGAGCCGCGGCTGGGGGTCTGGAACGGCGTGGTCGACGAGGAACTGCGCGCCGACCTCGAAAAGGCCGGCCTGACCGCCGAGGAACGCAAGGGCCTGCGTTGGGCCGGACTGGCTGCGCTGGCGGTGGTGGCGAGCTTCGCGGCTCTCGCCCTCTGGCCCGGCTACACCCCGTTCATCGACCAGGACGCCGTCGGGCCGGCGCGGCTGCAGCCGCTCTACGCCTCGCTGATCGCCGGCTTCTTCCTGCTGTTCGTGCTGAGCGGCATCGCCTTCGGGCGCGCGGTCGGCACGGTGCGCTCGGCCGACGACGTCGTGCAGATGATGCAGCACGGCGTGCGCACCATGGCGCCCTACCTGGTCTTCGTGTTCTTCGCCGCGCACTTCGTGGCGATGTTCAACTGGTCGCGACTGGGCCCGATCGTCGCCATCAACGGGGCCGAAGCGCTGCAGGCCATGGCCCTGCCGCCGGCGGTGCTGCTGGTCTGCGTGCTGCTGCTGTCCTCGTTCCTGGACCTGTTCATCGGCTCGGCCTCGGCCAAGTGGAGCGCGCTGTCGCCGGTGGTGGTGCCGATGTTCATGCTGCTGGGCGTCAGCCCGGAGATGACCACCGCCGCCTATCGGATGGGCGACAGCTACACCAACATCATGACCCCGCTGATGAGCTATTTCCCGCTGATCCTGGCGTTCGGCCAGCGCTGGGACCGGGGCATGGGCGTTGGTTCGCTGCTGGCCCTGATGCTGCCCTATGCGCTCTGCTTCATGGCCGCGGGCATCGCCATGACCGTCGGCTGGGTGCTGCTGGATCTGCCGCTGGGGCCGGGCGCTCAGGTGCACTATCCGGGCGCGGCCGCCGCGAACTGACATAACAACAACGGGAGGAGACGCGTATGTCGGACAAGGTCGAGGTCGAGAACCCCAACAGTCCTGGCCGCACCACGCGGGTCGACGCCGCCAAGTACGGGGCGATGAGGACCGCGCTGTTGGCGGCGCTGCCGAGCGAGGCGCCGGGCCTCACGGTGGCGGCGGCCAAGGCCGCGCTGCTGTCCCAGCTGCCAGACGACCTGTTCCCGGGCGGGGACAAGGCCGGCTGGTGGCTGAAGTGCGTGCAACTCGACCTTGAGGCCAAGCGGGTGATCGCCCGCGCGGCCGGCTCGCCGGTGCGGCTCTACCGGGTCTAGTTGAGGCGGACTTCGGCGGTCTTGTCGGCGAAGTCCTTCTTGGGGTCGGCGCCGAGCAGCATCTTCACCCCGGCGAACAGGCTGTTCTCGTTCAGCCAGATTTGCCCGCGCTCGGGCTCGAAGCGCAGCAGCAACAGTTTCGGGTCGGACTTGCCGCCCTCGAACCAGGCCGCGACCCACTTGTTCCAGAGCCGGTCGATCGTGGCCGGGTCGTTGTCGACGATCAGGTCGCCGTGCAGGGTCGCGAAGAGGTCGTGACCCTTGTCGATGAAGTGGGCGACCGCCTCATGGCGCGCGCCGAGGGCCTGGGCCAGATCGGTGTCGCGCGAGGTGAAGAACCAGATCGCGCGGGTGTCGTCGCCATCGAACTGAGCGGTCATCGGCTGTCCGTGACCTTCGTCGACGCCGGCCAGGCCGAGCATCAGGGTCTTGTCGGACTTCAGGGACTTCCAGAGCTTTTCGCGCAGGTCGGCGGGGCTGGTCATGGCGTTCCTCCTTGCGGTGATAGTGGGGCAGCAGGGAACGGGGGCCTGGCGCGGTTGTTCCAGCCGTAGCCATGGGCGGCGGGCGCAATCCGTGCTCTTTAACGGGAAACAAGCCGACCAGGAGGACACGCCATGCCCAAGCTCTATTCGGGGGATCTCAGCCCCTATTCCGCCCGCGTGCGGATGCAGATCTACGCCAAGGGCATCACCGATATCGAGCTGGTGCGCCCGGCCGACTTCGGCATGCCCGCGTTCCGCCAGCGGCTGCCGATCGGCCGCATTCCGGTGCTCGACATCGACGGCGACCTGATGCCGGAGTCCGAGGTCATCGCCGAGTACATCGAGGAGGTCTATCCGCAGCCCTCGCTGCTGGGCGCCACCCCACGTGAGACCGCCCATATCCGCACCCTGGCGCGGATCGGCGACGTCTACCTGATGAACAACATGTTCATGCTCGGCCCGCAGTCGCGGGCGGAGCCGCGCGACCAGGGGGTCGTCGATCTGCTCGGCGGCCAGGTGGTGCGCAACGTCAAGGCGCTCGACAAGATGATCGGGACCGACGGTTACGCCTGCTGCGGCCGGCTGACCCTGGCCGACTGTGCGCTGGTGCCGGCCCTGTTCCTGATCGAGAACGTGCTGCCGGGGACTGGTGTCGAGAACCCGGTGCCGAAGGCGGCCAACGTCGCGGCCTGGTGGGCGGCGATCCAGACCAACGAGCATGCCGCCAAGGTCCTGGCCGAACTGCACCGCGGCCTCGAAGAGCGCCGCGAGCTGATCCGCAGCGGCGCCTTCGCCAAGATGATGGCCGCGGCCAAGGCGGCGATGGACGCCGCCGAGGCCTAGAACCTTCCCGACACCTGGACCCCGATGGCGCGCGAGCCCTCGGGGCCGCCGTCCGACAGCCGCTCCTCGACCCGGTCGATCTGGCCGCCGGCGCGCGAGCCGAGGAAGTAGGTTCGCGTCCGCTCCTCGGACGAGGAGAGGATGTTGTTGACGTAGAGCTTCAGGGTCACCGGCTTGATCAGCGTGGTCTCGAAGAAAAGGTCGATGCGCGGCTCGGGCCGGACATAGGTGAGGATTTCGGCCCGCCGGTACTCCTCGCGCTCGGCCCACTGCACGGCCGCGACGCCCCAGGCCGAGGAGATCGCCGGCAGGTTCTGGCGGAAGTTCACGACATAGGCCCAGTCCTTGTTGCCGGCGTTGAGCACCGGCGCGCCGGAGGCGGTGCCCTGGCGCTCCAGCGGCACGGAGAACGAGCGCTCCTGGCCGGTGATCGGGTCGGTGACGCGCGTCTGCTGGTAGAGGCCGTTGAAGCGCAGTTCAGCATTGGCAAGACCGATCGGGTCCAGCGGCACGGTCCCGCGGACCTCGGCCCCGACCCGCGTGCCGTCGCCGATGTTGCCGTAGGCGTCGAAGCCGCCGATCTCGACTAGGTCGTGGACGTCCTGCACCTTGTCTGCGAAGGCGACCAGGGTCACGGCGGCGCGCTTGCCGAAGCGTCCCTCCCATTCCAGCCGCGACTTCCAGGCCGTCTCCGGAACCAGGTTCGGATTGCCCTGGATGGTCGAGGAGTTGACGAAATCGATCGTGCTGCTGAACTCCGCGAAGTCGAGCTGCGCCACGTCGCGCACCAGGCTGAAGCGCAGGGTGTGGTCGGGGGTGAGCACGTAGGTCGCGTTCAGGCGCGGTTTGACGAAATTGAACTCGCGCTCCTGCTCCTGGTCGCCGGTCTGCGAGATGCGCGAGAACTCGACGTTGACGCCGCCCTCGATCGTCAGCTTTTCCGATGCTGACCACATGTCGGTGACGAACACCTCGCCGCGCACCTCCTCGACCCGGGCGTCGGCGACGGGCAGGGGCACGGGCATTGGCGCCCCGCCGCGCGGCTGGTTGACGATGTCGAGCGTCGTGTCGCGGAAGTTGAAGGCGCCTTCGCCGCCGAACTCCAGGGCGTGGCGCGGAAACGCGTTCCACTTCACCACCCCGCGGGCGATGCGCTCGCCGCCGCTGGTCGTGCGGTCCTGGGTGCGGATCAGGTAGGCCGCCGGGGCGGTGAAGATGTCGTAGACGTCCTGCTGGACGACGTTGGACTGCGAGATCAGCCCGATCAGCTTGACCGACAGAGCCTGCGAGAAGCTGTGCTCCCAGTCGCCGCCGACCTCGGCGGTGTAGTTGTCGTCATACTCGGTGAGGCCGACCAGGCTGCTGCGCAGGGCGGTGGTGGCGACCGCCTCGTACTGGACGGTGTCGGTCTTGTTCCAGGCCGGGACGTACTGGGCGTTGAGGTTGATCACGTCCTGCGAATTGGGCCGCCAGCGCAGGTGGGCCGAGCCCTGCAGGCTGACATTGGTCGACTGGCCGATCTGGTAGCGGGCGCCGGTCAGGTCGCCGGCGCTGTTGTAGAGCAGGTCGCGGATCTCGCCGCGCCCCAGGATGTTCGGGGTCTGCACGTCCATCGACAGGTCGGCGGTGTCGGACAGCGCCATCGAGCGCGAGGCTTGCAGCGTCCAGCCGATCCGCTCGGAGTATTGGATCTGGCGCAGGCCAGCGACGAAGGTGGTCGAGGGCTTGCGCGCCGCCGACTGGTTGATGACCAGATTGACCACCTGGGTCTGGCCGCGGACGTCCGACGAGGCGTTGGTCGCCGACATCACCTCGACTCGGACGACGTCGCTGGCCGGGATCCGCTTGAGGATCTCCGAGGCCGCGGTCTTGGAGCTCGGGCGCTCGCCATTGATCAGCAGGTTGCCGGCCGAGCCGCCGAAGCCGCGCCGGTCATCGCCGTCGCGCAGCTCGAAGCCCGGCACGCGCGCGACCATGTCGGCGGCGGTCACGGGGTTGTACTGGGCGAAGAAGGCGGCCGGGAAGGTCGCGGTTCCGTCGTCGGTCTTGGCCGGCTGCGCGGCGGCCGGACCGGCCAGCAGCCAGCCCAGCGCAAAGAGCGAGGCCGCGCCCAGATGGGCGCGCCCGCCTCGAATTCCCCCCATGACTCCCCCGTCTTGTACTTATTCGTTCTTCTAGTCTTTGAACCACACCAACTGGTGCGAGACCGCAAGCAGCGACTTGGCGTCGGACCACAATTCGACGGTCTGGTCGTGGAAGCCGTGCCGCGCCGCGCGCGGCTGCGCCTGCCCCAGGATCGGGCGCACGTCCTGCGCGGCCAACTCGTCCGGCGCGGCCAGGAAGTAGGTCGACAGGCTCACCGTCGCGGCCGGCGCGCGCACGCCGCGCATCAGAAACACCCGCGGCGCGAAGGCGTCGGCCATCGAGGCCAGCGCCAGATAGTCGAGCGGCCGGGCCTGGCGGTCGCGCAGCCAGGCGCGGGTGAGCCCGGTCTCCGAGCTCTGATCGAGGCTCGGCGCCCCATGATCGAAACGCATTTCGTACTGCGAGAACCAGGCGGTCAGCGCCGCGGTGGTGAACACCGGCACGTCGGCGGCGTCGCGGGCGGCCGGCGGCAGCGAGGGCTGGGCGCCCCAGGTGTCGCGCTCGGGGCCGGTGACGAGGGTGGCGTTGGCCGCCATCTGGCCGGCCTGCTCCAGCCGCACGCTCCAGTGCTGGGTCGATTTGCCGTCGCGCTCCAGGACCACCTTCAGCACGAACGGGTCGGGGGTGATGGCCGCGCAGAAGTTGACGGTCTGGGCCAGCGGCCGGCCGCGCAGGGCCGGGTGCTCGAGCACGCCCTTCATCAAGGTCGCGGCGGTGACCCCGCCGAACGGCCCGGCCATGTTCCAGTAGAGCTGGCTGGGAACCCCTTCGTAGACGCCCTCGGCGAGGGTTCTGAGGGTCAGCGCCTCATCGAACGGGTGGACGGCGGCTTCGGCCAAAATAGTGGCTGCGGTCATCGAAAATCTTCCAGATCGGCAATCTGCATGATGGTCAACATTCATCTGCATGAAGTCAATCATTCAGATTATCAAGGAAACTCATGCGCATCTGTTGCGTGTGACCGGAACATGCTAGCTCTGACGACGGTCAACCGTGAGGTCCGGAGCCAATGGGACATTCGCAAGCCGAGAAGGCCGAGAGCCGCGAGCGCATCCTGGAGGCGGCGGCCGAGCGGATTCGGGCCGGCGGCCTGGAAAACCTCAGCATCGACACCCTGATGAAGCAGGCCAGCCTGACCCGCGGCGGCTTCTACGGTCACTTCCGCTCGCGCTCGGCGCTGGCGGTGGCGGCGCTCGGCCGGGCGCTGGACGAAACCTTCGCCGTGCAGCGGGCCGCCAATCAACGGGCCGGCGGCGGCTTCCGGGCCATGGTCACCCGCTATCTCAGCCGCTCGCACCGCGACGGCATCGGCCAGGGCTGCCCCATCGCCTCGCTGGCCGCCGACGTCGCGCGCGCCGACGATCCGCAGGTGCGGGCGCTGATGGCCGACCGGTTGCAGGGCGTCTTCGAACGGACCGCCAAGACCATGGGCGAGCCGGACGGCAAGACTGACGCGGCCGTCGCGGCCTGGAGCACGATGCTCGGCGGACTGCTGCTGGCGCGGGTGTTCGGACCCGGCGCGCGCGGAGACGAAATCCTGGCCATCGCGCGTGAGGCGGCGCTCGCCTACGAGCCGCCGCGCGAAGCCGACAAAACCTAGTCGACCCCGGCCAGGTGGCCCGTCTCGCTGAGGCTCATCAGGTAGCGGTTGAACCAGTGGTCGTCCTCGCGCAGGTGGCTGATCGCCCCCGAGCTCGACCGGAAATTCACCCAGCCGACCGACTCCAGCGGCATCCGGATCCAGGCGGCGATGGCGAAGGTCACCGCATAGCCGTGCGTGACCACCACCTGCACCTGACAGGGGCTGGCCGTGATGGCGTCCATGGCGCGGTAGATGCGGGTGGCGAACTCGCGCTTAGTCTCGGCCTCAACCAGGCCGTCGCGGTGGTCGAGGCGGTCTCCCTCCTTGGGCGTCAGCACCATGCGTTCCTCCAGCCAGGCGTCGGGCTTGCCGCCGGCCTCGCCGTAGCTGCGCTCGCGCAGGTCGCTCCAGTGGACGGCTTCGACGCCCAGCGCGCGGGCGATCGGCGCGGCGGTCTGGGCGGTGCGGCGCAGGTCCGAGGCGTAGACCTCCACTGCGGGTGCGCCGGCCAAGCGCTCGGCAAGATGGGCGGCGATCGCCTGCGCCTGACGATGGCCGAGGTCGGTGAGCTCGCTGTCATACCAGCCGCCGACCAGCCCCTGGACATGGTGCTGCGCCTGCCCGTGGGCGACGAGATAGATGTCCTTGCTCATGAGGTCGCCCGTTCGCGCAGGACCGCTTTGGCTGAGATGATCGTCAGGATCAGCGGCAGGCCCCACAACAGCAGCTTGAAGGCGATGACGACGCCCTGGTTGTCCTCCCAGGTCTCGCCGGTCAGCTGCGCTTCCAACTGCTTCCAGAAGCTCGAGGACATCATGCCGGTGGTGTAGGCGGCCGCCGCCAGCATCACCACCCAGCCGCTGGGCCGGCGTTGGGCGAGGAACACCGCGGCCCACAGGAGCAGCGCGCCGGCGACATAGTCCTCCAGCAGGGTGACCGGCGTGGTCAGCCAGGCGCCCAGGCCGCGCCGCAGCGTCTCCAGCAGTGGGAACAGCACGCCGAGCACGGCGGCCGAGATGACGGCGAAGCGAGACATAGCGCGGCTTCCTCCCATTATTTCGTGCAACGTGCATGAAATAATGGGAGGGCGCAACCAAGGCGCCTCAGGGGCGGGCGGCGAGCCGGGCGATCATCGCCTCCAGGGCCGCGCGCGGGACAGGGTCGCCCGCGCTCTGGGCCAGGGCCGCCTGAACGCCGGCGCCCAGCAGCACCTCGGCGTAGCCGGCGATTTCGTCCTCGCGCAGCAGCCCCTCGGACACCCAGTGGCCGAGGGCGTGATGTAGCAGCGGCTCGAACGCGCCGCGCAGGCCCGCCCGCCAGTCGTCCCAGCCGAGCACGACCGGCGCCTCGACGAACAGCAGCCGGCGGCGCTGCGGATCCAGCGCCAGATCCATGAACACCCCGACGCCTTCGCCGAGCTCGGCGACCGAGTGGGCGCGCTCCATCGTCTGGTCGTAAAGATCGCGCGCGGTCTGGGTCAGGACATGCTGGAAGACCGCCGCGAACAGGCCGCGCTTGCCGCCGAACTGGTACTGGATCGCCCCGCGCGTCAGGTCCGCCCGCCGTGCGATGGCGTCCTCGCTCAGCGCGTCGAAGCCCTGTTCGCCGAACGCCTCCAGCCCCGCCGCGATCAGGCTGGCGTGGGTGGCGTCCGACCAGCGGCGCGGCGCTTTATCCGTCTTGGCCATCGCCAAGGGATGCGGCCTGCGCGCCATAAGTGTCAATGCAGCCGGATCAGGCGGCGAGCTTGGTCCCGACCACGCCGACCACGATCAGGCCCATGAAGGCGATCTGCACGCCCGACAGCTTCTCGCCAAACAGCAGCGCCCCGCAGATCCCGACGCCGACGGCGCCCAGGCCGGTCCAGACCGCATAGGCGGTGCCGGCCGGCAAGCCGCGCATGGCCCAGGCCAGCAGGCCCATATTCACGAAGCTGAGCGCGATCGGCACGCTGGCGGCCTGCCAGGTGGCCTGCACCCCAGCCCATTTGAGGCTCAGCGCCCAGATGATTTCGGTCACGACGGCGACGCCGAGGACGAGCCACGCCATGGGATGTCTCCTGCATGCGGGCTCGGGGGAGAGGCGGCGGCCGGAAACCCGTAAGAGGCCGCAACGCCCGACTGCTCGTACAGAAAATACCCGGCGCGGCCAAGGGCTTGTCGGTCGCAGGGCTTGACGGGCGAGCGAGGCGCGGGCCTCTAGACTGGTGTGCTGGCGCGGGGCCGCCGGCCGCGGATTCGGCGCGGGGAGACATCCAAGGTCATGAGTTCGACCGAGGCCAAGACGGCAGAGCCGGCGCGCCGGGGACGCGGGCGCCCGCGCGACAGCGGCCTGCAGGAGCGTATCAAGGCGGCCGCCCTCACGGTGCTGGCCCGTCACGGCTATTCCGGCATGACGCTTGAGCGCGTCTGCGCCGAGGCGGGCGTCACCAAGGCGACGTTTTATCGCCGCTGGGATACGCCGACCGCCTGCGTCATGGAGGCGTTCCTCGAAGTCTGGAGCGAGGCCGAATTCAAGGACACCGGCGCGCCGGCCGCGGACCTTGAGGCCTTCGCCCACAAGCTCATCGAACTCTACGGCCACACGCACCTCGGCGCCTGCTCGGTGGCGCTGCAGACCGAGGCCCGGGTGAACCGCGAGATCGCTGCGCCGCTGTTCGCCGGCACCAAGGGCCGCCGTAGCCGCAACACCGGCGCGTTGGGCCAGGCGCTGGAGCGGATGACGCCGCCGCCGGCGCTGCCGGCCGCGGTGATCCTCAACGCCCTGAACGGCGTGGCGCGCAACACCCATACGCTGAACTGGCCGGTCACCGACGAGGAGCTGCGGACCTTGATCCAGAGTCTGCTGACCCCTCCGCAGGCGCCGCGCTGAATTACGATACTATAAAGTTGACATAATATCGGGGCGGGTCGAAACCGGAGCGGAACCCCGGAGTCCGTCCATGATCCATCGCCGCGTCCTGCTCACCTCCCTGCTGGCCTCGACCGCCCTGGCGCGGGCCGCCGTCGCGGCGACGCGCAAGCCGGCGACCGGCGCGCGGCCCAACATCATCACCATCGTCCTGGACGATGTCGGCTTCTCCGACCTGGGCTGTTTCGGGGCCGAGATCCGCACCCCGCACATCGACGCCCTGGCCGCGCGCGGTCTGCGTTACAACCGCTTCGACACCAAGGCGGTCTGTTCGACCACGCGGGCGGCGATGATCACCGGCCGCAACGGCCACACGGTCAACATGCCCGACGTCCCGGACGTGGCGGCGGTCATGCCGACTGCGTTCCCGAAGGACGCCTTCGACATCCCGAAGAACGCCCAGAACCTGGCCCAGGCGCTGAAGGGCGCCGGCTACGCCAACTGGCTGGTGGGCAAGTGGCACCTGATCCCGATGAACCAACTGGGCGAGGGCGCGGCGCGCGACGCCTGGCCGCTGCAGCGCGGGTTCGACTACTTCTACGGCTTCGCGCGCGGCTGGACGGACCAGTACAAGCCCGACCTCGTCGAGAACAACGGCTACATCCACCCGACCCTGCCGGCCGACTACCACCTGTCGAGCGACCTGGTGGACAAGTCGATCGCCCTGATCGGCGAGCACCAAGGCAAGGCGCCGGCCCAACCGTTCTTCCTCAACCTCGGGCTCGGCGTCGCCCATGCGCCGCTGCAGGTCCCGGCCCGCTACGCCGACGCCTACAAGGGCGTCTACGACAAGGGCTGGGACGAGATCCGCCGCGAGCGGTTCGAGCGCATGAAGGCCATTGGGATCATTCCGGCCGACACCGTGCTGCCCCCGTCGGCCGAGGGCGACCGTCCCTGGGCCGAGCTCAGTGAGGACGAGCGGGCGGTCTACGCCCGCTACATGGAGGTCTATGCCGGCTTCATGCAGCACGCCGACGAGCAGATCGGCCGGCTGTTGGCCTATCTCGAGACCTCGGGCCTCAGCCGCAACACCATCGTCGTGCTGATGTCCGATAACGGCGCGGCTCCCGAGGCCGGCCAGACGGGATCGTTCGACGGGCTCTATCGCCCCAACACCCTGACCCCGGCGCAGCAGCGCGCGCGGCTGGACGAACTGGGCACGGTCAAGACCCAGGCCGAGTATCCGCGGCCGTGGGCGATGGCCGGGGTCACGCCGTTCCGCCGCTACAAGCTCTGGCCGCACCTGGGCGGCGTGCGCACGCCGCTGATCGTCTCCTGGCCGGCGGTGATCAAGGACGGCGGGGCGGTGCGCAGCCAGTACGCCGACGTCGTCGACATCGCCCCGACCCTGCTGGCGGTCGCCGGGACCCAGTTCGCCGAGACCGTCGGCGGCGAGCGCCAGCTGCCGGTCGCCGGTCGCTCGTTCGCCGCCACCTTCGCCGATCCGAAGGCCCCGCCGGCGCGCACGACCCAGTATTTAGAACTTCGCGGCAACCGCGCCATCACCGATGGCGGCTGGCGGGCGGTGGCCCTGCAAGCGTGCGACGGCGGTCAGGACCGCTGGGAGCTCTACAACACCGACGTCGACTTCGCGGAGTCGGTCGACCTGGCCGCGCGCCATCCGCAGGAACTCGCGCGTCTGCAGCGGCTGTGGGACCAAGAATGGGGCAAGTACGGCTCCGGGCCACGGCCCTCGACCGACCTGGTCTGCCGCTTCGCTCGCTACTTCGAGCACTAGGGTACGAAAAAGGGCGCCGCGATTGCGGCGCCCTTTCTCCTTGGCCTCGTGAATGGGAGCGACCCGCCGAAGCGGGCCGCGACCGGCCTTAGAAGTGCACGCGGGCTTCGATGCCCACGCGGCGGAACGCGTCCTGGGTCAGGCTCTGGGTGTAGCCGGCGCCGGTGGCGTTGGTGTCCAGGAAGCCGGTGCCGATGCTGGAGTAGAACTGCTCGTCCAGCAGGTTGCGCGCGAAGACGGTGACGCCATAACGGCCGTCCTGGCTCTGCAGGCCGACATTCAGGTTCAGCAGGCCGTAGCCCGGCTGGATGGTGTTCGGGTCGCGGAAGGTGAAGAACACCGACGAGCGGTAGCTGTAGGAGAGGTCCGCCGTCAGGTCGAACGGGATGGACTCCAGCGGCCGGTTGTAGTTGGCGCCCAGGGTGTAGGACCACATCGGGGCGTTGGTCAGGGCGCTGCCGGTGACTTCCTGGCGTCCGCCGACGCAGCCCAGGGCCGCCGTCTGGCCGGGATAGCAGGCCGGGGCGAAGTCCTCGATGCGGGTGTCGGTGTAGGCGAGGTTGCCGGAGAACTGGAACGCCTGGTTCGGACGGTACTGGGTCTCCAGCTCGACGCCGCGCGAGCGCAGCTCACCGGCGTTCGCCAGGGCGAACGTCGTCGTGTTGGCGTCGAAGGTCTGGGCCTGGAAGTTCTCGATCTCGGTCTGGAACAGCGTGATGTTGAAGACCACCCGACGGTCGAACGGCGTGGTCCGCAGGCCGAGCTCGTAGTTGTTCACCGTTTCGGGGGCCAGCACGTACTTGCCCGAGTTGACCGTCGCGGCGCTGAGGTTGTTCAGCAGGTTGATCGCCTGGCCCTTGTAGCCGCGCGAGTAGGTCGCATAGGCCATGACGTCGTCGCTGAAGTCGTACTGCACGCCAAGCTTGCCGGAGACGTCGTCGTCCTTGGCGTTCAGGTGCGGCGCGTCGAGCGCCGGGCCGCCGAGGCTGGGGACCGCGCCGCGCGCGCCGGCCGGAATGGTGCGCAGGAAGCGCGCCTTAAGCTCTTCGTTGGTGTAGCGCAGGCCGCCGATCAGCCGCAGGTCTTCGGTGACGTTGAAGGTCGCCTGGCCGAAGGCCGCGAAGTTGCGGGTGCTGATCGCCCGATCGATGAAATTCTCGAAGTACTGGCCGGCCGGCAGCACCTGGCCGAAGTTGCCGAGGATCTCGGTCGTCGTGGAGACGTCCTGGTCGAAGTAGAACAGGCCCGCCACGTACTCCAGCCGCTGCCCGGCCGGCGAGGTGATGCGCAGTTCCTGGGTGAACTGGTCCTGCTTCTGATGGGCGCTGTTGATGTTCAGCATCGCCAGCGGGCCGCCGTCGGCGTCGTTGTTGTCCTCGACCTCGAACGCCCGATAGGCGGTGATCGAGGTCAGGGTGAAGGCGTCGAACTCCTTGTTCATCTCGACCGAGGCGCCCCAGGTGCTCTGGTCGTTGAACGCCTTGCCGTCGAAATTGGCCTCGCGGCTGTAGGGGCCGACCTCGACGCCGTTGAACAGCGAGGCGCGGGTCGGGCCGGTGGCGCCGAAGTAGCGGGTGGTCGGCAGGATCGAGCGCACGGTGCTGACGCAGCAGTCCTGGTCGGCGCTGGTGTAGTCGACCGTCGCGTAGAGGTCGAAGCTGTCGTCCGGGCTCCAGACCAGCTTGCCGCGCAGGCCGTAGGAGTTCAGGCCGTTGTACTTCTTGCCGTCGAACTTGTTGGTGATGATGCCTTCGGATTCATTGTAGAAACCGGAAATCCGGGCGGCCAGCTCGCCGCTCTTGATCGGGATCGAGACCGAGCCCTTGGCCCGCACCTCGTCGAAGGTGGCGTAGCTGAGCGAGGCGTCGGCTTCGAACTCATTGAGGTTCGGTCGGGCGGTGACGATGTTGATCACCCCGGCGGCCGCGTTCTTGCCGAACAGCATGCCCTGCGGGCCGCGCAGCACTTCGATCCGCTCGACGTCGTTGAAGTCGAAGAACGAGCCAGCGCTGCGGCCGATGACGACGCCGTCCAGCACCACCGACACGGTCGGCTCGACGCCGTCCGAGAAGTTGAGGGTGCCGAGGCCGCGCACCGACAGCCCCTGGCCGCGGGTGTTGGCCGAGGGCGTGAAGGTCAGCGAGGGCGACAGCTGCTGCAGTTGCTGCAGGCCCGAGACATGGCTGTCGGCCAGGGTCTGGGCGGAGACGACGTTGACCGAGACCGGCACGTCCTGCAGGCGCTCGGTGCGCTTCTGGGCGGTGACCACCAGTTCGCCGAGCGTGAAGTCGGCGTCCTGAGCCAGCGCGCCGGAGGCCGAGCCAAGCGCGGCGGCGGCTGCGGCGCCGGCCAGCAGCGCGCGCTTCATTGCCGCGGACGACCGCGTGGTGGTGGTGTGGAACATGAATATCCCCCTGGATTTGTACCCGGCGCGCCGAGGCGCCTGCTGCTCGCACAGCGTTATTCGGCCGAGCCTTTCCCCCGTGCCCGATATTATGTCAACGCGAAAGTATCGTAATTAGGCGAGTGTGCGGCCGCTGCAACAGCCGGCCGTCCAACGGGAAGGGAAGGCTTTCGGACGCCGACCGCCGGCGTCAGGTCTTCGCGATCGGGTCGGGCAGGCCCAGGATCCGCTTGGCGATGATGTTGTTCTGCACTTCGTGACTGCCGCCGAAGATGGTGGTGGCCTTGCCGTGCAGCCAGATGCGGACGACCTCGAGCTCCTCGGCCGTGAACGCTTCGCCCTCCCAGCCCAGGCCCTGGGCGCCCATGATCTCGATGGTCAGCTCGGCGCGGTCCTGCAGCACGCGGGTGCCGGCGTTCTTGAGGATCGAGGTGGCGGCGCTCGGCCCGCCGCTCTTGGCCTCGGCCATCACCCGGTCGGCGGTCTGCTGCAGGACGCGGTTGTCCATCTCGTACTGGACGACGCGCATGCGCAGGTCGGAATCGGCGATGCAGCCCGCTTCGTCCAGACCGACGTATTCCGCGGCGAGCTGCGGCAGCGGGCGACCGGCGCCGAACGCCTCGCCGGCCTCCGAGATCGCCGAGCGTTCGTGCTGCAACAGCCGCTTGGCTATGGTCCAGCCGCCGCCGAGCGGACCCAGCAGGTCCTTCTTTTCGGCCCGCGCGCCGGTCAGGAAAGTCTCGCAGAACGGCGAGCTGCCGGCGATCAGCGCGATCGGCCGAACCTCGACGCCGGGCTGATCCATAGGGAACAGTACGAAGGAGATGCCCTCGTGCTTCTTGGCCAGGTCGGTCCGCACCAGGCAGAAGCACCAGTCGGCGTGCTGGGCGTCGCTGGTCCACACCTTCTGGCCGTCGATCCGGTAGTGGTCGCCCATGTCCTGGGCGCGGGTCTGCAGCGAGGCGAGGTCCGACCCCGCGCCCGGCTCAGAGAAGCCCTGGCACCAGTTGAGCTCGCCGCGGGCGATGGGCGGGATGTGCTCGCGCTTCTGGGCGTCCGTCCCGTACTCCAGCAGCGTCGGGCCCAGCAGCATGACCCCCATGCCGCCGATCGGGTTGTAGGCGCGAGCGGCCGTCAGTTCCTGGCGCAGGACGCGGGCTTCGGAGGGGCTGAGCCCGCCGCCGCCGTACTCCGCCGGCCAGGTCGGCACGCCCCAGCCGCAGGCGCCCATCGCCTGGCGCCAGGCGTCCTGGACGGGAGAGAGCGTCTCGCCGATGTCTGGCGCCGGCTGACCGGCGAGGTCCGCGGGGAAATTGGCCGCGATCCAGGCGCGCGCCTGGGTGCGGAAGGCCTCGATCGTCCCCAAACCAGCGTCGTCCATGAACCGTCTCCCTCGGCGCCATTCTTTAACTTGCAAATAGCAACTAATTTTCACCAGGAGCAAGCGCCAGACTGCGGGCCCGCGTTTTGCGGTCAGGGCGCGGCGGGCTAACAGAACCGAACGAGCGTGCGACTCGCCGCATTCTCGACAACCTTCGCCGCTTCCTTCCCCGGCTCATGTGGATTTCGCCGATGCGTAAGCTGTTCGCCGCGGTGGTCGCCGTCGCGGTGCTGGCCGCCGGAGCGACCGCGCAGGCCCAGAACTCTCCCGCGGCCCAGCGCGTGCTCGACAAGGCGCGGGCGGCCTCGGGCGGGGCGGCCGCCTGGAACATGCTGCGCGGGTTGCACGAGGTCGGCGAAGAGGGCGGCCAGCCCGTCGAGCGCTGGGCGGATCCGTTGCGCTTTGGCCTGCGGCAGGAAACCCAGATCGACGGCGGGACCAAGCTGATCCAGGGCTACAACGGCGCGGCCGAGTGGCGGATCCTGTCCAGCGGCGCGGCGACCGGATCGGACCGCGGGCCCTATCTGGCCAAGGTTCGGGGCGAAGCCTTCTTCAGCGCCTACGGCTACTTTTTCCCGAGCCGCTTTGACCTGCGCAGCTCTCACGAGGGCGTGCGCCAGCATCAGGGCCGCAGCTACGAGGTGCTGCGCGTGCAGCCGGCGGGCGGCGCGCCGCGCGACATGTGGTTCGATGCGCGCACCGGCATGCTGGCTCGGATGATCGAGCACGACGGGCAGGGCGCGCCCGAGACGATCGAGGTTTCCGACTACCGTAGGGTGGGGTCGGTGATGATCCCGTTCCGCGTCGTCGCTTCGGGCGGAGACCTGACGGCGCCGCGCGAGCGGGTGTTGAAACGGGTCGACTTCCTGCCCGCCGATCGCGCGATCTTCAGCTTGCCGCCGCCCGCGCCGCCCAAGGCCGAGGCGCCCGCGCCGCCCGTCGCGACCCGCGCGCCGCCGCCTGCGGAGAAGCCCAAGCGGAAATGGCGGCGCTGGCTGGAACGGTGAGGCAGAGGCCGGACCTGCTTCGCGGGCTCAGAACAGCAGGGCCTTCAACTCGTCGATGACGACGTCGGCCGGCATCGAGAGGAACATCGCCGGCACGAAGGGCAAGAGGGTCGCGCCGGCCAGCATCAGCAGGCTGCGCACATCGACGGGGACGAACTGCATCTCATAGGCGTTCGAAACGACCTGATAGAGGTCGGTGGTGGCGGAGAAGTCCGGCTCCGACAGCATCGAGCGGTCGCGCGGCCCGCGAAACCAGCTGCGCTCGAACTGGATTCCCATGTCCGTCGCCAACGCCCCATACTGCAAGGCGCCCTGTCGCCAGGCCTTCATCAGCGGGCGCGTGAAGAACAGCAGCGGGCCGACGGCGAGCGCCGCGATCAGGACCGTCACGCCGCCCATCAACATCGCATCGGTGAACGGCACGGCAAGGTCGTGCCGGTGCACATAGGCGAGGCGGCCAGCGACCATGGCCCCCAGCCCCGCGCCGACGATGCTGAAGGCCCGGACCGACTGGGCGAGGAAGCCGAGCCCCCCCGATCGGTCGGGGTGAGCTGCGATGAGCCGCAAGTCCAGGCGCGCGACGGTGCGCAGAAACCAGGCCCAGTTGGCGATGCGCCAGAGCCAGCCGAGCAGCAACGCGAGCAGCAGCGGGATGCTGACCAAGGCGTGCCACCATCCGGCGGGCGACAGGCCCGCTCCGTCGGCCACGACCTGCCACCGCGCCTGGCCCAGAATGGCCGGCTCCGTGAGGAATAGCGTGGCGACCTGGGCGTAGACTGTGATCAGGACGACGGCCTCGGCCCATAGGGAGTGCACCCGGCGCCGGGCGGCGTCGAGCGCCTGGGCCGCGCGGGCCTCGTCCTCCTCGCTAAGCAGCCCCGAACCTTGGAAGTGGCGCGCGATCAGGCCGAGCCGCCGGGCGCAGACGACATGGCCCAGCACCAGGAGCGGCGCGGCCACGGCGTAGCGGGCGTGGACGCCGATGTCCTCGACGAAGCTGTAGAGGATGCCGGCGCGGCCGAGCACGATGTCGATGGCGACCAGCACCGCCAGCGGAATCCAGCCCAGCCCGATGGTGAGCATCGCCCGCATGCCGGCGTTGGGCGCGACGGGCGAAGGCAGTCGCAGCAGCGCGGTCAGCCGCCGGGGAGGACCGCCCTCGAAGATCGAGTCGACGCCGCTTACCGGCAAGATCGATGGCTGCTCGGCCAAGTCGCGTTCCCATGCTGGCTCGCTTGAAGCTTGGGCGCGGGCCGGAGGCGTCGGCAATCAGGTCTTCACCCGAGTTCGCGCCTGGCGTTGAGGCGGGATGTCGGCGTGGACGGTATTCGTGCGTCCTTTGGAGACGCCCCGGCCAGCGGGCGCCTTTGGAGAGGACGACATGCGCAAGATCCACCCGTTCCTGTGGTTCGACGGCCAGGCCCACGAAGCGGCCGAGCTCTATGTCTCGCTGTTCCCGAACTCGAAAATCCACTCGGTGACGCGCTATCCGCCCGGCTCGCCTGGCGGCATGGACGGCAAGGTGATGACCGTGGAGTTCGAGCTGGACGGCCAACGGTTCACGGCGCTGAACGGCGGGCCGAACTTCAAGTTCACCGAGGCGGTCTCGTTCGTGATCGACTGCGAGGACCAGGCCGAGGTCGACCGCTACTGGGACGGGCTGATCGCCGGCGGCGGATCCCCCAGCCAGTGCGCCTGGCTGAAGGACCGCTTCGGACTGTCATGGCAGGTCGTGCCCAAGGCGCTGCCGCGGCTGATGAGCGATCCCGACCCGACCAAGGCCGGGCGGGTGGTCCAGGCCATGCTGAAGATGAGCAAGATCATCGTCGCCGACCTGGAAGCCGCCCACGCCGGCTGATCCGCGCTTCCGGCGCCCCTTGGTGTCATCCCGGAAAATCCCGTCAGGGCTTGTCCGGGACCCATTCGCGCGGTGCAGGGGATTTGGCCAAGGCCGCGCCGCCTTGCCCCTTCAGGTGTTCATGGGGCCCGGTCTTGCTGCGCAAACCGGGATGACATCTGTGGGCGATGCGGTCGTGAACCTAGCCGTTCGCCAGCGCCGCGGTCTCGGCCGCGCAGTCGCGGGTCGGCAGCTGGCCCGCGGCGCGGGCGGCCAGGATCTCGGCCTTGGCCGCCTCAAGATCCGCCTTGAAGTCGGCGTTATCGTGCAGCTTGGCGACGGTGGCCGCGCCCATCATGCGGCCTTCCTCGGTGTCGCTCAGCCAGTGGACGTTGCAGACCACGCGGCTCTGGGTGAAGGCGCGGCCGCGATGCAGCACCTCGGTGGCGCGGTCGGGCGCCGCCTCGGCCAGGATCAGCGCCCAGCCCCAGCCGATGGCGCTGTGGCCGGAGGGATAGGAGCCGTCCTTGCGCAGCTCGGCGTCCTCCTGCGGCGTGCACATCGGGGTGTTGTTGACCATGAACGGCCGGGCCCGCTGGTATTTGGTCTTGGTCGGATAGGTCGACAGGCCGGTGTCGACCAAGGTCCGGCGCAGCATGGTGTAGAGCCGCGGCGTGGTCTCTGGGCTGACCTTGACCCCCAGCGCGCAGGAGAAGGTTTCGGCCGCGGCCGGGAACTTCAGCTCGGCGTCCTGGACGGCCACCGACCAGCGCGGGCTGCCGTTCAGCGCCACGGCCGCCTTGGCCGAGGCGTCGTCGCGGGCCTGGGAGGGCGAGCCGGCCGTCGGCGGGCCGGGGATGATGGCCAGGCTGTTGGGCGCGCTGCCCATCTGCATGTAGCCGGCCAGGTAGCCAGGGCGGATCTCAGGGATCGGCTTGGGCTCGGCCTTGGCCTGGACCTGCGGCGCCTGGCCGCCCGGAGCCGCGCAGCTCGCCGCCATCGCCGCAACCGCGAACACCCATGCTTGCCTGATCATCGCCTTCTCCCTCGCCATCGATTCCATACAGCCTAGGCGGGTGACCATACGTCAGGATATCGGGCGCGCCCCTAGGCCATGACATTGAACCGCCCGGTCGGGCGGCGCATGTTGGCGACATGGAACGGCGCGTGGTCAGATTGCGCATCACCGGACGCGTGCAGGGCGTCGGCTATCGCTGGTGGGCCGAGCGCCAGGCGCGGGCGCTCGGGCTGGACGGCTGGGTGCGCAATTGCCCGGACGGCTCGGTCGAACTGCTGGCGATCGGCGACGAGGTCGCGCTGGAGCGGATGGCCGAGGCCTGTCGCGGCGGCCCGCCCGCCGCCGCGGTGCTCGGCGTGCAGACCCTCGGCGCGGACGATGACGGCAGCATCGGGTTCGGCGCGCGCAGCTAGCCCCTGCGACAGGAGCGCGCATTTTCGCTGCCGGCGGGTGTCATGGCCGGCCTGCGACCCTAGATTTGCGGCTTAGCCATGGAGCCGGACTTGGACGGACAGTTTCATCGCCGTCGCCTGATGCAGGCGGCGCTCGCCACCTTGGCGGCTGGTGCGGCCACGCCGGCCCTGGCGTCCACGACGCCGGCGCTCGTGTCGCTCGCGCGGCGCGGCCTGGAGCGCGCCGGCGGGGCGGTCGCCTATCGCGACGTGGTCGGGATCGCCGACTTCACCGCGCCGTCGAAGGCGCCGCGCTTTCACCTCGTCGATCTGCGCAACGGAACCGCGACCAGTCTGCTGGTGGCCCACGGACGCGGATCCGATCCCGCCCACAGCGGCTGGCTGCGTTCGTTCTCCAACGACGTGGGATCGGCGGCGACGTCCCAGGGGGCCTACGTCACCGGCGACTACTATGTCGGCAAGCACGGCCGCTCGATGCGGCTGCACGGCCTGGAAGGCTCCAACAGCAACGCCGAGCCGCGGGCCATCGTCGTGCATGGCGCCTGGTACGTCAGCCCGAAGATGGTCGCCGAGCACGGCATGCTGGGCCGCAGCGAAGGCTGCTTCGCCTTCGACGAGGGCGACCTGCCGCAGGTGCTGGCCCGGCTGGGGCCGGGCCGGCTGCTGCTGGCGGGGAAGTTCTAGCGGCCCTGGAAGTCCGCCGGACGCTTCTCGAGGAAGGAGGTCATGCCTTCCTTGAAGTCGTGGGTGCGGATCAGCTGCAGGAACTGCAGATAGACGTGGTGGACGTGGTCGTTGAACGTCTCTGACAGGCCCATCCGCATCAGCCGCTTGGCCGACTGCACCGCCAGCGGCGCGTTGGCCGCCATCTCCAGGGCGATCTCGCGGGTCTTGGCCGCCAGCTCGGCGTCGGGCACCACGTGGTTGACGAGGCCCAGCTCCAGGCTCTCCTTGGCCGACAGGGTGCGGCCGGTGAAGATCAGCTCGGCCGCCTTGGCCCAGCCCAGCAGCCGCGGCAGGATCCAGGTGCCGCCGCTCTCGGGCACCACCCCGCGCTTGACGAAGGCGGCGGCCATCTTGGCGCTCTCGCCGGCGATGCGGATGTCGCAGCCCATGGCGGTGTCCATGCCGTAACCGGCGGCCGAGCCGTTGAGGGCGCAGATGGTCGGCTTGTCCATGGCGAAGAGCACGGTCGGCGGGGTGTTGCGCAGGTCGAGGTTCACCGAGATCGTCGAGACCTGCTTGTCCGAGCCGATGCCCGAGCCTTGCGTCGCGTCGACCAGGTCCAGCCCGGCGCAGAAGGCGCGGCCGGTTCCGGTCAGCACGATGACCCGGACGGCCGGATCCTCGTTGGCCTTGATCAAGAGTTGCGTCAGGCGGGCCAGCATCGGCCCGGAAATGGTGTTCAGTCGCTCGGGCCGGTTCAGGGTGAGGGTGGCGATGCCGTCAGCCACCTCATAGAGAACCTCTTCCGACTTGGGGGTCGTTTCCACCGCCGCGCTCATCGTCGCTTCCCTTTATGGCGTAAATTAATGAGGCCAGCCTATGCGCCGCGATAGGAGGCGGCAAGGCCCTTAGGCGTCGCGCCGCCGCGCGGTCCAGAGCAGCCACAGGCCAAGGATGATCGCCAACTGGGAGAGCGCCGCCAATGCCGCGCCGAGCGCCAGGCCGATGGTCATCATCGCGCGATCGCACGCCTGCGAGCCGCAGTTGAAGACGAAGATCTGGCCAGCCAGCGTGGCCACGCCGATGATGGTGAGCAATGCGCCCGCCGCCGCTCGTCCTGGCGACAGACGAAGCGGCGGAGGAGCGCCGGGCGGCGGATCGAGGGAGGACCGCCGCGGACCGAGCAAGCGCTGCGGCGTCTTCAGGGGGTGGGAAAGAAGCGCCATAGCGACCTCCTGGTCACTGCAACGTCTGAGTAGGGGGCTTGGATGCAGCCCGCCTTGATCGTCGTCAAACCGGGCCGGCGCGGTCCTTGCGCATGCGCCAGACCTCGTGCTCGCCGCCGGCGAAGGCGATGGTCTTGGTCCCCTCAACCACGAAGCCGAGCCGCTCGTAGAAGCGCCGGGCGTTGGGATTGACGGTGAACACCGACAGCGTCAGCGGTCCCTCGGTCTGCGCTTCCGCCCAGGCCATCATCAGCCCGCCGACGCCTTTGCCTTGCGCCGCCGGGCCGACGAACACGTTGGAGACGTGGGCGCCGACCAGCTCGATAAAGCCGACGATCTCGCCGTCCACGATCGCCACCGCACGCTGGTCGGCTGGCTCAAGCGGCTCGTGCGGGCCAAACGACTCCGGCGGCATGTGCGCGCCGTAGGACGTCAGCGCCGCCGAGGCGGCGATGGCCTGGCAGGCTGGACGGTCGGCTTCGACGAAGGGGCGGATCTGGACGCTCATCTGAGGCTCCGGGTGTCGGGCGACCAACTCTGCCAGCATCAGGTGTGTTTCAGCCAGAGCCGCTTCTCGCCGTCACAAAGTCGATAAAGGCGCGGACCTTCGGAGGCGGGCGGCGACCTGACGGCCAAAGCAGGCGAAAGGCGCGGGATGGTCCCAGGTGATCGGCCAGCACCTCGACAAGGTCGCCGGCGGCGATCGCCGGCTGCACCGCAAAGGCGGGCAGGCACGCCAGGCCTTGGCCCGCCCGCGCGAGGGCGATCAGAGACCGGATGGAGTTGGATGTCGCGGCCGCGGGGAAGGCGGTCGGAGCTCCGGGGACGGGCCAGGCCTCGACCTGCCCGGTCGATGGAAAGCGATAGAGCAGCCGCGCATGGTCTGCGAGATCGGCGGGCGTGCGCGGAGCGCCATGACGCGTGAGGTAGGCGGGCGAGGCCACCACCGCGTGATGAAAAGTCGTGAGGGTGCGCGTCGAGAGCCCCGAGTCTCCCGCCTCGCCCGTGCGGACCACGATGTCGAAGCCTTCCTGGATCACGTCGACCAGCCGATCGCTGAAGTCGAGGTCGAGGACGACCTGCGGATAGGCCGCGGCGAAAGCGGCCAGGACGTCGTCGCCCACCACGCCGACCAGGGGCAGGCTTACGCGCAGGCGTCCCTGCGGCGCGGCGGCGGCCTGCGAGAGCTCGGCGCGGGCGGCCTCGTACTCGGCGAGAATGCGCTGGGCGCGTTCAAGCAGAAGCGCGCCCTCGGCGGTGAGGGCGACGCTGCGGGTGCTGCGGTTGAACAGGCGCACCCCGAACTCTCCTTCGAGCCGGGCGATGGTCTTGCCCAACGCCGAGGCCGAGAGGCCGAGCTGCCGCGCCGCTTCGGTAAAGCTGCGGGTCCGGGCGACCAGCGCGAAGGCGGCGAGATTGCTGTCACTCATGGCCTGCTCCAATTGCGGAATATTTGTCCGCAGTGTCCGGAACTATGGCCTGATTTTCCGATATGCGCTTGGCGCTAGATCCACGCGGCGGCGCAACGACCCGCGCATGGAGCACCATCATCATGTCCCATCCGAGCGCGCCCCTGCCGGCCGGCACGGTCTTCGTCGTCAACGTCATGCACCCCGAGCCCGGCGGACAGGACGCCGTGCTGGCGACGATCGACGACATCGTGCGTCTGGCGGCGACCAAGCCGGGGTTCCTCTGGAGCACCTTGTCCAAGAGCCTCGACGGCAAGACCGTCGTCAATGTCGAGGCCATCGCCGACCCCGACAATGTCGGGCAGTTCTTCTCGGACCCGGCCTTCGCCGAGAAGTTCGAGCGGCTGCGGAGCCTCTGCGCCAGCGAGTTCCACCTCTATCGCGCAGAGGCCCCGATCCTGCCGATCGGCGCCTGACTTCGGCGGGGGCGCCTAGAGCGCCCTGGCCACCTCGACCAGTTGGTCGAGGCAGATCCCCCAGCCTTCGTGGAAGCCCATCTGCTCGTGGGCCTGCTTGTCCTCCACGCTCCAGTGGCGGGCGACGGCGGTGTAGCGGGTCTGTCCGCCGCCGAGGTCCTCGAAGGTGATGGTGCCGACGAAAAACGGCTTGTCGGAGGGCGTCCACGCCTCGGTGAAAGCGTCGGTGAAGACGATCTTCTCGCCCGGCACGACGTCGAGATAGACGCCGCGGTTGGGATACTCGTTCCCGTCCGGACCCTTCATGACCACGAAGCTGGACCCGCCCGGGCGCACGTCGGTCTCGGCGACCGGCACCGTGAACGGCTTTGGGGCGAACCACTGCTTCATCAGCTCGGGTTCGGTCCAGCCGCGGTACAGCTTGTCGGCGGGGACGTCGACGATACGGGTCAGGACGAGTTCACGGTCGGTCATGTCGATCTCCTTGCGGTCTGCCCCTAGGACGCGGCAGTCGGGCGCGATGCGACATCCGCCGTGAATTATTTCGCGCTCGCCGCGGCCTGGGCGGCGAACCAGGGCTCCAGCCGCGAAATCGCCTCCTCGATCTCGGGCGTCGAGACCGCGAACGACATGCGGATGAAGTGGTGGCCCTCGACCGGGTCGAAGTCGACGCCGGGCGCGGTGGCCACGCCGGTGTCCTGCAGCAGCCGTTGGCAGAAGCTGAGGCTGTCGTCGGTCAGGTGGGCGACGTCGGCATAGATGTAGAAGGCCCCGTCCGGCGGCGCGATGGCCGACAGACCGAGCCGCGGCAGCGCCTCCAGCAGCAGGGCGCGGTTGGCGCGATAGACCTCGATGTGGCCTTCCAGCTCGTCCTCGCTGTCCATCGCCGCCAGCGCCGCGTGCTGGGCGAGCGAGGGCGGGGTCAGGAACAGCGCGCCCATATAGGCGATCGCCGCCTTCACATGGTCGGGCGGCGACAGCAGCCAGCCGAGCCGCCAGCCGGCCATGCTGAAGTATTTCGAGAACGAGTTGACGACGAGGGCGTTCGGCTCGAACTCCAGCATCGAGCGCGCCGGCTCGACGTAGCTGAGGCCGTGATAAATCTCGTCCGAGACGATCTTGATGTTCCGCTCGCGGCAGACCTTGGCGATGGCCTCGAGCTCGGCGGCCGGAATGATGGTCCCGGTCGGGTTGGCCGGGCTGGCGATGATCACGCCGGCCGGGGCAGGGTCCAGGGCGGCGATGCGCTCGGCGCTGAGCTGGTAGCGTTCGTTCGCGCCGCAGGCCAGTTCCACCGGCTCGATGTGCAGGGCCTTCAGCGTGTTGCGATAGGCGACGTAGCCGGGCCGAGCCAGGGCGACGCGGTCGCCCGGATTGAACGACGAGGCCAGGGCCAGCACCAGGGCCGGCGAGGCGCCGCAGGTCAGGGTGATGCGGTTCGGCGCGACCTCGACGCCGTACTTGTCCTTGTAGTGGCGGGCGATGCGCGCCTTCAGCGCCGGGCTTTCCCAGTAGCCCATCGGATCGCTGTCGAGCACGTGGTGCGCGGCCTCGATCGCGGCCTTCGGCGCCCCGGTCGAGGGCTGGCCGAACTCCATGTGGATCACCGAGCGGCCCTCGGACTTCAGCCGATGGGCCAGGCCGCTGACGGAGATGGCGTGGAACGGATCGATGCGCAGGGACATGACCGATGCTCTGGCGCAGCCCAGCGGCCAAATCAAGGAGCCCTCGGTTCTTGCGGCGCGTTAGCACCGAAGCAGCGACGGAGGCCGACATGGCGACGGGCGTAGGGGAACTGCTGGCGCTGACCGATCAGGTGGCGATCGTCACCGGCGGCGGAGCGGGCATCGGCCGGGGCCATCGCTTCGCGGTTCGCGATGGCGGGCGCGGCGGTGGCGGTCGGCGACCGCGACCTGCCCGCGGCCCAAGCCGTCGCCGACGAGATCGCCGCGGGCGGCGGCAAGGCCCTCGCGCTCGCCTGCGACGTCACCCGCGAAGAGGATCTGGAAGAGATGGTCCTGGCCGCGGTCGGGCGGTTCGGGCGGCTGACGATCCTGGTCAACAACGCCGGCGGCGGCGGACCCAAGCCCTTCGACATGCCGATGGCCGACTTCGTGCGGGCCTTCGAGCTGAACGTGTTCTCGGTGTTCCGGCTCTGCCAGCTGTGCGCGCCGCACATGCAGGCGGCCGGCGGCGGCGCGGTGTTGAACATCTCCTCGATGGCCGGCGAGAACCGCAACGTCCGGATGACCTCGTACGGCGCCTCGAAAGCGGCGGCGAACCACCTGACCCGCAATCTCGCCTTCGACCTTGGCCCGCTGGGGGTGCGGGTCAACGCCATCGCCCCCGGCGCGATCCGCACCCAGGCGCTGGCCAGCGTGCTGACACCGCAGGCCGAACGGGCGATGCTGCGCCATACCCCGCTTGGCAGGCTGGGCGAACCTGAGGATATCGCCAACGCGGCGCTGTTCCTCTGTTCGCCGGCGGCGTCCTGGATCAGCGGTCAGGTGCTGACCGTCAGCGGCGGCGGGGTGCAGGAACTGGATTAGACGGCGGAAAGCGCCGCGAACGTGGAGGAACGAGGGGCATGGGCCGGGGAACGCGTCGAGACGTGATGCTGGGCGGCGCGGCGGCGCTGGCGGCGGGGCCGCGGGCCTTCGCCGCCGAGAGCGACGCCGTCTATTTCGGCGGACCGATCCTGACCATGGACGACGCCCGGCCGCGGGCCGAGGCGGTCGCCGTGCGCGGCGGGCGCATCCTGGCGGTCGGCGGCCGTGACGAGGTGCTGGCCAAGGCCGGACGCGGCGCGCGGCAGGTGGACCTGGGCGGTCGGGCCCTTCTGCCGGGCTTCGTCGATCCGCACGGCCACGTCTCGTTCGTCGGCCTGCAGGCGATCTCGGCCAACCTGCTGCCGGCCCCGGACGGCGAGGGCAATTCGGTCGCCGAACTGCAGCGCGTGACCCGCGCCTGGATCGAGGCCAACCGCCCGTTCATCGAGCGCTACAAGCTGGTCATGGGCTTCGGCTACGATGACTCCCAGCTGCGCGAGCAGCGCCATCCGACCCGCAGGGAGCTGGACGAGATCACCAGCGAGGTCCCGGTGCTGTTCATCCACCAGTCCGGCCACCTGGGCGTCGCCAACTCCAAGGCCCTGGAGGCGGCGGGGATCAGCGCCGCCACCCCCGATCCGCAGGGCGGCGTGTTCCGCCGTGAGCCCGGCGGCAAGGAGCCCAACGGGGTGATGGAGGAGCACGCCTTCATGGGCGTGATGGTCAAGCTGCTGAGCCGGCTGGACCTCGACGCCAACCTCAAGATGATCGCCGAGGGCGTGAAGCTCTACACGTCGTACGGCTACACCACCTGCCAGGACGGCAAGTCCTCAAGCGGCGGGGTCAAGGCCCTGCAGCTGGCGGCCAGCCGCGGGATGCTCATCGCCGACGTCGTCGCCTATCCGGACGTGATGACCGCGACCGACGTCGTTGTCCCGCCGCTGCTGGGGCGCAGCTACCAGAACCGCCTGCGGGTCGGCGGGGTGAAGCTCTCGATCGACGGCTCGCCGCAGGGCAAGACCGCCTGGCTCTCGCAGCCCTACTTCGTGCCGCCGGAGGGACAGAGCGCGGCCTATGCCGGCTATCCGGCCATCCCCGTCGACCAGTGTCTGGCGGCGATCGACAAGGCTTTCGCCAACGGCTGGCAGATCCTGGTTCACGCCAACGGCGACGCCGCCATCGACGTACTGATTGCGGGCGTGCGCGAGGCGACGAAGAAGCACGGCCCCGGCGATCGCCGCCCGGTGCTGATCCACGGCCAGACCGCGCGCGAGGATCAGGTCGACGCCTGCAAGGCGCTGGGGATCATCCCGTCGTTCTTCCCGATGCACACCTTCTACTGGGGCGACTGGCATCGCGACTCGGTGCTCGGGCCGGTGAGGGCCGAGAACATCTCGCCGACCGGCTGGGCGCTGCGCCGGGGGATGATGTTCACCACCCACCACGACGCGCCGGTGGCCAATCCGGACTCGATCCGGGTGCTGTCGGCGACCGTCACCCGCCGCACCCGCTCGGGCGACATATTGGGGCCGCATCAGCGCGTTCCTGTCGAGGTCGCGCTGAAGGCGATGACCATCTGGCCCGCCTATCAGCACTTCGAGGAGGCGACGAAAGGCTCGCTCGTCGCCGGCAAGCTGGCCGACTTCGCGCTGCTGTCTCAGGACCCGACCGCCGTCGATCCCGAGAAACTGGCCTCGCTGAAGGTGGTCGAGACGATCAAGGAGGGCGTCAGCATCTGGCGCGGATAGGCATGGCGGCGACCCAGAAGCAGAGAATGTTGGCCGGCGAGCTCTATGACGCGAGCGACCCGGAGATTTAGGCCGACCACGCGGGCGCCGTCGCCTGGATGGCCCGCTTCAACGCCCTCGACCTGCCGATGGACCAGCGCCACGCCGTGCTCGCCGAGCGGCTGGCCTTCGCCGGCAAGGGGGCGACGATCCGCCCGCCGTTCCACTGCGACTACGGGTTCAACATCAGCCTTGGCGACGGGGCGTTCCTGAACTTCAACTGCGTGATCCTCGACGTCGTGGCGGTCACCATCGGCGCCAAGACCCAGATCGGGCCCGGCGTGCAGATCCTGACCGCCGATCATCCCCGCGACGCCGCCGAGCGCGCCGGCGGACTGGAGTTCGGCCGGCCGATCAGCATCGGCGCCAATGTGTGGATCGGCGGCGGGGCGATCATCCTGCCGGGCGTGCGCATCGGCGACGACGCCCTCATCGGGGCCGGGGCGGTGGTGACCCGCGACGTGCCGCCCGGCGCCACCGTGGTCGGAAACCCGGGCCGGGCCCGCGCATAGCCGTTCCAGGCGTCTGACCGCTTCGTGCATGGCCGTGCTCGGCGAGCGACGTCACGTCGCCGACTTTGCATAGAAAAGCCCCCGTCGACGCATAGCATTTGTGACGAACCGCAGGGGGCGAACAATGCGCATTGGTCTGGGATCTCGGGCGTGGCTGCTGGCGAGCGCGATGAGCGCGCTGGCGCTGGGCGCGCAGGCCGCGCCGCGGCTGGACACGATGCTGAAGCCGGTCCGCGACGGCGGGGCCGAGGTCACGGCCATCGAGGTGAAGACCGAGATCGCAGGCGCTGAGGGCGATGGGCTCGTCCTCTCCGCGCCGGTCGTCTACGCCGGCGTGCGCGGCGTCGCCGAGCGGGTGCAGAACCTGGTCGTCACCGACGCCAAGGGCGTTGTGCCGCTGGTCTCCGTCGACGATCCGGCCGCGCCCGGCGGCTTTCCCTATTTCCGTCATTGGACCGCCCAGCGCGCGGTCTCCTATCCGGTGAAGATCAGCTACCGCTCGGCGGTGCAGCCGGCCGGCGCCCCGCAGGGCCCGCCCTTCGGCATCCGGCCTTCGGGCGGCGGCGTCAGCGGCGCTGGCGCCGGCTTCCTGATCCTGCCTGAGAAGCTGGGCGAGACGCAGCTGAACGTTCGCTGGGACCTCAGCGGTCTGGCCAAGGGCTCGAGCGGGGTCGCCTCGTTCGGCGACGGCGACGTTGCGTTGACCGGCGATCCGGAGAAGCTGCGCCAGGCCTGGTACATGGCCGGGCCGATGGGGCGCTATCCGAAGAGCGGCGACATCGACGGCTTCAGCGGGACCTGGCTCGGCCAGGCGCCGTTCGATCCGGCGGCCGAGCTCGAATGGTCCGGCAAGCTCTACCAGCAGCTCGACAAGGACTTCGGCTACCTGAAGCCGGCCCCGCGCTACCGCGTGTTCATGCGCTTCCTCGACACCCCGCCGGTCGGCGGCGGCACGGCGCTGGCGAACTCTTTCATGCTCTCGCGCGGTTCGGCCCCGCGCGACCCGTCCGAGCAGGGGCCGCGCACGACCTTCGCCCACGAGATGATCCACCAGTGGGTCGGCGGCATCGAGTCGCCGGGCGCCGTCGGGATCAGCAGCTGGTTCAGCGAGGGCCTGACCACCCACTTCACGGCGCTCGCCCCCATGCGCGCCGGTTTCTCCACGGTCGACGAGTATGGCGAGCAGATCAACGCCATGACCCGCGGCTACTGGGGCAGCGAGGCGCGCGGCTGGTCGGCCGAGAAGATCGCCACGGCCGGCTTCGGCTCGGAGAGCATCCGCCACGTGCCCTACAACCGCGGCGCCCTCTACTTCGCCGACCTCGACGCCAAGATCCGCGCCAAGTCGGGCGGCAAGCGCAAGCTGGACGACCTGCTCGCGCCGATGTTCGTCAGCCGCGAGAAGGGCGCAGCCTTCGACCACGAGGCCTGGAAGGCGATGGTCGGCGGCGAGCTGGGGCCAGAAGCGGTCGCCACCTTCGAGAAGGTCGTGCTCGGCGGCGAGATGCTGGTTCCGGACGCCGGCGCGTTCGGGCCGTGCTTCACCCGCGAGGCGGCCACCTACGAGGTCGGCGGCGTTCAGGTGCAGGGCTATCGCTGGGTCCGCGTCGCCTCGGTTCCCGACGCCGCGTGCCGGGCCTGGTAGCCGCCTAGAGCTCCAGCACGCCGGCCTGGTCGACGGCCCGGCGCATCGGCCCGGTGTAGCCGGTCGGCGAGCGGCGCCGCCGCCGGTCGGGCCCGAAGAAGTCGGTGGCTGCGACGTAGGGGCGGGGGCGCAGGATCACCGACTCCAGCCGCTTGAGAATGTCGCGGGCGGTGACCGGCTTGGCGAGGAACTCGTTGACGCCGCGGTCACGCGCGGCGTTCAGGCGCGGCAGGTCCGAATGGCCGGTCAGCATGATGATCGGCAAATAGCGCGCCTCGCCGGGCAGGGCCCGAACCCGCGAAATGAAGTCGAGGCCGTTCATCGTCGGCATCTCATAATCGACATAGGCGAGATCGACGGGCTGGCTCATCAGCTGGTCCAGGCCATGTCGTCCGTCGGTCGCGTAGTAGAGCCGCCCGACGCCGGCGGCGGCGAGAACCGTGCCGATGATCGTGCGCATCTGCTCGTTGTCGTCGACGACCAGTATTCGCAGAGCCCCAAGTCCTTGCGTCACTTTCCCGTCTCCGGCGAATCTATGTGCTGATAGACGCCAATCGGGCGAACTGTCGCAACCCCCGCAGCGCAGTTTTCACAGCCCGCGCCTTGACCTGACAGGCGTCTGGCGCGAAGCGAAACGCCAATCATTGGGGGTGTGGATGTCGAAGACTGTTGAGGCGCCGTCGACGCGGCGGGTCCTGGGCGCGAGCCTGGTCGGCACCGCGGTCGAATTCTACGACTTCTACATCTATGCGACCGCCGCCTCCCTGGTGTTCGGGCCGCTGTTCTTCCCGGCCGCCTCGCCCTCGATGCAGCTCTTGTCGTCCTACGCCAGCATGGCGGTAGCGTTCTTCGCGCGCCCGGTCGGGGCGATCGTGTTCGGCCACTACGGCGACCGCATCGGGCGCAAGTCGACCCTGGTCGCCTCGCTGCTGCTGATGGGCGCCTCGACGGTATTGATCGCCTTCCTGCCGACCTATCAGCAGGCCGGCTGGCTGGCCCCAGTCGCGCTCTGCATCCTGCGTTTCGGCCAGGGCTTCGGCCTCGGCGGCGAGTGGGGCGGGGCGGCGCTGCTGGCGGTCGAGAACGCCCCGCCCGGCTGGCGCGCGCGCTATGGCATGTTCCCGCAGCTCGGCGCGCCGGTCGGCTTCATCGCCGCCAACGGCCTGTTCCTGATCCTCGGCATGCTGCTGTCGCCCGAGCAGTTCCAGGCCTGGGGCTGGCGCATTCCGTTCCTGGGCAGCGCCCTGCTGGTCGGGGTCGGCCTCTGGGTCCGCCTGAAGCTCACCGAGACCCCGGCCTTCTCCAAGGCCCTGGCCGAGGAGAAGCCGTCCGACGTGCCGCTGGCCGAGCTGTTCAAGCGCCACCTCATGCCCACCCTGGCCGGCACCTTCGCGGTGGTGGCCTGCTTCGCGACCTTCTACCTCGCGACCGCCTTCGCGCTCGGCTACGGCACCCAGACTCTGGGCTACAGCCGCGAGACCTTCCTGGGCGTGCAGCTGGGGGCGATCGGCTTCATGGCGCTGGGCATCATCCTGGCCGGCTATTGGTCGGACGCCAGCAATCCGCGCCGGGTTCTGATGGCCGGCTGCTTCATGGCCATCGCGGTCGGCGCGCTGATGGCGCCGATGATGGGCTCCGGCTCGCTGCTCGGCTGCTGGGCGTTCCTGTCGCTGGCGCTGCTGACCATGGGCTTCGTCTACGGCCCGCTGGGCGCGTTCCTGCCGGGCCTGTTCCCGGCGCGGGTGCGCTACACCGGCGCTTCGATGGCGTTCAACGTCGGCGGCATCATCGGCGGCGGCCTGACCCCGCTGGTCGCCCAGGCGCTGTCGACGCAGGGCGGCCTGGTCCCGGTCGGGATCTACCTCGCCGTGGCGGCGCTGATCAGCCTGGTGGCCCTGCTGCCGCTGAAGCAGCAGCAGGCCTAGCATCGAGAGTCATCCCGGTTTCGGCGCAGCCGAAGACCGGGACCCATTCGCGCTATTCGAGCAGGGTGGGGCGGGGCCGAGCCGCCTTCTGATCCATCCGGTGTTCATGGGTCCCGGTCTTGCTTCGCAAACCGGGATGACACGGGCGGGGCGAGGCCCTTCGCTACCAGTGGTTCTCGACCTCTTCGGCGAAGCCGATCAGGTCGCGGACCTGCAGCCGCGTGCCGTCGTCCAGCACCGCGACGCCTGAGAACTTCCCGAACACCTGGTGCTGGCGGCTGCTGACCGGCCCCATCGCGAAGTCGGCGTGGCGGTCGACGATCGGCTCGAAGCTCATCTCGAAGCGGCCGTCGCTGGAGGTGAAGCGCCAGGGGCCGCTGTCGTGGGCGCCGTCCGGCAGGTGGAACTCCAAGTCGGTCAGCTTGTGGGCCTTGCCGTCAAAGAACAGGATGTTCTCGGACGCGGCCGAGGTGTCGCCGAAGCCGTAGCCGATGTTGAAGCCGAACGGCTTGCCGTCGACCAGGCCCGAGGCCGAGCCCCAGTACCAGGTGTTGTCGTAGGTCCAGACCCCGCGGCCCCAGTCGAGCACCGCGAACGCGCTCGTGGGCTCGAACTCGTAGCGCTTGCCGGCATAGATCACGTGGCCCGAGGCCGGCATGCAGTTGATCTTCTGATTGTAGTAGAACGCGCTCGCCTGCTCGGCGAAGGGCGTGGCGATGACCATGCGGTCCATCGGCGGCTGGGCCAGGACGATCTCGCCGGAGATGCCGGCGCCCTTGTCGAAGCTCGGCGCATCGAAGGTCAGCACCCGGCCGCCAGGGGCGAAGCGGAAGGCGATCTCCATCTTCGGATGGACGTGGACGATGTCGCCGGCGTCGGCGCTGGGCGGCAGGTTCATGGCGCCGTGCGGGGCGGGCAGCCCGACGCCGCCGTTGACGAAGCTCCTGGCCTGGAAGTCCATCCACGAGACGCCGAGGAAGCCCATGTGGCCATTGTCGGCGACGGTCAGCGCCAGCCCGAAGTCGGGAGAGAGGATGGCGTAGTAGTCCCACTCCTTGATCGCCGTATGGTCATGGGCGACGCCGATGGCGGCGCGCTCGTAGCGGCGGACCTCGCTGGGCGCCCAACCGCGCTCGACCAGATGTCCGTTCGCGTCGAGCAATGCGCCCGATCCCATCAGCTTCTGCATGTCGCCTCCGCAGCTTGTCGGGGGTGTGCTTACGGCATGACGCAACGGCAGCGCAAAGCCTGCCGATAGGGTCCGATAGCCGCCAGAAACCGCCGGCCCGGAGGGCTATTGTCCCTGCAAAATCAATCCGCGGAGATTTCCCATGGTCACGATCCTGCGAGACGTGTCGGTAAACCTGCCGATAGCCGACGTCTGGGAGCGCTTACGACAGGTCGGCCAGGCGCACGAACTGTTCGCGGGCGTGCTGGTCGACGGCCGCATCGACGGTGACCTCCGGACGGTCACCTTCGCCAACGGCATGGTGGTGACCGAACAGATCGTCGGCGTCGACGAGCCCTCGATGCGGGTCGCCTACAGCGTCGTCGACGGGCCGTTCACGCGGCACGCGGCCTCGATGCAGGTCGTCGCGGACGGGCAGGGAAGCCGGGTCGTGTGGTTCAGCGACATCAAGCCCGACGCCTTGGCGGACATGGTGACGCCGTTGATGGAGGCCGGCCTGGCGGCGCTGAAACGCAACCTCGAAGGCGCGCAGCCGGATTGACCGGCGATCCTCGTGGGCGTATCGATATTGCGAGTCATTCGCAATAAAGGAGCGCTCCCATGGCCATCGCCCCCCTCGCCGCGGCTTCCCTCCGCGTCGGCCCCCAGGGTCTGGCGGTGTCCGAACAGCTGGTGCTGGCCTCGCTGCGGGCCTGGGCGCGGGCCCGCATGGCCGGCGATGATCCGCGCGAGCTGGTGCAGCCGGGCCTGACGCACGTGAGCTCCAGGCCCGTGGCCAGCGTGTTCGTCGCGCTGATGGAGCACATCGAGCGCAACGCCTTGCGGTCGATGGAGGTGCATTGCGTCGCCTGCGGCGGCTATTCGCAGGACGAGCAGCGGGTGGTGCTGGCCTGCGGCGTCGCCCGCACCGCGCCGGACGTAGCCTTGCAGCTGCTGCGGCCGCTGGTCGGCGCGCCGGAGGCGCCGGTGCTGCTGGCCCGGACCCTCAACGTCGCGCTCTGCAACGCCGGCTTCCCGATGCCGGTGCGGATGTGGGACGACGATGCGGGCGTGTCCGCCACCGTGCACTGAATTCGCGCGCTGGAATCGCGCCGTCATCGGGTCTAGGCAGGCCCGATGAATGACAATGATGACGAACTCGGGTTCGACGGCGGCGGTTATGACGCCGAGGACTGGTCGCGGCTGAAGCCCTTCACCGGCGCGGTGGCGACGCTGGAGGATGTGCAGAACCGCGTGGCGATCTTCGCGCTGGGCGACACCAGCGGCGGGCGACCGATCGACATGGAACTGCCGCAGCCGGTGATCTGGTGGGAGGACGACGGGGAAGTCGCCGCCGTCGCCGTCCAGGCCGAAGCGCACCACTCCGAAGACGGCGAAACCATGGAGGTGCTCGGCCTGGTGCTGCCCGATGGCGGCGGCGCGGTGGCGTTGCTGGAAGACGTCGACCTGGTCGACGACAGCGATCCCGTCTGGCGCCGGCTGGTCACCGAGGCGATCGGCGACGAGACCGGCGAAGACGACGAGGACTAGGCGCTGGCGAGCGCGCTCTGGAAGAGGATCGCGCCGTCGGCCGAGCCCAGCTCGGCTTCGAAGGCGCGGTCTGGGTGCGGCATCAGGCCGATGACGTTGCCGCGCTTGTTGACGATGCCGGCGATGTCGCGCGACGAGCCGTTCGGGTTGTCGAGGTAGCGGAAGACCACCTGGCCTTCGCCCTCCAGCCGGTCGAGGGTTTCCTCGTCGGCGAAGTAGTTGCCCTCGCCGTTGCCGACGGTCATCTCGACCTCGCGGCGACCGGCATAGCCGGCGGTGAAGCGGGTCTGGGCGTTGGTGACTTCCAGCGCCACCGGCTTGCAGACGTACTTGAGCTTCTCGTTCCGCAGCAGGGCGCCGGGCAGCATTTTCGACTCGGTCAGCACCTGGAAGCCGTTGCAGATCCCCACCACGGCGACGCCGCGATCGGCTGCAGCGCGGACCTCGGTCATCACCGGGGCCAGCGAGGCCATGGCCGCGCAGCGGAGGTAGTCGCCGTAGGAGAAGCCGCCGGGCAGCACGATCAGATCCAGGCCCTGGGGCAGCTGGGTCTCGGCGTGCCAGACCATGTCGACCTTGGCGCCGGTGGAGCGTTCGACGGCGACCTTGCAGTCGCGATCGCAGTTGGAACCCGGGAATACGATGACGGCGGCTTTCATGGGCGGCCCTTTACGCGCATTTGTCGAGAATTGGGAGGGGGGAGGTGGTCGCATCCGGCGCCGGATGCGGCGCGCGGAAGGTGAAGGCGTCCGGACCCGGGCCGTTGGCCCGCAACAGCTCGAGCCGCGCGACCGCTTCGGCGAGCGTCGGCGCGTGGCCGACGGGAACCCACCAGAGCGCCATGTAGGCCTCGATCTCGTGGAACCACTCGGCGCGGCGGCGCATGATCTCGACGTGGCCCGAGCGATAGACGAACGCGCCCAGCGCGGCAGGGCTTTCCCAGACCGAGAGGTTGGTGATGATCAGCGGGTCGTCGAAGGCGACGAGGTCGGTGGCGTCGTTTCCATCGCCGGTCAGCCGCCAGACAAAGCCTGGCGAGCTTTCCGCCAGGGCGTTGATGCGGTCGAGGTTGTTCTTGAAGTCCGCCGTCTCGGGCGCGTCGATCGGCGCCTTCAGCCGGGCCACATTGATCTGGGCGAGGTGATAGCCGCTCAACGGTAGTGCCCCCTCATCTGGCGCTCAGGCTCTCCAGATAGGTCATCACCTGATCGAATCCAGCCTTGTCGCCATAGGCGCAGCCGGTGTTCTTCATGACCTTGCGGCCGTTTTCCTGCGCCCCTTCCTGCTTGAAGACCGCCGGATGGCCGGGCGCGCCGGGCTGGGTCAGGACGAAGGCCTCGCCGCCGCCCTGGACGTTGTAGAAGCGGTAAGGCTCGCCGCGCTCCTGCGGCGCGGGGATCAGGCCCGGCTGGGCCAGCACCTTGGCCGACAGGGCCTCGTAGGAGAGCGAGCAGTCGAGCGCCAGCCGCGGCCGGGGCGGTTCAGGCTCCGGCGCGCAGGCGGTCAGGATCAGTGGGAGAATGGGGAAGAGGGCGACTAGCCCTCTCACGCCACCTCGATCCGGTAGCTTTCGATGACGGTGTTGGCGAGCAGCTTCTCGCACATGTCCTTCACCTGGGCCTCGGCGGCGGCCTTGTCGGTCGCGTCCTTCAGGTCGAACTCGATGGTCTTGCCGACGCGCACGCCGTCGACCTGCGGCCAGCCCAGGCCGTGCAGAGCGCTCTCGACGGCCTTGCCCTGAACGTCCAGCACGCCGGGCTTCAGGAACACATGAACTTTCGCGCGCACTAGTGCAGGCCTCCTTGGATGACAGTAGGCATCTCTTTCATGATGCCGAGACGACGGGCCACTTCGGTGTACCCCTCGATGACGTCGCCCATGTCGCGGCCGAAGCGGTCCTTGTCCAGCTTCTCGTTCGTCTGGCTGTCCCAGAGGCGGCACGAATCGGGGCTGATCTCGTCGGCCAGGATCACCCGCGAGAAGTCGTTCTCGTAGATGCGGCCATACTCGACCTTGAAGTCGACCAGGGTGATGCCGACGCCGGCGAACAGCCCGGTGAGGAAGTCGTTCACCCGCAGGGTCAGGGCCATCATGTCGTCGATCTCCTGGGTCGAGGCCCAGTTGAACGCGGTGATGTGCTCTTCGGCGACCATCGGGTCGCTGAGCTTGTCGTCCTTCAGGTAGAACTCGATGATCGAGCGCGGCAGGGCCTGGCCTTCGGGCAGGCCGAAGCGTTGCGACAGGCTGCCGGCCGCCACGTTGCGGCAGACGACCTCAAGGGGGATGATCTCAACCTCGCGGATCAGCTGCTCGCGCAGGTTCAGCCGGCGGATGAAGTGGTTCTGAACCCCGATGGAGTTCAGCTTGGTCATCACGTACTCGCTGATGCGGTTGTTGATGACGCCCTTGCCTTCGAGGATCGCCTTCTTCTGCGAATTGAACGCGGTGGCGTCGTCCTTGAAGTACTGGATCAGGGTCCCGGGCTCGGGGCCCTCGTAGAGGATCTTGGCCTTGCCTTCGTAGATCTTCTTGCGGCGGGTAGTCATGTGCGCCTTCTCCCAGAGCGAGGGCTTGGCCGCCAGCGGAAAAACGAAAAACGCGCGCAGTTCGATGCAAACGCGCGCGGCTCCGACCGTATGGCCCTCTCACTCATATGAGGCCCGAAAAAACTAACGGATTGGCCGGCGCGGCGCAAACGGCGCAAGAGCCGCAGCGCCTCATCGTGCGTTTACGTTGCTACGGCGCGGCTCACGGGATATGCAACGCCGACCGACCGCCTACTGGGGAACACATGACGACCTTCGACGATCGCGAGCGTGGCTTTGAAAAGAAGTTCGAGCTCGACCAGGAGCAAGAATTCAAGGCTGGTGCTCGTCGCAACCGCATGCTGGGCGAATGGGCCGCTGGTCTGATGGGCCTGGGTGTCGACAGCGTCGCCGAATACGCCAAGGCCGTGGTCAAGTCCGACTTCGAGCTGCCGGGCGACGAAGACGTGCTGCGCAAGGTGTTCGAGGACCTGAAGGGCTCGGGCGTCGCCGTCAGCGAAGGCGAAGTGCGCATGAAGATGGACGAACTGATGGCTCAGGCTCGCGAGCAACTGCGCGCGGGCGAGTAGGCCTTTCCAGCATTGCACGAAAAGAGCGCCGCCCCTCGGGGCGGCGTTTTTTGTTGGATGCGTCGCGGGCCGCGATTTCCAGACGTCGCCGTCTAGTCGCCGAGTCCGCCGCCGGCGAGAGCGGGACGAGCGCCGCCCGCCCCGCCGATTCGGAACTGGCGGCCCCGGTCAGCGCTTCAGCTGGCCGTCCAGGTACTTGCGAATGGCCGGACCGTACGGCGGGCGCATCTGCTGCAGCGGCTTGTCGGCCTTGATCTGCCGGTAGATCGACTTGGCGTGGCTGAACTCGCGGAAGCCGTCGACGCCGTGATAGCTGCCCATGCCCGACGGCCCGACCCCGCCGAAGGGCAGATTCTCCTGGGCGACGTGGAAGATGACGTCGTTGACCGTCACCCCGCCGGAGGTCGTGCTCGCCAGCACCTTCTCGCGTTCGGCTTCGTCGGAGCCGAAGTAATAGAGGCCCAGCGGCCGCTCGCCCTTGTTCACATAGGCGATGGCCTCGTCGATGCCGGAATAGGTCTTCACCGGCAGCACCGGGCCGAAGATCTCCTCCTGCATGACCTTCAGGTCGTCGCTGGGGTCGATGATCAGGGTCGGGGCGATCTTCCGATGTTCCTGCTGCGACAGGTCCTCGCCCTCGGGCTTCAGTTCGATCACCCGCGCGCCCTTGGCCTTGGCCTCGTCGATGTAGCCCTTGATCCGGTCGTAGTGCCGTTGGGCGACGATGGCGGTGTAGTCGGGGTTGTCCTTCAGGGTCGGGAACATCTTCGACACCGAGGCCTGGGCCCCGGCGATGAACGGCTCCAGGCTTTCCTTGGGCGTCAGGACGTAGTCGGGGGCCAGGCAGATCTGCCCGGCGTTCAGCGTCTTGCCGTTCATGATCCGCGCCGAGGCGACGCCGATGTCCGCCGACTTGCCGAGGATCACCGGGCTCTTGCCGCCAAGTTCCAGGGTCAGCGGCACAAGGTTTTCGGCGGCCGCGCGCATCACGTGCCGCGCGATCGAGGTGGCGCCGGTAAAGATCAGATGGTCGAAGGCGAGCGAGGAGAACGCCTGGCCGACCTCAGGGCCGCCGGTGACTACGGCGATTTCCTCTTCGGCGAAGGCGCCGGCGAACATCTTCGCCATCAGCTCCGACGTGGCGGGGGTGAACTCGGACGGCTTGATCATCGCCCGATTGCCGGCCGCCAGCACCCCGGCCAGCGGCCCGAAGGTCAGGTTCACCGGGAAGTTCCACGGGCTGATGATCCCGACCACGCCCTTGGGCTGGAAGCGGATCTCGGCCTTGGCGCCGAACAGGCCGAGAATCGCCGGCGTCGGCTTGCGCTTTTCGGGCCGCATCCACTTGGCCAGATGATCCTTGGCGTGTTTGAGCGGGCCGATGGACGCGGCGATGTCGGTGAAGGCGGTCGCCTCGCGCGAACGCGAGCCAAAGTCCTGGTTGATCGCGTCCTCAATGGCCGCGCGGTTGTCGATCAGCAGCGCAATCGCGCGGTCGATGCGATCGATGCGGACCTGGGCGGAGGGCTCTCCGTCACGCAGGTGAGCGGCCTTCTGCCTGGCCAGCAGGCCGTTCATCGCAGCAGCGTCCATAACGTTAGTCTCCTCCCCGAGCATCCGGCGGATGTTCGGATAGTGACGTTACGGAATGGAAGGGCGGCGCGATAGGCGCGGGACGGCGGGCCAGAACCGCCGCCCCGGCCTTGTCGCTCAGGAGGCGCCGGTCGTGGACGCTTCCTGAAGCGCGGTGATCGCGTCGTCGATCGTGAAGGTGTTCGGCTTCTGGATGGGCGGGAAATCCTTGAACGTCGCGGCCCATTGGTCGGCGATCGCCCAGGCCCCGTAGAGCATGTAGGCGTGGTAGAGGAACCACTCGTAGTAGCTGTTCGAGGTGACGTCCGCGAACTCGTAGGGGTCGGTTCGCAGGTTGAACAGCTTGGGCAGGCGCAGCCGGGTGAACGGCTCGGCCCAGATCTGCATGGTGCCTTGGCACCGCTGCTCCATGAACACGACTTTCCAGTTGTCGTAGCGGACGCCCAGGATGTCGCCGTCGTCGCTGATGTAGACGAACAGCTTGCGCGGGCTCTCCTTCTCCTTGCCGGTCAGGTAGGGCAGCAGGTTAAAGCCGTCGATGTGGTTCTTGTAGGTCCGGCCGCAGGCCTGGTAGCCCTTCTTGACCTTTTCCACGATGTCCGGTTCGCCGGCGATGGCCAGGAAGGTCGGGAACCAGTCGTGGTGCTGGACGATCTCGCGCGATACCGAGCCGGCCTCGACCTTGCCGGGCCAGCGCACCAGCTTCGGAACGCGGAAGGCGCCTTCCCAGTTGGAGTTCTTCTCGCTGCGGAACGGGGTCATGCCGCCGTCCGGCCAGCTGTTGCGGTGCGGCCCGTTGTCGGTCGAGTACATGACGAAGGTGTCGTCAGCCAGGCCCAGCTCGTCGAGATAGTCGAGCAGGTCTCCGACGTTCTTGTCATGGTCGATCATGGTGTCGTGGTAGGGCGACTGCCAGCGGCCGGCCTGGCCCAGGCTCGACTTCTTGGTGTGCGTGAACATGTGCATGTGCGTGGTGTTCACCCACACGAAGAACGGCGTATCGGCGTCGTTCTGGCGCTTGATGAAGTCCTTGGCCGCGGCGACGAATTCGTCGTCACAGGTTTCCATCCGCGCCTTGGTCAGCGGGCCGGTCTCTTCAATCTTCTGCTTGCCGACCTTGCCCCAGCGCTCGTGGACGGTCGGATCGTCGACATCGGTCGCCCAGGAGTGAATGACGCCCCGCGGGCCGTTCTTCTTGCGGAAATTCGGGAAGTCCTTGTCGGGGAAGTAGTCGTACATCTCCGGCTCTTCCTCGGCGTTGAGGTGGTAGAGGTTGCCGAGGAACTCGTCGAACCCGTGGTTAGTCGGCAGCATCTGGTTGAGGTCGCCCAGGTGGTTCTTGCCGAACTGCCCGGTCGCGTAGCCCTGGTTCTTCAGCGCGCCGGCGATGGTTAGGATCTTGTCGCTCATCCCGACCGGCGCCCCAGGCGCGCCGACTTTCGACAACCCGGTCCGCAGCACGCTCTGGCCGGTGATGAACGACGAGCGGCCGGCCGTGCAGGACTGTTCGCCGTAGGAATCGAGGAACATCATCCCTTCCTTGGCGAGGCGGTCGATGTTGGGCGTGTCGTAGCCCATCAGGCCGTGGGAATAGCAACTGAGGTTGCTGATCCCGATGTCGTCGCCCCAGATGACGAGGATGTTCGGCTGCTTGGCGGCCATGGCTACGCTCCGATTGCTGCGAGCCGCCAGAGAAGCTGTCGCCGGGCAAGCCAGGGATCGGGTGAAACCCCAGGACGTCGCGCGCGATACCCTGGCCTCATAGGCGGGGCTGCGGCGTGGCCGGATTTTCCTAATTCGTCTTAACACCGCGCCACTTGCGCGCGTTGGCCATTGACGCGCGTCTGGGGCGAGCCCGTCATGCCGGCGAACCGACGGGAGCATGTGATGGCGTTTCTGAAGGCCGGCGCCAGGTTTGGCGTCAACATGGACACCATTGATCTCAATATTCTTTTCAGCGGCGTGGTCACCCTGGCCAACACCGGGCGGATCTACTCTGACGGCGCCTTCGGCGACCGGGTGGCGCTGTTCGGGAACTTCAGCTTCGACGGCGCGGGCCGTCTCGCGGGCGGCGAGCTGAGCCATATCCAGGAGAACCTGTCCGGCTACCTGCATTTCGACGTCTCGGGATTTTCCGCCTCGGCGACGCGCATCGTCGGACTGGCCGCGGACGGCGACATGCCGACGGCGTTCCAGATCATCCTCAACGGCGACGACAGCCTATTGGGCGCCTCGCACGACGACATACTGCGCGGCTTCGACGGCCATGACACCATCGACGGCGGCGGCGGCTACGACATCATCTATGGCGGGGCGGGGAACGACGTCATTGTCAGCGGGACCAACTACGGGCCCGGCGACAGCTATATGCGGGGGGACGCGGGCGAGGACTCGATCGTCGGCGGCATCCGGTTCGACGACATCAACGGCAACACCGGCCGCGACACCATCCGCGGACGCGAAGGCGACGACTGGGTGGTCGGCGGCCAGGACGGCGACCTGCTCTATGGCGACGAGGGCGCCGACCAGGTCTACGGCAACATGGGCGACGACACCGGCTTCGGCGGCGAGGGAAATGACACCCTGCGCGGCGGCCAGAACTCGGACGTGCTGTACGGCGAGGGCGGCGACGACTTCATCAGCGGCGACCGCGGAACCGACACCGTCGCCGGCGGCAGCGGGGCTGATATCTTCAACACATTTGCGGGCGCGGGCATCGACCGGGTGCTGGACTTCAATGCCGGCGAGGGCGACCGGGTTCGGGTCGAGGGCGGCGTCGCCTATACCGTCAGCCAGGTGGGGAGCGACGTACTCGTCAACCTGGGCGGCCCGGACGTGCTGATCCTGGCCGGGGTGCAGCTGTCGTCGCTGCCGGGCGGTTGGATCTTCTCGGCCTGAGGCCTGCGACGCATTTGCGCTGGACTGACGTGGCGGCGGGTGGACGACTGTTCCTCCAAACGAACCGGCGCGCGCCGGAGACACCAGGAAGGAACACGATATGCCCGAGGCCCTGATCATCGACGCCTGTCGCACGCCACGCGGCATCGGCAAGGTCGGCAAAGGCGCGCTGGCCGACTTTCACCCGCAGCACCTGGCGGCCACGGTTCTCAAGGCGCTGGCCGAGCGCAATAACCTGAAGACCGGCGAAGTCGACGACATCATCTGGGGCACCTCCAGCCAGCGCGGCAAGCAGGGCGGCGACCTCGGCCGCATGGCCGCGCTCGACGCCGGCTATGACGTCAAGGCCAGCGGCATGACCCTGGACCGCTTCTGCGGCTCGGGCATCACCACGGTGAACCTGGCCGCCGCCCAGATCATGTCGGGCATGGAAGACCTGGTGATCGCCGGCGGCACCGAGATGATGTCCTACACCTCCTCGACGGGCGATCCGTCGACGCCGCCGATGATGGACGGCGGCAACCTGCGCCTGCGCGCGCGCCATCCGCAGAGCCAGCAGGGCGTCTGCGCCGACGCCATCGCCACGCTCGAGGGGATCCCGCGGCAGGCGCTCGACGAACTGGCCCTGCTCAGCCAGCAGCGCGCCGACGTGGCGATCCGCGAAGGCCGCTTCGACAAGTCGCTGGTGCCGGTCTATCGCGAGGACGGCTCGTTGGCCCTGGACCGCGAGGAGTTCCCGCGTCCGCAGACCACGCTGGAGGGCCTCTCGGCCCTGAAGGCGTCGTTCGAAATGATCGCCAATGTGCCGGTCGACGACAAGGGCACCACCTATGGCGACCTGATCCGCCAGGTCTATCCGGACCTGAAGATCACCCACGTCCACCACGCAGGCAATTCGTCGGGCGTGGTCGATGGGGCGGCGGCGGTGCTGCTGGCCTCGCCGGCCTACGCCGCCAAGAACGGCCTGAAGGCGCGCGGCCGGGTGGTGGCCATGGCGAACATGGGCGACAGCCCGACCCTGATGCTGAATGCCCCGGTGCCTGCGGCGCAGAAGGTGCTGGCCAAGGCCGGCCTGACCATCGACGACATCGACCTGTTCGAGATCAACGAGGCCTTCGCGGTCGTGGCCGAGAAGTTCATCCGCGACCTGAAGCTCGACCGTGAAAAGGTCAATGTGAACGGCGGGGCGATGGCGCTGGGCCATCCGATCGGCGCCACCGGTTCGATCCTGATCGGCACCGTTCTCGACGAACTGGAACGCCGCGACCTGAAGCGCGGGCTGATCACCATGTGCGCCGCCGGCGGCATGGCCCCGGCGATCATCGTCGAGCGCATCTGACGACAGCGGGCCCGGGGGAGCCGTCCCTCGGGCCTATGCGCCCTTGCGCAGGCGCCAGGCCAGCACCGCGAAGCCGAAACAGGCTGCGGCGGCGAACAGCGGCAGGCCCTGCGGGGTCGCCTCCATGGCCAGGCCGGCCGTGGCCGGGCCGAGCAGGGCTCCCAAGCCCCAGGCCAATGACATCACCGCATAGATCCCGACCAGGTCGCCGCCGCTGAAGCGGCCGCCGACATGGGCCAGCGCGATGGTGTAGACCCCGACGAACACCCCGCCCCACAGAAAGATGGCCGGATAGGCCAGGTAGGGATCGGGCAGGATCAGCGGCCAGACGAGCGCTCCGCCTGCGGCCAGCAGCGCCAGGCTGACCAACAGTCGGCGGCGGTCGACGCGGTCGGCCAGCCAGCCGATCGGCAACTGCAGCAGCACCGCCCCGACCAGCAGCGTCGAGAGCAGCCGCGCCGCGCCCGGTTCGTTCCAGCCCGAGTGCATGGCGTAGATGGCGAAGAAGCTGAGGCCGGCGGTCTCGATTGCGGCGTTCAGCGCGGTGGCGGCGATCCCGACCGGGGCGAGCTTCAGATAGGCCAACGGCCGCACGGTCGGCGGCTCGTCGAAGCGGGGCGCGTGCACCCTCGAGAGCGCCATCACTGCGAAGGCCGTCAGGGTGATGCCGGCGCCGATCAGGTAGGCCGTGGCTCCGTCGGTCCCGACCACCGAGAGGACCATCGGCCCGACCGCGTAGCCGAGCGACAGGGTGGCGGTGTAGGCGGCCATGGTGCGGCCGCGGCTCTCCTCGGTGGCCATGCCGTTCAGCCAGGCCTCGGAGCTGACGAACAGCAGTTCGGACGCGAGACCCAGACAGAAGCGCAGCGGGAACCACAGCCAGATCCACGGCGCGGCCGGGAACAGCGCCAGCACCACCGCGGCGGCCGCCAGCGCCGTCAGGCTGAGGCTGCGCAGGCCAAAGCGCGCCGCCAGTCGCGGCAGAAAGACCGCCACCAGCAGCACGCCGAGCGCGTACATCGCCGCATTCAGGCCGATGGCCCCTTCGCCCAGGCCGCGCTTGACCAGGTTCAGCGAGATCAGCGGCGAGACCAGGCCGTAGGTAAGTCCGAAGATCGCCGCGGTGGCGATGACCACGCCGATCGCAAGCGGCCGGGGGGCGGCTCGAACTTCGCTCACGCCGACCGCGCCTTCGGCTGGGTGACGGCCTGCAGGCGAGTGGCGTAGTCGAGCACCAGCCCGGGCGTCCAGGTCATGCTCTCGGCCCGGCCGCGCAGCAGGGCCAGCAGGTACATGTTCGGGTCGAGAAACAGCCGCAGCAGACGCGTCCCCGGCCGTTCATGCCCAAAGACGCCCTCGATCGCCGAATCCAGCGCCATGACCACGGTCGAGGAGCAGTTGCGGCGGGTCAGGTTGTAGGTGTCGTCCTGGCTGTAGCCGCGCCAGAACTGGGCGAGGGCCTTGCGGTTGTAGCGGTGAAAGTTGATGTGTCGATCGGGCGGACACCAGTCGGCGACTTCGGCCTCGTGCGAGGGCAGGAAGCGGCCGCGGATGTCGTTCTCCGAGGTGGCGCGCAGTATGTGCGAGAAATCGGTCGGCGAGTGGTCGATCTCTACGCCCGGATAGTGGCTCACATAGAGTTCGGGCGGGCAGTCGAGCGCCGAGTGGCCGGTCGAGATGACCCCCTTGCGATCCACGGCGGCGACGTAGCGGTCGACCACCGGCCGGCGGCGCGGATCCAGCGCCGAGCCGATAGGCGTCCAGACGTAAACGGTCATCGGGTCGGAGTGCGCCCAGGGCGCCTCGGCGTCGGGGTCCGGCAGCGGCGTGCGGGCGTGCCAGTTCCAGTGCGAGAATAGCGGCAGGGCGGTGACTGAGGCGCCCGGCGGCAGCAGCCGGAGCTGGCGGCCGAGGCGGAAGAAGGCCAGTCCGGTCATGGTCAGCGCCAGGCCCAGGCAGAACGGCGCTGTCAGGTGATGGTGGAAGGGCCAGTCGGCGAAGATCATCGCCGAGAGCGCCAGCTCGCCCAGCGCCCCGGCCACCGCCCAGCGCCACGTGCGGAAGCGCACCGTCGCCGCGGTCAGGATCCGCAAGCCGCCGTCGAGGGCGAAGGCCGTGCCGAGGATCACCGTCGCGCCGATGTTGCGATCGGACGGGAAGTTGTAGGCCAGGAAGCCGCAGACCATGAAGACCAGCCCGCGCAGCACGGCCGGGCGGCTGCGGCGCGCGCCGACGAACAGCGCGGCTGCGAGGTCGATCAGGCCGTAGACGAACAGCACCGCGCCGACCACGTCGATCGTGAAGATGTCGACCCCGTTCCAGACGTCGGCGACCAGCACCGCCCCGAAGGCGATGCAGACCAGCCCCAGCGCCACAAGGGTGCGCCAGTGGGGCTGGAGCGCCTTTGCGCCGATCAGAAGCAGGGCGAGGTGGACCATCTAGGGCGCCATAGAAGCACCGATCGCCGCGCGGCGGGAGTGGGGCGAACGCTGGTCTCCCGCCGGGGCTAGCCCTGCCGGGCGATCAGCCGGGCCAGGCGCGCCACGCCGTCGTCGATCTCGTCGGCCGACGGCAGCGAGTAGCTGAGCCGGATGGTGTTGTCGGCCGCCGTCTCGGCGAAGAACGGCGCGCCGGGCACGAAGGCCACGCGCTCCTCGGCGATGGCGCGGGCCAGCAGGTCCTTGCCGTCGATCCCCTCCGGCAGCCGCAGCCAGACGAACATGCCGCCCTCCGGCTTCGACCACGTCACGCCCTGCGGCATGTGACGGTCCAGGGCGTCCAGCGTCGCCTGGGCCTTGGCCCCATAGGCGTTGCGCAGACGCGAAAGGTGCTGCTCGTAGTCCTCGGTCACGGTGCGCCAGCCGACCATCTGGTTGATCGTCGAGACGTGCAGGTCGCTGCCCTGCTTGAGCAGCACCAGCTTTTCGATGACCGCCTTGGGGCCGCAGACCCAGCCCAGCCGCAGCGCCGGCGAAATCGTCTTCGAGAACGTGCCGCAATAGAGCGTGCGCGCCTGCTCGATCGAGCCAGACCGGGTGATGTCGAGGGCCAGCAGGCTGGGCAGCGCCTCGCCGGCGAAGCGCAGTTCGCGATAGGCGGCGTCCTCAATCAGCGTCATGTCCGTCGCGTCGGCCAGCTCCAGCAGCGCCTGGCGCTGGGCGGTGGTCATGCTCTCGCCGGTCGGGTTGGCGTAGTCGGGGACGAAGTAGCCAAGCGGCCGGGCCGCGCGACCGGCCATCAGGCTCTCGGCGTCCCAGTCGCCGTCCAAGGCGCCTTCCGGCAAGTCCAGATAGTTCGGCTCGTAGGCGGTGAAGGCCTGCAGGGCGCCCAGATAGGTCGGGCGGGCGACGACCACGGTGTCGCCGCGGCTCAGGAACAGCTTGCCCAGCAGGTCGAGCGCCTGCTGCGAGCCAGCGGTCAGCATGATGTTCTCCGGCCCGCAGGCGACGCCATGCGTGGCCATCCGCTCGGCCAGCCACTCGCGCAGCGGCAGATAGCCCTCGCTGACCGAGTACTGCAGCGCCTGTTGGGACAGCTCGGGGTCGGTCAGGACCGCCTGGTAGCTGGCCTGGATGCGCTCGGAGGGGAACAGGCCGGGGTCAGGAATGCCGCCGGCGAAGGAGAGGATGTCGGGCTGGTCGAGCAGCTTGAGCAACTCGCGGATCTCGTTGGCGCGGACGCGGGACATGCGCTCGCTGAAACGCTGCGCCCAGGCGGTGGTGTGATCGGTCATCGAAGGGTCTCGTATGTGTCGCTGGCGGCGCGGGCCGCCCCTAGACGCCGCACGGCCGTGCGGCGTCGCCTGAATCAGATCAGGGGCGTCATACGATGCAGGTCGGGCCCTGGGTCCGGCGGAGCCAGAAGCGCCGCCGACCACGTGAGGTCGTAATCATGACCGATCTCTAGCCTGACTTGGCGTGCGACGGAACTACTCCGCCGCGGCTTTCATGGCGTCTTCGCCGAACACGCGGGCGAAGACGGTGTCGACGTTCTTGAAGTGATAGCCGTTGTCGAACAGCTCGGAGAGCTCTTCGTCCGACAGGATCACTTCCGGGTCGGCCTTGAGGAAGTCGAGGAAGTTCCCTTCGCCGCGCCAGACCTTCATGGCGTTGCGCTGGACCGCCGCGTAGGCGCCCTCGCGGCTGATGTCCTTCTGGGTCAGGGCCAGCAGCACGCGCTGGGAGTGGACCAGGCCGCCGAGGCGGTCGAGGTTCTTCAGCATGTTCTGCGGGTAGATCAGCAGGCGGTCGACGACGTTGGCCAGGCGGCGCAGGGCGAAGTCGAGGTGGATGGTGGTGTCCGGGGCGATGCCGCGCTCGACCGACGAGTGGCTGATGTCGCGCTCGTGCCAGAGGGCGACGTTCTCCATCGCCGGGACCACGGCCGAGCGGACCAGGCGGGCGAGGCCGGTCAGGTTCTCGGTGAGGATCGGGTTGCGCTTGTGCGGCATGGCCGACGAGCCCTTTTGGCCGACGTCGAAGAACTCTTCGGCTTCAAGCACTTCGGTGCGCTGCAGGTGGCGGATCTCGACGGCGAGGCGCTCGACCGACGAGGCGACGACGCCGAGGGCGGCAAAGTAGGCGGCGTGACGGTCGCGCGGGATCACCTGGGTGGAGACCGGCTCGACGGCCAGGCCCATCTTCTCGGCGACGTGAGCTTCGACTTCGGGCGAGACGTTGGCGAAGGTGCCGACCGCGCCGGAGATCGCGCAGGTGGCGATCTCGAACTTGGCCATCGCCAGGCGTTCCTTGGCGCGCACGAACTCGGCGTAGTGGCCGGCGAGCTTCAGGCCGAAGGTGGTCGGCTCGGCGTGGATGCCGTGGCTGCGGCCGACGGTCGGGGTCAGCTTGTGCTCGAAGGCGCGCTTCTGAAGGGCGGCCAGGACCAGGTCGACGTCCTCGATCAGGAGGTCGGTGGCGCGGCTGAGCTGGACGGCCAGTGCGGTGTCGTTGACGTCCGACGAGGTCATGCCCTGGTGCAGGAAGCGGGCTTCGGGGCCGACGATCTCGGTGACGTGGGTCAGGAAGGCGATGACGTCGTGCTTCACTTCACGCTCGATGGCGTCAATGCGCTCGACTTCGAACACCGCGTCGCGGCCCTTGGCCCAGATGGTTTCGGCGGCTTGCTTCGGGATCACGCCCAGCTCGGCCATCTTGTCGGCGGCGTGGGCCTCGATCTCGAACATGATCTTGAACCGCGTTTGCGGGTCCCAGATGGCGGCGGCTTCCGGGCGGGCGTAACGGGGGATCATGGCGGGGCTCCTTCGCGGCGGGTGTTAGCCCCACCGAGCCGGAATCGCAACGTTCGGGGGCCTTAGGTCGCGGCCTTCAGATAGGAGGTGACCAGGCTTTCCAGGCCGCTGGAGATGATCTGGACGCCGACGCAGAGCAGCAGGAAGGCCACCAGCCGCGACATCACCCGAGCGCCCGACGCGCCCAGCAGCGACAGGACCTTGCTCGACCAGCGGTAGGAAACGCCGACCAGCAAGGCGACCAGCACCGCGGCGATGCTGACCCCCGCGAAGAACGACAGCACGCCATGGCCGTCGGCCGGGCGCTGCGAGGCCAGCGCGATGGCCACCGAGATCGCCCCCGGGCCGGTGGTGAACGGCATGGTCAGCGGGAAGAAGGCGACGTCTTCCTGCACGTGCTGCTCGGCCGAGGCGGCGGCGTTGGCCTTGCGGCTTTCCTGGGCCTCGGGCTGCATCAGCAGCTGCCAGGCGCGGATGGCGACGACCAGGCCGCCGGCGACCCGCAGGGCGCCCAGACTGACGCCGAAGAAGTTCAGGATGTAGCCGCCCAGCAGCAGCGACCCCAGCAAGATCAGCAAGGCGTTGAAGGCGATGCGCCAGGCCAGCTCGTGCCTGTCCGAACGCCCCTCGGTGACCTGGTGAAAGGTGATCGCCGCGCCGACCGGATTGACGATCGAGAACAGGGCCGGAAACGCCAGAAGGAAGGCGCCGACGACAGTGGTGAGCGGGAGGGGGCTGAGATCGGAGAGAGTCATGCGGGGGGAGGGTAAGCGCAACCCTAGGCGCCAGGCTAGGCTGCTTCCCCTTCGGCCACGCAGCGTTCAGTGTGGCGGGCGTGAACATCCTCTTCATCACCCTCGACCAGTTCCGCGCCGACTGCCTGTCGTGCGCCGGGCATCCGATCGTGCGCACGCCCAACCTGGACCGCCTGGCGCGGCAAGGGGTTCGGCTGGCGCGGCACTACAGCCAGGCCGCGCCCTGCGGGCCGGGGCGGGCCAGCCTCTACACCGGGACCTACCAGCTCAATCACCGGGTGGTCGCCAACGGGACGCCATTGGATCGCAGGCTCGACAACGTGGCGAAAGCCGCCGCTCGCGCCGGATACGTTCCGACGCTTTTCGGCTACACCGACCAGGCTGTGGACCCCCGCGAGGTCAATGACCGTAAGGATCCGCGGCTGTTCACCTATGAGGGCGTACTGCCGGGTTTCGAGGTCGGCCTGAACTTCACGACACACGACCCGAGCGCCTGGATCGGCAGGTTAAGGGCCCTGGGTCACCAGGTACCTGACGATAGCGACGGCGCGCTGGCCGGCGAGCCGGATCGACCGGCCGAACACAGCCTGTCGGCGTTCCACACCGACGTCTTCCTCGATTGGCTGGGGCGTCAGGATGGGCCCTGGTTCGCGCATCTGTCGCAGCTGCGCCCGCATCCGCCGTACGCTGCGGCCGGCGAGTTCGCGACGATGTACGATCCCGCCGACGTCCCGGCTCCGGTTCCGGCCGGCGAGGAGCGGCACCGACTGCACGAGGGTCTGCTGAAGTCGGGGCTGGCCGCGCCGAGCGATGCGGCCGAGATGGCCAAGCTGCGTGCGCAGTACTTCGGCATGATCAGCGAGGTCGACCATCAGCTCGGCCGGGTCTGGGCGGCGCTGGAGGCGGCGGGCCAGTGGGACGACACCTTCATCGTGGTGACGGCCGACCATGGCGAGCAGCTCGGCGACCAGGGGCTGATCCAGAAGGCCGGCTACTTCGAGGCCAGCTATCACGTGCTGGGGATCGTCCGCGATCCGCGCCGGCCGCAGGCCCACGGGAGGGTCGTCGAGCGGTTCACCGAAAACGTCGACCTGCTGCCGACCCTGTGCGAGGCGATGGGCGTTGCGGTGCCGGCCCAGTGCGACGGGCTGCCGTTGACGCCGTTCCTCGAGGGCGGCGACCCGCCATGGTGGCGCGAGGCGGCGCACTGGGAGTTCGACTGGCGGTTCGGGAACATTCCGCGCGGGCCGCATCCGTGGCCCTGGGACCGGCGGCTGGAACGGCAGAGCCTGGCGGTGCGGCGGACTGCGACCGAGGCCTATGTCCAATTCGCCGACGGTGACTGGCTGTGCTTTGACCTCGCGGCCGATCCGAGTTGGCGGACGCTGACGAGCGACCCTGGACGGGTGCTGGCGCAGGCCCAGGCGATGCTGGCCTGGCGCGCCCAGCACGCCGACCGCACACTCACTGGGCTGCTCGTTCAGGACGGCGGCGTCGGCCGCTGGCCGGAGTAGCGGCCGAGCTCGGGCGCAAGCGCTAGGGTGTAGAGCACGCGGCGCGCGGTCTCGCCCGAGGCGGTGGCGTCGCTGACCACCCCGGTCTCGACGAAGCCGGCGCGCTCGGCGACGCAGCGCGAGGCGAGATTGTCGGGGTCGATGTGGGCCTCGGCCCAGTTCACGTCGTCCAGCCCGGCCGCCGCCTGGCAGAGCAGGGTCAGCGCCCGCCGGGCGTAGCCCTGGCCGCGGAAGGCCGGGAACACCCAGTAGGAGACGTCGGCGCTGTCGGGGGCGGCGAGACGCAGTTCGCAGCCGCCGACCAGCTCCCCCGACGCGTCGCGCACGGCGTAGGCGAACATCGGGCCGCCGGCGGCGCGAGCCGCGATCCAGCGCCCGATGGCCGCGCGGGTCTGATCGAGGGTGGAGGCGTGCGGCGCCTCGAAGCGCAGCAGCATCTCGGCGTCCTCGCCGGCCAGGTGAGCCTCGGCGTCGGCGAGGACGTGGCCGTCGAGCAGGACCACGTCGTCAGTCAGTCGCTCGGGCAGGCCGATCAGGCGGCCGGGTTGTTCCGCCTGACCGTCCATCAGGCGCCGGCCGCGGCTTCGGCCTCGGTCTTGGCGAGGGCGTCGGCCATGTCCTTGGGCAGGGTGATCGCGGCGAGCAGGTAGTGGAGGCCGGCCCAGCCGTAGATCAGCAGGTTCCAGACGATGCCCTCGCGTGTGCCCTGGGCGACGGCGGCCTTGCAGGCCGCGTCGATGGCCGCGCCGGCGCCTTCCTTGCCGACTCCGCCGGGGCAGAGGTCGAAGAACGGACCGAGGTCCTTGGCGGCGAACTGGCCCTGGCTGAGCATGTCGATCACCCAGCCGCAGAAGGGCGGGCCGAAGCCCAGCGCGATCAGGTTCAGCACGAAGAACAGCAGCGCCGTGGCGGTGGCGCGCATGCGCAGGCTGACGGCGTTCTGGATCACCCCGAACGTCGGGCCGAGATAGGTGTAGTGGAAGATGCCCGGGATCAGCAGCAGGCCGGCGGCCAGCTTCCAGTCGTCGCGGGTGTAGACGAGGATGTAGAGCGGGCAGGCGATCAGCAGGCCGATGGCCGGGACCAGCGCGTACCAGCGACCGGACTTGCGGGCGGCATAGTCAGTGAGGAAGCCGCCGAGCAGGGTGCCGATGCCAGCGGCGATCCCGCCGATGACCCCGAAGATCAGGCCAACGGTGGCGAGGTCCAGGCCGAACATGCGGATGAAGTACGGGGCCGAGTACTGGCCGGTGCCGTAGCCGGCGAAGGAGGCCAGGGTGATGCCGGCCACCATGTGGAAGAAGCCCCACTTGCCGAAGATCCGCTTGGCCACCGCCAGGATCGAGGGCGGCTTGGCGTGGACGGTGGGCGCGGTCTCATCACCCTCCAGAACCGGCGCGTCGGCGGCCTGCTGGGCGACCAGGCGGTCGGAATAGCCGCGCGGCGGTTCCTTGACGAAGACCTTGAGCAGGATGGCGACGATGACGCCAGGCAGGCCGACCATCATGAAGGCCATGCGCCAATCGAGGTTCTGGGCGATCCAGCCGCCGGCGACCGCGCCGAACATGGTGCCGAGCGGAATCCCGAACGAGTAGATCGACAGCGCCGAGGCGCGCTTTTGGGGCTCGAAGTAGTCGGAGATCAGCGAGTGGGCGGGCGGGGAGAGGCCAGCTTCGCCGACCCCGACGCCGACGCGGAACAGCAGCAGCTGCAGGAAGCTGGTGGCCATGCCGCAAAGCGCGGTGAAGGCTGACCAGACGACGATGGCGATGGTGATGATGTTGACCCGGCTATGGCGCTCGGCCAGGCGGGCGATCGGAATGCCGAGGGTCGTGTAGAGCAGGGCGAAGGCCAGGCCGCCGAGCAGGCCGAGCTGGGTGTCGGTCAGCTTCAGGTCGACTTTGATCGCCTGGCCGATGGTCGAGATGATCGTCCGGTCGATGAAGTTGAAAGTGTAGGCGAGGACCAGCAGCCACAGGACGGACTGCTTGTAGCCCTCTGAGAACAACGGCTGGCGCGGCGGCGCGGCGGCGCCCGCATCTGTGGCGGCCATGAGTGTGGTTTCCTCCCCCGACTTGTTCGTTGCGGCGAGCATGGCTGCAGCAGCGGCCGAGGGGAAGGGCCGATGCGACGCAGGTTTCGAATGCGGCGCGCGTGCGCGGCCGGCGCGCCGTTCCGCTGCTCAAAAATCTGGCAAGTGGTCGCGCGTAAGTTACGGAAAGTACGTATAATTTTGTCGTTCAGCCTTACGGTTTCGTTTACCGCGTCAGGGCAACCCTCCTAGGGTGAGGCGGGTCGTGCCGCCGCACTGCGGGGGAACTGACACATGATGTTCAAGAGAAGGACGCCGGCCGACGAGGCGGCGGCCAGTGCGGTCGCCGAGCTCGAGGCGATCATGGGCGCGGTGCATAAGTCTCAAGCCGTGATCGAATTCGAACTCGACGGCACGATCATCAAGGCCAACGACAACTTCTATAGCGCGATGGGCTACACCCCCGGCGAGGTGGTGGGGCGCAAGCACAGCCTGTTCGTCACGTCCGAGTACGGGTCCAGCGAGGCGTACCGCGAGTTCTGGCGCGGCCTGAACCGCGGCGAGTTCCTGTCCGACAAGTTTCTTCGCGTCGCCAAGGGCGGCCGGCAGATTTGGCTGCAGGCCACTTACAACCCGATGTTCGACAAGTCCGGCCGGCTCTACAAAGTCATCAAGTTCGCCACCGACATCACCGCCACCGAGCTGGAGCACCAGAGGCGCGACGCCGAGCGCGCGGCGGCGCGTGAGCAGCAGGTGTTTGCAGTCGAAGCCACGGCCAAGGCGCTGGCGCGGCTAGCCAGGGGCGACCTGAGCTATCGCATCGACGGCGAGTTCCCCGAGGAGTACGCGCGCCTGCAGGCCGACTTCAATGCGGCCATCGGCCGTCTGCACGAGGTCATGGACAGCGTGGCGACCGCCGCCGGGGCCATTCAGTCGGGCACCGGGGAGATCACCTCAGCGGCCGACGACCTGTCGCACCGGACCGAGCGGCAGGCGGCCAACCTGGAGGAGACGGCGGCGGCGCTGGACGAGATCACCGCCACGGTCAGGAAGACCGCCGAAGGGGCCAAGGAGGCGCAAAGCGTCGTCAACGCCGCTCGCGGCGACGCCGAGGCCTCCGGCGTGGTGGTTTCCGACGCGATTTCGGCGATGGGCAAGATCGAGTCTTCGGCCACCCAGATCAGCCAGATCGTCGGGGTGATCGACGAGATCGCCTTCCAGACCAATCTGCTGGCGTTGAACGCCGGGGTCGAAGCGGCCCGGGCCGGAGAGGCCGGTCGCGGCTTTGCGGTCGTGGCGTCGGAAGTGAGGGCCCTGGCCCAGCGCTCGGCCGAGGCGGCCAAGGAGATCAAGGCGCTGATCACCGCTTCGACCGCCCAGGTGAGCTCGGGCGTCGAACTGGTCGGCAAGACCGGCGAGGCGCTGCGGCGGATCGTCGGAGAGGTCGCCAAGATCACCGAGCTGGTGACCGAGATCGCGGCCTCGGCCCAGGAACAGGCCGTGGGCCTGGCGCAGGTCAACACCGCCATCAACGACATGGACCAAATGACCCAGCAGAACGCGGCGATGGTCGAGCAGTCCACCGCCGCCAGCCACGCCCTGGCCCAGCAGGCGGCGGAACTGGGGCATTCGATGGCGCAGTTCGAGCTGGGCGCCGCCAGTCCCCCGCCACCGCAACAGCGGCGCACGGTCCAGGCCCCGATGCGGATCGCCGCCTCGGGCGCGGCGACCGCGCGCAAGCTGGAGCCGGCGGCCGACGCCTGGGAAGAATTCTAGGAGCGATCACCTCGGCGACGGGAGACGTCGCCGAGGCTTCGCGCGGTCGCGACTAGGCTTTCGCCTTCAACGGGTCGCCGTGCTTGGCGTTAAGCGCGGCGCCCGCCTCGATCAGGCCGCGGAGCTGGCCAGGGTTCAGCTCGACTGGATCGGTCAACTTGATCGTCGCCATCTGGAAGCCGCCGCTGGGCGTCAGCCGGGCGTCGAGCTCGGTCATCTGGGCTCCGCGCCAGAACGCGAGGTTCACATGGGTCTTGAAGCCCTTGATCAGGCACACCGCGCCATCGGCGGAGGACCACATGGGGTGGCCCCATTTGAAGTCTTCCGAGAGACCGGCGGCCTGCGCTTCAGCGCGGACGGCTATGAGGGCGGCGAGGTAGGCGTCGACCTTGTCGGACATGCTCAGGCTCCTGGTCAGAGACGGACGGGGAAGAGGGCGCGCAGGCGCGTGTCGCGCAGCCAAAGGCCGCCCCAGATCGCGGCGCCGAGATAGACGCCGAACAGGACGTGGCTGAACAGCGGGTCGCCGATCCGCAGGTGAGTGGCGATCGCTCCGCCCATGACGCCGGTGAACAGCACCGCGCCGAGCACCGCCGTCCGGGGGTTCAGGTAGAGGGCCAGACAGATCAGCTCGATCACGCCGATGGTGCGGCCGAGCTCGGGCGGGTAGCCGAGCTGGACCATGGTGTCGCGGACGATCTGGAGGTCGATCAGCTTGATGGCGATGTCGAAGGTCATGAACAGGGTGGCCAGGCCCGTGAGGCCCCAGCCGGCCCAGGTCAGGGCCTTGGAGGCGGCGGGCGCAGTCGCGCGCGCCGCCGGGTCGAGGGAGGTCATTGCAGTAATCCTTGGAGTGGCGGTCAGGCCTGCTCGGCGAGCGCCTTGAGCTTGGCGAGGCCTTGTTCGAACCGCGGTCCGACCATCTTCTCCATCGGGAGGAAGACATCGATCAGCTTGGCGAAGAAGCCGCTATGGCCTGACATCGCCCAAGTGACCTTGGTCGCATCGCCGTCCGGTTCGAGGGTGAACTCGGCCTTGTTGTGGGCCTGGACCGGCTTGATGAACATGAGGTCGATCAGCACCCGGGAGGGTTTCTCGGCCTCGGTGATGGCCATGCTTCCTGACCCGGTCTTGCGTCCTTCCCAGCCGTAGGTCGCCCCGACCCCCTGGTCGGCCCCGCCGTAGGCGCGCTTGAGGTCGGCGTCGATGCCTTCGAACGGCGACCAAGCGGTCCAGCGGTGGAAATCCGAAATCAGGTCGAAGAGCGTTTCCGGCGCGGCGCGGACCGTGGTCGAGCGCTCGAGCCGGAAGTCGGAGGGGTGGTTCGCGACGTAGGCGATCAAGCCCAACAGCGCGATGATCAGGATGCCGATGAGCGCGGCGAGCATGGGATGTCCTTTCGGGTCAGCCTGTCTTGGTCTGGCCCAGCGCCCAGTGGACGCCGTAGGGATCGAGCAGGCGGGCGTAGCGGTCGCCCCAGAACATGTCCTCGATGGGCTGCAGCACCTGGGCGCCAGCGTCGACGGCGCGCTGGAACCAGGCTTCGATGTCGTCGACCTGCAGATGCATGGTGAACGAGGCCGAGGGCTGGTGCTCGAAGCCGTGTCCCATTTCCGGGAAACAGTCGCAGATCATTAGATTGCCGCCGTTGATCACCAGCGCGCAGTGCATCAGCCGCTGGCCGTCGTCGGCCGGCAGCCGGAAGGCTTCGCGGGCCCCGAAGGCCTTCTGGTAGAACGCCGAGGCGTCGCTGGCGCCGACGAGGTTGAGGTGCGGGGTGACGCCGGTCATCGGCGGCATATCGATCGCGGCGAGTTCGCCGGCGGTGGTTTCCATGGTCGCGGTGACGGACATGGCGGCTTCCTTCCTGGCTGGCCCCTTGAGAGGGGCGTCTGATCCAAGGACGAACGAGGTTAGCCCGATCCGACAGCGGGTCTTGCAAAAAATGCGTTTCAGCCGGCCTCGCCGGCCAGGCTGTCGAGGTGCTGGCGGATGTGGGCCGCCTCCGGCGCGCTGTTGGCCAGGGCGATGGCGCGGTCGAAGGCGATGCGCGCCTCGTCCTTGCGGCCGAGCTGCTTGAGGAAGCTGCCGCGGGCCCCGTGGAAGTAGAAGTAGCCGGAAAGCTGCGCCTCCAGCGGGTCGATCATCGCCAGCGCCGCTTCTGGTCCCTGCGTCTTGGAGACCGCGACTGCGCGGTTGAGGGTGACGACCGGCGAGGGGTTCATCTGCTCCAGCGTGGCGTAGAGCCGGTCGATCTGGGGCCAGTCGGTGTCGGCGGCGCTGGCGGCGCGGGCGTGCAGTGCGGCGATGGCGGCCTGGACTTGGTAGGGGCCGGGGGCGGCGTGGCGCAGCGCCTTGTCGATCAGGGCCAGGCCCTCGGCGATCAGGGTGCGGTTCCAGAGGCCGCGGTCCTGGTCGTCGAGCAACACGATCTGGCCATCGGCGTCGAAGCGGGCGGCGGCGCGCGAGTGCTGCAGCAGCATCAGGGCGGCCAGACCCATGATCTCCGGCTCGGTCTGGAATAGGCGCAGCAGCAGGCGCGCGAGGCGGATGGCCTCTTCGGCGAACGGCGTGCGGGCGTCGGCCTCGGCCACGGTCGAGGAGTAGCCCTCGTTGAAGATCAGGTAGATGACCGCGGCGACGGCGGCCAGGCGCTCGGCGCGCTCGGCGGGGCCGGGGGCCTCGAAGGCGACGTTGGCCTGGCCGATCTTGGCCTTGGCACGGGTGATGCGCTGTTCCATCGCCGCCTCGCTGACCAGGAAGGCGCGGGCGATCTGCTTGACCGACAAGCCGCTGACGATGCGCAGGGCGACGGCCACCTGCTGCACCGCCGGCAGGTCCGGATGGCAGCAGATGAACAGCAGCCGCAGGATGTCGTCGCGGTAGTCCGAGCCGTCGAGACGCTCGGCGAGCGGCGCCTCGACGTCGTCGAGATCGGACAGCAGTACTTCGGAGGGCAGGGCCTGGAGGCGCGAGCGCCGGCGCGTGGCGTCGATGCCGCTGTTGCGGCCGACCAGGATCAGCCAGGCGGCTGGATCGCGCGGAGGGCCCTTGTCCGGCCAGGACTTCAGCGCCCGCAGGCAGGCGTCCTGGAACGCCTCCTCGGCCAGGTCGAGGTCGCGGAAGTAGCGCAGCAGGGCGCTGACCGCCTGCGGGCGGGCGGAGGTCAGGGCGGCGTCGATCCAGGCGGGGTCGGTGGTCACGTCATCTCGATTCCGGGCAGGAAGAGGGCGATCGGACGCAGTTCGTACGCGCCGCCGGGATTGGCCACGGCGAGGTCGCGGGCGATCTGCAGACCGTCCTCAAGGGTTTCAACGTCGACGATGTAGAAGCCGAGCAGCTGTTCCTTGGTCTCGGCGAACGGACCGTCCACGACCAGGTTCTGGGCCTTGCGCAGGGTGGTGGCCGAGGTGGTCGGCAGCAGGCGGATGGCCGGGCCGAGCTTGCCCTCCTGTCGCAGCCGCTCCTGGACCACTTCCAGCTTTTCCATCACCGCGTCGTCCTCCTCCTTGCTCCAGGCGGAGGTCACGGCTTCGTCGTTGTAGCAAAGGATGGCGTAGCGCATGGGTGTGTCTCGTTCTCCCTAAGGACGGGGCAGGGCGCCCGTTCCCGACATCGGTCAGATATAAAACTAGAGGTGAACGTCGCACAGGACTGGTCGACCGTACGTCGTATTTCGTCGCGCGGAGCGCCCTCCGGTCGGGTTTGGGCGCAGCTGCGCTGACGCTTCGGCCCGCGCTCGCCAAGAGGAGTCCCCGAAAGCCGCCGCGGACGTCGCGGCGCTCAACGAGGGCTTCTGATGAAGACAAGCATACTGCTGGCGGCGGTGGCCGCGAGCGCCCTGATGACCGGAGCGGCGCAGGCCGCGACGATCTTCTCGCAGAACTTCAACACCGGGCTGGGCGCGAACGAGAGCCTGGGCGGCAAGTTCAGCGTCGGAGGCGGCACGGTCGGCCACCAGGGCGGCGTCTACACCAACAACGAATACTCGTTCTATCAGGTGCGACTGGACCTCACGAAGGCGACCGACGCGCTGCTGGCCTTCGACTACGACATCGTCAGCGAGTACGGCTACGACGCCTTCAACCTGGCGTTCTCGACCAGCGGCGTGTTCGGCCCGGGCGCGATGCTGACCCCGGCTTCGAGCGACACCTACTACAACCTCTCCGGCCGGGCCGCGACGCTGCTGGGCGGCAAGGGCTATTCCGGCACGCAGTCGGGGCGGGCGACGTACGACCTGAGCGCGCTGGCCGGCCAGGTGGTCGACATCCGCTTCCAGTTCGCCAGCGACTATGCTGCGCTGGGCCGCGGGGTGAAGTTCGACAACCTGCTGGTCACCGGCGCGATGCCGAGCGCGGTGCCGGAGCCGGCGACCTGGGCGATGATGATCATGGGGTTCGGCCTGGCCGGGACCGCGATCCGCAATCGTCGGCGGAGCCTGGCCTTCGGCTGACGCCGAACATCTGTCCTGCTGCGAGCGCCGCCCTTGCATTAGGGGCGGCGTTTTCGTTTGTGCGGTTCAGTCCTGGTAGAGAGCCAGCCGCTCGGTGACCGCGTTGACGTAGGAGGGGCCGACGGCGACGTTGACGCCGTCCTCCAGCACCAGCGAGATCAGTCCCTTGCCCAGGCGCTTGACCTCCTTGACCTTGGCCGGCCGCACGAAGGCCGAGCGGTGCACGCGGATCATCTCGGCCGGCGGCATCTTGCGCTCCAGCGCAGTCATGGTGGCGCGGTGGATATGGCTGCGGGTGGCGGTGTGCAGCAGCACGTAGTCCTTGGCGGCCTCGATCCAGTCGATCTCGCCCAGCGGCACGCGCACGTAGCCGGTGCGGACCTGGACCCAGAAGCCGTCGGGATCCTCGTCGGCCGGCGAGGCCGCGGCGTCCTCGGCGCGGGCGGCGGCCGCGCGCATGGCGCGGCGGCGGCGGGCGCGCTCGATCGCCTGGCGCAGGCGGTCGAAACGGACGGGCTTGAGCAGGTAGTCGGCGGCCTCGACCTCGAAGGCGTCAGCGGCGTAGAGCTCGAAGGCGGTGACGAAGACGATCTCCGGCCGCTCCTCCAACGGCAGACCGGCGGCGACGTCGAGGCCGCTGCGCTCGGGCATCTGGATGTCGAGCAGCACCAGATCGGGCTTCAGGGCCTCGACCGCCTCGGCGGCCTCGCGGCCGTTGCGGGCCTGGCCCACGACCTCGACGTCGCTGACCTGGGTCAGCAGGGCCGAGAGCCGCTCGAGCGCGGCGGGTTCGTCGTCGACGAGCAGGAGACGCATCAGGCGGCGGCTTTCGATCGGAGCGGAGTGACGGCGGCGGCGCGCTGCAGCGGCAGCCGCACCATGGCGAGGAAGCCGCGGGCCAGCGGGGCGGCCTGCAGCACGCCGCGCGGGCCATAGAGCGCTTCCAGCCGCTGGCGCACATTGCTGAGCCCGACGCCGGCGCCGGGGCGCACTTCGCCCCCATGGGAGCCATCGCCGTCGTCCTGGACCAGGACCACGAGGTCCTCGCCGTCGCGGGTGGCTTCCAGGCGGATGGTGACGGTGGCGCTGGTCGGGGAGACGGCGTGCTTGATGGCGTTCTCGATCAGCGGCTGCAGCAGGAACGAGGGGATCAGCGCGGTGCGCAGGTCGTCGGGGCAGACGAACTCCAGGGCCAGTCGCTCGCGGAAGCGGACGCTCTCGATCTCCAGATAGGCCTGGAGGGTGGCCATCTCGTCGTCGAGCGAGATCAGCGCCTCGGGATCGGCGACCAGGGTCACGCGCAGGAAGTCGGCGAGCTTGGAGAGCATGCTCTCGGCCTCGTCGTTGCGGCCGGTGATGACGGCGGACGAGACGGCGTTGAGCGTGTTGAACAGGAAGTGCGGGTTGAGCTGGTAGCGCAGGGCGGCCAGACGCGCGGCGCTGGCTGCGGCGTGGGCCTCGCTGGCGGCGGTGCGGGCGTCGGCGAGCTGGCGTTCGCGCTCGCGCACCATGTGGTTGGCCTGGAGGGTCGTGTAGATCGCGCCCAGGGCGCCCAAAATCCAGAAGAAGCCGCCGGCGTTGTTGGCGAAGCGCATCCACAGGGTGCGGTTGGGCGACCACTGCTTGGCGGTGTTGGAGAGGTCCATGATCAGCATGTCCGAGCCGGACAGGACGGCGGCCAGGAACACGACCGCGGCGGCCATCAGGGCGATGCGCTGGAAGGCGTTCTTGTCGCGAACGTGCACGGAGACCCGGTAGAGCAACACCGAGCAGAGGATGCCGACCAGGTTGATGGCGATGGCGGTGCCGACCAGGGCCGGGGTCATCCGCACGCCGACGATGGCGGCGATTGTCGAGGCGAGTGAGCCGGACAGCAGCCAGATGCCGAGCGTCAGCCACGCGGCCTGTCGCGATACGTCGGTCTTGAACATCGCAGCCCTCGGGTTTGCTCGCGAGAAGTTAGCAGCAAAGCTGCGATTGCGGCTCCCTGCTGGTCGACCCGGTGTCCGGATTGGTCGCATTTGCGGCTAAGCCGATGATTTTGAACCGTGATCGCCGATGAGGGCGTTTGGCCGGCGCTGGGTTTGCTATAGTCGCCGCGGCGTCGGGGCGGGCCAGAAGGAGACTTGGCCGGTCCCATGGAGCGTCGGCTGACCGCGATCCTCGCCGCCGACGTCGTCGGCTACAGCCGCCTGGTCGAGGCCGACGAGGAGGCGACGCTGGCGCGCTTCGCCGATCACTTGCACGGGCTGATCGAGCCAACCATCGCCGCACGGCGCGGGCGGATCATCAAGACGGCGGGCGATGGGCTGCTGGCGGCGTTCGACAGCGTCGTCGAGGCGCTGAACTGCGCCATCGAGATCCAGCGCGGCATGGCCGGTCTCAATGACGGCGTGGCCGAGGACGAGCAGATCCGTTTCCGGGTCGGGGTGAACGCCGCCGACGTGGTGATCGATGGCGACGACATCCTCGGCGACGGGGTCAACGTCGCCGCCCGGCTGGAAGGCCTGGCCGAGCCGGGCGGCATCTGGGTGTCGGCGCGGGTGCAGGAGGATGCGCAGGGCCGCGTCGACGTCGGGTTCGACGACGTCGGCGAGCAGAGCCTGAAGAACATGGCGCGGCCGGTGCGGGTCTACCGGGTATTGCTGGACGGCGCGGCCGAGAGCGGGCGGCGGACTGGGCTGGCCCTGCCGGACAAGCCGTCGATGGTGGTGCTGCCGTTCCAGTGCTTTGGCGCGGAGGCCGAGAACGACTACTTCGCCGACGCGGTCACCGACGACGTGGTCACGGCGCTCTCGCGCTGGCGCTGGTTCTTCGTCATCGATCGCAACACCAGCTTCACCTACAAGGGCCGCAGCGTCGACGCGCGTCAGGTGGGCCGCGACCTGGGCGTCCGCTACGTGCTGGAAGGCAGCGTCCGGCGGGCCGGCGAGCGGGTCCGGGTCAATGTGCGGCTGATCGAGGCGGCCAGCGCTCAGCAGATCTGGGCGCACGCCCTGGACCGCAGCATGGCCGACCTCTTCGCGCTGCAGGACGAGATCACCGAACACGTGGTGGCGGCGATCGAGCCGGCGATGCTGGACACCGAGGCCGCGCGGATCGCCCGCAAGAGCCTGGCCGACCTCAGCGCGCTCGACTGCTTCCAGCGCGGCATGTGGCACTTCAACCGGATGAGCCGGGGCGACTACCACCAGGCGCTGGAGCTGTTCCGCCAGGCCATCGCCCGCGATCCGACCTTGGCCCTGGGCTATGTCGGCCTGGCGCGAATGCTCTATGGCGGGGCGATCTACGGCTGGTCCGAGCAGCCGGTCGCCGATCTGGAGGAGGCGCGCGAGGCGGCGCGGCGGGCGGTGGCGCTCGATCCGCGCGACGCCTACGGCTACTTCGCCGGAGCCGGGGCGGCGCTCTATCTGGGCCGTCACGAGGAGGCGCTGGAGCAGGCGCAGCGGGCGCTGTCGCTGAACCCGAACTTCGCCTTCGGTCACTTCCGGCTGGGTCAGGTGCTGATCTATTCCGGCCAGCCGGCGCAGGCGGTCGAGCCGATCGAGCGCAGCCTGAGGCTCAGCCCCTATGACCCGCAGATCGCCCCGATGCTGCAGCTGCTGGCCCTGGCCCACTATCAGGCGCGCAACTACGGTGAGGCCGTGCGCCATGCGCAGTCGGCTGTGCGGCTGAACGACTCCCGCGCCGCGGCGATCCTGGCGGCCGGACTGGCGCGGCTCGGCCGGTTCGAGGACGCCCGCGCGGCCTATCCGCTGGACGTACGTGCGCGTGCACGGGCCGAGGCACCGCGATTGGTGACCTACGCCAATCCCGAGGACGAGCGGCACCTGCGCGAGGGCGTGCGCCTGGCGTTCCTGGGCGGCGACGAGGGCGAGCGCGCCTACTAGCGGCTTAGCGGATGCTTGTCGGCCGGATAGCGGCTCTTGATCAGCACGGTGATCCCGCCGCGGGTCTCCGGCGCATCGGGGGCCTGCCAGATGTTGAGCTCGAAGTCGTAGCCGGGGGCCCAGGCAAAGGTGACCGGGATCGGCGGGGCGGCGCTGAGCGCATAATGCAGGATGCCGCGCAGGGTCTCGTGGAAGGCGCCGGGCAGGGTCTCGAGGTAGGTCCCGAGCGCACGGTGCAGCACCGTGCCGGGGGGCGTGAGCAGGCCGGCCTCGATCTTGCCGCCAGGGGCGAAGGACTTGGCGTTGGCGGCGGCGAACTTGTCGATCTCGTCGGGGCCGAACGAAGCGTTGAGCTTGGTCATCGCGGTTTGGAGCGCAGGCATGCAGGCGTCCCTCGTAGTTGAGCAACGGCGCCGCGCAAGCGCCGTCGGCGACGCCAGGTTGGAACGCACCGTACCGCACCTTCGAGGCCGCTGGGATCAGGTCCGCAACCGATGCCCGATCAAGGCCTCCAGCCGCTGGGCGATGAGGACCCGGACCCCGGCGGGGGCCAGTTCGACCGAGCCCTCGCGGACCCAGTCGTGCAGCTTGCGGTTCACTTTTTCACGCGAATGGCCGAGGCGGCGGCTGATTTCAGTCTGGGTCAGGGAGACGAGGCCGCCCGCGCCCTGCTCGGCCAGCAACAGGCGGGCGAGGCGGCCGCCCAGGTCCAGTACCGCCTGATCGCTGATCGCGGCGTCGGCGGCGCGCAGGCGGGCACTGAGCTCGACCACCAGCGCTACGGCGGCCTTCGGATCGGCTTCGAGCGCCGCGAGCATGGCGACGCGGGAGATGCGCCACAGCCGCGTGCGGCGCAGCGCGGCCACGTCCGCCGAGCGCGGGCCGCCGTCGAGGGCGGCCATCTCGCCGACCAGGTCGCCGGGGCCGAGCGAGATCAGCCGCACGTCGCGCCCGCCCTGGGTCGAGGCGCGCACCTCGACCTCGCCCTCGACCACGACATAGACCGCGTCGCCAGGATCGCCGGCTTGGAACAGCGCCTCGCCCGGAGCGAGCGAGCGCCAGCCGCCGGAGCGCGCCAGGCGTTCGAGGCCCTGCGGCGTGAAGCGGGCGAGCACGGGACTGCGCCCCAGACTCGCCAGCACCGCCTCTACGCCGTCGATCCGATCGGACACAGCGATAGCCTCCGCTCCAGAGGGGCGGAGGCTATCACAGCGGTGCGAACCGTGGGCGGTAGGTTCAGCGCCGCGCCAGCTGGGTCGTGGCTTGCGGCGTGTAGAGGGCGGTGACCAGCGGCGCGTCGAGCTTCGAAACCGCCTTGTCCGTCATCTCCTTGCGGCAGGCGCGGACCTCGGCCGGATAACCGGGCGAGTAGCCTTGCAGCGGGCCGCAGAAGTTGCGGACTGCAATGTTGATACGCTTGAATGCGGTGCGGGCGCCGGCGTCCGAATGGACGTTCAGATCACCGACTTTGACCCGCATGATGCCTTCTTCGGCATGGGCGCCGGCCGCCATGGACAGGGCGAGAACGGCGAGGGTCGGGAGAACCAAGCGATGCATGACTGCCTCCAGGGGAGTGAAGGACCGCGGGATGCGGCCGTCTTGTGAGGCAGATTCGTAGGCCCGTTGCGGCCGACCGGCTGTGACCTGGGTCACGCCGCAGAACGTTGTTACGCGATGGCGGCTTTGGCTTCGAGAGCGGCGAGGTCGGGCAGGAACCAGACCTGGCGGCCGCGATTGGACTCGCCGATGAAATCCCGCAGCGGGGCGCTGGCGGCCGCCGCGGCCGAGACGTCGCCGAGGATCACCGCGCGCAGGCCGTAGTTGACGAACTTCTGCAGCACCTCGCCCGCCAGTCCGGTGGACAGCCGCAGGAAGTCCGGCGAAAGCCGGGCGGCCGGGATCACCACCACCTGGGCTTGGACGGAAAAGGCGTCGCCGATGATGTCGCTGGCGTCGCGGCCGGAGGCCAGGGGCGGCCCTTCCTCGGGCCAGAGCAGGACCCGAAGGCCGGAGATCTCAGTGGTTTCCATGTCGGAAAGGTGGACCGCGCAGCGGCGCTGTCAACGGTGAGGGCCAAGTGAGCTCAGCTCACAGAGCGGCGGCCAACTAGTCGTTTGCGGCCCAATGTGCGGCCTTGCATCCTGCGGCTGCAGATCGAGGGCTGACCGATGTTGGTTGAGCAGATGACGATGGCGCCAGCTGAGGAACGCGGGATTTTCCGCTGGCTCCTCGATCGGGCGATCTACGAACTGCACCGGCTCTGGGCCTGCTATTGGTGGCTGCTCAGGGCGCGCGTCGCGGCTCGTCATGGGATACCGCGCGACGGCCTGGAGGACCCCCGCACGCCTGGATGAAGGTGATGCAAGGACCGGGCGACAACGATCAGTAAGGCCTGCTGTCGCGGGTTCGGGCGTAGCGTATAACCACGATATGTCTGTGATCTGAGGTCACATGCCGAAGCGAAGCCTGCCGCCGCTCACCGCCCTGCGCGCCTTCGAGGCGTTCGCGCGCCTGGGGCGCATGAACTTGGCCGCCGACGAGCTCTGCGTCACCCACGGGGCGATCAGCCGGCAGGTGCGAAGCCTGGAGCGGCTGTGCGGCGTGCGGTTGACCCAGGGGCCGCGCAACAGCCTGCGGCTGACTGAGGCGGGGCTGAACCTCGCCGAGAGCCTCGGCAGCGCCTTCGACGGCATCGAGCGGTCGTTCACGGCCCTGCGCTCGGCCGCCGAGCGCGAGCTGCATGTCTCATGTGTCGGCACGCTGGCCATGCGCTGGCTGATCCCGCGGCTGCCGGGCTTCCATGCGCGCCATCCGGGCCTGAGCATCCGCGTGACCGAGGCCTATGGGCCGGTCGATTTCGGGCGCGACCCGTTCGATGCGGCGATCCGGCTGGCCGAGACCATCGCCGGGGAGGGGCTGGAGGCGACGCCGTTCCTCGACAACTACCATGGCCCGGTAATGGCGCCGCCGCTGGCGCAGCTCGACCTGGCGGGCGCCCCGCGGCTGCATACCCGCCCGCACCGCCAGGCCTGGCGCGAGTGGGCCGACCACTCCGGCGTGCCGATCGGCGCCGGCGGCGAGCATCGCGAGTACGAGCACCTGTTCTACATGCTGGAGGCGGCGGTCGCGGGCCTCGGGGTCGGGGTCTCGCCGTGGATCTACGTGGCCGGCGACATCGCCTCAGGCCGACTGGTCGCGCCCTATGGCTTCGTGCGGACCCCGGCGCGATTTCATTTCGTGACGCCGAGGGCCTCTGCACGGCCGGTGACCGCGGCGTTCCGCGACTGGCTGCTGGAGGAGGCGGCCGCCGCTCCGCCGCCGCCGGTCCGCGCCGTTGCGGCTGAGCTGTAGACCGACCATATCCGGCGCTGAGAGTTGCTGCCGCTGGAGCGCGCCATGTCCCTGACCATGTACCAAGCCTCGATCCCCGTTTTCGTGCGGGGGCTGACCGCGCTGCGCGGCCTGTTGCAGAAGGGCGCGGCGCACGCAGCCGCCAGCGGAACCGATCCCAATGCGCTGGTCGCCGCGCAGCTGGCTCCGGACATGCTGACCCTGGCCGGCCAGGTGCAGCGGGCCAGCGACACCTCCAAGCTTTCGGGCCAGCGGTTGAGCGGGGTTGCGGCGCCGTCGATGCCCGATACCGAGACGACGCTCGACCAGCTCATCCAGCGCGTCGACGCCACCATCGCTTATCTGCAGACGATCGAGCCCAAGGCGCTGGACGGCGCGGAGGCGCGGACGGTCGAGCTGAACTTCGGCCCGGACAACAAGCATGTGTTCCGCGGCGACGATTATCTGTTCGGCTTCGCGCTGCCGAACTTCTACTTCCACGTGGCGATCGCGCACGGGATCTTGCGCAGCCAGGGCGTGCCGGTCGGCAAGATGGACTTCATCGGCGCGCCGCCGCGCTGACGACCGCTACTTGGCCATGCCGATCTCGCGCAGGCGCTCGGCCAGGAACTCGCCGGCGGTGATTTCCGGCCACTTGGCGCCGTCGCCCTCGCAGGAGGGCAGGCACTTCAGCGAGACGTCGGAGGCCGGGTGCATGAAGAACGGCATCGAGTAGCGGCTGACATTGGGGCCGACCGGATTGACCACACGATGGGTGGTCGACGGGATGACGCCGTTGGTCAGCCGCTGCAGCATGTCGCCGCTGTCGACGATCAGGTTGTTCGGCGCGGTCTCGACCGGCAGCCAGGATCCGTCGCGGTCGAGCAGCTGCAGGCCCGCACCCTTGGCGGCGACCAGCAGAGTGATGAAGTTGATGTCCTCGTGCGCGGCCGAGCGCACGGCGCCGTCGGGCGCATCCTCGGGCACCGGCGGATAGTGCAGCACGCGCAGGATCGAGGTGCCGCCCGCGACCTTGGCGTCGAAATAGTCGCCCGACAGGCCGAGCTTCGGCGCCAGCGCCGAGAGCAGGACGCGGCCCGTCTCGTCGAGCGCGGCGAAGAGGTCGCTGAAGGTCCGCTCGAAGGCCGGGAACTCGGCCGGCCAGACGTTGGGTGGGAAGTCCTCCGCCGGCAGGCCAGGGGCCGGATCTCGGCCGATCTGCCAGAATTCCTTGAGGTCGGGCAGGGCGGAGTCGCGGGCGTGCTCGGTCCCGAACGGCGTGTAGCCGCGCATGCCGGCCGCGTAGTGGCGCTTGACCGTGTAGGGCAGGGCGAAGACTTCTTCGGCGTGCGCGTAGGCGTGTTCCAGCAGGTCCTGGCCGACCCCGTGGTCGGCCAGGATGATGAATCCGTACTGCTGCAGCCCCTGCATCAGGGCGTCGGAGAAGGCGGCCCGGTCGGCGGGCGAGCCTTGGGTGAAGGCCTTGAGGCTGAGGGTCGGGACGCTCATGGGGTGGTCTCCAGGCGGGCCTCGACCTCGGCGCGGGTCGGCAGCGACGGCTGGGCGCCGGGCCGGGTGGCGGCCAGGGCGCCGGCGGCGCAGGCGAAGGCGAGGGCTGCCTCGTGCGGGCGGCCCTCCAGCAGGGCCAGGGTGAGCGCGGCGACGAAGGCGTCGCCGGCGCCGGTGGCGTCGAGCGCCTCGACCGGCGGCGGGGCGGCGGCGGCCAGTTGGCGGCCGCCCTGGAACAGGCCCGCGCCTTTCGCGCCCCAGGTCACGGCGACGAGGCCGGGCAGGCTGTGCAGGGCTTCGCCGTAGAAGGCGGCCTCGGTCTCGTTGACGACGATCAGGTCGGCGCGGGCGAGGGTTTGCGCCGGGAGCGGCGCGGCCGGGGCAAGGTTCAGGCAGACGAAGCCGCCGGCCTCGGCGACCGCGGCGGCGACCGTCTCCAGCGGCAGTTCGAGCTGGCAGATCAGCGCCTCGCGGACCGGCCCGGTCAGCCGGTCTGGAGTGAAGGCGGCGTTGGCGCCCGGCGCGACGATGATCTGGTTCTCGCCGCCGGCGGCGACGGCGATCAATGCGACGCCGGTGGCGACGCCGGCGTCGGTGTCGCACTGGTCGAGGTCGACGCCCTCGGCGGCCAGCAGGGCCAGCGCTTCCTCGGCCAGGCCGTCGGCGCCGACCCGGGCGATCAGGGTCACGTCCGCGCCGAGCCGACGCGCGGCCAGCGCCTGGTTGGCGCCCTTGCCGCCGGGATGGCGGGCGAGGCTCGCGCCGGTCACCGTCTCGCCAGGCGCAGGCAGGCTCGCGGCGGTGGCCACGAAGTCCAGGTTGACCGAGCCTATGACGGTGATCGCGGTCATCGGGCGAGCAGGTCGTTCAGCAGGGCGAAGACGCCGTCGGCGTCCGCATGGGTGGCCCAAAGAATCCGCGCCGCGGCCGGATCGCGCAAGCGGAACTCGACGGCCGTGTGGCCGACGGTGAGCGGTGAGGCGGTCTCGACCTGCAGCTGACAGGGCCGCAGGGTGAAGAGGTCCGGGGCCAACAGGTAGGCGATCACGCAGGGGTCGTGGATCGGCGCGCCGGTCCCGCCGACGATGTCGCGCTCCAGGGCGTTGGAGAATTCCAGCAGGTTGTGGGTCGCGCGCGCGGCCGGGGTGTCGATGGCGGCGATGGCGGCGGTGCGGGCCGGGTCGGAGCGGACCTGGAGGGTGACGTCCAGCCCCATGACCACGCACTGCGCGCCGGACGAGAACACGATGTCGGCGGCGTGGGGGTCGGCCCAGATGTTGTACTCGGCCGAGGCGGTGATGTTGCCGCCCTCGCGCCGCGCGCCGCCCATGACCACGACCGGGCCCAGGCGCTCGATGATCGCCGGCTCCAGGCGCATGGCCAGGGCCAGGTTGGTGAATGGTCCGGTGACGGCCAGGGTGATCTCGCCCGGCGGATGCGACATCACCAATTCGGCGATGATGTCGGCGGCGCGGCCGCCGGCCAGGCCCTGGTCCGGCGCGATCAGCGGCAGGGTTCCCAGGCCGCTCTCGCCGTGGAAGGCGCCGGCGTCGAAGGGCGGCCGGTACAGCGGTCCGGCCGCTCCCGCATAGATCGGCACGTCCTCACGGCCGGCGATCTGGCGGACGATCGCGGCGTTGCGGGCGGTCAGCTCCGCGCCGACATTGCCGGCGACGGTGGTGATGGCGAGAAGCTCCAGGTCCTGCGGCGCGGCGAAGGCCATGAAGAGGGCGACGGCGTCGTCAACGCCGGGGTCGCAATCGAAAATCAGCTTGGTCACGGCGGCATTCTCGGGAGGAACGGCAAGCTCGGCAAGCGGGCAGAAAAAAGCCCCGCCCAAGCGGGCGGGGCTTAAGATCATGTCGCCGAGAGCCTAGAAGCGGGCGGTAAGGCCCACGAAGAACCGGCGGCCCAGGACGTCGTAGGTCGAGGGGTCGGTGTTGGAGTTGGAGTACGAGGTGTAGAAGGGCGGGTCTTCGTCGCCGATGTTGTTGACGCCGGCGCGCATGGTGATGCGCTCGTCGAACCGCCAGGTCCCGGTCAGGTCGAACAGGTCGTAGTCGGGCGTGTTGACCGCGGTCGGCGAGAACACCGGCACGTTGCGGAAGTCGGTCATGGCGTCGATGTGCCGCCAGCGCAGCGTGACCTTGGCCGGGCCGACCGAATAGGTCCCCGACATCGCCGACTTCCATTCCGGATAGGCGCCGCCGGAGAGGTCGCCGCCGATGGTGCCGGCGCTCTGCAGGAAGGCTGCGCCGGGGCGGGCCTGCTTCTCGAAGTTCTCCAGCTTGGAGATCACCAGGTTGAAGTCGAGCGCGCCGGCGCCGTCCGGCAAGCCGAGGTCGGCCAGGTCGAAGCCCCAGTCGATCTGGGCGTCGTAGCCCGAGGTCTTCCAGGCGGCGAGGTTGACCTGGGTGGTCAGCACGCCGGTGATGTTGCCGTTCGGGATGCGGCTGAACTGTTGGCAGTAGAAGTTGGAATTGTCGAAGGTCGGGTTGGCGCCGCCGGTGTTGAAGCACTCGCCGACGATGGTCTGCACGGACAGGTTCCCGATCACGTCCTCCAGCTCGATCTTGTAGTAGTCGAGGCTGACGCTGAAGCGGCGCAGCAGCGGGGCGTCGAGCTTGGGCGTCCAGACCGCGCCGAGCGTGAAGCTGTCGGACTTCTCCTCGGACAGGTCCGGGTTGCCGCCGGCGAGGATTTCGACCTGGGTCGAGGCCTGCTGGAAGGTGTCGACGATGCCGGTCGAAACGCCCTGGGCGACGCAGAGCGCGCGGACCGCCGCGGCGCTGCCGCCGTTGCGGAACGACGAGCGCACGTCGCAGGGGTCGCCCGCGGTGGTGGCCAGGCCTGGCGTGCCGATGCCCGAGAAGCCCAAGGACTGCGGCGAGAACAGCTCGGCCACGTTGGGCGCGCGGACCGCGCGCTGATAGCCGCCGCGGATCATCAGGCTTTCGACCGGCCGCCAGGTGAGGTCGGCCTTGTAGGCGTTGATCGTGCCGGTGGTGTTGTAGTCGGCGATGCGGCCGCCGAGCGACAGGTCGAGGCTGTAGGCGAACGGCGCCTGGGCGAGGATCGGGACCAGCAGTTCGGCGTAGGCCTCAGTCGAGGAGATATCGCCGCTGATCGGTACGGCCGGGTTGAAGCCGACGATGTCGGGGCCCTGCAGCAGCAGGTCGGGCGAATAGCCGACCTCGTCCTTGCGGTACTGGGCGCCGGCCGAGAACTTCACGGCGCCGGCCGGGAGGTCGAACACCGAGCCGGTGACGAAACCTTCCAGCACGGTCTGCTGGATCTTGGTCTCGTTGGTGACTTCACGGGCGATGTAGGCCGCGCAGCCAGGGCTGACCTTGCCGGCGCCGAAGATGTTGAAGCCGCCGCAGATGGCCACGCCGCCGTCCGGAGCGAAGGTCAGTTCGCGCATGGCCGCGCGGCTGACGTTGCCGTGCTGGTTCTCGGTGTGGTTCATCTCGCCGTAGGCGGCGTAGGCGTCCCACTTCCAGTCCTTGAAGCCGACGTCGCCGCGCAGGCCGGCGACGATCTGGTAGGTCTCGTAGGTGTTGTCCGATAGACGGCCGCCGACCTCGGTGAAGGCGCGGCGCGGATAGAAGGCGGCGGTCGGATTGGCGCGCGAGGCGAGCAGCGCGCGCAGGTCAGCCGGGATGAACGGGTTGGTGGTCGGCACCACGATGTCCGGGCCGGGGAAGGCGCCGTCCGAGGCCGAGGCCGGGCCGAGCTGACGCGAGACGTCGTAGGTCGTGTAGCTGACCGTGCCGTAGGCCTCGATGCTGTCGGTCAGGTCGTAGCGGCCGGCGGCGTACAGCGACCAGCGATCCAGCGGCAGGTTCAGGTAGCGGTAGTCGGCGCTGTTGAAGGTGTAGCTGCTGGGGTCGAAGCCCGGCATCTGATAGCCGCGGTAGTTGCGCACCGGCGAGGTCGAGAACAGCGTGCCGTCGGCGTTGAACGACAGGTTGGCGCCGCGGGCGACGCTGCCTGGGGCCAGGCCGTACTTGGCGAACACCGCGTCCATCGCCGCCTGGGTCGGCAGGTTGGCCGCGCCGCCGGCGTTGGAGGACGGATCGAAGCGGCCGTCGGGAATGGTCGCCGCGCCGGAGGGGACGAGGCCGGTGGTCAGCACCGAGTAGCCGATCGCCGACCAGTCGCGGTCGGAGGCCACCAGGCCCTCGCGGCGGTCGTAGCTGACGCCGGCCGAGATGTTGCCGCGGCCTTCAGCGAAGTTGTGGCCGTAGCCGATGGAGAAGCTCTGCTGGCCGGCGTCGTTGCGGGTCGTCGAGCCGAGCTGGGCGTCGATGACCAGGCCCTCGAAGTCCTTCTTGAGCTTGAAGTTCACGACCCCGGCGATGGCGTCCGAACCGTAGACGGCCGAGGCGCCGCCGGTGATGGTCTCGACGCTGTCGATCAGGAAGGTCGGAATGGTGTTGAGGTCGACGACGGCGTTGGGGTTGCCCGAGACCATCCGGCGACCGTCGACCAGCACCAGGGTGCGCGTGGGCCCGAGGCCGCGCAGGTTGGCGTAGGCCTGGCCGGGGGTGGAGACGAAGTTGGTGGTGTTGGTGCCCGCGCCGTTCGAGGGCACGAACTGCGGCAGCTGGTTGAGGGTGTTTTCGACCGTCACCATGCCGGCCTGGGTGATGCTCTCCTGGCCGAGCGTGACGATCGGGCTCTCGGACACGTAGTCCTGGCGGGCGATGCGCGAGCCGGTGATGACGACTTCGGAGACTTCGGTGTCCTGGGCCGCGGCGGGCGCGGCGTAGATGGCCATGACGCTGGCCAGGGCGCTTGCACAGAGCAAGCCGGAACGCTTGGAGATCATTTCCCCCCTCGGGATTTGGCGCGATTCCACCCTCGCGGGTGTTCGGGCCGGATTCTACGGGATCGGCGGAGGGGCCGCCATGGCGCCGAAGCCACAGATGACGGTCCGGTGACAGCTGCCCACGGGAGGGTTTCGGCCGCCGCCTTGCACTTTGCCGCCGACGCCGGGCGTGGCACACCCGAGGCTAGTAGACAGTGAGGACGGCGATGGCGGCGGACGGCGGCAAGAGCGGCGGGCGACTGGCGCCGGAACTGATCGGGCGGGCCGTGGCGCTGGCGATGGTGGCGGCGGCGATCTTCGTCCCGCCGCCGGCCAAGTTCTGGCTGGCGGGCGCGGGCTGCGCGTTGGCGGCGGCGGTGTTCCTGGTCCAGGCGGCGACGGGGCGGCCGGTGCGGCGGGCCCGGTGGCTGAACCTGATTTTTGGGATGATCTTCGCGGTGACCGCGGTCTGGCTGGTGTTCCTGCAACCCTGAGGCCGCCGCCCCCAGCAGGGCGAAAGTGACGGGGGCGCCGGGCGGCGCCCCCGCAGAAGCTTAGCTGACCAGTTCTTCGCGGATGGTCTTGCGGGCCAACCAGAAGAGGCCGAACGCGACGAAGCCGAAGCAGGTCGACAGCATCAGCGCCCAGCGCACGCCCTGGGCCGAACCCAGACCGAAGCCGTTGCTCATGACGTCGGACAGGATGCCGACCGCCAGCGGGCCGAGGCCCAGGCCGATCAGGTTGATCGTGAACAGCAGGATCGCCGAGGTGGTGGCGCGCATGTGCGGCGGCACGATCGACTGGCCGATGGCGTAGACCGGGCCGTACCAGAGCGAGCCGAGCAGGCCGTTGATGACCAGGATCCACAGCGCGACCGAGGCCGACGGGACGCTGACGGCGATGATGTAGATCGGCACGGCAAGCAGCGAGGCGATGGCCGGGACCGACACGTAGCCGCGCAGGTCCTTCTTGGCGTAGCGGTCGGCGATCTGGCCGCCGAGATAGGCCGAGATGGCGCCCGCGGTGCCGCCCATCAGGCCCAGCGCCAGGCCCAGGAAGCCGATGGACTGAAGGTTGAAGGCCGACGCCAGGCCGGCGACTTCCTCGCCGTGGACGCGCAGGAAGAACGAGGCGGTGAACGGGGCGTGGCCGTAGCCGATGAACGCCTTGATCGCCGCGCCCAGCGCGATGAGCCAGAAGGTCTTCTTGGTGCCGAGGTACTTCAGGGTCTCGCCGAAGGTCGCTTGGGTCGCCTGGATGGCGGCCGAGTGCTGGGCGATCTGTTTGCGCGGCTCCTTCAGCGTGAACCAGCAGAGCAGGGCGAAGAGGATGCCCGGGGCGCCGGCCACGAAGAACGCCACCCGCCAGCCATAGGCGTCAGCGATCAGGCCGCCCATCACCAGGCCGAGCAGGCCGCCGAGCGGGGTGCCCATCGAGTAGAAGGCCAGGGCCGAGGCGCGCTTTTCCTTCGGCACGTAGTCGGCGATCAGCGAGTGGGCGGGCGGCGTGCAGCCCGCTTCGCCGACGCCGACGCCGATGCGGAACAGAACCAGCTGCGCGAAGTTCTGAGCCATACCCGACAGGGCGGTGAAGCCGGACCACACAGCGACAGCGGTGCCGATGATGATGGGACGGTTCTTGCGTTCGGCCATGCGGGCGATCGGAATGCCCAGGACGGTGTAGAAGATGGCGAAGGCCAGGCCGCTCATCAGCCCGAGCTGCCAGTCGGCGAGGCCGAGGTCGTTCTTGATCGGCTCGGCCAGAATGTTGACGACGGCGCGATCGAGGAAGTTGACGATGTAGATCCCCAGAAGGAGGAACATCGCATACCGGGTATAAGAGGCGGAGTAGGGAGCTGCGCCGACCGCGGGTGCGGCTGGCGCAGCGGCCGGATCAACCGACGGCGCGGCGGTCTCGGTCATGAAAGGCGTTTCCTGCAAAAAATTGGGAACTGAATTCTTATTGTTGGGGCCACTCTAGACGAGGCGCCCGGGGCTTGGGCAATAGGCTGACGTAACGAAATGGAGCGGCCTATGGAACTGGTTATCGGAACAAAACGGTGGTCGACGTGGTCGCTGCGGCCGTGGCTTGCCCTCAAGCACACCGGCGCGCCGTTCACGGAGACCCTGGTCGGGCTGCGCCAGGACGAGGGACGCACCGAGGCGGCGATCCTGCCTCACTCGCCTTCCGGGCTGGTTCCGGCGCTGAAGGACGGGGGCCTTACGGTCTGGGATTCCTTGGCGATCTGCGAATACCTGGCCGAAAAATTTCCCGCGGCGAAGCTGTGGCCGGACGACCCGGCGCTGCGCGCCCTAGCCCGCGCGGCGGCCGCTGAAATGCACTCCGGGTTCCAGTCGCTGCGCGGCGAATGCCCGATGGCGCTGGAGGCCGAGCCGAAGGTGACGACCTTGTCGGAGGCCACTCAGAAGAACGTGCGCCGGATCGTCGCGCTGTGGTCGGATCTGCTTGGCCGCTCGGGCGGGCCGTTCCTGGCCGGCGAGTGGTCGATCGCCGATGCGTTCTACACCCCGGTGGCGACGCGGTTCCGGACTTATGGCGTGCACCTGTCGGACTATGGCGATGACGGAACCTGCGGCGCCTATTCGACGCGGCTGCTGGCGACGCCCGCGTTTCGCGAATGGGAAGCGGCGGCGCGGGCCGAGGCGTGAGCGTGACTTACGGCTGCGGCCGTGAAGGCCAGGCCGCGCCGGTGTCGCGGCGCAACCTGCTGGGGCTGCTGGCGGCTGGCGCGCTGCTGGTCGGGTGTTCGCAGAACGAGCAGACCGGGCGCAGTCAGTTCGCGGTGGTTCCGGACGAGGCTCTGACCCAGATGGCCGACCAGGCCTGGGCCGACATGCGCGCCCAGACCCCGGCTGGCGTCGATCCAGCGGCGCAGGCGCGGCTGGAGAAGATCGGTTGGAAGATCGTCGAGGCCAGCGGTCGCACGGACCTGGCCTGGGAGTTCGTGGTGTTTGACCGGCCCGAGATCAACGCTTTCGTCCTGCCCAACGGCAAGGTCGGGGCGTTCAAGGGGCTGATGGACTTCGTACAGGACGACGACGAACTGGCCGGCGTGCTGGGGCACGAGGTCGGCCATGTGCTGGCCCGCCACTCGTCCGAGCGTGTCAGCCAGCAGATGGCGATCGAGGTCGGGGTCAACGTGGTGCAGGCGATCCTGGCCAATGGCGAGTACGCCGAGCACGCCGGCGAGATCGCCGGGGCGTTGGGCATGGGCGCGATGTACGGGGTGATCCTGCCCTATTCGCGCAACCACGAACTGGAGGCCGACAAGGTCGGGGTCGAGCTGGCGCAGCGGGCTGGCATGGATCCGGCCGGCGCGGTGCGGTTCTTCGAGCGGATGGCGGCCGAGGGCGAAAAGCGGCCGCAGCCGCCGGAGGTGCTGTCGACCCATCCGGCCGACGGGCCGCGGCTGGCGGCGTTGCGCGAGGCGGTGGCCGCGCTGCCGAAAGGGTAGGGGCGTTTAGATGGCGGCGGCAGTGCTGACGCCGTCGTGGAACAGCGCCACGGCGGCCGATTCTGCTTCGGCTTGGCTGGGTTCCACCCCGCCGGCGACCAACTCGCCCTCGAAGTCGAACACCCGCCAGCGCCAGCCGTTGTCGGCCGGATCGATCGCGTAAGCCAGTTCGCCCATCTGCTCCTCCTGGCGTCCCGGATCGGGACCGCAGGAGGAAGTTAAGCAAGTCGGACGCCAAAGGTTCCGCGCGCCGCGGCGCGCGCTTGCGGTGCGCGCGCGATCACGTGTACCGAGCAATCGGCGCCCCCTTGGCGGAATGGTAGACGCAGAGGACTTAAAATCCTTTGCCGTAAGGCGTCCCGGTTCGAGTCCGGGAGGGGGCACCAAACCGCTAGAGCAACAGGCCGTAGCCGGCGTACTGTTCCTCGATCCTCGGGTTCAGCTTTCGCGCCAAGGCCAGATCGGCCTCCGCCTCTGGATGCTGGCCGAGTTGTTGTTTGATCGCGCCGCGAAGATAAAGCGTCTCGGCCGCGTTCGGTCGCAGGGCGAGTGCGGCTTCGGCGTCGGCCAGCGCTTTCGGAAGGTCGCCGCGCCGCAAATGGATGAAGGCGCGGCTGTCGAGCGGCACGTAGTCGTCGGACGCGACGGCGAGCGCCTTGGTGCAGAAACTGAGCGCGCGGTCGAGGTCGCGCTTGGCCTCGCCCCTGATCCAGCAGGCGGCGTTCAGGGCGAAGACGTCGTCAGGCGCCAGCTTCATTGCGCGATCTGCCTCGGCGATCGCCCGCCCCCAGTCTTGCTGCTGGGCGAACACTCCAGCGCGCACGACCGCAGGCATGGCCGATTTTGGGGTCGCCGCTTCGGCGCGCGCGATGTCGGCCAACGCCAGATCGTACTGTTTCAGATCGGAGAACAGTCGGGCGCGGTCGATCAGGGCGTCTTGCGCGTCGAGCTCCACCGCCCGATCCATGTCGCTCCGTGCGCCCACGGCGTCGCCCAGGCGATATCGCACCCAAGCCCGGGTCAGGAAGGCGTCAGCGTCATCGGACCTTGCGGCGATAGCGCGGTCGAGTTCACCCTTGGCGGCGGCGTAGTCGCCTTGCTCCTGGTAGAGGCGGGCGAGGCCTGTGATGGCCTGGACGTGGTCCGGCTGCTTGGCGAGGACCTGATCGTAACCGGCCTTGGCCTCGTCGTAGCGGCCGGCGTAGAGCAGGAAATCAGCCCTGATGACCTGCGGGGACAGATCGTTCTTGGAGATTTTGACGGCCTGGTCGAGATCGGCGAGGGCCCCGGCGCGGTCCCGGCCCGCCTCCCGCACGTGAGCACGAGACACCAGATACACCCACGTTGCGGGGTTGAGCTCGATAGCACGGCTGTAGTCGGCGAGAGCCCCGGCGCGGTCGCCGGTCTCTTCACGCAGTTTGGCGCGCAGGCCGACGAAGAGGGCTTCCTTCGAGTCGAGCTTCACAGCGCGCTCGATGTCGGCCAGGGCGAGCTTGTAGTCGCCGCTGTCGGCCAGGATGTCAGCCCGGGTGAAGTAGCCGAACGCGCTGCTGGGATCCAAGCGGAGGGCCTTGCTGGCGTCGGCCAGCGCGCGGTCGGGCAGCCCCATGTCGTTCTGGATTCCGGCGCGCATCTGGAGGCCCCAGGCCCTGTCCGCCGGGGTCTCGAACGTGTCGGCGATCTCGGTGCAGGCGGCCAGGCGGGCTTCGATCGCTTCCCCGCCCTCTCCCAGGCAGGCGACCGCCAGCGGTTCGACCTCGGGTTCGGCCGAAGGCGTCTGGGCCGCGGCCGCGCCGCTCAGGGACAGCGCCATGACGCTGGCGAGGAGAAGAGACTTGCGGATCATGACGGCCCCCGGGCGGTGTTCTTTCAAGCTTAGCTGTAGCGGATTTTCAGACGAGGCCCAGGGCGCGGAAGCTGGCCACGCCGTCGCGACCGACGACCAGATGGTCGTGGACGGCGATGCGCAGGGCGCGGGCGGCGTCGACGACCTCGCGGGTCATGGTGATGTCTGCCTGGGATGGCGTCGGGTCGCCCGACGGGTGGTTGTGGACCAGGATCACCGCGCTGGCCGACAGCTCCAGCGCCCGGCGCACGACCTCGCGGGGATAGACCGGCGCGTGGTCGACGGTGCCGTGGTTCATCACCTCGTCGGCGATGAGCTGGTTCTTTTTGTCGAGGAAGAGGACGCGGAACTGCTCGCGCGGGGCGTGGGCGAGGCCGAGCTTCACATAGTCGAGCAACTGGCTCCACGAGCTGATGACCGGGCGCTTGCCGACCGCCGCGCGCCCGACCCGCAGTCCGAACTCGGCAAGCAGCTTGAGGTCGAAGGCCACGGTCTCACCGACCCCGGCGACGCTGCGCAGCTCGGCCGGCGAGGCGGCCAGCACCGCGGCGAGCGAGCCGAACCGGGCCAGCAACGCCTTGGCCAGCGGCTTGACGTCGCCGCGCGGGACCGAGCGGAAGAGCTGCAGCTCAAGCAGCTCGTAGTCGGGCAGGGCGGCCAGATCGCGGCCGGCGCGTTCGCGCAGTCGCTCGCGATGGCCGTGGAAATGGGGGCGCGGCGGCTTGGCCGAACGGGCAGGCGGCGCCGACCAGAGGTCAGGCTGCGGAGCCTCGGCGAGGTGGCGCGATCCGTCCATGGCGAACAGTGTTCGTCATTTGTTCGAACTTGGCAAGGGGGCGTGCAGCGGCGGGGGTTCGCAACCCTGCCGCGCGAAGATCAGGCGCTCTGGACCGGAGGCTGGAAGATCCCGGCGGGCGAGCCGGTGAAGATCTCGTAGCCGTCCTCGGTGACCGCGATCGAGTGCTCGCACTGGGCCGACAGCGACTTGTCGCGGGTGACCGCCGTCCAGCCGTCGGCGAGCAGCTTCACCTGGTACTTGCCGAGGTTCACCATCGGCTCGATCGTGAAGAACATGCCCGGCGCCAGGACCTCGCCCGTGCCCTTCTGGCCGAAGTGCAGGATGTTGGGGGCGTCGTGGAACACCTTGCCCAGGCCGTGGCCGCAGAAGTCGCGGACCACCGAGCAGCGCATCGATTCCACGTACTGCTGGATGGCGTGGCCGATGTCGCCGGTGCGGGCGCCCGGCTTGACCTGGTCCAGGCCGCGCTGAAGCGCCTCGTAGGTGATGTCGATCAGGCGCTTGGAGCGCGGGGCGATGGGGCCGACGCCGTACATTCGGCTGGTGTCGCCGTGCCAGCCGTCGACGATGACGGTGACGTCGATGTTGACGATGTCGCCGTCGCGCAGCACGCGGTCGCCCGGGATGCCGTGGCAGACGATGTGGTTGGGCGAGATGCAGGTGGTCTTGCCGTAGCCGCGATAGAACAGGCAGGCCGGAATGGCGCCGTGATCGAGGATGAACTCGCGGGCCAGGTCGTCCAGCTTCTCGGTCACCGCGCCGGGCACGACGTGCGGGGTCAGCATGTCGAGGCACTCGGCGGCCAGCTTGCCGGCGGCGCGCATGCCCTCGAAGCCTTCGGCTCCGTGGATGCGGATCTGGCCCGTGCGATGCTGCGCGTCGAGGACGTCGGTCATGGCGATACTCTTTCGGCTTCCGTGAGCGTCGCACCGCCAAGCGGGCGGGCGAGGGCGCTTATATCGCAATCATAGCACAGGAGTTCCACCCCGGCCCGCGCCGCGTCCGCCCAGCGCTCAAACTGCGCCGCGTGAGCACGCACCGTGGAGCCAAATGCGAACGGCCCCGTTGTGCAATCGGGATCATGGTTAATGGCGCTGGGGTAGGCAAATGGCGATCCATGCGATCTGCCTCGTCAAGAACGAGCTGGACATCATCGCCCAGACGCTGGCGACCGGTTCGGAATGGGCCGACAGCATCTACGTGCTGGACAACGGCAGCGAAGACGGGACCTGGGAGTTCGTCAAAGAGGCCGCGGCCACCAACCCCAAGATCGTGCCCTTTCGACAGGACCTGAGCCCCTTCTGCGACAGCATGCGGGACCGGGTGTTCGCCCATTATCGCGACCGCGCCCGCCAGGGCGACTGGTGGTGCAAGCTCGACGCCGACGAGTGCTACGTCGAGGATCCGCGGACGTTTCTCGCGAGCGTGCCGCGCCAGTACAACGCAGTGTGGGTGAGTTGCTATAACTACTTGTTCACGGAGCTGGACCGTGCCGCATATCTGCTCGATCCGACCAGCTTTGACGGAAGCCGCGCGTGGCGCGATGTGCTTCGCCACTATGTGCCTGCGGGCTACAGCGAGGCCCGCTTCATTCGCCATTGGTGGGGCCTGGAAAGTCTGCCGCCATGGAATTGGGGGCCAATCTACCCTAGGCCAATCCGCCTTCGCCAATTCATGTACCGGTCGCCCGAGCAAATCACCCGGCGGATGACGACCCGAGCCGATCCGATGGCGCGCGGCGAATTCGCCCACGAGCGGCGCGAGCACTGGCGGCCTGACATTCCGGCCGATCAGCCCTTTCACTGGTCCGAGCGGCTGGCGATGACCAGCGAGTGTTTCGAAGACCTGGGCGACGACACGCTGGTTCCGCAGCCGATCTCCAACCTGCCGGAGTCGATCACCGGCCCCGATGCCGGCGGCGTGCTATGGCGAAAGGTGAGGCGACGGCTCGGCGCCTCGGCCAACGGGCCCGCCCCTTCGGGGCCGGCTGAGCCGGGGGGGCTTTCGCCGCCGCACTAGCCCGGGGCGACGCCCCGCTAGGCGATCCGCCGCGCCAGGGTGATCCGTTCAGGAGAGATGTCGCAGGCGTAGACGTAGACTTCGACTCCGGCGGCGGCGACCCGGTCGAGCGCTTTAGCAAATGCGGGATCGAGTTCGGCGCAGGCGGCGAAGGCGTTGCAGTCGGTGCGCTGGACGACGAAGAGCACGGCGGCGCGGTCGCCCTGGCGGACCATCTCCTCCAACTCGCCGAGATGTTTGGTGGATCGCGCCGCGACGCAGTCGGGGAACTCGGCCAGTCCCGGCGATCTCATCAAGTGGACATTCTTGACCTCCAGCCAGCAGGGCGGGCGGCCGTCGTGTTCAAGCAGGAAGTCGACGCGCGAAGCGGCGCCGTACTTCACTTCGCGGCGATGGACGGCGTAGCCGGCGACCTCGGCGATCGCGTCGGCGGCCAGGGCCTCGGCGACCAGGCGGTTCGGATGCATGGTGTTGACCCCGACCATGCCGCCGTCGCTCTCCACCAGTTCGAGGGTGTGGGCGAGCTTGCGCTTGGGATCGTCGGACTTGGAGAGCCAGACCGGCAGGCCAGGCACGTTCAGCCCCAGCATCGCGCCTGGGTTCGGGCAGTGGGCGGTCACCGGCGTTCCATCGTCGAGCACGACGTCGGCGAAGAAGCGCTTGTAGCGGCTGACCAGTCGGCCGCGGACCAGGGGCTGGGCGAATTCCAATGGATGTTCCTTGAGCCAGGCGAGCGGCCCGTGGCTAGCACTCCGGCGGCCGACTGCGCAAAGCGGGGCTCGCATGACAGGTTGTGCGCGCCTGCGGACGCCACTAGTCAGGTGCGACACAATGACGGCGTTGCGGAGGTGCGTATGGCGGGTTCGACGGACGGCCGGGTGACCGCCGCAGTGCTGATCATCGGCGACGAGATCCTTTCCGGGCGCACGCAGGACACCAACCTGCGCGATATCGCCAAGTATCTCGGCGTGCTAGGCGTGGACCTGGCCGAGGCGCGGACCGTGCCGGACGTGCTGGACGAGATCGTCGCGGCGCTGAACGCCCTGCGCGAACGCTACGATTATGTGGTCACCACCGGCGGCATCGGCCCGACGCACGACGACATCACCGCCGATGCGGTGGCGGCCGCGTTCGGGGTCGACCTGATCGAGCATCCCGAAATCATCGCCATGATGACCGCCCGCTGGGGCGGCGTGGAACTGAATGCCGCCCGCCGCCGGATGGCGCGGGTGCCGGTCGGCGGCGAGTTGGTCAAGAACCCGGTCCAGGGGCCGCCCGGCTTCACCATCGGCAATGTCTTCGTGCTGGCCGGGGTGCCGACGATCATGCGCGGCATGCTGGAAGACGTGGGCTGGCGCCTGCGCGGCGGGACGGTGACGGTGGCGCGCACGGTGCGGGTCGAAGGTTCGGGCGAGGGCGTCATCGCTGCGCCGCTGGAGGCGGTGGCCAAGGCCCACCCGGACATGTCGCTGGGCAGCTATCCGTTCTTCGGCGACGGCGTTTACGGCTCGAATCTGGTGCTGCGCAGCCGCGATCCCGAAGAACTGGCTCGGGCGCTGGACGAACTTGTAGCCGCCCTGAAGACGGCCGGCATCGACAACGTCCGCGAGGTCGAGAACGCCTGACGGCGACCGCGCTCGAGGGCGAACCGAGCCGGCCCGCCGCCCGGCGGCCTGGAGGTCCGGCGATGGGCGCCGCGCGACGTCCGGGGAGCGGGCTCAAGGACTTAAATTCTTGCCGCAACCGATCGCCCGAGGGCTGGATCGGTGCGCCATCCGGGTTCATCATCGGTACGTTATTTTCGCGTAGCGATGTTCCGGATCCGGCTGACGTGCCGAAAACGATCTCCGGCGTGGCCCGATTTGTGCAGGGATGCGGCTGCTCGGATTTGACAGTATTGTTTAGGGGCTGGTGTCTTGCAGACTATCTACGATTGGGTCACGGTCGCGATCTTTGGCGCTTTGATCGTCCTATTCCTGCACAGGTCGACGGCCCAGGAAGAACCGAAAGACAACATCTATCAGTATTTGCCGGCGTGCATTGGATGCGCGTTGGCGAATTATGTTGGAAATGAAGGATATGGAGCGGCCGCATTTGCGATCATCGTCGCGGTGCTTGCTTACGTCGCCTATGTTCTGAAGCCGTTCAACTTGAAGTTCTGACCGGACCTCGCGGTTCGGGAGTACCCCTTCGGTCGCGCAAGGCATGGGGCTGACGACGCGGCCGGACCAGACCGACATGGGGGCTGAGCCGTTGAGTGCGTCCGATACGATCGCTTCGTCCGTTCCGCTCATGGCGACGTTCGCCGAGCGTCTTGAGGAATATGGCTCAGCTCTGGCGGTAGCCACCGACGCAGGCGAGCGTCTGAGCTACCAAGAACTCGCCGCTCGCGCCGACGACTTCGCCAAGGGCCTGCCGCCGGGGCGGCATCTGCTGCTGATCGAGGCGGCTAACGAACTGGCCCCGCTGGTCGCCTACATCGCCGCCCTGCGCCATGGCCATCCGGTGATCATGGCCAGCGCCGACAGCGGCGGACAGCTGCAACGCACCATCGAGATCTTTCGCCCGACGATCCGCTACCACAGGTCCGGCGGACGCTGGGTCATCCAGGCCGGCCCGCCTGGCCCGCGCGACCTGCATCCGGATCTGGCGGTGCTGCTGTCGACCTCCGGCTCGACCGGGGCGGCCAAGCTGGTGCGTCTCGATCGGGGTTCGATCGAGGCCAACGCCGCGGCGATCGGAACCTATCTTGGCTTGGGGCCCGATGAGCGGGCGATCACCACCCTGCCGATCCACTACAGCTATGGCCTGTCGGTGGTGAACTCGCACCTGGCGGCGGGCGGCGCGATCCTGCTGACCGGGCGCTCGGTGGTGGACGAGTCGTTCTGGGACTTCTTCACGGCCGAAGGCGCGACGTCGCTCGCCGGGGTTCCTTACACCTACGAACTTTTCGAGCGGATCGGCCTGCGCCGTCGCGAACTGCCGTCGCTGCGCACGATGACCCAGGCTGGCGGGCGGCTGCCGCCGGAGACCGCTCAGGTGTACGCCGAATGGGCGCGGGGCGCGGACGTGCGCTTCTTCGTCATGTACGGCCAGACAGAGGCGACGGCGCGGATGGCCTATGTGCCGCCTGAGCTGCTGCTGGAAAATTCAAGCTGCATCGGGGTCGCGATCCCGGGGGGCGCGTTCCATCTGATCGATGAGGCCGGCGGCGTCGTGAGCGGCGCCGGGGTTCAAGGCGAGTTGGTCTATCGCGGCGCCAACGTGATGTCAGGCTATGCGCTGGTCGAGGCGGATCTGGCCAAGGGGCGCGAGCTTTCCGAGTTGCGGACCGGTGATCTGGCGAGCCGCGACGCGCAGGGCCTCTATCGAATCGTCGGCCGCAAGAACCGGTTCTCCAAGCTGTTCGGCCTACGCATCAGCTTCGACGAGGTTGAGGCCCATCTGCGCCGCGAGGGCGTGAGTGCGATCGTCACCGGTGACGACGAACTGTTGGCGGTGGGCGTGGTCTCGACCGAGCCGCGGGTCGTGGCCGAGGGGTTGGCCGAGGCGTTTTCGCTGCCGGCCTCGGTCATCGAGGTGGTGGGCTACGACGAACTGCCGACCTTGAGCTCGGGCAAGATGGACTACCAGGCGCTGCTCGCGACCGCGCACGACGCGCCCGCACGCCGGACGCCGGCGCGCGGACGCGGGGGGAGGGCGATCGAGGCGGCGTTCCACCATGCCTTCCCGCGCGCGGCCATCACGCCAGCCGACAGCTTCGTCAGCCTTGGCGGCGACTCCCTCGGCTATGTCCGGCTGTCGCTCGACATCGAGGAGCGGCTGGGCAGCCTGCCCGAGCGCTGGGAAGAGACCAGCATCGCCGACCTGCAGGCGCTGGCCGACAAGGCCACGACCCGCAGCCGTGGGACCTTCAGCCTGCGCGGGATCGAGTCCGAGGTCGCCATCCGGGCGGTCGCGATCATGAGCGTGGTGATCTCGCACGCCTCGGCCTGGCCCGTCGGCGGCAGCGCGCACGTCCTGCTGCTGCTCTCGGGGTACAATCTCTCGCGCTATCAGGGCTCGCGGCTCAACGACGGCGGCGGCCGCTCGATGCTGGCGAGCTTCTTCCAGAGGATCATCGCGCCTTACTACGCGATCCTCTGTCTCTACCTGATCTCGGAAAAGTCCTTCGACGTGCCGTCGCTGCTGCTGGTCAGCAACGTGTTCGGCCGCTTCGGCAGTTTCCTGGAGCCGTACTGGTTCCTGGAGGTGCTGCTCCAATGCATGGTGATCCTCGCGCTGCTGTTCGCCATCGGGCCGGTGCGCCGGTTCGCCGTGCGAAAGCCGTGGGAGTTCGGCTTGGCGCTGCTGGCCGGGGCGCTGGCGTGCCGGGTGATCGCATCGCTGATCCTGCCGCACGAGTATCTGTTGGAGCGCACGCCCGACAGCGTCTTCTATCTACTAGCGTTCGGCTGGTGCCTGCACCGGGCCACGACCACGACGCGTAAGCTGATGCTGACTGTGGCTTGTCTTGGGATCGCTGCGCTGCAGGCGGCGGGGCCGCCCGAGATCTGGGAGCACTTCGGCTATCCGTCCAATGTGACCCACGCCATCTGGTTCGCGGGGGCCGCCTGCCTGATCATGTGGGCGCCGCGGATCTTCCTGCCCAATGTGCTGCACGGTCTCATCGGATTGATCGCGGCGGCGAGTTTCTACATCTACTTGACCCATGGGGTGCCCGTGCATGCCTTCCTGCATGTGGCGCACATCCACAACGTCCCCCTTATCCTGGCTGTGTCGCTGGTGTTGGGCGTGGCGGCCTATAAGGTCTCGGAGATAGTGTCGGAGCGGCTCGCCCGGAGCCACTTTGGGCGGGGACGGGAAGTTGTTCAGTAAAGCTTGGCGAGCAGAGGCTGCGATTAACGTTGACTCAACTCGGACCGGTTTAAGATTTCGCCACAATCAGCGTGTTTACGGGTGGCGGGTTCATACCTGTGGTCGTAGACCGTCGATATCGAAGATGCACCGCAGCATGGGGTGCTTGGAGGCGCCGTGAGTTGGATAAATAGCATGATGGCGCGCTCTTTCGGGCGTAAGCCGAAAGCCGCCACGAACCCCCAGCCGAACCTTGTCTTCGCCGCGCCGCCGACGCCGCGCGACGGTGCGCAGGCCAAGAAGCAGCCCGATGCGGCCTTCCCGCGCTTCCAGTCGATGGCCGGCGATCAGCTGAGCCCGCGCCTCAACGACCGTTTCGCGAGCGCGCGGATCAAGTTGCGCAGTGCGTTCACGCCGTCGCAGCCGATCACCGACCGCAAGATGTTCGCGGGGCGCACCGACGTGCTGACCACGCTGATCCGCTCGATCGAGGATCAGCGCGTCCACGTGATCATGTATGGCGAGCGCGGGATCGGTAAGACCTCGCTTGTCCACGTGCTGACGCAGGCGGCCGAAGAAGCCCGCTACATCGTGGTCTATTGCTCGTGCGGCGCCGGTTCGACTTTCGACGAAATCTTCCGCGCTGTGGCCGGAGACATTCCGCTGCTGTTCCACAGCGGCTTTGCGCCGACCACCAATGAGGCTGAGCGCGGCGGCACCCTGGCCGATCTGCTGCCGGTCACGACCCTGACGCCGCGCCTGGTCGCCGATCTGTTCGCCAAGCTGACGGGCACGCGCGTGCTGGTGGTGCTGGATGAATTCGACGTCTGCGACTCTCCGGAATTCCGCCGCAACATCGCCGAGCTGATCAAGAACCTGTCGGACCGCTCGATCCGCACCCAGCTGGTGATCGCCGGCGTCGCCGCCGACCTGACCGAACTGGTCGAGCACATCCCGTCGATCCGCCGCAACATCTTCGCCCTGCAGGTGCCGAAGATGAGCGCGTCCGAGGTCAACCACCTGGTCGAGAACGGCGAAGAGCTGAGCGGCCTGACCTACGACAAGGCGGCGACCGACTTCATCGTCTTCGTCGCCAACGGTTCGCCCTATCTCGCGAGCCTGCTGAGCCACCATTCGGGCCTGGCGGCGATCGACAAGGGACGCACCAACGTCGCGATCGAGGACGTCTCGCAGGCCGTCGACCAGGCGCTGACCGAGTTCCGCGGGCGGATCTCCAAGCCCACGCTGAGCCAGATCGACCAAGCCGCCAAGACCGGCGTGCGCCATGTGCTCGGGGTCATGGCCGGCGCGGCGATCTTCAACAACGGACGCTTCGACGACCGCGACGTGGACGCGCTTTACCCGAGCGCCGCCAACGCTGCGAACTTCAAGGCGACGATCGAGGAGCTGGCGGTCAAGCACGTGCTGCTCGAAGCTCACGACGACGAGTTCGGCCGCGGCTATCGCTTCTCGGAAGAAGCGGTGCTGCCCTATCTGTGGATCCTGGCCGCGCAACAGCGCTTCCTGGAGAGCCGCAAGGCGAACGCACCGGCCGACAAGCCGATGGTTCCGACCACCGACAAGGCGACGGCCAGCGAGAAGCCCGCCGAGAAGGCGACGTCGGCCGCCGTGGTCGCTCCCAGGGCCGCCGGTCGGTCCTGATCGGGAACCGAAAGGGCGCCTGGCCCTTTCGCCAATGGCGGTGCAGGCGGTATGGAGTAGCCTTCGACGCCAGCGATCTCTGGGGGAGTAGGTTTTTGCGTATTCTTGTCACCGGCGGCGCCGGCTTCATCGGCTCGGCTCTGATCCGGCATCTGATCGCCGAAACCGAGCATGAGGTGCTGAACCTCGATAAGCTGACCTATGCCGGCGACGAGCGCTCGCTCGACGGCGTGGCTGGCGACAACCGCTATGGATTCCGCAAGGCCGATATCGCCGACGCCGGCGCGGTGCGCGCGGCCCTGCGCGACTTCCGTCCGCACATCGTGACCCACCTGGCGGCGGAGTCGCACGTCGACCGTTCGATCGACGGGCCGGCCGAATTCATTCAGACCAACATCATCGGCACATTCGTGATGCTGTCGGAGGTGCTGGCCTATTGGCGCGGCCTGGACGGGGAGGCGCAGGACGCCTTCCGCTTCCATCATATTTCGACCGATGAGGTGTTCGGCTCGCTCGGCGACACTGGCTTCTTCACCGAGGCGACGGCCTACGACCCGCGGTCGCCCTATTCGGCCTCGAAGGCTTCGTCCGACCATCTGGTCCGAGCCTGGCACCATACCTACGGCCTGCCGGTTCTGGTCACCAACTGCTCGAACAACTATGGCCCGTATCACTTCCCCGAGAAGCTGATCCCGCTGATGATCGTCAAGTGCCTGGCCGGCGAGCCGCTGCCGGTCTACGGCGCCGGCGCCAATGTCCGCGACTGGCTGTATGTCGACGATCATGCCCGGGCGCTGACCCGGGTCTTCGAGGCCGGGACCCCGGGCGAGAGCTACATCATCGGCGGGCGCGCCGAGCGTACCAACCTGCAGGTCGTGCATGCGATCTGCGAGGCGCTGGACCGACTGCGGCCCCGCGCCGATGGCAAGCCCTACAAGGATCAGATCAGCTTCGTCGCCGATCGTCCGGGACACGATCATCGCTACGCCATCGACCCGACCAAGCTCGACCGCGAGCTGGGCTGGCAGGCGGCCGAGAGCTTCGACACCGGCATCGAAAAGACCGTGCGCTGGTATCTCGACAACGACAGCTGGTGGGCCCCGATCCTGTCGCGCAGCGACGCCGGCCAGCGCCTGGGCCTGAAGACCGTCGGCGCATGACTTCCACCGTCACCGGGGACGTGCTGCTGACCGGCGGCAGCGGTCAGGTCGGTATCGAAATTCTCCGGCAGGCGCCCGCGACGATGAACGTCGTGGCGCCCCGTCGCGGGGAGTTGGACCTGGGCGACCCGGACGCGATCCTGGCGCTGGTCGCCTCGCGTCCCTGGGCCGCGGTGATCAACTGCGGCGCCTACACCGCGGTCGACCGGGCGCAAAGCGACGTCGTCGAGGCCTGGCGCGCCAACGCCTTGGGCCCCGCGGCCCTGGCGCAGGCGTGCGCCGCCGCGCAGATCCCGCTGATCCATGTGTCCACCGACTACGTGTTCGACGGTTCCAAGCCCGGGATCTACACCGAGGCCGACCCGGTGGCGCCGCTGGGCGTCTATGGCGGGTCCAAGGAGGCCGGGGAGCAGGCCGTGCGCACCGCGGCGCCGCGTCATGTGATCCTGCGCACCGCCTGGGTCGTCAGCCCGCACGGGTCGAACTTCATCAAGACGATGCTGCGGCTGGCCGAGACGAGGCCCGAGATCCGGGTCGTCGACGATCAGCGCGGCTGCCCGACCAGCGCGGCCGATATCGCCGCCACCCTGCTCAAGATCACCGGGCGAATGATCGCCAACCCGCAGACGGCGCCGCGCGGCACCTATCACTTCGTCAATGACGGTGAGGCGAGCTGGTGCGAGCTGGCGCGGGCAGTGTTCGAGATGGCGGCCGCGCGCGGTTGTCCGACGCCGCGCGTCGAAGCCATCACGACCGCCGAGTATCCGACCCCGGCCCGCCGGCCGGCCAATTCACGCCTGAGTGTCGCCAAGTTGCGGGCCGACTACGGGATCGAACCGCGGCCTTGGCGGGCCGCGGTGGAAGACATTGTCGAGGCGCTGCTTCCCGCCAAGCAGGAACAAGGACTTTAGATGAAGGGCATCATCCTGGCCGGAGGCTCGGGCACCCGGCTGCATCCGGCGACTCTGGCGGTCAACAAGCAGCTGCTGCCGATCTACGACAAGCCGATGATCTACTATCCGCTGTCGGTGCTCATGCTGGCCGGCATCCGAGAGATCCTGATCATCTCGTCGCCCGAGTATATCGACAACTATCGGCGCCTGTTCGAGGACGGATCGAACTTCGGGCTCAAGATCGAGTATGCGATCCAACCCAAGCCGGAAGGGCTGGCGCAAGCCTTCCTGATCGGGGAGTCCTTCGTCGGCGACGAGCGCGCCGCCCTGGTGCTGGGCGACAACATCTTCTTCGGCGCGGGCATGAGCCAGCTTCTGCGCAACGCCGCGACCCGCGAGAACGGCGCGACGATCTTCTCCTACGAGGTCGACCAACCCCAGGCCTATGGCGTCGTGGAGCTGGACGACACCGGCCGCGCGATCAGTCTGGAGGAGAAGCCGGTCGAACCGAAGTCGCGCCAGGCGGTCACCGGCCTCTACTTCTACGACAACCGCGTCGTCGAGTTCGCCAAGCAAGTTCGCCCCTCGGCGCGTGGCGAGCTGGAGATCACCGACCTCAACCGCATCTACATGGAAGCTGGCGACTTGTTCGTCGAGCAGCTGTCGCGCGGATACGCCTGGCTCGACACCGGCACGCACGAGAGCCTGGTCGAGGCCTCGGAGTTCGTCCGCGCCGTGCAGAAACGCCAGGGCGTGCACATCGCTTGCCTTGAAGAGATCGCCTACATCAACGGCTTCATCGACCGCGACCAGCTGCGCGTGCGCGGCAAGCTGTTCGAGAAGACCGCCTACGGGCGCTACCTGCTGGACATCGCCGAGCAGGCGGCCCCGCCGAGCCGGCGGCTGATCTAGGGCGCGGCGGGCGGCCGGATCGGGCTGAGGCTCGGCCGGTCCTTGACGTCGATGTCCTTGTTGTCGCTCTGCAGCAGCTTCCAAAAGCGGTTGTTGAACACCTTGGCGCCGTGACCGGCCCGCCTTGAACGACTTGCTCACGCGGCGGCTGGGATGGCGCGCTTTGCGGCGCGGCGTCTGCGGCCAGGGCCAAGAGCAGGGCTACCAGCATGGCGTGCGCCGTTCGCAGCAGCGAGGGCGGAGCCGCGCCCTGGCAGACGTCTTGGCCTGCGCGTCAGGCCGAGACGATCCATCCGTCGGATAGCGACGACATCGAGACGTTGGCCAGAACCATGCGTGCGCCGCCCGCCAGGTCGATGACGACGTCGGCGCCGATCTGGGACACCGTGTAGCGCGAGCCGTCGCCGATGAAGACGCGGTCGCCCTCGGCGCGGTTGAAGTCGGTGAGCAGGTCGAGGCCGGCTTGGGCGAAGATGTGGAAGGTGTCGGCGCCAGCGCCGCCAGTGACAGTGTCGTCCCCGAGATCGCCTGACAGCCAGTCGTCGCCGTCGCCGCCGAAGATGACGTCGTTGTGCTGGCCGCCGCGAACGATGTCCGCGCCCGCGTCGCCATAGAGGGTGTCGTTGCCGAGGTTGCCGAGCACGAGGTCGGCGCCGGCGCCGCCGAGCAGCAGATCGTTGTTCTGGCCGCCGGACACCCAGTCGTCGCCGGCGCCGCCGTTGATGGTGTCGTCGCCGGTGTTGCCGTTGATGTCGTCGTTGCCGCCGCCGCCCAGGATGCTGTCGGCGCCGTCGCCGCCGCGGAGATAGTCGGCGTAGTCGCGGCCGATGATGACGTCATCGCCGGCGCCGCCTTCGATGCGGCTGCCGCCGTCGATGCGGGCGCTGAGGTGGTCGTTGCCGTCGCTGCCCTTGATCCAATGGGCGAGCGCGTTGGCTCCGTCACCCGGCAGGGCCGCGATGACGCTATTGCCCGTCTGCGACAGGTTGGCGTTCGATTCCAGGACGTAGGTCATCGCCTGGTTGTTGCTCAGCTGGGCGTTGGTCGTGTCGCTGAGCCGGATCCAGGAGGTCATGTCGCCGTAGCCGACAACCAGATTGCCGTCGACCACCAGACCGTTGGTCTTGGTGACCATGATGCCGTTGTACATGCCGCCGATTACGACGTTGTCGGTGACGGTGACCCGGTCGTAGCCGAGTCCGACCTGGTCGGTGATGAACACACCCTGGATCACCTCGCCGGAGCCGCGGGTGATCAGGTTGCCGCTGACCACGATGTCAGTCGCTCGGGCGGTCGCGCCGCGGGTGAGGAACTGGATGGCGTCGGGGTGGTCGCCGCTCACCGGATAGAAGTCGGTGAAGGAGTTGCCGACGATCTGAACTCTTGAGGCGCCGACCGCGACGATGCCGTCGGCGCGCAGGTCGTGCATGCGATTGTTGTCGACCCGCACGTCGCTGCTGTCGGTGAGGCTGATGCCGTGATCGAGCTGTTGGAACTCCGATCCGGTGACGCGCACGCCGCTGCTGTTGCGGATCAGGATCCCGGATTGATCGTCGGCCGGGTTGCCGTTCAAAGAACCGTGAATGCTGAGATTGGCGAGCGTAATGTCCTTCGAAATGAGGACCTGGGCGTTCCAGACCGTCCACGGCGAGCTGAAATCGAGGTTCAGGTTGCTGATCACCAGCCCCTGGCTGCTGTTCACCGTCAGCCCGGTCAGGGTCGCCGGATTGCCCGGATCAGCCGACGTGATAGTGACCGCGCTGTCGAAGACGAGATTCTTCAGTTGAACGTTAGAATAGTTGCCGGCTTGCAGGAGTATCCTGTCTCCAGCCTTGGCGACGCCAAGTGCAGCGGTAAGTTCGGCGGCGCTAGCGCACAGGATATCAGCCATGAGGATCGCGTCTTCTCTATTCTGGTCGCAGCCCCCGCTGTCTCACCGACCATAGCGGGTGAAGCTCAACGGTCACCGAGGCTATATTGACGCAGGAGGTCTGGCGCCTCCGTCCGAACCTGATGGGGGTCGAACACACCTAACAAATGCTTAAATTCGGGGCGCAACTTACCCGTACGCCACCTGGAGGCGGATCCGAAATCCTGCCGCCGCCACGCCTTCGCGACTTAGCGAGCGCTGATAGGAATGTTAATTCATGGACGTCAGGTTGTGAATGCCTAGCTTCGGCGCGCGTGAGGGCCGGCGGATTGGAAACGACTGGGAGAAGCCCTGATGTGGGCCCGGAGCGACAGTGACAGCCGCAGTTCGCGGCCGATCATCCTGAAACCCTACACCCGGCGAGGTCCGGGGCGTCTGGTTCAGGCTGTCCTCCTGCTCGCGTTCATGGGCTTTTGCCTGTTCTTCGGGTTCTTCTACGGCCTGACGACGCCGTTCCTGATCAAGCAGCTAGTCATCCCGATCATTCTGCTGGCCCTGATCACGGTCTGGGCGCTGCCCGACATGAAGACTGCGCCGGCCGGCGCGCTCTATGGGCTGAGTTTCGCCTTCCTCATCGTGCTGTTTCTTTGGCCGAACTACCTGGCGGTCGCGTTGCCGGGGTTGCCCTGGATCACGCTGATGCGGTTGGTCGGTGGGCCGCTCGCGCTGATTCTGGCTATCAGCTACTCGATGTCCCCGGATTTCCGTGCGCAGTTGAAGGAGTCGCTCAACGCGACGCCGCTGGTCTACAAGCTGCTTGCCGGCTTCGTGCTGATCCAGGTCGTCACGATCGCCTTCTCTGATCAGAAGGACTTCTCGATCCAGCGGGTCTTCAACGCGCAACTGAGCTGGACATCGATCTACTTCGCCAGCGCGTTCGTCTTCCTCAAGCCCGGACGGGTTCACCGCTGGGCGGTGATCCTCTGGGCCGTGACGGTCATCGTCTGCCTGATGGGGCTCCTTGAGTACAAGGTCAGCCGCCCGTCGTGGGGCCCTTATGTTCCGAACTTCCTCAAGATCGAAGATGAGAGCGTGCTCCGCTCGCTGACCGGCAGCGCACGGTCGGCGACTGGAACGTATCGGGTGCAGAGCACCTTCTCGACTCCGCTGGGGCTGGCCGAGTTCTTGGCGCTGACGGCGCCCTTCATCCTGCACTTCGTGATGTTCGGGAAGACCATGGCCACGCGCGTCGCCGCGGCGGTGACCATGCCGCTGATGCTCTACGTCGTGATCGTCACCGATTCGCGGCTCGGGATGGTGGGCTTCCTGCTCTCGTTCATGCTCTATCTGCTGCTGTGGAGCGGCCTCAAGTGGCGGGCCAACAAGGCCAGCTTGCTGGCGCCGGCGATCGTGCTGGCCTACCCGGCGATCTTTGCCCTGTTTATCGCCGCGACGATGTTCGTCGGGCGGCTGCGAAACCTGGTCTGGGGCGGCGGCGACACCGCGGCGAGCACGGATGCGCGCGGGACGCAGTGGGAAATGGGCATCCCCAAGATCCTCAAGGCGCCTTGGGGGCATGGCGCGGGGACGGGCGGGGACACGTTGGGTTTCTTGAGTCCGATCGGCATCCAGACCATCGACACCTACTATCTGACTATCGGCCTAGAGTACGGCGTGATCGGTTTTGTCGTCTATTACGGGATGTTGGTCGCCTCGACCTATTATGCCGCGAAATACGCGGTCCGCTCCCCCAAGGGCGAACTTAGCTACTTTATGCCCGCCGCCATCGCTTTGGTGAACTTCATTGTCATCAAGTCGGTGTTCAGCCAGCAGGACAATCACCCGCTGATCTTCATGCTGATGGGTATTGTCACGGCGATGGTCTACCGCGCGACCCGCGAGAATCCCGACGTAGCGGCTCGGACCGGAGCCTAGGTGTTTAGTCCCGGTGTGTGGGGGGCTCAGCTTAGCTGAGTGCTCACACCGGGAGGAGCTATGGGCCAGATACTCCACGGCAGCGCCACGACCGCGTACGCCATCCGAGCGGCGATACAGCGATCGAAGGCTCCGCTCAAAGAGCTAGGGCGTCTCCAGTCGAGATCATGGACGTGGCGGACTCGTGCATGGCTACTGTGGTGTCGGAACGCGCGTGACCGCAGGTATCCCGCGGCGGTGTTGATGTTTGATCAATGGTCGACTGCTTTCGCCGCCAATTGGCGCCGGGCTTACTTGATCGCTGGCGCGTCTTTGCAGCGCGGGCCTGCGGTCGATGGCATGTCTGGCACGGTGTTGCCGCAGACCGAGACGCCCGCCTGGGCGCGGATCACCGCCTTCTTCGTTGAGCCCTTGGCGCGCTGAACGGTGTTCATGCGGATGGAGCAAGACCTACAGTCGCCCAGGGTGATCTGATGATAGCCGTCGGTTTGTATGGTGTTGAACTCGATCCGGATGTTCTCAAGCGGCGCATCGCCGTCCTTGTCCATCTGGGTGAGGCCCTGGGTCTCGCCCTCGACCCGATTGTAGGCGATCACGGCGTCGGCGACGCCGTTGCGCATCTGCACGGCGTCGTTGTGGTAGCCGTCCACCCAGGCGCCGCCGAGCGCGACGCAGTCGCGCCGTTTGACCCCGAGGGTGATCTTGCCGGCCACATTGCATTCGGTCGGCTTGCCGATCTGATCGGCAAAGGTGTTGCGCAAGATCGTCAGGCCCTTGGTGTTTGACGCGATGACCCCGTCCTCGCCGTAGTGCTGGAATCGATTGTCGTTGAGCGTCACGTCCCTGGCGCCGTCCAGCACGACGCTCTTCTTGGCGTTGGTGATCAGCGCGCCAGTGACCGATACGTTGGCGGCGTCGCGGATGAGCACGCCGTAACCGTCGCGTCCCCTGCCATGCGCACCCTGCGGCGCCGATATAGTTCCACCGCGCCACGAGATGTTCTGGCCCCCGACGACGGCCAGGCCGCGGACGCTGGCGCCGTCAGCTTGAATGGTCACCGTCCTTGGATAGCTGCGGGTGATCGTGATCGCGGAGCAGTCGCCTTTCAGCGCGATGGACTCACCACCCTTGGCGGCGGCGAGCACGCTGAGAATGGTCGCGCATGTGGCTGCAATGCTCATTTCGATCGCTCTGCGTTGGCGCGGTTCGTGTTCACGGAGGCACTACCGACCTAAGGTGCAGACCACGTCAATCCTGCCGGCCCTTCAGCGCCGGCAGGAAGCCTGGACCCGATCCTGTCCGATTTGCGCGAGATGCAGTCGGGTAGAGATGCCGCACTAGCTGCCGTGCATTCGGATTAGGATCGGCTCCACAAGGCGGGCCAGCACCCCAGGCTTCAGTTGCAGCTTGAGGCGGCGTTCGTCGGAGGCGAAGTCTAGCGGCTTGAGCGGCTCGAATGTGGTCTCCAGGCTGGTGACCCTGCCTTCTCGCGCAGCCGAAATAGCTAGCGTCAACTCGGTCACGTGCAGCACGAAGTCGGCGCTCAGCCAAGGTTCGCGCCCGGCCGCAATCGCCGCCGCCATCTCGGCGACACCCACACTCTTGTCTTGTTGGCCGAGTTGCATGCGCTTGAGCGCTGCGATCGGGTTCTTCCAGCGCCGAAGCCACGAGGGCCGCAGGCCGCTCGACAGCAGCGGGACCGAACGCCCACCTACGCCGAGTAGCATTTGCAGGAGCGAATTCTCGCGCACCCAGCGCGCCTTGCGCGCGTTGAGGGAGAGGCCGGAATAGCGTTCGAGGCGCACTGGGCAGTAGTAGTCGCGATAGGTGTTCACCGACAGCTCGCCCTCGTCGCCGATGACGCGCATCCGCTGGTCGAACGTTGCGACGATGCTGATCGTCAGGCGAGCCACGACGCCTGAGTGGAAGGTGATGCAGGCCACCGAGAAGTCCGGCGTGTCCGGCGGATCGAGATTCACGCCCGGCGCCTTGTCCGGCACCAGGCAGCTGGAGAATGCCGAAACGCTCTGCGCGGGACCGAACATCGCGCAAAGCCAGCTGAGATAGTAGCCGGCATGCTCATAGGTGCATCCGGCCTCGTACTCGTGCTCGTAGGGCCACGGGGCCCCGGTGCGGCTGCGCCACGTCTCCGGATGCATCAGATAGACCGGATTGTCGTCGAACTCGGCGTAGACCACCCGGGGCTTGCCGACTGCGCCAGCTCGTAGAGCCCGCCACATGGTCTGCACCGTGTCGGACATGGCGTTGGAAGGCGCGCCCGAAACGCGGAGCCCTCGCTCGCGGGCGAGGGCCATTAGTTCTCGAGAGCTCTCCAGGTCCGGCGTGAACGGCTTTTCGCTGTAGACATGCTTGCCGGCCAATAGCGCCGCGCGCGTGACGTTGTAGTGGCTCTCGATGCTGGTGAGGTTCAGGACCAGCTCGATGGAGCTGTCGGCCAGAAGCTCCTCGTTCGAAGCATAGACCTTGAGGCCGTAGGCTTGCCCGACATGCTCGGCGCGCGGTCGATCGACGTCAGTAACGCCAGCCAGTTCGAGGCCGCGATGGTTACGGAAGGTCGACATGTAGTGGTCGAACACATAGCCGCAGCCGATAATCCCAACCCGCATCGTCATCCCTGCTCTAAGCGGCTTGTCGCGCGCCAACTGTCTCGAATTTGATCCAGGAGTTCGGCCGCGGCGAGGGTGTCGGCGTGCGGCATGCCGGCGTGCTCCAGCGCACCTGCGCGCATCGCCTCCATGGCCGCCAGGGCCTCGTGCCCGTACCCGTTGCCCAAATAGGGCGCTGCATGCACGCGAGGCCGGGCGAGCAGGGGAGCCAGGCGCGCCCGCGCGACTTGCGCCGCCGACGTTTCCTTAAGCCGAGCGATCAAACCGTCAGAGAACCGCTCGGGGCCGCGCGGAGAGGACCGAGTGATTACGACGCCCGTGGGGCGGTAAATCGGACCTTGGAATGCGAGGCGGCCGTGGTCTCCGAGGATCACCAGGGTGTTGTCCGCTTGGCTGCGAAGCCCAGCGTAGACATGTGACGCGGCCCCGCTCGGGTGGATCAAAGTCGCCGAGACATCCTCGTCGACGCCGGTTTCGCCGATCCGCGCAGTGGCGCTGGCGAGTTGAGCGGGGCCCAGGAGGTCAATCGCAAGGGAGATGGGATAGACGCCCCGATGCGCTAGCGCGCCGCCGCCGCTCGCCTTGCTGAAGAGCGAGGTCGCGGGCTCAACGCGTTGGGACACGGCGAAGCTCGCCGAAAGGCTGCGCACCTCGCCGATGGCGCCGTCCGCCAGCAGTCGCCGGGCCTTGGCGACCGCCGGAAGGAAGCGGGTCCACATCGCCTCCATGCAGAAGACGCCTGCGGCGCGGGCCGCCTCAATGATGCGCGCTGCGTCCGCCCCAGTCGCCGCGAAAGGCTTCTCGATCAGGACTCCCTTGCCGGCGGCGATCGCGGCGAGGGCGTGGGCGACGTGCTCGCTGGGCGGCGTGGCGATGTAAACAATGTCGACTGGATCGGTCGGCCCCAGGTCGTAGCCCGTGCGAGCTATCGGGATCCGATGGCGTTCGGCGAATGCCTCGGCCTTGCCTGCGGTCCGCGACGCCACGAGTTCAGTGGACGCCCCGGGCAGGCCTTTGAGCGCCAGCGCAAACTTCTCGGCGACTGGGCCGGTCCCGAATATTCCCCACCTAATCGACTGCAAAAGCAATCCCCCTGCTGGGCTCACCTTTGCAACTGGCGATCCAATCTTGTCAAATGATCCTGCTCTGGGTTTGGCGCGGCGCCCAAAACGTGGCGTCAGAGCTAGCCATGCACTAACATTGAACCCGGATGACCCAATGGGGTTGGGGCGAGCTTGGCGGGGCGCTGTGATGCGAATTAATGATGAGCGTCTAAATGCTGACGCCAACAATTTCACGGCTGTGAGGTTGTTGCTCGCATCTTCGGTCATTTACACGCATTGCTACTTCACGACGACGGGCATTCGGAACGCCGATGACCTGAGTAATTTTCTGGGCGCGACAATCTCGACCTATGCTGTCGACGGGTTTTTCTTCCTCAGCGGGTTTCTCGTCTATCCAAGCTTGCTGCGGCTGCGCAGTCCGGTGCGCTTCCTGACCGCGCGTTTCGTGCGACTCTGGCCTGGGCTGGCGCTTTGCGTGCTGTTGACGGTTCTGGTCGGCGCCTTCTTCACGTCGGCCTCGATGGGGGGGTATTTCGGCGGCGACACGGCGCGCTTCATTCTGAGCAACCTGAGCTTCACGGCGGCCTCCTACCGCCTGACCGGCGTCGAATGCGGCGGCGAGGCCTGCGTTCTGAATGGCTCGCTCTGGACCCTGCCTTGGGAGGTCCGCTGCTATGCGGTGTTGGCGCTGTTGGGCGCGCTGGGGCTGGCGCGGCCGGCGATCATGAAGTGGGCGGTGTTGCCGCTCAGCTTGGTTGGGGTGCTGGTCTGGGACGTTCCGCAGGTGCAGGAGTTGGCGCGCAGCCTGGCCGGCGACGGCGCGGTCTATCTCATCGAGACCTTTGACCGGCTGTGGGCGGCCTTCGCGATGGGCATTGCGGCCTACGTTTTCCGCGAGCGCATCCGGCTCTCCTGGTGGGCGCTGGGGGCGCTGTTTGTCGCCACGCTCGCCGCCCATGCCCTGGGCGTCGGCCTGCACATGCGGGCGTTGCTGATCGGCTATGCCGTGCTCTGCCTGGGGCTGCTGACCGCCCAACGCAGGGTCTTCTCAGCCAAGTGGCCGGATTATAGCTACGGCATGTACATCTACGGCTATCCGGTGATGGTCCTGATCTACGCGTTTTGGCCGACGCCCTCGCACATGGCGCTGACCGCAGTCACCATGGCGGCGACCGTCCCGCTCGCCGCGCTCTCCTGGCATCTGGTCGAGAGTCCGGCGCTCGAAGCCTATCGTCGGCATCGGAGCGCCCGCCGCTTGGCCGCTCAACAGGCCTAGTTCGCTCCCTGGCAAGACTGGCGCGCCGCCTGGCAGGTTGATGTCGGCGCGCTTGGTCATGTTTGCGGTCTGAACGTGATATGGTTTCCAATTGTTTAGGTTAGGGCGCAATTAACCTAGCTGATTAAGCTCGGTTCAAGCCGATGGTTGCTACTCGTAAGTCCACAACGGGGCATCTCGTACTCGGAAATACAATTCCTTGTACGGATCTGGTGGCGGAGAGATATCGTGATACTCACGGCGAATAGCGCTCAAACCCTCACGGCGGCGCTTAATTCAGCTAAGGCTGGGGATACGATCCTTCTTGAGGCTGGCAATTACTCGAACGTCCAGATCAAGAACTTCGTGTTCGACGGGACGGTGACCATCGCCTCGAAGGATCCGGGCAATCCGGCGACCTTCACCGGCCTGGTGGTTTCGGGCAGCGAAAACCTGTCCTTCCAGAACCTGCACATGGACTTCAGCTCCCCCTGGACGGTGTGGAACGCTCAGGTCCTCAACTCGAAGAACATCGAGCTGAACAATCTCGACTTCCATGGTTCGCTGAACGGCAACCCGGCCGACGACCAGAACGCGCTGCTGATCCGCAACAGCGAGGGCGTCAAGGTGACCGGCTCGGAGTTCCAAGAGTTCTCCCACGGCGTCAGCATGATGAGCAGCAACAATGTGCGCATCGAGGGCAACAGCTTCCACGACCTGCGCTCGGACGGGGTGATGGGCGCCGGGACCTCGAACGTCCAGGTCATCGGCAACGTCTTCACGGACTTCTATCCCGGGGAGGGCGACCACCCCGACGCGATCCAGTTCCTGACCCGCGGGACCACGGAGAGGGCTCACGACATTCTGGTGAGCGGCAATTTGATCACCCGCGGCGATGGGGCGATCATCCAAGGCGTCTTCGTCACCGACCAGATCGGGCTCGGCTATGACCGCGTCACGATCACCGACAACGTCGTGGCCGGCGGGATGTACAACGGCATCATGGTCACGAGCGCTAACGGCGTGGTGATCGATGGCAACTTCGTCGCCTCCTACGGCGACCAGAAGTCGTGGATCCGGGTCAGCGACACGACCAACGCTCAGCTCAGCAATAACCAGGCGGCGAGCTACGTTCTGCAGAACAATTCCGGCCTGACGCAAACCGGCGACGTCGTCTTCACCGCGTTGTCCGCCGAGCAGGTCGCCAATCTGAACACCTGGCTCGCGGCCAACGCCGGCGTTTCGAGCAAGCTGGTGGGCATGCTGGACGACCCCGCGGTTCCGACCGACACCACGACGCCGACCGAGCCGACGGTTCCGACCACGCCTACGGTTCCCGCGACGCCGACGACGCCCACGGCTCCGACCACGCCGACCGCGCCGGTGATCCCGGCTCCGGTCGAGGGGCCTGTGGTGGTGCTGGCCGGCACGGCTGGCGATGATCGCCTGACCGTCAAGGGCAAGGCTAACATGCAGCTCGAGGGCGGTGCGGGGAACGACGTCCTGACCGGGGGGGCGGGCGCCAACACGCTGATCGGCGGCGCGGGCGACGACACCTACATCATTCGCGACGGTGACGATGTGATCGTCGAGGGCGCGAATGGCGGGGCTGATCTTGTCTACTCCTACGTCAATCACACGCTGGCCGACAACGTCGAGACCCTGAGGCTGCAGGAAGGCGCCACGGTCGGCATCGGCAACGGCCTGGCCAATGGCATCACCGGGACGACCCAGGCTGACAGCCTGTCAGGGCGGGGCGGCGACGACGACCTGCGCGGTCGCGACGGTAACGACACGCTCGATGGCGGCGACGGCGCCGATCATCTCCAGGGCGACGCCGGCGACGACCGCCTCGACGGCGGCGCGGGCAATGACAGCCTGTACGGCGGCGAGGGCAACGACATCCTGATCGGCGGGGCTGGTAACAACCGCCTCGAGGGCGGTGTCGGCGCCGACACCCTGGTTGGCGGCTCGGGGGCGGACACCTTTATCTATCGTCCGGGCCACCTGGTCGGAGTTGATCGGATCGAGGGCTTCTCCTCGGCCCAAGGCGACCGCATTCACCTCGCCGAGCTGGATGCGAACCTCAACACCGCCGCGAACGACAAATTCGCGTTCATCGGTTCGAGCGCCTTCAGCGGCAAGGCCGGCGAGTTGCGGTTCCAGGTCATCAACGGCGATGCACACGTCTACGGCGACATGAATGGCGATCGCATCGCCGACTTCGAGATAAACGTGGTGGGTGTCACCAAGCTCACGTCCGCCGACTTCATGCTCTGAGTGAGCTGAAAACCGGTTCCGAACACTATCCCGCCGCTGCGTCCCCTGCAGCGGCGGGTTTTCTTTTGGTTATCGCCAAGGAAAACTGAAGATTAGTTGGGCTTCGCCCGAATTCTGCCCGATTCAGGACATGTCTCGGCCCCGAATCAACCGTCACCATACAGATGTGTGACAGTCTAAATTAGCGACATTTCAGGTTTGTTGCGACGTTCCGTCACCTGGATGGGGGCAATCTGAGTATGTAGATAGTCGCTCACATTCAGTGGCTTTGGTGCATTCAGATGTACCGGACTTGGCCACCAATAGTGAGGGTCTCCCTACGTGACTAATATTACTGTTAATAGTGCAGATTCGCTGCGTGCCGCTCTTACGACTGCTAAGGCGGGCGACAACATCCTTCTCTCGGCCGGTAACTACGGCAATGTCAATCTGAAGGGCATTGTCTTCGACGGCACGGTGACGATCACCTCGAAGGATGCGGGTAATCCAGCGACCTTGACGGGTCTGACCGTGGCCAACAGCCAGGGCCTCTCGTTCGAGAACCTGCACATGGATTACAGCAATCCGTGGACCGTATGGAACACCCAGGTCAACAATTCCAAGAACATCTCGTTCGACAACATGAACTTCCACGGGTCGTTGAACAACAACCCGGCCGATGATGAAAACGCCATGCTCATTCGTGGCAGCACGAATGTCACGGTGACCAATTCGGAGTTCCAAGAGCTCTCGCACGGCGTCAGCATGATAGACAGCTCCGGCGTGCGCATCGAAGGCAACAACATGCACGACATGCGCGCGGACGGCGTGATGTCGCTCGGCACCTCGAATGTGCAGGTGCTCAACAACTCCTTCCATGACTTTGCGCCGGCCACCGGCGACCACCCGGACGCCATCCAGTTCCTGACCCGCGGCGCGGCCTCTGCGGCGAAGAACATCGTAATCAGCGGCAACGTGATTGCGCGTGGTGAAGGCGGCATTATTCAAGGCATCTTCATCACCGACCAGGCGGGCCTCGCCTACTCGAACGTGACCGTGACCGACAACGTCGTCGCTGGCGGCATGTACAACGGCATCATGGTGTCCAACACCAACGGCCTGGTCGTCGATGGCAACACCATCGCGCCCTACGGCGACATGACGTCGTGGATCCGGATCGCGGGCTCGACCAACGCCAAGATCACCAACAACGAAGCCGGCAGCTTCATCCTTTCGGAAACGACGACGGCCGCCAATAACGGCAACGTCAAGATCAGCGCTCTGACGGCCTCCGACATCGCCAAGATCAATGCGTGGATCAAGGCGCACGAAGGTGAAGCTGGCGACATCTCGACCTTCCCGCTGCCGGGTGGCGCTCCGACTCCGGACCCGAAGCCTGAGCCGACCCCGGACCCCACCCCGGATCCGACCCCGACGCCGGATCCCACGCCGGATCCGACTCCCGACCCGACGCCGGATCCCGGTCCGGGCGAGGGCAATGGTTCGCTGACGGTGGTCAAGGGCACCTCGGGCGCCGACCGTCTGACGGTCAACGGCAAGGAGAACATGCAACTGGAAGGCGGCGCCGGTAACGACGTGCTGACCGGCGGCAAGGGCGCCAACGTCCTGATCGGCGGGGCCGGCAACGACACCTACGTGATCAAGGACGCCGATGACAAGATCGTCGAGTCCGCGAACGGCGGCGTCGACCAAGTCTATGCCTACGTCAATCACACGCTGGCCGACAACGTCGAGAACCTGAGGCTCTGGGAGGGCGCCACGTCGGGCACCGGCAACGCGCTGGCCAACGACATCACCGGCACCACCAAGGCCGACAGCCTGTCGGGCATGGGTGGTGATGACATCCTGCGCGGTCGGGAAGGCAACGACACCCTGTCGGGCGGCGACGGCAATGACCGTCTGCTGGGCGACGCTGGCGCTGACCGTCTCGAAGGCGGCAATGGCAACGACACGCTCAACGGCCTCGACGGCAACGACGTCCTGATCGGTGGAGCCGGCAACGACCGCCTCGACGGCGGCCCCGGCGCCGACACCCTGACCGGCGGCGCTGGCGCCGACAGCTTCGCGTTCCGTCCGGCTGACATTGGGTCGGTCGACACGATCACGGACTTCTCGAAGGCGCAGGGCGACAAGATCCTGCTCAGCGAGCTGGACGCCAACACCAAGACGGCGGCGAACGACAAATTCGCCTTCATCGGGACGAAGGCGTTTAGCGGCCAGGCCGGCCAACTTCGCTACGAGGTCACCAAGGGCGAAACTCACGTCTACGGCGATATGAATGGCGACAAGGTGGCTGACCTGCACATCAAGCTGACGGGCGTTCACAGCCTCGATGGCTCGGAGTTCGCACTCTAAGCCAGCCCACTCGGACTGCTCCGGACCCGGCCGCCATGCCCAGGTCCGGAGCGACCGGTTGCAATATCGAAGAGCGTGACGGCCCGAACGGTCGTCACGCTCTTTGTGTGTGCGGCCTGCGCTTGCGGCGTTCCTGGTCGAGCACGCCGTCGAGATAGTCCATCAACTCGCTGGGATCGGTGGTGGCCAGCACCGGCGGCCGGGATTTGATCCGCTCGATCGCCAGGGCGAGTTCGTCGGCGTCGTTGGCGACCTCAATCAAACCGCGCGCGGCGAAGGCGCTGGTGATCTCGGCCTGGTGGTTGTCGTAGTGCTCGCCCTTCTCCAGCAGCCGCGGGAACGCGATCACCCGGCAGCCTTGTCGCAGCGCGGTGATCAGCGAGCCGGTTCCGCCGTGACAGACCACGATGTCGGCGTCGGTGAGCAGTTCCTGGATTTTGTCGAACGGCAGGGTTTCCACCGCGGTGACACCCTGCGGTCGCGGGGCGCCGACCCCGGTCTGGATGATGACGTCCTCGGCCAGGTCGCCGCGCGCCTTGAGTTCGGCGACCGACGAAACCAGGCGCTCGAACGGTAGGGTGGCGCCGACGGTCGCGAACAGCAGCGGTTTCTTGGGCGGCGGCGGGGTGTCCAGCAGCCGGAAGGGGTCGAACACCCTGGCCTTGGGGAAATGCGGCGCCAGCGCCTTGGACTGCACCACGACGTCGTGGGCGATCGGGGCGGCGATCCTGGCGAACAGCGACGGGTGGTCGAAGCGAGCGAAAGAGTCGATGACGACGGTCCGCGCGCCACGCAGGCGGGCCCAGGCGACCGCGAAGAACACCGCTCCGGCTCCGGTCGAAATGACGACGTCGGGGCGTTCGCGCGCGATGATCGCAGCGGAGCGGAAGAAGTTGCTGACGCCGGCCCGGACCATCCGCCAGGGCGCGCCCAGTCGCGCCTGGCCGACGGCGACATGGGGGACGAAGTGCGTGCGGTGGCGTTCGGCGAGGGTCGCGCCGAGCGCAGTGTCCTCGGTGACGAAGAAATAGTCGTGCTTCGACCAGATGCTCTCCAGGTCGAGCAACTGGCGGACGTGACCACCGCCCGAGGCGGCCAGACATAGCCGAAGCCGACGGCCGACGGGCTTGGCGCCGTTCGCTGGCGCTGCTTCTGCAGCTACGACGTCTGAAATCGCCACTGTCTCGCCATCACTGTTCACGCGTGAAATCTCTCGTTACCGCTCAGACATCTAAAGACGGGTTACTACGTGGCTTGCTATTTGTCGGCCAGTCGCCGCTAAACCGCCGCGAAACTTTTCTTGTCGTAGGGAGACCACACGCGGTCGGCGCAGTTCAGCTTGCCGGCGTCACCTACGGTCGAACGCGTCCTTCGCGGTGACCTGCCCCCCGCCGCTCCCTCGATCATTGTGAGAGCCCAGGGGGTTGATAGTTGATCTCCATCGTCGGCGGCAGCGGCCGGCGTCGCGCAGCTTGCCGTTGAAGCTCTCGACGAAGCCGTTCTGCTGCGGCTTGCCCGGCGCGATGTAATGCCAGTCGACGCCGGTGCGGTTGGTCCATTCCAGCATGGCCCGGCTGGTCATCTCCGTGCCGTTGTCGCTGACGATGGTCGCGGGCCTGCCGCGCCGGGCGATCAGGGCGTCGAGCTCGCGGGCCATGCGATGGCCGCCAATCGAGGTGTCCACGACCAGCGCCAGGGCCTCGCGGGCGAAGTCGTCGACGATGCAGAGGATCCGGAAGCGCCGGCCTCAGCTCAGCGTGTCGGCGACGAAGTCCAGGCTCCAGCGCTGATTGGGCCCGACCGGCAGCGCCATCGGCGCCCGCGTGCCGGTGGCGCGCTTGCGGCCACGGCGCCTGGGCACCGCAGGCCCTCCTCGCGCGCTGCAGGCCCGATCAGTTTTTTCCCAGAAGGTCCTTCAGCGCCGACACGTCCAGCATCGACTCCACCAGCAGCTTCTTCAGCCGCCGGCTCTCGTCCTCCAGCGTCTTCAGCTTCTGCGCGTCCGACACGCTCATCCCGCTGCACTTGGCCTTCCAGCGGTAGAAGGTCTGCTTGCTGATCCCGTGCCGCCGCGGCACACATCCGCCGTCGGGCTCCCGGCCTCCTGCTCACGCAACACGCCGATGATCTGCGCCTCGTTGAATCTGCTCTACTTCACGTCCGTCTCCTCTAGGTGACGGACTCTCGCTCAAAACGCGGGATCAGGAAGGGGGCAGGTCAATATCGGCTCTGCCTACAGATCCAGACTTAGGTTCTCTGCAAAAAGTGCGGAACGCCGCGCGCATTTGCTAACCCGGCGCCCCAACCAGCCAGTCCATAAGCCACCTGACGCCAAGCAGCACGCCGACCAAAGTGTAGGAAAATGAGCGCCAACGAGGAAATCGCGGCGACCGGCAATAATAACGGATACATGTCGCGCGTTGTTAGCATCTTGTTGCGTTCGTTTAGGTATATTGGCGTTCTAGGCCTCTTCCGAATTTGCTCGTATGAACCTGTAGTAGATCCCGCATAATGAAGAACCATGGCGCCCTCCGCATATCCAAGACGAAGGCCACGCCTTACAGCGCGTAAGCACCACTCCACTTCTTCGCAGTATAGAAAATACTCCTCGCGCATGCGGCCGGCAACTTCAAGGAACCGCCTACTAACAAGCATCGACGCGCCGCTCAGATAATTTTGTTCCTTCTCGATTCGGCGTGGATCTGGCTTGGCGGATGTTGGGCTACCGTGGCCGATGGATTCGGCCCGCGCCATCCATCCTCGCCATCTGCCGCCGAACGACTGCACCCGCCCATCGGGAAGATAGACTGTCCCCCCGACGGCATCGCAGTCGCCGCGCCCAAGCCGCTCCACCTTGAGCTCAAGGGCTGTGGGATCCGGTTGAGTATCCGGGTTTAGGATCCACCATGCGTCGGCATCGGGCGTCGCTGAGATGCAGATGTTCACGCCACCTGCAAAACCCAAATTTCGTTCCGCTAAAATCACCTCGACCGGCTGCCCGCCCCGCAGCTTTTCCGGGAGTGAGGCCTTGAGCTGCTCAAAGGCTATGGGCCCGCCGTTCTCGCAAATTATCACCTCGAATGCAGTATGCGAGGATTGCTCAACCGCCCGGAGGCATCTCCTTATGTCCTCCGCGTTCTGAAAGGCGACAATGCAAATTGCTACGTGCGTGTTCATGAACGTGTGCGAGCCAATAGAGATATGGCGTGCCAAGCGCGCCAGCTCCGGAGCTTGAACAACGTGCCGACTGCACGGCCGCGCTGTTCAAAGGAAGTCAGCTGATCGCTTAAGAATATCCTTGGTGTGTGCACCACGGCTGAGAGCGGTAGCGCCAAGCTCCGGAGGAGCCACAGCAACTTACCAAACTGCCGCTCGCGATAAAGGCCATAGGTTTCTAGATTCACGCGCCGCCACTTTAACCAGAGCGCGCTCCAGTTATGGCGCGCTGGATGGCCGACTACGGCTTGCGGAGCGTACGCCAAGCGGTAACCCATACTCCGCGCGCGATGAGACCACTCGATATCTTCCGAAACGCCCACGCCAAAGCCGCCGACATGGTCAAACATCTCGCGCCTGCAGAACAGATTTCCCGCGCCAGTGAACCCTTTACGCGTGATGTAAGACTTGAAGTCGAATGCGAAAACTCTTTCGAAGGCTTCGCTCCCTGTCATGCGCTGAAGGTCCTCAACCAGCACACACACGCGCCCCCCCACGAAATCGCAGCGTTCGAGCGCCTCGAGGCCCGCTTCGAGCCATCCTGGCTCGGGAACACAATCAGAATCGGTAAAGGCGAGAATGGGAGCAGTTGACGCCCCCACTCCGCCGTTTCGGGCAGGTCCGGCCCCCTTCTCACTCACCACAACAAGTCTCGCGCGCTCGCATATGACTGCGCGAATGGCGTCGGGACCTTCTGGCGAGCCGTTGTCCGCAACAATGATCTCGAAGTCACTTGAAAGAGTCTGGTGTCGAAGCGCATCCAGACAAATATCCAACCGTTCTAGGTCGCTGTAGTGTGGTATAATCACACTGACCTTGGGGGCGCTGTTCATTGGCGGCATACTCATTGTATCGGACCGCCCCCCTTAACCCAAAGCGCGGTGGTCATTCTGCCAAGCACCGACGTTGGCCGCCGTTGGGGCGAACTCAATCTCACTGTCACGGACGATCAATTCTCGCAGTTCGTGGATACTTAGCTCCCACCACTTCGTCGCCTCGATGGCTTCGACCAACGCCGGTTCGAACCGGTCTCGTAACTTTCGCGCCGGATTGCCGACAACAATCGAATAGGAGGCGACATCATGGGTGACGATCGCACCGGCGCCAATCACCGCGCCGCGTCCAATGTGCCGACAACCTGGCAGAATGATTGCATTGTGCCCAATCCAAACATCGCCCTCTATACTCAAACATCGTCCTCTATCCGGAACAGCTCCGTGCTGGACACCGGATTCAGACTAAGCAAATGATGTGCCACGACACACAGCACCGCTAGTAAATTTTGCTTACGTGAGCAACCTCGACCTCGAGTGAGCGTCCGGTGACGTGACCCCTGAAACTCAGCCAGAAATAACTAGAGTCCGCCCGACCAAAGGACGGACGAATGAAGCGATCAAGGTTCACGGAAGAGCAGATCATCGGGATCCTGCGCGAGCAGGAGGCGGGCATGCCGGTGGCGGACCTGTGCCGCAAGCGCGGGCTCAGCTCGCCGACTTTTTACAAGTGGAAGGCCAGGTATGGCGGCCTGGAGGTGTCGGAGGCCCGGCGCCTGAAGGCGCGCGGCGCCAGTGACGGCTCACCAGGTGGGGTTCACCGGACGCTCACTGGGAAGCGTTAGTTAACCGAACTGCTCATCAGCAGATTGTTCACAAACTTCAGCCTACTTTGTTGGTGCACGCGCAAATCGCGGGCGCTATCTCTCTGATGGGCTTCGGGCCTGTCAGAAGGCGTTACGAATTGGGGGGCACGCGCATGCATTACGGAAAGATCGTCTGCGGTGGTTTGCTTGGCGTTGCGGCGTTGACCACGCCGGCGCTGGCTCAGGAGACGCGAAGCATCAATTTCGGCGTCCAAGCGACGGTCGTGCACGACAGCAACGTTTCACGTTCGGACGCGGCGACCGCGGCGCTCCGCGGCATTACGCGCGAGGACACCATCTTCAGTCCCGCTGTGACGGCCGACGTGCTGCTGCCGGTCAGCCGCCAATCGCTCTATCTGCGCGGCAGCGTGGGCTACGACTTCCACGACAAGAACACCCAGCTCGACACCGAGAACCTGGATTTTGAAGGCGGGGCCAACCTGCGCTTCGGTCCGTGCCAGGGACAACTCGGCGGGACGTTCCATCACGGTCAGGCCAACACGCAGACCGTCTCCCTGGTGGACTCGCAAAACGCCATCGACAGCAGCTCGCTCGGGGCGACGGTCTCGTGCACCCGGGGCACCGGCCTCGGCATTACGGCGGCGGCCCACAAGATCTGGTCCGAGAACAGCAACGCCGTCGTGTTCCAGAATGACTCAGAGACCTGGGACGGCACGGTCGGCGTGACCTATTCGCGTCCCGCTTTGGGAACGCTGACGGTCTATGCCGGCTATTCCGACACCGATTACCCGAACCGCCTCCTGCCGACCTCGGCCAGCGGCTATGAGACCACGACCCTCGGGGTGTCCTTCGAGCGCCGGATCAGCAGCCGCCTGCAGGGCGTGATCAGCTATGGCTACACCACCGTCGAGACCGACAGCCTGGTGCAGGACAGCGATTTCGAAGGTTCGACCTGGAGCGTCCAATTGGCCTACCGCCCGACGACGCGGGCGCGCGTGGAGTTCAGCATGGCGCGCGCGGTCCAGCCGGCGAGCAGCATCGGCGGCCTCTACACGATCGACACCAACTACCGGATCTCGGGCAACTATGATCTTGGCTCGCGAATTGCACTGTCGCTCGGCACTGAGTTCGTGGACTCCGAAACGGATGGCTCATTCGCGGCCATCTTCCCGGTGCTGACGGATTCTCAGAGCTACGCCGTGTTCGGGGGCGTTACGTTTGCGCAAAGCGAGCGGATCCGTTGGACCCTGAACGCGCGTTACGAGGATCGGGACGCCAACGCCCCGCAGTACACCTATGATCGGACTGTCGTCGCCCTGTCGGCGGGGGTCGCGTTTTAATCGGACTGAGGCCTGACCATGCGCAATAGCCTGCCCAAACTGATCGTCACCCTCGGGGCCGCTCTCGCCGTGCCGCTGAGCGCTCTGGCGCAGACGACCAGCCCCACGGCAGGTCCGGCGATGGCTCCGGCGGTCGCCCCGTCGACGGCCGCCGTCGATGCGCAGCCGGCGCCGTCGCCCGACTATATCCTGGGCCCTGACGACGTCGTCGATGTCGAGGTGCTCGGCCGGGCGGACTTCAAGACCCGGGCGCGGATCGGGGCCGACGGCACCATCCAGCTGCCGCTGATCGGCCGCATCGCCGCCGGCGACCGCACGGCCCGGGCGCTCAGCGAGCAGGTTCGCGGTGCGTTGCAGGCTGGCGGTTACTTCGCCAGTCCGATCGTCAACGTCGAGGTAGTCTCGTATTCGAGCCGCTATGTCACGGTGCTGGGCGCGGTCAACTCGCCGGGCCTGGTCACCGTCAACCGCTCTTACCGCCTGTCGGAAATCCTGGCGCGGGTCGGCGGCGTCAACGCCAGCGGCGCGGACTACATTGTCCTGCGGCCGGCCGACGGCAGCGCCGAGAAGCGCCTGCTGATCAAGGACCTGGCGACCGGCGACCCGTCGCAGGATCCGGTGGTCGGGGCCGGCGACAAGATCTTCGCCCCGCAGGCCGAGCTCTTCTACATCAGCGGCCAAGTCAATTCGCCCGGCTCCTATGCCGTGGCCACGGGCCTGACCTATCGCCTGGCGATCGCCAAGGCCGGCGGCCTTGGCCCCGCCGGTTCGGATCGGCGCCTGCAGGTGACCCGCGCCGGCACGAAGTTGAAGGTCAATCTCGACGACAAGGTTGAGCCGGGCGACGTGATCGTCATCGGCGAGCGTTTGTTCTAAGACGGCTTTGGGGGCCGGAGACAGGCAATGAGCATCATCCAGTTCCTCAGAATCCTCTGGGCGCGGCGTTGGGTGACCGTCGCTGCGACGGTCAGCTGCGTGCTTGGCGCGTTCATCGTCACGCTGATCGTGCCGCCGCGGTACTCGGCCTATTCGCGGGTCATGCTCGACCTGGTGAAGCCCGACCCTGTGACCGGACAGGTCACCGCCGCGGCCAGCTTCGCGCGGGCCTACACCAAGACCCAGATCGAGCTGATCAAGGACTACCGGGTCGCGGGCCAGGTGGTCGAAGACCTTGGCTGGCTGAACGACCCCAACCTGATCACCCAGTACGATATGCGTGGACCGGGCGATGACCGCGACTTCCGTCGTTGGGCCGCTCAGCGTGTCATCGACGGCACCGGCGCCTCGTTGATCGAGGGCAGCAACATCCTCGAGATCAGCTACACCTCGAACTCTCCGGAATCCGCGCGCACCGTCGCCGACGCGCTGCGCAAGTCTTACATCGACACCAGCCTGGCCTTCCGCCGCGAGTCCGCCCGCCGCACCGCCGAGTGGTATGACGCGCAGACCCTGAAGGCGAAGTCGGTCCTGATCTCGGCTGAAGCGGCCAAGACCGCCTACGAAAAGCAGACCGGGATCGTGCTGCAGGACGGCGGCCCCGACATCGAAAGCGCCAAGCTGAGCGCCCTGGCCCAGGCGTCGGCCGCCGGCGCCGCGCCGGTGATCGCCGGCCCGTCGGCTTCGGCGCTGCAACTGGCCCAAATCGACGCCTCGATCGCCCAGGCCTCGCGGGTTTTGGGGCCGAACCATCCCGACTTGATCGCCATGCGTCAGCAACGCACCGTGATGGCCCAGCAGGTTGCGCAGGAACGCTCGGCGATGGGCGCCATGGCCGGGGCCAACTCGGTCAGCGCCGGCGCCCTGGAGCGCCAGAAGAGCAAGGTCATCGGTCAGCGCGACCAGGTCGAGCGCCTGCGCCAGCTGCAGGCCGAGGTGGACCTTCGCCGCGGACAATTCGAAAAGGCCGCCGCCCGCACCGCCGAACTGCGCCAGGAGGCCGAGGTCGGCGAAACCAACCTGGTTCCGCTTGGCAGCGCCGTGACCCCGCAGAGCCCCAGCTTCCCCAACATGCCGCTGATCATGTTCGGCGCGCTTGGCTTCGGCCTTGGTTTCGGCGTGCTGGTGTCGCTGCTCATCGAGCTGTTCGGCCGCCGCGTCCGCGGCGCCGAGGATGTCACCGCGGTGATCGACGCGCCGCTGCTGGCCGTGATCTCCGGGCCGAGCAAGCCGCGCACCTTTATGGGCTTCTCGCTGCCGACCGGCGGGGCCCGCGGGCCGGCGCGTCGTAAATTCGCGAACGCATGAGCAAGGAAACGCAAGTGCCTCGGACCAATGAAGCCGCGCCCCTCGGCGGCGCCTCGATCGGCGAGACCGGACTGTCCGGGGGCGGGGAGAGCGCCTGGAGCTTCGCGCCGTCGGTCGTGAGCCTGTCGGCGCCGCATGGCGAGCAGGCCGAGGCCATCCGCACCCTGCGCACCCACATCATGGCCCAACACGTCGACGACGGCCGCCGGGGCCTGGCGATCTGCGGACCGAGCATCGGCGTGGGGTGCACGTTCACCGCGGTCAATCTCGCGGTGGCGCTGTCCCAGATCGGCGTCAACACGCTTCTGATCGACGCCGACCTCCGCCGCCCGACCGTCCAGGATCTCATCCGTCCGGCCAAGCCGGTGATCGGCCTGCGTCAGGCGCTGAGTTCGGACGAGCCGCTGGATGGGGTCATCCAATCCTCGGTGCTGCCTGAGCTGTCGGTGATGTTCTCCGGCGGCGCGGCCCCGGACGCCCAGGAACTGCTGGCCAGCGACCGGTTCAAGGACCTGGTCGATCAGCAGCTGCGCGACTTCGACATGACGATCATCGACACGCCGGCCGCCAACAGCTGCGCCGATGCGCGCCGCATCAGCACTGTCATCGGTTACAGCCTGATCGTGGTCCGGCGTAACCGCAGCTTCATCGGCGACATGCAGGCCCTGGCCGCTCAACTGAACGAAGACCGCGCCCGCATCGTCGGCACGGTGATGAACGAAGGCTGATCGGTGGCCTCTGCAGTAACAGAGAATGCGCCGCGTTCCCGGTTTGCGATCACCGGCGCTTGGGTGGTCGCGCTGGGTATGGCGCTACTGGCGATCCCGACCATCGCCACCTTGGGCGAACAGGTCTGGTCGAAGGAATCCGGCGCGCACGGTCCGATCGTGCTGGTCACCGGGCTGTGGCTGCTTTGGCGCAAGCGCGACGAGATGCTGGCTGCGGCGGTGCCCGGCAGCGACTGGCTGACCATCCCGGCGATGGCCGCGTCGCTGGCGCTTTACATCTTCGGCCGCGCCTATGACTTCATCAGCCTCGAGGTGATCGGCCTGTATGGCGTCGGCATTTCGCTGCTCTACGCCTGTTTTGGCCTGAGGGTGCTGCTGACCAACTGGTTTCCGCTGCTTTACCTGGGCTTTTTGGTGCCGCCGCCAGGCTGGTTCATGGACGGCATCACCGCGCCGCTGAAGCTGTTCGTCTCGTTCGCGGCCACTGAAGGCTTGCAAGCGGTTGGTATCCCGGTGTTCCGGGAAGGCGTCACGTTGATGATCGGTCACTACCAGCTGCTGGTGGAGGACGCCTGCTCGGGCATGAACTCCATCACCGGCTTGGTGGCCATCAGCCTGTTCTACATCTACCTGCTGCGCAACGCGTCCTGGCGCTACTCGCTGTTTCTCGTCGCGCTGGTGATCCCGATCGCTATCGTGGCCAACATCATCCGGATCGTCGTGCTGGTGCTGCTGACCTACTTCTTTGGCGATGCGGTGGCGCAAGGCTTCCTGCACATGGCGGCCGGCATCTTCCTATTCGTCACGGCCCTGCTGCTGGTCTTCGCGGTCGACAACCTGATGTCGCGCTTGCTGAAGCTGAAGGGAGCGGCGGCATGATCGGTCGTCGCGAACTGCTGTTCCTGGGCGCCTGTGTGGGCGCCGCCGGGGTCTCCTACGGGCTCAAGCCGCGTCAGCGCCTTAGCTTGGTGAAGTCGGGCGACAAGATCGAGGCGATCGTTCCGGTCCGCTTTGGCCAATGGTCTTCGGAAGACAGCGACGGCCTGGTTCAGCCCAACACCGAGGGCCTGGCCGCGACGTTGTATAGCGAGATGGTCAGCCGCATTTATCGCGACCTGGAGACCGACGAGCAGATCATGATGTTGATCGCCTATGGCGACACTCAGAGCGATCTGCTGCAGCTCCACCGGCCGGAGTCCTGCTACCCGGCGCTGGGCTTTGAGCTGCAGTCGGTGCGGGCGGGCGAGATGGCGCTGCCAGGCGGCGCGGAACTGCCGGTCCGCCGGATCGTCGCCAAGGGCGCGGACCGGATAGAGTACGTCACTTATTGGACTCGCATGGGCGAGTACCTGCCCAAGAGCGCCGGCGACCAGCGCTCGGTGCGCCTGAAGACCGCGATGGAAGGCTATGTCCCCGATGGCGTGCTGGTGCGCTTCTCGGCGCTGGGTTCTGACGCGGCGTCGGCGTTCGCCCTGATCGACCGGTTTGTGCCCGCGCTACTGGCCGCGACCCCGGCATCGCGCCGCAATGCGCTGATCGGGACGCAACTAGCGCGCGCCATCAAGGCCTGACGGCCCCGACGGGGACGCCCTGGACGGGGGCCATCGAATGACGGGCGGGGACGCCCGGGCGGCGCACGGTCACGCTGTGGAGGTACTGGAGTTGAGAGTCGACGCGATGGGGAACAAGGCGATCAAGATTGGCCTGCTGTGGCATTCGCCGAACTCCGGAAATCTGGGCGTCGGCGCCTTGACCGTGGCGAACATGGCCATCGCGCGCACGGTCGCGACGGAAATGGGTCTGGCGCCGCGTTTCACCATCATCGGCATGCGCGATGATGGGGCGGCGTACGTGTCGCCGACTGAGGCTGAACTCTTCGTCGTCGACACCAGAACTTTGCTGAACCCCAGCGGGGCGTTGCGAGTCATCGCCGATCAGGACTGCATCCTGGACATCGGGGCGGGGGACAGTTTCGCCGACATCTACGGCCTGCGTCGCTTCATGTTCCTGTGGCTGACCAAGATGCAGGCGGTTGCCGCGCGAACGCCGCTCGTGTTGTCTCCGCAGACGATCGGCCCGTTCACGCGCTCGCCCTATCGCCAATTGGCGTCGGTGGCTCTGAAGCGGGCCGACAGCGTTCTGACCCGTGATCAGCCCTCGCTCGATGTGCTCCGTCACCTGGCTCCGGCGGTCAAGGGGAACTTGTCTGTGGATGTGGCGTTCGCCTTGCCCTACGTCGATCGCAGCTGCGAGCGCGGGGGGGCACGCCTGCGCGTAGGCGTCAATGTGTCGGGCCTGTTGTTCAATGAGGCTGAAAGCGGCCGCAACCGCTTCGGTCTCAGCATCGACTATGCGCTCTTCATGCGCCGGTTCCTCGGCCGACTGGCGACACGTGACGACGTCGAGGTGCATCTCGTTCCCCACGCGACCGCCGAGGCCTATGCCTGGGACGACGATGGTCGGATCGCGGACAAACTTGCGACGGAATTCCCCAGCACGCTTCGAGTCGGGAACTTCACAAATCCTTCCGACGCTAAATCGTATATTTCGAGCCTGGACTTCCTTGTCGCGGGCCGGATGCATGCCTGTATCGGAGCCTTTTCCACGGGCACGCCGGTGGTGCCCGTGGCCTACAGCCGAAAGTTCAGCGGGTTATTCGGTTTGCTGGAGTACAACTGGATGATCCCCACCTCGGGCGTCGAATTGGAGGCGGCGCTTGGGTATCTGGAGGACTGCCTAGATCAGCGGCAGGAAATGGCGGCGGATATCAAGGGCGGAATGCGTGAGGTGGATAATCTGCTCGGCGTTTACAGGACGGAGTTGCGTCGGATTTTCGAGGCGGCCACGGCCTGACTGAGGCGCGAGCCGGGGCGCTGGGTGAACCCCGGCGTGAGTGCAGATGAGACGTCAGTCGCAGTGGCGGTTGGCTTGATCGAAGGTTGAGGGCGCAGTCATTCGCCAAGGCACCAGAGCATATGTCGCCGCGTCGGTCCTCGCGCAGGTGTGCTCGTTGGCGCGCTACACCATCATGGTGCGGCTGCTCGGCCCCGAACAACTCGGCCTCGCGGCGCTGTTGATTTTGACGTCGTCGTTCTTTGAGTCGATCAGCGACAACGGCAGTGATCGGTTTCTGATTCAAGATCGCGACGGCGACAAGCCGACCGTGCAGAAACTCGTTCAGCTGGTCTTCGTCGGCCGCGGCATATTCATCTCGCTGGGGCTGCTCATAGCCGCCTATCCGACGGCGCTGATCTATGATGAGCCGGCGCTTGCCTCCGGACTGATGATCTTGGCGATCGCCCCGTTGATCGGCGGCTGGATGCACCTGGACTTCCGGCGAGTGCAAAGGGCGCATGATTTCCGGCCCGAGGCGCTTGGCATCGCGCTCGCTGAGCTGGCCAGCACTGCGGCGATCATCGTCGCGGCTTACTACACGCGCGATTTCACGGCGATCCTGTACGGACTCATCACGCGTGCCGTGGTGCAGGTGATCGTCTCGCATCTCACGGCCAAGCGGCCCTACGCCATCGGCTACTCGAAGGAATATGCGAGGCGGCTGATGATGTTCGCCGGTCCGCTGGTCGTCAACGGCTTGCTTCTGTTCATCGGATCGCAAGGCGACCGCGTGGTGATCGGCCACCAACTAGGGGTCACAGCGCTTGGCCACTACACGGCGGTTCTGCTGCTCGTCAGTTCGCCCGCAGCGATGGTCATTCGCATTCTTGGGGCCACCAATCTGCCTGTGATCTCGGCCGCTCGGGGCGACCCGATCTTGCTCAAGCAGGCGGCGGACCGGCTGGCGGGCCGGGCGGTGCTGTTGGGGCTCGGCATCGCGGCTGGCTTCGCACTCGTGGCGCCCACCGCGGTCGACCTGCTCTATGGTCAGGCCTTCCACCTTCCGGCGACCGTGATCGCCTTGATCGGCATGCTGCAGGCCGCGCGGTTCATCCGACTGTGGCCGACCAATGTGGCTCTCGGTGTCGGGGCAAGCCGCATCGTGATGACCAATAATATCGCGCGCCTCGTGGCGATGCCCGCGGCGATCCTCGGCTTCATGACGCTGGGCGGTCTGCCTGGCGTGCTGGCCGGCTTCATCTTGGGCGAGTTCACCGCCATGATCGTCGCCTTGGCGCTGCTCAACCGTCAGGTCGGCTTCCCGGCTTGGGACGGCTGGGATCGCGTGGCGGCCTTCGCCGTGGCCTTTGCGGCCATCTATGCCGCGGCGTCGGCGGTCGACGCCGGTCAATACCCGGCCGCCGCCATACTAGCCGCCTTGCTGGGCGGCCTCGCCATCCTGGTGGCGCTGCGCGAACGGGAAACGATCGGCGAAGTGGTCGGCCTGCTGCGGACCCTAAAGCCCGCAAGCCGCTAGGCGCTGATCGGCTGGTTCCGGCGCCAGGCCTCAAGGGCCGCGACGCTCGGATTGTTGACCATGTCGCCTTGGCTCTGCACCAGCCGGCGCAGTTCGGGAGTGTCGAGCTCCCACCAGAGGGTGGCGTCGAGGGCCGCGGCCATGAACTTGCAGCTCGGCAGGATCACCACGTTATGCGCCACCCAGACATCGTCCTCGACGATCAGCGGTTCGTCCCAGGTGATGTCGGCGTCGACCACGCCGAACTTCTTCTCATAGAGCGCCGGATGGGTGGTCAGGGCCTCCAGCGGGTGGTTGCGCGGAGCGGACTGTGTTGGCGAACGAGCAGTAGCGGCCGATGCGGATAGGGCCTGGCATCCGCCACTGGTCGAAGCAGCCGTAGGAGTACATCCCGATGTCGATGTCGTAGCGCTCGCGGAACAGGCTGCGCAGGGCCAGGTTGTCGAACTGGCGCCGCTTCATCAGGTAGAGTCTGAGCTTGAGGACGGCGGCGTTGAACAGTCCGAGCATATCGAGCCCTCTATGGTGTCAGACGGCGTCCACGAGGACGTTCAATCCTAGTCTAGCTCCCTAGCCGTGAGGCAAGGTTTCCGGCCTCGCGGAGCGACGCGCGCGCGCTCCCGCAATTTCGCCCCAAGCTGCGCATATCCGGCCGCGGCGCAATCGCGATGACGTGTAGGCCCCGACGCGCTATCGAGGGGCGTGTGAGGACAAGGTTGGAAGTGTTGAAAGTCGATTCGCCGCCGCGACGGGACGAGAGCGTGGATCCTCGGGATGAAACCCCCTTCGAGAGCCTCGATGCTGCTGGGGCATGGTTCGACCGCTGGGTGCGGGAAGCTGCGCTGCCGCTGTGGTGGGAGCGTGGAGCCGATCGCGAGCGCGGCGGCTACCACGAAGCGCTGAGCATCGCCGGCGAGCCGCGGCCGGGGCCGCGCCGTGCGCGCGTGCAGGGTCGCCAGACCTACGTCTTCGCCACCGCTGGCGCGATGGGTTGGGACGGCCCTTGGCGTGAGGCGGCCTGGTATGGGATGGACTTCTTCCTGGAGCGCTATCTGCGGCCGGACGGGCTGTTCCGCACCCTGGTGGGGCTGGACGGCGCGCCGCTCGACGACACGCCGATGCTATACGACCAGGCGTTCGCTCTGCTGGGCACGGCGACCCTGCACCGGGTCGATCCGGATCGGATGGATCTGCGCCAAATCGCGCTCGGCGTGCTGAACGGCCTCGATGCGATGCGCAACCGAGCCGGCGGCTTCGTTGAGAACATCGCGTATCCGTATCAGGCCAACGCCCACATGCACCTGCTGGAAGGTGCGCTGGCCTGGGCCGAGAACGACGGGGGCGTTTGGGACGCCATGGCCGACGAGATCGTCGAGATGGCGCTGCGGGTGTTCATCGACCCGAAGGGCGGCTTCCTGCGCGAGTTCTTCGACGCCGACTGGCGGCTGGTGGATGGCGACGACGGCCGGCTGGTCGAGCCGGGGCACCAGTTCGAATGGGCCTGGCTACTGGAGAAGTGGGGCCGACTGCGTGGGCGCAAGGACGCCCTGGCAGCGGCCCGCGGTCTCTATGACGCTGGCCGGCGTGGGATCGACCCCGCCCGCCAAGTGGTCATGAACGAGCTTTGGGACGATTTCTCGGTGCGCGAGGCGACTGCGCGCCTCTGGCCGCAGACCGAGCACCTGAAGGCTGAACTGCTGTTCGGCGACGAGGCCGGCAAGATCGCGGCGGCCGAGGTGCTGCGCCGCTATCTGCAGACGCCGGCGGCCGGCGCGTGGCGCGACAAGCTGCGGCCCGACGGAACCTTCGTCGACGAGCCGGCGCCGGCGACGTCGTTCTACCATATCCTCTGCGCCTGCACGGAGCTGTTCCGGGCGACCGGACGCTAGGAGACCTATCGGCGATGCTGCAGAACCCTTTCACCCGCACGCCGGCCGCGATCGGCGTGATCGGTCTTGGCTATGTCGGGCTGCCGCTGGCGGTGGCGCTGGCCGAAAAGTATCCGGTGGTCGGGTTCGACATCGACGCCGAGCGGATCGCCGAGCTGCAGGCCGGGCACGACCGCACGCTGGAGACGTCGGCTGAGGAGCTGGCTGCGGCGGCTGGCCTGGCCTTCGCCGACGAAGAGGCGGCGCTGAAAGACTGCAACGTCTTCATCGTCACGGTCCCGACCCCAATCGACCGCTACAAGCGCCCAGACCTCACGGCGCTGTTGTCGGCTAGCCGCACGGTAGGCCGGGCGATCGCCAAGGGCGCGGTGGTGATCTTCGAATCCACCGTCTACCCCGGCGCGACCGAAGAGGACTGCGTGCCGGTGATCGAGGCCGTCTCGGGCCTGAAGTTCAACGAGGACTTCTTCGCCGGCTACAGCCCCGAGCGGGCCAATCCCGGCGACCGCCAGCACCGACTTTCGACCATCACCAAGGTGACCGCGGGCTCCACGCCGCAGGCGGCTCAGTTCGTCGACGCGCTCTATGCCGCGGTGGTGCCGGCCGGCACCCATCTGGCGTCCTCGATCCGCGTGGCCGAGGCCGCCAAGGTGATCGAGAACACCCAGCGGGACCTGAACATCGCGCTGATCAATGAGTTCGCGCTGATCTTCAACCGGCTCGATATCGATACCCAGGAGGTGCTGGCCGCGGCCGGCACCAAGTGGAACTTCCTGAAATTCACGCCCGGGCTGGTTGGCGGCCACTGCATCGGGGTGGATCCGTACTACCTGACCTCCAAGGCCGAGGACGCCGGCTATCATCCGCAGGTCATCCTGGCCGGCCGACGGATCAACGACGGCATGGGCGGCTACATCGCCCAGGAACTGGTCAAGACGATGATCCGTCGCGAAATCCAGGTCCGTGGGTCGCGGGTGCTGGTGATGGGGCTGACCTTCAAGGAGAACTGCCCGGACCTGCGCAACACCCGGGTCATCGACATCGTCCGCGAGCTCGGAGAGTACGAGATCGCGGTCGACGTGCACGAACCGTGGGCCGATCCGGCCGAGGCCGAGGCCGAATACGGCGTGGCGCCGGTCGCGACGCTGGAGCAGGGGGCCTACGACGCCATCGTCGTCGCCGTCGCCCACAACGAGTTCCGACAGATGGGCGTCGAGGCCATCCGCGCCTTGGGCAAGCCCGGCGCGGTGCTCTACGACGTCAAGGCGATGTTCCCGCAAGGGGCGGCGGACCTGCGGCTTTAGCGCGCCGCTTGCCAGGGCGCGCAACCCTGTTATCGACTAGACCAACGTCGCCGAGGTGAGGGGCCCTTCCTGATGGAACGACTTGGACAGTTCTCCCTGCCGTTCCTGGCGGCGTGCATCGTCGGCCTGGTCGCCTGGTCGATCCTCTCCGAACGCCGCGCCGCCCGCGAGGCCGCGCGCCGCGCCAAGGAAGAGGCGGCTGCTGCGCGTGATCAGGCCCGCGGGCGCTGATCCTCAGTTCGCGCCGACCCGGTAGTAGTCGAGATACCAGTCGACAAAGTTCGACACCCCGACCTCGATCGGCGTCGACGGCGCGTAGTCCAGCGCAGCCTTGGTGTCGGTGACGTCCGCCTCCGTGCGAGCCACGTCGCCTGGCTGCATGGGCAGCAGGTTCAGCTTGGCTTTGCGGCCCAGCTTCTCTTCAAGCACCTCGATGTAGCGCATCAACTCGACCCGCTGGCTGTTGCCGAGGTTGAGGATCCGCCACGGGGCCACGCCGCTGGTGGCGGGATCGGGATCCAGCGCGTTCCAGTTCGGATCGACTTGCGCCGGGCGATCGAGCGCGGCGACCACGCCCGAGACGATGTCCTCCACATAGGTGAAGTCGCGCTGCATCTTGCCCTGGCCGAAGACGTCGATGGGCTGGTCTTCCAAGATCGCCTTGGTGAACTTGAACAGCGCCATGTCAGGTCGGCCCCAGGGCCCGTAGACCGTGAAGAATCGGAAGCCGGTCGACGGGATGCCGAACAGGTGGGCGTAAGAATGGGCCATGGCTTCGTTGGCCAGCTTCGTCGCCGCATAGAGCGTGATCGGATGGGTGGCGCTGTCGTGCACCGAGAACGGCAGCTTGCCGTTGGCGCCATAGACCGAGCTGGTTGAGGCGAACACCAGGTGCTGCGCCTGCACGGCGCGGCAGCCTTCGAGGATGTTCCCAAAACCCACGAGGTTGGCGTCGACATAGGCCGCCGGCTGCTCGAGGCTGTAGCGAACGCCCGCCTGGGCCGCCAGGTGGATCACCCGTTCCGGCTTGGCCTCGGCGAACAGCGCCGCCATCGCCTCGCGGTCAGCCAGGTCGATGGCGGCGTGGCGATAGCCCTCACGGGCTTCGAGCCGCGCCAGCCGCGCCTGCTTCAGCGTCGGGTCGTAATAGGCGTTGAGATTGTCGAGACCCACCACCGTATCGCCGCGGTCCAGAAGACGGTGCGCGACGTGGGAGCCGATGAAGCCGGCCGAGCCGGTGACCAGGATAACCGCCATGCCGCCCGATTATACTCTCGGCGCGGCCGCGTCACGTCCGCTCGGCGCCCCAGGCGCGGTTCAGGCGCTGGAGACGACCCGAAGGGCCGGGGTCGAGGGCTTCTCGCCGCGCACTTGGGCCACGATGTCGAACAGCTTGCTGCGCACCTGCTCGACGTCGCCGCCCTGAGCCATGGCTTCCAGCTCGATCAGGTGGTTGGCGGTGATCCGCAGGGCCGAGGAGGAGACGACCTCCATGACCTTGGGCGCGCAGGGCAGGGAGCGTTCCGTCTCGTCCAGCAGCAGCTCGGTCAATTTTTCGCCCGGGCGCAGGCCGGTCACCTCGATTTCGATGTCCTTGCCCGGGACGTGGCCCGACAGGGCGATCATCTGGCGGGCCAGGTCCATGATTCGCACCGGCTCGCCCATTTCCAGCAGGAAGAGGCGCGCGTGCTTGGTTTCTTCGCCTTCGGCCGAGTGCGCGGTGGCGTGCAGCACCAGCTGGGCGGCCTCCGGGATGGTCATGAAGAAGCGCTCGATGTTCTCGTGCGTCACCCGTACCGGGCCGCCACGTTCGATCTGCGAGCGGAAGATCGGCACCACTGACCCGGCCGAACCGAGCACGTTGCCGAATCGGACCGCCGAGAAGCGCGTACCCTCGCCGGCCTGCTGGGCCTGGATGACCGCCTCGGCCAAGCGCTTGGTGGCGCCCATCACGTTCGACGGATCGACCGCCTTGTCGGTGGAAATCAGGATCATCTGGGCGGCGCCGCAGGCGCGGGCCGCTTCGGTCACGTTCCAGGTGCCCACGACGTTGGTCAGCACGCCCTCGCAGGGATGCTGCTCGACCATCGAGACATGTTTGAGCGCCGCGGCGTGGAACACCAGGTCGGGCTTCTCGCGCTGGAACGCCTGATGCAGGCGGTGGGCGTTGCGCACATCGCAGAGCACGGCGGTGCGCGACAGCTGCGGCCAGGTCTCGGCCATCTCGCGGTCGATCTCGAACAGCGAGGTTTCGGAGAAGTCCATCACCGTGACGTGCGCGGCATGGAATTGGGCGACCTGACGCACGAGTTCGGCGCCGATCGAACCACCGGCGCCGGTGATCAGCACGCGGCGGCCCTGGATCAGGGCCCCGACCGCGGCGCGGTCCAGCTCGATCGGTTCGCGGGCCAGCAGTTCCTCGACGCTGATCTCGCGCATCGGCAGCAGCGGCATGCCTTCGTGGTGGGCCAGCTCGACGATCGAGGGACGACGCAGCAGGCGAATGCCGTCGTTCTTCAGCTGACCAAGCTGGTCGGCGGTCAGGCCCTTGAGGCGGCCGGGCTCGTCGAGGAACAGAATGGCGCGGGGATAGCGGTTCCACCGGCGCAGGTCGGTTAGCGCCTCGTCGAGGTTGGCGAGGCTCTCGATGACGCAGACGCCGCGCACCTGTTGGCCGAGGTCGCGGGCGTCGGGACTGACGATGCCGACCGGGTTCCAGGCTTGGTCGTGCCGACGGGCGGCGTCGCGCAGGTAGGAATCAGCCATGGCAGGCGAGCCGATCAGCAGCAGCGACGGCGCGTGCGGCGCGCGGTCCCTGATCGTCCTGAGCGGAGAGAAGCTGTCGAGCGCATGCTCATGCATGGCGCGGCGCATCAGGCGCGCGCCCATCGAGCCGCCCATCTGGAAGATGACGGCCATGGCCAGGGCCGAACGCGGCAGGCCTTCGGCGCGATTGAGCACGAAGACCATCAGCAGGAAGACGCCGGCGGTCAGGAAGGCCGTGCGGGCCAGAACCAGGGCGTCGGGGATCGAGACGTAGCGCCACGGCGACAGCTCGCGGCGGAACAGCGTCGAAAACAGCGCAGCCAGACCGGTATAGATTCCGATCAGCTGAAGTAGTTTCAATGCAGGGAGGTCGGGCCCCAAAGTATCCAGGAGCTGACCCGACGCCAGCAGGTACGCTAGTAAGAAAGCGCAAGCTGCAATCAGGGCGTCAGCGAGGATGGTCTGAGCCCGATTGGCCATCTGCTCCATGAATCGCGCTCCGCGTCCTGTCCGAAGGTTGGCAACATAGACGCGTCAACGCGACCGTCCAATGAAACTCCAAGGCGAGGGTTTCGCTCCGCAGGAGAACGATGTTTTTTTGACCTGTGGCCGAATTCCCGCAGTAGCCGCCCGGAGTAAAGCAAAAGAGCCGCCTCGTCTCCGAGGCGGCTCTCCATTTCCTTAAGTCTCGCGGCCTTTAGAAGGCAGCCTTGAGACCCAGAACGACGCGGCTCTCATAGATATCGCCGAAGTCGTGCTCGCTGGTGTCGTGGTAGCGCAGGTCCACGCCGAGGAAGTCGGTGAGGGCGTAGCCGACGCCGAGGTTCCAGGTCGTGTAGTCGCCGTCGTAGTCGACGTCCTGATAGCCGACGGCGCCCGAGACGGTGAACTTCTCGCCGATCGGGGTCGAGCCGTT
>NZ_PNLB01000007.1 GCF_013822795.1 Phenylobacterium sp. | reverse complement strand
CTGGCCGTCGTCGAAAAGATGATCGAAGGCCGGATCCGCAAGTGGCAGGAAGAAGTGGTGCTGTTGAAGCAGCCCTTCGTCATGAACCCGGATCAGACCATCGAGCAGCTGATCGCCGAAACCGCCAAGGAAACCGGTTCGCCGGTCGCCGTGAAGGGCTTCGTGCGCTTCGCCCTGGGCGAAGGCGTCGAGAAGAAGCAGGACGACTTCGCCGCCGAAGTGGCGTCGATGACCGGCCAAGGCTGATCCGCCTGATTTAGGACGCCCAAGGGCGCCGTGCGTTCGACGCGCACGGCGCCCTTGGTTTATGTAGTACCCAGCTAGATTCTCGACGGAAGCCGCAATGTCCGAAACCAAGCCCCGCTACAAGAAGATCCTCTTGAAGATGTCGGGCGAGGTCCTGATGGGCGACTCGCTCTTCGGTATCGACACCAAGACGATCGAAGCGGTGGCCGAGGACATCAAGGAAGTAGTCGATCACGGGATCGAGCTCTGCCTAGTGATCGGCGGCGGCAACATCTTCCGGGGCGTTTCGCTGGCCGGCAAGGGCATGGACCGCGCCAACGCCGACTACATGGGCATGCTGGCGACGGTGATGAACGCCCTGGCGCTGCAAGGCGCGCTCGAGAAGATCGGCGTCTATACCCGCGTCCAATCCGCCATTCCGATGGAAGCGGTCTGCGAACCCTACATCCGTCGCCGGGCGCTGCGGCACCTGGAAAAGGGTCGAGTGGTGATCTTCGCCGCCGGTCTGGGTGCGCCGTTCTTTACGACCGACACCCCCGCGGCGCTGCGCACGGCCGAAATGGGCTGCGACGCGCTGTTCAAGGGCACCAGCGTCGACGGCGTCTATACCGCCGACCCCAAGAAGGACCCGAGCGCCCAGCGCTACGAGACCCTGAGCTATCAAGAGGTCCTGGCCAAGGACCTGCGGGTCATGGACGCCTCGGCCATCGCTCTGATGCGTGACAATCAGATCCCGATCGTGGTCTTTTCCATCCGCGAACGGGGCAATTTCTTCAAAGTGCTGAAAGGGCAGGGCGTCTTCACGACGATCGCCTGACCATTCACCGAATTAGACCAATATCTTGGGAGACAATCCTATGGCTGCGGAAAAGCCGGTGCTCAGCAAGTATCGGGATCGCATGGACAAGGCGATCTCGGCCCTGAAGGACGAGTTCGCGAGCCTGCGGACCGGGCGGGCCTCCGCCGGCCTGCTGGACCAGGTGATGGTCGACGCCTACGGCTCCACCGTTCCGCTGAATACGGTCGGTTCGGTCAGCGTGCCTGAGCCGCGCTCGATCAGCGTCAACATCTGGGACCGCGGTCTGGTGGTGTCCGTCGAGAAGGCGATCCGCAACGCCGGCCTGGGCCTGAACCCGGTGGTCGATGGGCAAAGCCTGCGCGTGCCGATCCCGCCGCTGACCGAGGAGCGCCGCAAGGACCTGGCCAAGATCGCCGGCAAGTACGCCGAGCAGCAGAAGATCGCCATCCGCAACGTCCGCCGCGACGCCAACGACGACCTGAAGAAGGCCGAGAAGGACAGCTCGATCACCCAGGACGAGCAGCGCCGGATGGAGACCGAGGTTCAGAAGTTTACCGACGAGGCGATCAAGCGCGTCGACGAAGCCTTGAAAACCAAAGAACAAGAGATCATGCAGGTCTAATCGTCCCACCAGGATCGAGGACGAACGGGAACTCATGGGCACGATCGATCAACAGCCGCCTGCGCCGGACGCGCCACTGCACGTGGCGATCGTCATGGACGGCAATGGCCGTTGGGCGAAGCGCCGCGGCCTGCCGCGTCAAGTCGGCCACCCCAAGGGGGTCGACGCGATCCGGCGCGTGGTGGAAGCCGCCCCGGCGCAAGGCGTTCGCTGGCTGACGCTCTATGCCTTCTCGACCGAGAACTGGCGTCGGCCGGCGGGCGAGGTCGCCGAGGTCATGCGGCTGCTCAAGCTCTATGTGAACTCCGATCTCGACAAGCTGGCGCGCGAGGGCGTGAGGGTCAGCATCCTGGGCCGTCGCGCCGGGCTGCCGCCCGATGTCGCTGAGATCGTCGAGCGGGCGGAGCGCCAGACGGCGCATAACGACAAGTTCTTCCTGCAGGTGGCCTTCAATTACGGCGGACGGGCCGACCTGATGGACGCAGCGCGCGCCCTGGTCGCCGAGGCTGCGGCGGGCCGTCTGCGGCCTGAGGACGTCACTGAAGACCTGCTGCAGGGCAAGCTGTCGACGGCCGGCATTCCCGATCCGGACCTGGTGATCCGGACCAGCGGCGAACAGCGGCTCTCGAACTTCCTGCTGTGGGAGACAGCCTATTCGGAGTTCGTCTTCCAGGACGTGCTCTGGCCCGACTACAACGCTGACTATCTGCGGGCAGCGATCGAAGAATTCCAAAAGCGCGAGCGGCGCTACGGCGGCGCCGTGGCCGATAATGTCCTTGCCGCAGGCTAGGCGTTTCGACTGGGCCAATCTGGGCGTACGCGTCGCCTCGGCCACGGTCCTGGTGCCCGCGGTGCTGGGCGCCGTGTGGTTCTCGGACCTGCCGGGGCTGCGCTGGATGTTCCTCGTCCTGGTCGCCGTCGCCGTCGCCTTGCTGGCGATCGAGTGGGGCGCCATGACCGCCCCGACGGCGCCGGTCCGGGTGTCGACCGCGCTGACCGTTGCGATCCTGGCGGCCGCTTTCCTGGCGTATCAATCGCATATGCCCCTGGCGTGGGGCGCTGCGGCGCTTGGCGCGGTGGCCGCCGCGCTGGTGGCGCGCGGCGTCTCCGAGAGGCCGACGAACGCCGCATTCGGGGTCATCTACCTGGCCATTCCTGTCGTCTGCCTCGTGTGGCTGCGCGGCATGCCCGAGGGGCGTCAGTGGACGATCCTGCTGTTCGCGGTCGCCTGGGCGGCGGACATCGCAGCCTTCGCCGTCGGCAGCGCCCTGAAGGGCCCGAAGCTGTGGCCGAAGTTCTCGCCTAACAAGACCTGGTCCGGCTTCATCGGCGGCCTCGTGGCCGCGGCGGCGACCGGCGCCACCATGGCCGCCTTCAGCGCCATCGTGCTCAGCGTGCCCGCCGGGGCGCTCATCGGCTTGCTGGGCGGCCTGGCGACCATGGCCGGCGACCTCTGGGAGTCGATGCTCAAGCGCCGGTTCGGCGTGAAGGATTCCGGGGACCTGATTCCCGGTCACGGCGGTTTGTTAGATCGAGTGGACGGTCTGATGTTCGCCGTGGTCGTCCTGGCCGCCGCGCGACTGATCAATCATTGGGGATGGGCGCATTGACTTTGCCTCGCCGCGTCAGCGTTCTGGGTTCGACCGGCTCGGTCGGCGTTTCGACTCTGGACCTGTTGGACAAAGCCGGCGCTGAGGTTGAGGTCACGGCCCTGACGGCGGGCCGCAATGTCGAACGCCTGGCCGAACAGGCCCTGCGCTGGCGTCCCAAGCTCGCGGTGATCGAGGACGAGAGCAAGTTGGCCGAGCTGCGCCAGCGGCTCGACGGCTCGGGCATCGGGACGGCGGCGGGCCACAGCGCCGTCGTCGAAGCCGCAAGCGCGGACGCCCAGTGGGTGATGTCCTCGATCGTCGGCTTCGCCGGCCTTGCGCCGACCTTGGCGGCCGCGCAGGCGGGGGCCGTGATCGGCCTGGCCAACAAGGAAAGCCTGGTCTGCGCCGGCCCCTCGTTGCTGCGGGCCGCGAAACTGGCGGGCGGCGTCGTCATTCCGGTCGATTCCGAGCACTCGGCGATCTTCCAGGTTCTCGATCCGATGAACGCCCAGCGCGTCGATCGGCTGATCCTGACCTCGTCCGGCGGACCATTCAGAACCTGGTCGGCCGAGCAGATGGCCCACGCCACGCCGGAGCAGGCCGTCGCGCACCCCAACTTCAGCATGGGCGCGAAGATCTCGGTCGACTCCGCGACGATGATGAACAAGGGCCTGGAGATCATCGAGGCCGCCTACCTGTTCGGCATGACGAACGAGCGGGTCGAGGTGCTGATCCATCATCAGCAGATCATCCATAGCCTTGTGGAGTACAGCGACGGCTCGACGCTCGCGCAGTTGGGGCCGCCCGACATGCGTACGCCGATCGCCTGCGCGTTCGCCTGGCCCGACCGGCTGCCGTGGCCGGCGCCGCGCCTGGACCTGGCGGCGATCGGGCAATTGACCTTCGAAGAACCGGACCTGCGCCGTTTTCCCGCCTTGAAGATCGCCAAAGAAGCTTTGGCGGCCGGTGGGGCCGCGCCCGCGGTGATGAACGCCGCCAACGAGGTCGCCGTGGCCGCCTTCCTTGACCGCAAGATTGGCTTTCTCGATATTGCCGCCACGGTGGCTGAGACCCTCGAACGCGTTGATTCTCAGGGCCTGGTCGCGGGGGCGACGGACGGCGACACGCTCGAGAACGCTCGGCGAACCGACACGCAGGCGCGTCGCGTCGCCGGCGAGGTCGTCAGCGGCCTAGGGCGCTAGGCGCGCGGAGGAGTAACAGCAGATGCTCGATTTCATCCTCACCGCTCTGACCTTCGTCATTCCCTTCGTGCTGGTGCTGGGGCTTGTGGTCACCATCCACGAACTAGGGCACTTCCTGGCCGCCAAGATGTTCGGCGTGGCCATCGACCGCTTCTCCATCGGCTTCGGCAAGGCGATCGCCTCGTGGACCGACAAGTCCGGCGTCGAATGGCGCGTGGGCTGGATCCCGTTGGGCGGCTATGTCCGGTTCACCGGCGACGAAAACGCCTCCAGCGTGCCGGACGCCGAAGATCTCGGCACCATGCGTCGCGCGATCGAGCGGCGCGAAGGACATGAGGCCGTCGCCCGTTACTTCCATTTCAAGCCGCTTTGGCAGCGCGCGATCGTCGTGGCCGCGGGCCCGGTGGCAAATTTCGTGCTGGCCGTGGCATTGTTCGCCTCGCTGCTGCTGGCCTTTGGTCAGTACGTGCTGCCGGCAAAGATCGCCTCGGTGCAGCCGGGCAGCCCGGCCGAGCAGGCCGGATTCCGCTCTGGCGACCTGATCGTTCAGGCGGATGGTCGCCGCATCCGCGGCTTCGACGAGGTCGCCGAGATCGTCCAGGTCCGCGCGAACGTTCCGACGGCCTTCGTGGTCGAGCGAGCCGGCAGCCAGGTCGCGATCGAAGCCACGCCCCGCTGGGTCGAGCGGAGCGACTCGGTGGCCGGCACCCGCCGGCAGGGGATGCTGGGCCTCACTCCGGCCCAGACGCGCGATGATTTCGTGCACGTCCGGTACAATCCGGTCGAGGCGGTCGCCGGCGGCGTGCAGCGCACGTGGCGCACGCTGGAGACGACGGTCTACTATCTGGGCCGCATGGTGACGGGCCAGGTTTCGCCCGATCAGCTCAGCGGGCCTCTCGGAATCGCCCGAATCTCCGGCAAGGTTGCGCAGGCCGGAGCCGAGGGGGCGCCTGATGTTGGGGGAATGATCCTCGGCAGCAGCGTCAATCTGCTCCAGCTGGCCGCGTTCGTTTCGGTGAGCATCGGTTTCATGAATCTGCTGCCGATCCCTGTGCTGGATGGGGGACACCTGCTGTTCTACGCCTATGAGGCGGTGGCGCGGCGTCCGGTGGCGGCGCGGGTCCAGGCGGCGGGCTACCGGGTGGGGCTTGCGCTGCTGTTGGGATTGATGTTGTTCGCCACCTGGAACGATCTGCAGCAACTGCGTGTGTTCAAAATCCTCGGCGGCGTTTTCTCCTGAAACCCGCGCTTTTCCATTGACGGCTGATACGATGCAAAGACCCCGCGCTAGCCGCGCCGCGCTCGCCTCCGGCCTTGCCTTGCTGATGGGCTCGACGGCGATCGTCATCCCCAGCGCCGTACTTGCGCAGGAACAGGCGACGCCGCCTCAGCCGCAGCCTGCGCCGCAGGACCCAGGCCAGCAGTCCGGCGTCGTCCAGCGCATCATCGTGCGCGGCAACGAGCGGATCGAGCAGTCGACGGTGCTCTCCTATCTGCCGATCCAGCCCGGCGAGGTCCTGGACCCCGCCAAGGCCGACCTGGCGCTGAAGACCCTGTTCCGCACCGACCTGTTCGCCGACGTGAAGATCGAGCTGCAGGGCTCGGACATGATCGTGACGGTCGTCGAGAACCCGATCATCAACAAGGTGGTCTTCGAAGGGAACTCGGGCCTCAAGGAAGACAAGCTGCGCGACGAAGTCACCGTGCGCCCGCGCGGCATCTTCACCAAGGCCAAGGTGCAGCAAGACGTTCAGCGGATCGTCGAGCTCTATCGCCGCTCCGGCCGGATCTCGGCCACCGTGACGCCGAAGATCGTCGAGCTGCCGCAAAAGCGCGTCGACCTGATCTTCGAAATCAACGAAGGCCCCAAGAGCGGGGTGCTGCGGGTCAACTTCCTGGGTAACAGCGAGTTCTCGGACAACGACCTGCGCGATGTCGTCGTGACCGAGCAGTCGACCTGGTACAAGTTCTTCTCGAACAACGCCAACTACGACCCGGACCGCCTGGAGTACGACAAGGAGCAGTTGCGCAAGCACTACCGCAACCGCGGCTTCTATGACTTCCGCGTGGTCTCGGCGATCGCCGAACTGGCGCCCGACAAGAACGGCTTTGTCATCACCTACACCCTCGACGAGGGCAAGGAGTACAAGTTCGGCAAGGTCACGGTCGAAACCGAACTGCAGAAGCTCGACAAGAACGTGCTTCAGCAGCTGGTGCCGATCCGCTCGGGCGAGATCTACCAGGACGAAAAAATCGAGGCGGCGACCGACTCGCTGACCTTCGCGGCCGGCGCCGCCGGCTTCGCCGCGGTGGACGTGCGTCCGCGCTACACGCCGAACCGCGAGACCGGCCTGGTCGACGTGGTCTTCCAGGTCCGCGAAGGGCCGCGCGTGTACGTCGAGCGTATCGACGTCACCGGGAACACCCGCACCCTCGACTACGTGATCCGTCGCGAACTCAACCTCGTCGAGGGCGACGCCTACAATCGCGCCCTGGTCGATCGCTCGCGCAACAACATCCGCGCGCTCGGCTTCTTCAAGGACGTGACCATCGACGAGGCGCCCGGTTCGGCGCCCGATCGCACCCGTCTGCAGGTGAAGGTCGAAGAACAGCCCACGGGCGAACTCTCGTTCAGCGCCGGCTATTCGTCGGTCGACCAGCTGATCCTCGACCTCGGCGTCACCGAGCGGAACTTCCGCGGTCGCGGCCAGAGCCTGCGCGCCCGGGTGTCGGTCGGTTCGCTGCGCCAGCAGATCGACTTCGGCTTCACCGAGCCGCGGTTCCTCGGCCGTGACCTGGGCGCTGGCGTCGATCTCTACTCGTACCGCTACGACCTGACTGAGTACTCGGCCTATAAGACCGTGACCGTGGGCGGCAACGTCCGCATGGCGTTCCCGCTGACGCTGAACTCGCGGATGTCGACGCGCTACACGCTGCGCCAGGAAGACGTCCAGATCGATGACGCCTATTGCGACCCGACCGCGCCGCTGGTCTCGCTGTCGCTCTGCGCCCAGCGCGGCAAGTATCTGACCTCGCTGATCGGCTACACCTACCTCTATGACCGTCGGAACGACCCGATCAATCCGACGCGCGGCTTCCGCTTCGACGTCAGCCAGGACCTGGCCGGCATCGGCGGCGACGTGAACTATATCAGCACCGAAGTGACCGGCGGCTGGTACTACGGCTTCAACAAGGACTTCATCCTCAGCGTCACCGGCCAAGGCGGCTACATCGCCGGCTGGAGCGGGGACACCGTCCGGGTCAACAGCCGCTTCTATAAGGGCGGCAACAGCTTCCGCGGCTTCGAGACCGCCGGCATTGGTCCGCGCGACACCAACTTCGGGCGCTCGGACGCCCTCGGCGGCCGCGCCTATGCGATCGGTTCGGCCGAGCTGACCATTCCGACCGGCCTGCCTGAGCAGTATGGCATCAAGGCCGCGCTGTTCACCGACGTCGGCACGCTCGGCCTGCTCGACGACAAGGACAAGCTGCGGGCCGACGGCACGGTCGATCCGCTGATCTATGACGATCTGTCGCTGCGTGCGACGGCCGGTCTGTCGGTCTTCTGGCGCTCGCCGATGGGCCCGATCCGATTCGACTTCAGCCAAGTTTTGGCCAAAGAAGACTACGACAAGACCGAAACGTTCCGGTTCTCCACCTCAACCAGGTTCTAGATTCACCACATGACGATCAAAGCCCTTGTCGCGGCGACCTGTGTCGCCGCCATCACCGCTTCCGCTTCCAGCGCGGCCTTCGCGCAAGCGGCCGCGCCTGCCGCTCCGGCGGCGCCTGCGGTGACTCACGGCCCGGCGCTGCCCGGCGTCTGCACCGTCTCGGTGGAAGGTGCGATCGCGACCTCGACCGTCGGCAAGTACGTGCAGACCCGCCTGCAGCAGATCGCGACCCAGGTCGAAGCCGAGCTGAAGGCCGAGCAGACCGCGATCCAGAACGAAGCCAAGACGCTGGAAACCCAGCGCGCGACCCTCGACCAGAATACGTTCGAGACCCGCGCCTCGGCGCTGCAAGTCAAGGCCAACGCCTATCAGCGCAAGGAACAGCAGCGTGGCCGCGAGCTGCAGGCGACGCAGCAGAAGGCCCTGGGCCGCGTGTACCAGGAGCTGACGCCGATCGTCAGCCAAGTGTACCAGCAGCGTCAGTGCAGCCTGCTGATCAACCGCGAAAGCGTCGTGCTGTCGAACCCGGCGATGGATATCAGCCAGCCGGTCGTGACCGCGCTGAACGCGAAGATCACCCAGTTCACCTTCGATCGTGAACGTCTCGACCAAGCTGCTGCTCCGGCCGCGACCAAGTAGGGCGCGACTCGCGATAAAGGCGGGTCGAGCTGAGGATTCCCATGCCCGACCCCCGATTCTTTGAAGACCTTGGCCCTGTCACGCTCGCCGAACTGGCGAGCCTGACAGGCGCCGAACTTTCCGATGCGGACCAAGGCCAACGCCAGGTCCGCGGCGTGGCCGTCCTGGCCAGCGCCCAGGCGGACACCGTCACCTTTCTGACCGACAAGAAGTACGCAGCCGATCTGGCTGCGGTGAAGGCCGCCGCCGTGTTCGTCACTGCGCGCGACAAGGACCTTGCGCCAGCCGGGTGTGTGGCGCTGGTCACGCCGACGCCGCAGGCCGCCTATGCCGCGGCCGCGACCAGGCTGCACCGTGCGCGCCGCTACGCGGGGCCTGAGCCGGTCGCCGCCGACGCGGTGCTGGAGGAGGACGTGCACCTGGCGCCCGGCGTGGTGATCGGGCCCGGAGCCCGGATCGGCGCGCGGACGGAGATTGGGGCCAACACCGTCATCGGGCCTGGGGTGGCCATCGGCCGCGACTGCGTGATCGGCGCGAACGTCACGCTCGGCTTTGCGCTGCTTGGCGATCGGGTGCGCGTCCTGGCGGGCGCGCGGATCGGCGAGCCTGGTTTTGGCGCGGCTGGAGGCGCCACGGGCGTCGTGGATATTCCGCAGCTGGGGCGGGTCATCCTGCAGGACGGGGTGACGGTCGGCGCCAACAGCTGCATCGACCGTGGCGCGTTTGACGACACGGTGATCGGCGAGAACACCAAGATCGACAACCTGGTGCAGATCGCCCACAACGTGCGTGTGGGACGGAATTGCGTCATGGCTGCGCACACCGGCATCTCGGGCAGCGTCGTGATCGGCGACGGAGCGGCCTTCGGCGGCCGCGCAGGCGTGGCCGACCACGTGAACATCGGCGACGGCGCCCAGGTGGCCGCTGCGGCCGGCGTGTTCCGCGACATCCCGGCCGGTGAGACCTGGGGCGGCGTGCCCGGACAACCTATTCGACGCTGGATGCGGGAGGTGGCCTGGCTGTCGCGCTCCGCCAACCGCAAAGGGACCGACAAATGAGCAACGACGTGGCGACAGCCGAGGTCTCGATCGACATCGCGGAGATCATGGAGCGGATCCCGCACCGTTATCCCTTCCTGCTGGTCGATCGCGCCGAAGAGTATCGGCCCAACGAGTCGATCGTCGGCATCAAGTGCGTGACCATCAACGAGCCGTTCTTCCAGGGGCACTTCCCGGACTATGCGGTGATGCCCGGCGTGCTGATCGTAGAGGCCATGGCCCAGACCGGCGCGGTGCTGATGTCGAAGACGCTGAATGTCGATCGCGCCGGCAAGACCATCCTGTTCACGTCGGTCGACAACTGCCGCTTCCGGCAGCCGGTGCGGCCGGGCGACGTCCTGCGCATGCACGTGAAGGTGCTGCGCGCCCGTGGGGGGCTCTTCAAGTTCGAAGGCAAGGCCATGGTCGGCGACAAGACCGCTGCCGAAGCGGAGTTCGCCGCCATGCTGGTGGAGACCCCATGAGCATCGACGTCCATCCCAGCTCCGTCATCCATCCCAAGGCCCAGTTGGCCGACGGGGTCGTGATCGGGCCGTTCTGCACCGTCGGCCCCGATGTGAAGCTCGGGGCGCGGACGAAACTCTTCTCGCACGTTGTTGTCGACGGGGTGACCACGCTGGGCGAGGACAATGCGGTCTATCCGTTCGCCATGCTCGGCGGGCCGCCGCAGCACACCGCCTACAAGGGCGAGCCGACGCAGCTGATCATCGGCGATCGCAACGTCGTTCGCGAGCATGCGACGATGAACACCGGAACCGTCGGCGGCGGCGGGGTGACGAAGGTCGGCTCGGACGGCCTCTACATGATCGAGAGCCACGTCGGGCACGATTGCATCGTCGGCGACCAGGTGATCCTGACCAAGCAGGCGACCCTCGGCGGCCACTGCGACATCGCCGACTTTGTGATCGTCGGCGGCCTGGCCGCTGTGCACCAGCGCACTCGCGTCGGCCGCCACGCCATGGTCGGCGGCCTGGCGGCGGTCGTGAAGGACGTCATTCCCTACGGCTCGGTGTGGGGCAACCACGCTCACCTCGAGGGTCTGAACCTGCTGGGCTTGAAGCGCCGCGGGTTCAGCCGCGAGACGATCAACACCATGCGTGCGGCCTATCGGATGCTGTTCGCTGACGAAGGCACGTTCCAGGAACGGCTCGACGACACGGTCGAGACCTATTCGGAGTCGCCCGAGGTCATGGAGATCGTCGACTTCATCCGCGCCGACGCCAGCCGGCCGCTCTGCCTGCCGGAGCGGGAGGTCTAGGGCGTGCAGAAGCTAGGGCTGATTGCGGGCGGCGGAAATCTGCCGGTCGAGATCGCGCAGCACTGTGAACGGGCCGGCCGCCCGTTCTTCATCGTCCGGCTCAAGGGCTTCGCCGGCGAGGAAATCGCCCGCTTTCCCGGCGCTGACATCGGCATCGCCGAACTGGGCAAATGCTTCAAGGCGCTGAAGCGCGCGGGCTGCGAGGCTGTCACCCTGGTCGGCACGGTCGACCGGCCGGACTTCAAGTCGCTGACCCCCGACCTGCGTGGTCTGATGGCGCTGCCCGGGGTGATCGCCGCCGCGCGCCAGGGCGACGACGCCCTGCTGCGGCAACTCCTCGGAGAATTCGAGAAGGAAGGCTTCGTCGTCGAGGGGGCGCACGAGGTCATGGGCGACCTGACCCTGGCGGCGGGCCCGCTGGGCGCGGTCGTGCCGACTGACGAGCAGATGGCCGACGTCCACCACGCCCTGCGCGTGGCGCGGGCGATCGGACAGCTGGACGTCGGGCAGGGCGCGGTCGTGTGCGACGGGCTGGTGCTGGCCGTGGAGGCGCAGGAAGGCACCGACGCCATGCTTCGCCGGGTCGCCGAGCTGCCGCGCAACGTCCGCGGCAGCGCCGACGCGCCGCGTGGCGTGCTGGCCAAGGCGCCCAAGCCGATTCAGGAGACCCGCATCGACCTGCCGACTATCGGCCTCAACACCATCCAGCGCGCGGCCCAGGCCGGACTGGCCGGCGTGGCGGGCGAGGTCGGTCGCCTGCTGGTGCTGGATCGCGAGGCGGTGATCGCCCTAGCTGATGAGCTCGGTATCTTCGTGGTGGGCGTCGAACCGTCGGGCGCGCCGTGAGCAAGCCGCTCTGCGTCATGCTGGTCGCGGCTGAGGCCTCGGGCGACGACCGCGGCGCGGGTCTGGCGCGAGCGCTGCGTGCGCGGCTGGGCGATGGCGTCCGCTTCGTCGGCGTCGGCGGCGAGCGCATGGCGGCGGAGGGCGTGCAGAGCCCGTTCGACATCGCCGAGTTGTCCATTCTAGGGCTGCTGGAGGGGCTGCTGGCCTATCGCAAGGTGGTGGCCCGGGTCGAGGACACGGTCGCCCTGGCCAAGCGCGAGAAGCCGGACGTCGTCGTCCTGATCGACTCCTGGGGTTTCACGCTGCGGGTGGCGCAGCAACTGCGCAAGCTCGACCCCAAGCTGCCCCTCATCAAGTACGTCGCGCCCCAGGTCTGGGCGACGCGGCCCGGCCGCGCCAAGACCCTGGCCGCGACCGTCGACCATCTGTTGTCGATCCACGTGTTCGACGCGCCCTATTTCGAGGCCGAGGGCCTGCCGGTCACCTTCGTCGGCAACTCGGCGCTGACGCTCGACTTTTCGCAGGCCGACGGCGGGCGGTTGCGCGCCCAGCTCGGCATCGCGCCGCAGGCGCCGCTGCTGCTGGTGCTCCCCGGCAGTCGACCGGGTGAGATCAGCCGGGTGTTGCCGCCGTTCGCTGACGCCGTGGCGATCCTCAAGGCTGCGCGCCCAGATCTGCAGGTAATCATCCCCGCCGCGCCGACGGTGGCGCAGACGGTCAAGGCGCAGGCGTCGAGCTGGGCTCATGTGGTCGAGGGGGAAGGGGCCAAGCTCGACGCCATGAAGGCCGCCACCGTGGCGCTAGCCTGCTCTGGCACGGTGACCACCGAACTCGCGCTGGCCGGGGTGCCGATCGTCGTCGGCTACCGTCTGGGCGCGATGACCCATGCGATCCTCAAGCGGTTGATCCGCACGCCCTACATCACGCTGTTCAATATTGCGGCCAAGGACTTCGTCGCCCCCGAGCTGGTCCAGGACGACTGCAACGGGCCAGCCCTGGCCCGTGAGGTGGCTCTACGCCTCGATGATCCGGCGCTGCGCGAGCGGCAGGCGCAGGCCCAGACCGCGGCCCTGCAGAAGATGGGCCGCGGGGGCGCCGATCCGTCAGACGTGGCGGCTGAAGCCGTTCTGATGGTGCTCGGGGCGCGATCTTAGGGGCGTTGCATCCAGCACGTATTGCTGGATTTCCGGGGCGGCCGCGCAGACGTGCAGCTCCGACCACGTGGGATTGACCGGCGCGATCCCCAGCTTGCGCAGGGCCGGCATGAAGCGATCCTCCAGGTAGTCCTTGAGATCGTCCTCGTTGTCCCAGATGTCGACCGTGTGCGCGCCGGCCTCATCGAAGGAGGCGATGTGCAGCAGGCAGCCGACGGGCGGGTTGTGATCCCAGTCGATCTCCGCGCGAACCAGCTCGTACAGGTCACGGGTGATGTGCGGTTCGTTCAGCTTCGCCATGAACGCCATGGGCGTGCTCCTCATGCGGGTTGCCGAGGCAAACCCTACGAGCATGAACACAGGTCGCAACCCAGGGCTATACCTAGGCGCCAACGAAAAAGCCCCGCCCGGTGGTCCGGGCGGGGCTGATGTTCTCAAGCTTCGATCGAGCTTAGCGCTTTTCGACCGCGATGTAGTCGCGTTGCGCGGCGCCGGTGTAGATCTGGCGCGGACGGCCGATCTTCTGCGACGGATCCTCGATCATTTCCTTCCACTGGCTGATCCAGCCCACGGTGCGGGCCAGGGCGAACAGCACGGTGAACATCTCCGGCGGGAAGCCGAGGGCGCGCAGGGTGATGCCCGAGTAGAAATCGACGTTCGGGTAGAGCTTGCGTTCGATGAAGTACGGATCGCTCAGGGCGACCTTTTCCAGCTCCATCGCGACCTTCAGCAGCGGGTCGTCCCCGTGGCCGACTTCCGCCAGCACTTCGTGGCAGGTCTTCTGCATCACGGTCGCGCGCGGATCGTAGTTCTTGTAGACGCGGTGACCGAAGCCCATCAGGCGATAGCGGCGGTCCTTAACGCCTTGAACGTACTCAGGAATGCGATCGACGGTGCCGATCTCCTTGAGCATGTTCAGCGCTTCTTCGTTCGCGCCGCCATGGCTCGGGCCCCAGAGGCAGGCGATGCCGGCCGCGATGCAGGCGAACGGATTGGCGCCCGACGAACCGGCCAGGCGGACGGTCGAGGTCGAGGCGTTCTGTTCGTGGTCCGCATGCAGGATGAAGATGCGGTCCATGGCGCGGGTCAGCACCGGGTTCGGCTTCCAGTCCTCGGCCGGGACCGAGAAGCACATGCGCAGGAAGTTTTCCGAGTAGGACAGATCGTTGCGCGGATGCACGAACGGCTGGCCCTTGAAGTACTTGAACGCGCGGGCGGCGATCGTCGGCATCTTGGCGATCAGCCGATGCGACGAGATCATCCGCTGTTCCGGATCATCGATGTTGGTGCTGTCGTGGTAGAAGGCCGACAGCGCGCCGACCGCGCCGACCATGATGGCCATCGGGTGCGCGTCGCGGCGGAAGCCGTTGAAGAACCTATCGAACTGCTCGTGCAGCATGGTGTGATAGGTGATGTTGTGTTCGAAGGTCTCGAACTCCTTGGCGTTCGGCAGGTCGCCGTTCAGCAGGAGGTAGCAGACTTCGAGGAAGCTGGACTTCTCGGCCAGCTGGTCGATCGGGTAGCCGCGATGCAGCAGTACGCCCTTGTCACCATCGATGAAGGTGATCTTGCTTTCGCAGCTCGCCGTCGAGGTGAAGCCCGGGTCGTAAGTGAAGACGTCGGCCTCGGCGTAGAGTTTCCGAATGTCCACGACGGCGGGGCCGTCGGTGCCCTTGAGGATCGGCAGCTCGACCGACTTGCCGTCGAAACTCACCTTAGCCGTATCGCCCATGCCATTCCTTCCGTCTTGCAGGAGTTAAACGCCCGTTTCAGGGCGCCTTATAGCGCTTTATGCGGACTGTGAAAGCGCGTCGTCGAGGCGCCCCAAACTTTCCGGTTTCCCAAGGCTCACAAGGGCTCCGGCCAGATCAGGGGCGGGCGACCCGCCAGAGAGGACGCCACGTAAGGCCGGGCCGAACTTGCCCATGCCCACGCCTTCGGATTCGGCGAAGCTGCGAAGCGCCGCTTCGAGCGCCGCAACCTGCCAGTCGGATTGGCTGTCGAGGTGCTCGCGCAGGCGTCCGAGCCGTGCGCGGGTCTCGTCGGTCAGCAGCCCCTTGGCCTTCTCCGGCAGCTCGAGCGGACGACGCTTGAGCGCAAAGACGGTGGCGTCGGCCAGCTCCAGCATGGTCTTGGCGCCGTCGCGGACCAGCGGGACGGTGCGCTCGATGATCGCCTCGTCGCCCTCGTGCAGCGGGAAGTCGCGGCTCTTGTGGATGCCGACGACCAGCTTGGCCAGCCGGGCCGGCTCGGCCTGACGGATGTAGTGGTTGTTCAGGTGGTTCAGCTTGTCCCAGTCCAGGCGGGCGGGCGCGCCGACCACGTCCTTGACGTCGAACCAGCTGATCGCCTGTTCGTCGGAGAAGATCTCGTCGTCGCCGTGGCCCCAGCCGAGCTTGGCCAGGTAGTTGCGCATGGCTTCGGGCAGATAGCCCATGTCGTCGAATTCACTGACCGCCTGCGCCCCATGGCGCTTGGACAGCTTGGTTCCATCCGGGCCGTGGATCAGCGGCAAGTGCGCCCAGACCGGAACCTCCCAACCCATCGCCTGGTAAATCAGCGTCTGGCGGGCGGCGTTGTTCAGGTGGTCGTCCCCGCGGATCACGTGCGTGATTCCCATGTCGTGGTCATCAACCACGACGGCGAGGTTGTAGGTCGGCGTGCCGTCGGAGCGCAGCAGGATCAGGTCGTCCAGGGTCTTGTTCTGGAAGGTGACCTGGCCCTTCACCTGATCGGCGATGACGGTCTCGCCTTCGAGCGGGCTCTTCAGGCGGACGACATAGGGCTGAGCCTCGTCATAGTTGCCGGCGTCGGTGCGGTCGCGCCACGGCGAGCGGATGACGCGGCCCTCGGCGCGCGCGGCTTCGCGCTCGATCTCGAGTTCCTCGGGCGTCATGTAGCAACGGTAGGCGCCGCCACGGGCCAGCATCTCGGCCACGACTTCGCGGTGGAGATCGGCGCGGGCGAACTGGAAGACGGGCTCGGCGTCGGGCTTCAGGCCGAGCCAGTCGAGGCCGTCGAAAATGACCTTCACGGCCGCGTCGGTCGAGCGCTCGCGGTCAGTGTCCTCGATGCGGAGCAGGAACTTGCCGCCGGTGTGCTTTGCATAAAGCCAGTTGAAAAGCGCCGTCCGGGCCGTGCCAATGTGCATGGAGCCGGTTGGGGAGGGGGCGATCCGGGTGACGACGGGACGGTCGGACATCGAGATTGGAACTATGTCTGCAGCAGGCGCGCCTGACGTGCGCGCGGCGCCTCTTAACACGCCCTTTCCGCCACGTCCTAGCCTTCGCCGCATCGCAGCATGGTTTGTCGATCAAGCCTCCGTGCAACCGGTCAGTCTGTGGACACCGCTCGCCTTCGGGGCCGGCGCCGCGATCTATCTCGCCTTGCCGGGCGAGCCGTTAGCCCTGGTGGCCTATGCGTTCCTGGCGGCAGCCGCCCTCATGCTGGCGGCGGTGTCGCGAATGAGCCTCGGTCGGGCGGCGGTCGTGCTTCTGGTCCTGGCGGCGTTCGCGCTGGGCGGATTCGCCGCGGCTAAGCTTCGCACCCAGGCGGTGCGCGCGCCGATAGCGCCGGCCGGTGGCGGCGTGCGTCTGATCGAGGGATTCGTCGTGGACGTGGCGAGCCCGGGGCAGGGCGGACCGCGGCTGCTTATCGCCCCGATCCGGATCAGCGGCCTGGCGCCGAACGCCACGCCTATTCGAATCCGCATCACCCTGCGCGAGGACGACGTCTTGCCCGCGCCCGGCGCTGCGATCTCGCTGAAGGGGATGGTCAATGCGCCGCCGCCGCCGGCCAGCCCTGGATCCTATGATTTCGCCCGCGACGCGTTCTTCGACGGCGTCGGCGGAGTCGGGTTCGCGCTGACCTCGGCAGAGCCGATCCGCGCCGAGCCGCCGCCATGGCGGTTGAGCCTGGAAATGAAGGTCAACGCTGTGCGTTGGGCGCTGGCCAAGCAGATCGTCGAGGAGATGGGCGTCGAGAGCGGGGGCCTCGCTGCGGCGATGATCAGCGGCCATGAAGCCTTCGTGCCAAGGGAGCAGGTCGAGGACCTGCGGGCGTCGGGCCTGGCGCACATCATCTCGATCTCTGGCCTGCACATGGCGATCGTCGGCGGCTTCACCTTCGCGGCGGTGCGCCTGGGGATCGCCGCTTGGCCCTGGGCGGCTTTGCGCGTCTCCTCGAAGAAGGTGGCGGCCGCAGCCGGCCTGTTCGCGGTCACGCTGTATCTGGTGATCTCCGGCGCGCCAGCGCCGGCGGAACGGGCGGCGATCACCGCCGGGGCGGCTTTCCTGGCGATCCTGGTCGATCGACGGGCGATCAGCCTGCACACCCTGGCGATCGCGGCGCTGGTGATCATGGCGCTGCAGCCGGAAGCGGTGGCGGCGCCTGGCTTCCAGATGTCGTTTGCGGCGACGGCTGCGCTCGTCGCCCTCGCCGAGGCCTGGCCGCGCCCGCCGGCGGAGATCAACACCCCCTGGCCGATCCGGCTGGCGCAGGCGCTCGGCGTCTGGACGGCCGCCAGCATCGGGGCGAGCTTCGTGGCAGGCTTGGCCACGGGGCCGTTCGCGATGCAGCACTTTAACCGGGTCTCGACCTTCGGCCTCGTCGCCAACTTGCTGACCGCGCCGATCACCTCGTTCCTGATGATGCCTGCCCTGGCGATCGGGGCGGTGTTGGCGCCGCTGGGGCTCGGCGGGCTCCCGCTGGCGGCGGCGGGCCTGGCCATCGACACCATGAACATGATCGCTGCATGGGTGGCGGGGATGCCGGGAAGCCAGCGCATCTTCGCCAGCGCGCCGGCGTGGACGCTGCCGGCGGCATTTATCGGAGTGCTCTGGCTCTGTCTCTGGAAGGGGCCGTTGCGGTGGCTCGGCCTACCGCTGGCGCTGGCCGTATGGCTATGTCCGCGGCCGGCGGCTCCAGATGTCTGGATATCGGCCGATGGATCAGCCGTGGCCGTTCGGCGTGGAGACGAGGCGGTGCTGATGCGCCCGGACGCCAAGCTGTTCGCGGCCGAGCTCTGGGCGCGGCGGCGCGGCTTGACGGTGGCCGACGCGGGCGCGCGCGACGGCGGCTACGATTGCGATCGCTGGTCCTGCGCTCCATTGCAGGCGAGCAGCGACCCCCGTGTCGCGGCGATCTTCACGCGGCGGGTCTCGACGATCGAGAAGAAGCAGCCGCTGTACTGCCAGTGGGCCGAGATCGTCGTGATCCGTGGTCAGGCGGCGCCCTGTCCGAAGGCGATCACCTTAACCGAGGCCGACTTCCAGCGTGGAGGCTCGGCCGAGCTCTATCGCACCGTAGATGGCTGGCGGATCGTCTGGGCGCAGGACCTGCGCGGCCAGCGGCCTTGGAGCCGCTGAGCCGGCCTCAGTGGTAGCGGCGGATCAGCCCGACGAGACGGCCCTGCACCTGCACCTGATCGGGGCCAAAGATGCGGGTTTCGTAGGCCGGGTTCGAGGCTTCCAGGGCGATCGACGCGCCCTTCTTGCGCAGGCGCTTCAGGGTGGCTTCCTCGCCCATCACCAAGGCCACGACGATGTCGCCGGAGTTGGCGGTGTCGGTCTTGCGGATCACCACGTAGTCGCCGTCGAGGATGCCGGCGTTGATCATCGAGTCGCCGGCGATCTCGAGCACGAAGTGTTCGCCAGCCCCGAGGATGGTCTCCGGCACCGGGATCCGGTCACGCTCCTGCTGGATCGCCTCGATCGGCGTGCCGGCGGCGATGCGACCGAGGATCGGCAATTCGCGCGTGTCGTTGGCGATCGGCATCACCGGCGTGTCGCCGGCGCCCTCGACCAGTTGCGGCCTGAATGGCGCGCGGCCCTTGGGCGGCGCGGTCGTGGTCGCCTGCTGCGGCAGCTTCACCACCTCCAGCGCCCGCGCCCGGTGGGGCAGGCGGCGCAGGAAGCCGCGTTCCTCGAGCGCGGTGATCAGCCGGTGAATGCCCGACTTCGAGGCCAGGTCGAGCGCTTCCTTCATCTCGTCGAACGACGGCGAGACCCCGGTTTCCTTGATCCGCTCATGGATGAACATGAGAAGTTCGTGCTGCTTACGGGTGAGCATGGCTGTCGTGCCCTTGAGAACAAAGCGCTAACGTCACGAATGTTCTCTAGGTGTTCTGGGTTAATGTCAAGTTACCGCGGAGCCTTTGAAAAGCCAGGCTTTTTGGGTCGCTTGAGGGGACTGAGGCCGACTCAGTCCAGCAGGGCGCGGGTCGCAGCGGTGACGTCCGCCTGGCGCATCAGGCTCTCGCCGACCAGCATGGCGCGGGCGCCGCAGCGTTCCAGCCGGCTGACGTCCAGCGGCGTGAAGATACCGCTCTCGGTGACCAGCAGGGCGTTGTCCGGCGTGGCGTCCGCCAGACGTTCGGTGATCGCCAGGTCGGTCTCGAAAGTGCGCAGGTTGCGGTTGTTGACGCCGACCAGCGTGGCGCCGAGCTTGCCGGCGCGCACCATCTCGTCCTCGTCGTGAACCTCGACCAGCGCGTCCATGCCGAGGCGGGCGGCTTCCGACATGAGGTCGGCGGCCAGCGCATCGTCGACCATGGCCATGATCACCAGGATGGCGTCGGCGCCCAAGGCGCGGGCCTCGACGACCTGCCAGGGATCGACCAGGAACTCCTTGCGCAGGGCGGGGAGGGCGACGGCGTCGCGGGCGGCGGTCAGGAACGCATCGGCGCCCTGGAAGCTGGGACCGTCGGTGAGGACCGACAGGCAGGCTGCGCCGCCGGCTTCGTAAGCCTTGGCCAGGAGGGGCGGATCGAAGTCCTCGCGGATCAGGCCCTTGGACGGCGAGGCCTTCTTGATCTCGGCGATCAGGGCCAGCTTGCCCGGGGCATGGGCGCGCTCGAGCGCGGCTCGAAAGCCGCGCGGCGCGGAGGCGGCTTGGGCGGCGGTTTCGAGGTCAGCCAGGGTGCGCTGGGCTTTCCGCTCGGCGACTTCCTCGCGCTTGTAGGCCGCGATCTTGTCGAGGATGTCGCTCATGCCGCGGTCACCTCAACCAGCTTGTCCAGGGCGACCTTGGCGTGGCCGTCGTCGATGATCTGTCCGGCCAGTTCCACCCCTTCGCGTAGGGTCTCGACCTTTTCGCCGACCAGGAAGGCGGCGGCGGCGTTCAGCAGCACGATGTTGCGGTAGGCCCCTTGGGCCCCGTCCAGCAGCTCGCGCAGGGCGACGGCGTTCTGGGCCGGCGCGCCGCCGGTCAGGTCGGCGAGCGACGAGCGCGGCAGTCCGACGGCCTCGGGCGTGATCGTAAAGAGGCGGACCTGGCCGTCACGGTACTCGGCGACGCTGGTCTCCCCCGTGGTGGTCATCTCGTCGAGGCCGCCGCCATGCACGACCCAGGCGCGTTCGGCGCCGAGGGCGCCCAGCACGCGGGCCAGCGGCTCGACCCAGCGGTCGGCGAACACTCCCATCACCTGGCGCTGGGCGTGGGCCGGATTGGTCAGCGGGCCCAACAGGTTGAAGATGGTGCGGAAGCCAAGGTCGGTGCGGATGGGGGCCACGTGGCGCATCGCGCTGTGGTGGGCCGGGGCGAAGAAGAACGCGACATTGGCCTCGTCGAGCGCGCGCAGCTGCTGCTCGGCGGTGGCGGCCAGGTTGACGCCCAGTTCGGTCAGCACGTCGGCGGCGCCCGAACGCGAGGAGACCGCGCGGTTGCCATGCTTGGCGATCTTCAGGCCGCCGCCGGCGCAGACGAACGCCACCGCGGTGGAGACGTTCAGCGTGTGCAGGCCGTCGCCGCCGGTGCCGCAGACGTCCATCACCTGGAACGGATGGTCCAGGGTGACGGCGGCCTTGCGCATGGCGCGGGCGCAGGCGGTGATCTCGCCGGTCGTCTCGCCGCGCATGCGCATGGCGGTGACGGCCGCGGCGACCTGGGCCGGGGTCGGCTCGCCACGCAGGCAGGCGGCGAAGAACTCGCCGGCGTCGTCTTCGGTCAGGGTCCCGCCATCCGCGAGGCGGCCCAGAAGCGGCTTGAAGGCGTCGGACATGTCTTAGGCGTCGACCAGGGGCTCAACGCCCGCGAGCTTGAGGAAGTTGGTCAGCATGGCGTGGCCGCCTGCGGTGGCGATGGACTCAGGGTGGAACTGCACCCCATGCACGGGCTTGCTCTTGTGCTGGAAGCCCATGACCTCGCCGTCGGCGGTCCAGGCGGTCACCTCCAGGACGGCCGGCATGGTCGACGGCTCGACCGACAGGCTGTGATAGCGCGTCGCGGTCACCGGATTGGGCAGGCCGGCGAAGATGCCTTTGCCCGTGTGTTCGATCGGGCTGGTCTTGCCGTGCATGATCGCCTTGGCGCGCACCACCTGGCCGCCATAGGCTTGGCCGATCGCCTGGTGGCCGAGACAGACGCCGAGGATCGGCAGGTCGTCCGGCGCGGCGGCCAGCAGATCCAGGCAGATGCCCGCCTCGTTGGGGGTGCAGGGACCGGGCGAGAGCAGGACGCCTTGCGGCTTCAAGCCCAGCGCCTCTTCGACGCTGAGCGCGTCGTTGCGATAGACGAGCGTCTCAGCCCCCAGCTCGTTCAGATAGTGAACGAGGTTGTAGGTGAAGCTGTCGTAGTTATCGATCACCAAGATCATAAGGGTTCTCTAGGCTCGGCCCGCCCCAACGCCAAGCCCCGATTGCCTGGGCCGCTTGTTGGCGGGATGCTATGTCCATGACGCCTGCCGATTCCGCCCTCGACCCGGACCAGATGGCCTATGCGCGCAGCTTGCTGCGGGCCCCGGTCCAGCGCGAGCGGGCCTGGCCGGCCCTGGGCGCGGCGGCGTTCGCGGCCGTGGCGGCGCTGGCGCTCGCCGCGGCCATGATCACCGCCCCGCCCGTAACGACCACCCACGTGGTCGAACGCGAACCCTAGACGAAACGCCAGGACTCCTCGGCCGCGCGGCGCAGGGCCCGGGCCTTGTGCAGGGTCTCATCGTACTCCGCGTCCGGGTCGCTGTCGGCGACCACGCCGCCGCCGGCCTGCACGTACATCTGGCCGTCCTTGAAGCAGGCCGTGCGCAGGACGATGCAGGTGTCCACCGAACCGTCGGCGCCGAAGTAGCCGACCGCGCCGGCATATGCGATGCCGCGCTTTTCCAGCTCCAGCTCGTCGATGATCTCCATCGCCCGCACCTTCGGCGCGCCCGACAGGGTGCCGGCGGGCAGGGCGGCCATCAGCACGTCGATGGGATCGAGCCCCTCGGGCGCGTCGCCCTCGACGTTGGAGACCAGGTGCATCACGTGGCTGTAGCGCTCGACGAAGTACGAGTCGGTCACCCGCACCCGCGGCCCGCGTGAGACCGGCTGCGGCTCGTTGGAGCCCTGGTTCTTCAGCATCGCCACCCGACCGACGTCGTTGCGGCCAAGGTCGAGCAGCATCAGGTGCTCGGCGCGTTCCTTCGGGTCGGCGATCAGCTCGGCCTCGAGCGCGCGGTCCTCCTCGGGCGTGGCGCCGCGCGGCCGGGTGCCGGCGATCGGCCGGATGGTGATCTTGCCGTCGCGCAGCCGCACCAGGATTTCCGGGCTGGAGCCGGCCAGCTGGAAGTCGCCGAAGTTCAGATAGAACAGGAACGGCGAGGGGTTCATGCGCCGCAGCGAGCGGTAGAGCGCGAACGGATCGTGCGCGAAGGGCGCGCGGAACCGGTGGCTCGGCACCACCTGGAAGATGTCGCCGGCCAGGATGTAGTCCTTCGCTCGGGCGACGATGCGGTGATAGTCCTCGCGGCTCACCGGCGTCGTGAAGCGGTCGGGCTCGGGCTGGGCCGCGCCGGTCAGCGCCGGGGCCGGATTGCGCAGGTCGGCGGCGACTTCGGCCAGCCGGGCCTTGGCGTCTTCGTAGGCGGCCTTGGCGGTGATTTCCGAGGGCCGGACCGTCGTGACCAGGATGATCTCCTGGGCGATGGCGTCGAAGATCGCCACCATCGAGGGGCGGATCATCAGGCCGTCGGGGAGGTCCAGCGGATCAGGATTGATATTCGGCAGCCGCTCGACCAGCCGGATCATGTCGTAGCCGATCGCCCCGAACACGCCGGCCGACATCGGCGGCAGCCCCTCGGGCAGGTCCAGCCGCGAGCGGGCCACCAGATCGCGCAGCGAGTTCAGCGCGCCGCCCGCCTGGGCCTGGAAGCGTCCGGCGGCGATGTCCGGGCCCACCGCGATCTCGGCCTGGTCGCCGCGGCACCTCCAGACGAGGTCGGGCTTCATGGCGATGACCGAGTAGCGGCCGCGGTGCGCGCCGCCCTCGACGGATTCGAACAGGAAGGCGTAGGGCCGGCTGTGCGCGATCTTCAGATAGGCCGAAACCGGCGTCTCCAGATCATCGATCAGCCTCGTCCAAACGACCTGCGGCGCGCCTTGAGAGTATTTCGCCTCAAAGTCCGCAAACGCAGGATCGATCGTCACTTCGCCTTCTCCGTCTTGGCCGCCGGCTCGGCGGCCTTTCCTTTTTCGATCGGCGCCAGGCCCAGGGCCGCGCGCGCCTTGTCCGGATAGACCTTGGCCTTCACCTCGGTGCGGGCCGCCTTGCGGGCTTCGGCGCCCAGGTCGCGGAACAGCGCCATGGTCAGTTGCGGACGCACCTCCTCGGTGATGCGGGCCAGGGTCGGGCCGCTCGGCGCGCGAACCGCGGTCAGCTTGCCGACGATCAGGCCGAACTGCGTGCCTTCCGCGGTGAAGACGTCGCCCTGCTTGCCGGCGAACGCCTTGCCCAGCGCATCGCGCGACAGGGCGGTGTTCTGCGCCGCGTTCTGACGGTCGAGGTTGGTCACATTCACCACCTTGGCCCCGGCCGAGGCGGCCACCGCATCCAGGCTCTCGCCCTTGCGGACGCGGGCGGCCAGTTCGTCGGCGCGGGTCTGCATCTTCTTGACCAGCTCGCGCATCATCCAGAAGCGGGTGAGCTGCGGCTTGACCTCGGCCAACGGCGGCAGCGCCTTGGGAATGATCCGCTCGACGCGCACGGCGAAGTACTGGCCATCGCCGGCGTCCTGGACCTCGCTCTCGCCGCCGGCCGGCAGGCTGTAGGCGAGTTCAAGCATCTTCGGGGTCAGGCCGGCGACCGGCTGGCCTTGCTGGCCTTGGCCCTGCTGGGTCACCGGGCCGATGGTGAAGGTTGGCACGCCGGCCTTCTTGGCGGCCTCGACGAGGTTGGCGCCGTCGGCGCGCGCGTCCTCATAAGCCTGGCTGAGGGCGTAGACCTTTTCGGCGGCCATATCCTTGCGGACCTCGGCCTCGATTTGCGGACGGACCTGGTCGATCGTGACGACCTGGCCGGGAGTGACCTTGACCACCTTGACCACGGCCATGCCCAGGTCGCCCTGGATGGCCGAGACCTGGCCGTCCTTCAGCGCGAAGGCGGCGGCGCCGACGCGCTTGTCGGCGATCGCCGATTGCGGCTTGTCGGCATAGTTGATGGCTTCGACGCCGGTGGACTTGGCGATGGCGGCCGGGTCTTCGCCCTTGGCCAGGCGCGCGACGATCGCCTGGGCGGCGGCCGCGTCCTTGGCGGGGATCTGGATCAGGGTGCGGGTCTCAGGGCGCGACAGCGTGTCCTTGCGGAAATCGAAGCGCTTCTGGACCTCGGCCGGATCGACCTTCACCTCGCCGACCTGGGCCGGCGTGAAGGCCACCACGGTCAGGACCCGGAACTCCGGCAGGGTCATGCGATCGGCGTTTTCCTTCATGAAGGCCTGCAGTTGGGCGTCGGTCGGCTGGGCCGGCTGCGCCACGCTGCGCGGGTCGATCATGAAGTACCCGACGTCGCGGGCCTCCAGCTCGTAGATGGCGGTCAGCGCGCCGTAGGCCCGCGGCACGCGCAGGCCGTTCACCATCGCCGCGGCGGTGTGGGATTCAGCGATCTGGTCGCGCAGCATGGTCTCGAAGCGCGCCGGCGTCAGGCCGTTCTCGCCGAGGCGCTGCTGGTAGAGCGCCTTGTCGAAGGCGCCGGACACCTGGTCGAAGAACGCCGGAATTTTGCGGAGTTCCGATTCCATCAGCCGGTCGGACGGATGGATCCCGATCTTGCGCAGCATCTCGCCGAACGACTCGCGGGTGGCGATCTCTTCCATCAGCCGCCGGTCGAGGCCGGCCTCGACCGCTTCCTCGATGGTGATCGGGCGCTTGGTCTGTTCTTCAGCGCCTTTGCGGAAATTGTCGAACTCGCGCCGGAAGTCGGGCCCGGAGACGTGCCGCGACCCCGCTTTGACGACATCGTTGGTGTAGTTGCCCTGGAAGGCATCGTTGACGCCGAAGATCGCGAAGCTCACGACCAGCAGGCCGATCAGCACGGCGGCGACCCAGGATTTGGCGAATTGTCGGGTGGCGGACAGCATTTGACCCTACCGGAGCCCCTTCGGCGCGATTGTGGAACGGCGGGTATAGTGGAGGCCGCTTCCCCCCCGCAAGCACGTGACAGAAGAAGCAGCATAGCTTAACGCCGCTGCGACCCACGAAATTCGAGGCAAGACATGACTTCTCCGACCCCTTTGATCGCCGGCAACTGGAAGATGAACGGGGTCGCCGCGTCGCTGGCGGAGGCCCAGGCCGTCGCTGCCGGGATCGAAAACGCCAAGGCGCGCGTGGCGATTTGCCCGCCCGCGACGCTGGTCGCCCGGGCCGCGGCGGCGCTCGAAGGCGGCAAGGTGTTGGTTGGCGGCCAGGACTGCCGCGCCGAGGCGTCGGGCGCCTTCACCGGCGACGTCGCGGCGGAAATGCTGGTTGATGCGGGCGCCACCCTGGTGATCCTCGGCCACTCCGAGCGTCGCGCGGGCTATGGAGAAACCGACGCGGTGGTGTCCGCCAAGGTCGACGCTGCACTGCGCGCGGGGCTGGAGCCGATCGTCTGTGTCGGCGAGACCCTGGCTGAGCGCGAGGCCGGCGACGCCCTGGCGGTGGTGACCGGGCAGGTGAGGGGATCGCTCCCGGCCGAACTGGCCGGCAAGGCCTTCTGCGTCGCCTATGAGCCGGTCTGGGCCATCGGCACCGGCCTGACGCCGACCACGCCGCAGATCGAGGAAGTGCACGTCGCGATCCGCGCGACCCTGGTCGAGATGTTCGGCGAGCACGGCAAGAGCGTCGCCATCCTATATGGCGGGTCGGTGAAGCCCTCGAACGCCGCCGAAATCCTCGGCGCGGCCGAGGTCGGCGGGGCGCTGGTCGGCGGCGCGTCGCTGAAGGCTCAAGACTTCCTGGGCATCATCAACGCCATCTAAGCCCGCTTAGTCGGGCGGGCCTTTCAGCTCGACGGTGTTGCCTTCAGGGTCCTGGATGTAGATCGATGGCCCTTCACCGTCGGCGCCGAAGCGCGGTGCGGTTTCGCCGACCTCGACGCCGTGAGCGGCCAGGTGGTTGCGGATGGCGGTCTCGTCGAACGGCCGGACGACAAGCGCGAAATGGTCGAGATTACGCCCGTCGGGACCGGGCGCGGGGCCGCCCTGGCGGCCCAGCTTGCCGTCGATGGTCACGAGATCGATCAGAGACGTCCCGACCCGCATGTGGGTCATGCCGAGGTCAGGACGGTCCCACTCCACCGGGCAGCCCAGAACGTCCCGGTAGAAGGCGATCATCTTCTCCTTGTCGACGATGCGCAGGACGATGTGGTCGAGACCGGCGCCTTGGATGGGATGGGTCATGTGATCCTAGTTAGGCGGCCAGTGGCGGCTTGCTAGAGCAGCAGGCCGAACAGCCGGCAGTCGCGGTGTTCGCCGTCGCGCAGCACGTGGCCGCGCAGCAGGCCTTCCTCCGCGAAGCCGAGCTTCTCGAGCAGTGCGTCCGAGCGCAGATTTCCCAGATGCGTGCGGGCGGACAAGCGCCGCAGCCCCATCGCCGCGGCATGGCCGACGACGGAGCGCATGGCCTCCAGCGCGTAGCCCTGGCCCCAGGCCCCGCGGCCCAGCATGAAGCCGATCTCGGCGCGCTTGTGCCAACGGTCGATGTCCGAGAGGTCGCAGGCGCCGAGGAATTCGTCGCCCTCAAGGGTGTGGATTGTCCAGTGCAGGGCCTTGCCGGCGTCGGCCGCTGCGACCTGACCCTCGACGATGGCGTGAACCAGGTCGGGGTCGTCGACTTCCGAAATGTCCCAGTGAGCCATCACCTCGGGATCGCTGAGCAGCGGAAACAACAGCTCGGCGTCCGGCGTGGTGAGCGGTCGCAGACTGAGACGTTCTGTTTCCAGAATCATTGACCTTGTCCGAGCGATGCGACGCGCTAGCTATGGCCTTACGCGTTGCCTGGTGGTAAGTCGCGCGCTTCATTTCGGAGCGGGGGACCGCCCGAAGTCATTGGATACGTCATGCTGCTCGGCATTCTGCTCACCATTCACATCATCGTCTGCATCGCCCTGATCGCTGTGGTTCTGCTGCAACGGTCTGAAGGCGGCGCCTTGGGCATGGGCGGGGGCAATACCGGTTTCATGACGGCGCGTGGGGCCGGCGACCTGCTGACCCGCACCACCTGGATCCTCGGGGGCGTGTTCTTCGTCCTCAGCCTGACGCTGACCGTTCTGGCCGGCCAGGAACGCGGCGCCTCGTCGGTCGTCGATCGCATCAAGGTCCAAGGCCTCGATCCGAACCAGCTGAACCAGCCGGCGGCTCCGCAACCGGCGGCTCCGGCTGCTCCCAGCGACGCGCCTGCGCCGCTGAGCGCCCCGACCCCGCAGGTCCGCAGCCCCTTCGAAGCGCCGGCCGCGCAAGTCCCGGCCGCGCCGCAGACCGCCCCCGCGGCGCCGTCCAACCCTTAAGCCCAGTATGATCGTGAGCCTGACAGAAAAGCCGCTTCGGCGGCTCGTTCGGCGTTTGTGCGCGCCGCTCCTCGCAGAATTTTGCTCTCAATCCACAGGCTTTGGCGAAACGCCGCAGGGCGCCCGCCGCGAATCGGAGGTAATCTGAACGCCCATGGCCCGGTACATTTTCATCACCGGCGGCGTGGTCTCCTCCTTGGGAAAAGGTCTCGCTTCCGCCGCCCTTGGCGCGCTTCTGCAGGCTCGCGGCTATAAGGTCCGCCTGCGCAAGCTCGACCCCTATCTCAACGTCGATCCGGGGACGATGAGCCCCTATCAGCACGGCGAGGTCTTCGTGACCGACGACGGCGCTGAGACCGATCTCGACCTGGGGCACTACGAGCGCTTCACCGGTGTGAACGCCACCAAGGCGGACAACATCACCACCGGTCAGATCTACAAGACGATCATCGAGAAAGAGCGCCGTGGCGACTATCTCGGCGCGACCGTCCAGGTAATCCCGCACGTCACCGACGAGATTCGGAACTTCGTCCTCTCAGATCCAGGCGAGGGCGTCGATTTCGTGCTGGTCGAGATTGGCGGCACCGTCGGCGACATCGAGGGGTTGCCGTTCTTCGAGGCGATCCGCCAGCTGGGCCAGGAGCTGCCCCGCGGCCACGCCTGCTACATCCATCTGACGCTGCTGCCGTACATCAAGACGGCCGGCGAGATGAAGACCAAGCCGACCCAGCACTCCGTGAAGGAGCTGCGCTCGATCGGCATCCAGCCTGACATTCTGCTCTGCCGTTGCGAGCAGCCGATTCCGGCCAGTGAACGCCGCAAGATCGGCCAGTTCTGCAATGTGCGTGAGAGCGCGGTGATCCAGGCGATGGACTCGCCGAACATCTACCACGTGCCGCTCGACTATCACGCCCAGGGCCTGGACCGCGAAGTGCTGTCGGTGTTCGGCCTGCTGGATGCCGCTCCGGCGCCGGACCTGTCGCGCTGGCAGTCGATCTCCAACACCCTGACCCACCCGGACGGCGAGGTGAACATCGCCGTCGTCGGCAAGTACACCGGCCTGACAGACGCCTATAAGTCGCTGGTCGAAGCCCTGGTGCACGGCGGCGTGGCCAACAACGTCGGCGTCAAGTTCGACTGGATCGAGGGCGAGGCCTTCGAGCGCGAGGAGGGGCTGATCTCCGAGCGCCTGACCGGGGTCCATGGGGTTCTGGTGCCGGGCGCCTTCGGCGAGCGCGGCTCGGAAGGCATGATCCGTGCGGTCCGGTTCGCGCGCGAGCACGAGATTCCCTACTTCGGCATCTGCTTCGGGATGCAGATGGCGATGATCGAGGCGGCGCGGAACCTGGCTGGCATGAAGCAGGCCTCGTCGACCGAGTTCGGGCCGACGTCGGAACCGATCGTCGGCCTGATGACCGAGTGGGTGCGCGGCAACGAGCGCGAGACCCGCAAGGAAGGCGACGCCCTCGGCGGCACCATGCGCCTGGGCGCCTACGAGGCGGTGCTGACGCCGGGCTCCAAGGTCTCCGAGATCTACGGCTCGAACACCATCAGCGAGCGCCACCGGCACCGCTACGAGGTGAATATCAGCTATCGCACAGCGATCGAGAACACCGGCCTGTCGTTCTCTGGTCTTTCGCCCGATGGGGTGCTGCCGGAAATCTGCGAGCGCAGCGACCACCCCTGGTTCGTCGGCGTTCAGTTTCACCCGGAACTGAAGAGCCGCCCGTTCGACCCGCATCCGCTGTTCACTGGCTTTATCGGCGCCGCCAAGGAGCGGAGCCGGCTGGTCTAGGCCGGAAGATGCTCCCCCTTTGGGGGAGCTGTCAGCCGCATGGCTGACTGAGGGGGACTTTGACGCTTCTGCCTTGAGAGCAGTCCCCCTCCGTCTCGGCGCTTTGCGCCGATCCACCTCCCCCAAAGAGGGGAGGATCGAGGAGGCTTCAATAGCGGTGGTTTCTGGGGTCTATTCGCCCGATGCTGACCCGTGACGACGTTCGCAGCATCGCGCTCGCCCAGCCCGAGGCCTACGAGGCCGATCATCACGGCATGCCGTCGTTCCGCGTCGGTAAGAAGATCTTCTGCACGATCCACCAGGACCAGCCGCGGACGATGCTCAAGCTCGATCCCGAAGATCAGCACAACCTGGCTGAGGGCAGGCCCGGCGTCGTCGAGCCGGTTCCGGGCTATTGGGGCAAGAATGGCTCGACTTTTGTGTGGTTCGAGCGAATCGACGAGGCCGATTTGGCCAAGCTGATGCGGATGGCCTGGGTGCAGGTGGCCCCGAAGGCCTTACAGGCAAACGTTTTGCACGGGATTCACAAGGGCGGTTGAAACCGCGGACGTTTTCCGGCATACACCCGCGCTCACGTCGGCGGCCGCCCGTTCGGCCGCCTTCTCCATTTTCTACGCCTGCGAGATTTTCCGATGGCCGTTCCGAAGCGAAAAGTATCCCCCTCGCGGCGCAACATGCGACGCTCGCACCACGCGCTGGGCGCCAACTCCTATGTCGAAGACAAGGAAACCGGCGAACTGAAGCGTCCGCACCACGTGGACCTGAAGACCGGCATGTACAAGGGCCGTCAGGTCATCACGCCGAAGGCTGACTAAGCCATCGACGTTCCGGCGCCTCGCGCGCCGGCGAGTTTCGAAAGCCCCCGTCCGGGATGCCGGGCGGGGGCTTTTGCATGGGCGCGGCGGGCTGGCGATTTGCTCACGCGGACGAAGGTGGCTAAACGAACGCGCGCCTTTCCCGCCCAAAGACCTGGAGCTCCCATGACCGAAATCATCGACATCACAGCCCGTGAAATCCTGGATAGCCGCGGCAATCCGACGGTCGAAGTCGATGTCGTCCTGGAAGACGGCTCGCTGGGGCGCGCGGCGGTCCCGTCCGGGGCCTCCACGGGCGCGCACGAGGCGGTCGAGAAGCGGGACGGGGACAAGAGCCGCTACGGCGGCAAGGGCGTCCTGCAGGCCGTGGAGGCCGTCAATGGCGAGATCTACGACGCGCTGTCGGGCTTCGACGCCGAGGACCAGCGTCGCCTCGACCAGCGCCTGATCGAACTGGACGGCACGCCGAACAAGGCTCGCCTGGGCGCCAACGCGATCCTGGGCGTCAGCCTGGCCACCGCCAAGGCCGCGGCCATCAGCGCCGGCCTGCCGCTCTACAAGTACGTCGGCGGCGTCTCGGCCCGCGTGCTGCCCGTGCCCATGATGAACATCATCAACGGCGGCGCCCACGCCGATAACCCGATCGACATCCAGGAATTCATGATCCTCCCGACCGGCGCCCCGACCTTCGCCGAAGGGCTGCGGATGGGCGCTGAAATCTTCCACGGCCTGAAGAAGGCTCTGAAGGACGCCGGTCACAACACCAATGTTGGCGACGAGGGCGGTTTCGCTCCCAACATCGGCTCGGCTGAAGAAGCCCTGGCCTTCATCGTCAAGGCGGGCGAGGCGGCGGGCTACAAGGCCGGTTCGGACTTCCAGCTGGGTCTCGACGTCGCTTCGACCGAGTTCTTCAAGGGCGGCAAGTACGTGTTGGAAGGCGAGGGCAAGACCCTCGATCCGGCCGGCATGGTCAAGTACCTGGAAGGTCTGGTGAAGAACTTCCCGATCGTCAGCATCGAGGACGGGGCGGCCGAGGACGACCTCGAGGGCTGGAAGCTGCTGACCGAGGCCCTCGGCGGCAAGGTGCAGCTGGTCGGCGACGATCTGTTCGTGACCAATCCGGCCCGCCTGTCGATGGGCATCGACAAGGGCTTGGCCAACTCGATCCTGGTGAAGGTCAACCAGATCGGCACGCTGTCCGAGACCATGGACGCCGTCGAAATGGCCCACCGCGCTGGCTACACGTCGGTGATGAGCCACCGCTCGGGCGAGACCGAGGACTCGACCATCGCCGACCTCGCGGTCGCCATGAACTGCGGTCAGATCAAGACCGGCTCGCTGGCCCGCTCGGACCGTACCGCCAAGTACAACCAACTGCTGCGTATCGAGGAAGAGCTGGGCGACCAGGCGATCTATCTCGGCGCCAAGGCGCTCAAGCAGCGCTAGGACGCGCTGACTTCGGCGGGCAGGATTTTTCGCATCCGGCCCGCCGAACCGGTGTTTGTAACCGGAAATTAAGCACGTTTGCGTGAGATGTCGCTGATCAGGAGTCTTAGATTCGACCGTGTTCGCGCGCTTCCGTCCATATCTGCCGACCGCGGCGCTCGTGCTCCTGATCTTCTATTTCGGGTTCCATGCCTTCACCGGCGAGCGTGGCCTTTTGTCATCCACGCAACGGGATGCGGCCCTCGCGGCCAAGTCCCAGGAACTCGCCGACCTGCGCGCCCAGCGCCAGGATCTGGAGGCCCGCGCTAAGCTTCTGCGCGATTCCAGCCTATCTGCCGACCTACTGGAAGAACGTGCCCGTTCCCTGCTAGGTTTCGGGCATCCGAACGACTATGTGGTCCGCGTGAAGCCCTAGGGCGGATTCGTTCGTTCATTAACGACCCGAAAGCGTGGAATTTAACCGCGCAAAATCATTCCTACGGGAGAGACAGATGGCGCGTGGGCAAACCAGCTCCGCAGCTAAGCGCAAGAGCAATGACTCCGACGGCGGCGCCGTAGGCGGCGTGACCAAGGACGAGCTGCTCAAGTACTATCGCGACATGTTGCTGATCCGCCGCTTCGAGGAGCGAGCCGGCCAGCTCTACGGCATGGGCCTGATCGGCGGCTTCTGCCACCTCTACATCGGCCAGGAAGCGATCGCGGTCGGCGTGCAGGCGATCAAGGAGCCTGGCGACCAAGTCATCACCGGCTATCGCGACCATGGCCACATGCTCGCCTGCGGCATGGATCCGCGCGAGGTCATGGCCGAGCTGACCGGCCGCGTCGGCGGCTCGTCGAAGGGCAAGGGCGGGTCGATGCACATGTTCTCGACCGAAGCCGACTTCTACGGCGGGCACGGGATCGTCGGCGCGCAGGTCGCGCTCGGCACCGGCCTGGCGCTGGCCAACCACTACCGCGACAACAAGAAGGTTTCGTTCACCTACTTCGGCGACGGCGCGGCCAACCAGGGCCAGGTCTACGAGAGCTTCAACATGGCTCGGCTGTGGAACCTGCCGGTCGTCTACGTGATCGAGAACAACCAGTACGCCATGGGCACCTCGATCGAACGCTCGTCGTCCGAGACCCATCTCCACAAGCGCGGCTCGTCGTTCCGGATCCCGGGCGAAGAGGTCGACGGCATGGACGTGTTGGCCGTGAAGGCGGCCGCCCAGAAGGCCGCCGACCACGCGCGTTCCGGCGAGGGGCCCTACATCCTCGAGATGAAGACCTATCGCTATCGCGGCCACTCGATGAGCGACCCGGCCAAGTACCGGACCCGCGACGAAGTCGACGAGGTGCGCAAGACCCGCGACCCGATCGACCATGTCCAGGAACTGCTGGAGAAGAACGGGTGGGCCGACGAAGCCGCGCTCAAGGCCATCGACGCCGAAGTGAAGGCGATCGTCGCCGATTCCGCCGAGTTCGCCCGGACCTCGCCCGAGCCTGAACCCTCCGAACTCTATACGGACGTCTATCTGGAGGCCGCTCAGTGACCGACGTCCTTATGCCTGCGCTTTCCCCGACCATGGAGGAAGGCACCCTCGCCAAGTGGCACGTGAAGAAGGGCGACGCGGTCCGGTCCGGTGACGTGATCGCCGAGATTGAGACCGACAAGGCGACCATGGAGGTCGAGGCCGTCGACGAGGGCACGGTCGAGGAGATCCTTGTTCCTGAAGGCTCCGAAGGCGTGAAGGTGAACACTCCGATCGCCCGTCTCTCCGGCGACGGCGCGCCTGCCGCGGCTCCGACCCAAGCGGCCAAGGAACCCGAGGCCGCCGCTCCCCCGGCTGCCGAGCCGCGGCCGGAAGGCGAGGCGACGGCGCCGGTGGTTCCCAAGGTCGAACTGCGTGATCCCGAGCTGCCCGAGGGCGTAAAGCTGGTGAAGACCACCATCCGCGACGCGCTGCGCGACGCGATGGCCGAGGAGATGCGCAAGGACGACAAGGTGTTCCTGATGGGCGAGGAAGTCGCCCAGTACCAGGGCGCCTACAAGGTCAGCCGCGACCTGCTGCAGGAGTTCGGCGACAAGCGCGTCATCGACACCCCGATCACCGAGTACGGCTTCGCCGGGCTCGGCGTCGGCGCCGCCATGGCCGGGCTGAAGCCGATCGTCGAGTTCATGACCTGGAATTTCGCCATGCAGGCGATCGACCACATCATCAACTCCGCCGCCAAGACGCTCTACATGTCCGGCGGCCAGATCAAATGCTCGGTGGTGTTCCGCGGTCCCAACGGCGCTGCGGCCCGCGTGGGCGCCCAGCACAGCCAGGACTACTCGGCCTGGTACGCCCAGGTCCCTGGTCTGAAGGTCGTCGCGCCGTACGATGCGGCCGACGCCAAGGGCCTGCTGAAGGCGGCGATCCGCGATCCGAACCCCGTCGTCTTCCTCGAGCACGAGATGATGTACGGCCAGGAGTTCGACGTTCCCGAGGACGTCGACTGGGTGGTGCCGATCGGCAAGGCCAAGATCCGCCGCGAAGGCAAGGACGTGACCATCACCGCCCACTCGCGGATGGTCGGGCTGGCCCTGAAGGCGGCCGAGGAACTGGCGGCCGAGGGCATCGAGGCGGAGGTCATCGACCTGCGCACCCTGCGTCCGCTCGACCACGAGACCATCGTCGAGAGCGTCAAGAAGACCAACCGCCTGGTCACGGCCGAAGAAGGCTGGGGCCCGATGGGCGTCGGCGCCGAGGTCGTGGCGCGGGTGCTGGAGCATGCGTTCGACTATCTGGACGCGCCGCCGGCCCGCGTGCACCAGAAGGACGTGCCGCTGCCCTACGCGGCCAACCTGGAGGCCCTCTCGTTGCCCTCGGTCGAGGACATCGTGAAGGCGGCCAAGGCGGTCGCCTACAAGTGATGACCGGGCGCTCATGACCACGCTTGCCGGCCACTGCCACTGCGGCGCGATCCGGGTGGAGCTCGAGACCGGCAAGCCGGCCGGCGAGCTTCCGCTGCGGTCCTGCCAATGCGGCTTTTGCCGGCGACACGGGGCCATGACCACCAGCGACCCGGACTGCCGGCTCAACATCGAGGCGGCTCCCGGATCGCTCAACCGCTACCGGTTCGGCCGGCGGATGGTGGAGGCTCTGCTCTGCGAGGAGTGCGGCGTCTACGTCGCCTCGGTCATCCAGCTCGAAAACACGATGCTCGCCACGCTGAACGTGGCGGGCGTCGCCCTCGACGGGTTCTCCGGCCGCTCTGGAGAACCCGTCGCCTATGACGACGAAACTGACGAGGACAGGCTGGCCCGGCGAAAGGCGCGCTGGACGCCTACCGTGCTTGTCGAAGCCTCGCCCAGCGCCTGAGAAGCTTGAAGATGTCCATTGATGTTCTGATGCCCGCGCTCTCTCCGACCATGGAAGAGGGCACGCTCGCCAAGTGGCACGTGAAGAAGGGCGACAAGGTTTCGTCCGGCGACGTGATCGCCGAGATCGAGACCGACAAGGCGACCATGGAGGTCGAGGCGGTCGATGAGGGCGTGGTCGAGGACATCCTGGTGCCGGAAGGCGCTGAGGGCGTGAAGGTCAACACCCCAATCGCGCGGCTGAGCGGCGACGACGCCGGCGCTGCAGCTCCGGCGCCCAAGGCTGAACGGGCGAAGGCGGAAGCTCCGAAGGCCGAACCGGCGAAGACCGAAGCGCCGAAGCCGGCTCCTGCGCCCGTTGCAGCGGCCCCCGCGCCCGCCCGGACCTCGGGCGAGCGGGTCTTCGCCTCGCCGCTGGCGCGCCGGATCGCCGGGCAGAAGGGGCTGGATCTCGCCCAGGTGCAGGGCTCGGGCCCGCACGGACGCATCATCAAGCGCGACGTCGAGGGCGCGACGCCTCAAGCGGCCAAGCCGGCCGCTGGCGCTGCGGCGGCCGCGTCTGCGCCGCGTCAGGCGCTGAGCCTGGCCCAGATGGGCATCCCGGACGGCAGCTACGATCTCATCCCGCTGGACGGCATGCGCAAGACCGTCGCGCGGCGGATGACCGACAGCTTCCGCGATGTGCCACACTTCCCGCTGACCATCGACCTGGAGATCGACGGCCTGTTGGCCAGCCGCGCCAAGATCAACGCCATGTTGGAGAAGCAGGGCGTGAAGGTCAGCGTCAACGACCTGGTGATCAAGGCCGCCGCCGTGGCGCTGAAGCAGGTGCCGGAGGCGAACGCGTCCTATTCGCCCGAAGGCATCGCCATGCACCACAACGCCGACATCGCCATGGCCGTGGCGATCGAGGGCGGCCTGATCACCCCGATCATCCGCAAGGCCGAGACCAAGGGCCTGGCCCAGATCGCGGTCGAGGCCAAGGACCTGGCCGAGCGCGCGCGCACCCGCAAGCTGAAGCCCGAGGAGTTCCAGGGCGGCACCTTCTCGGTGTCGAACCTTGGGATGTTCGGCATCAAGTCGTTCGGCTCGATCATCAACGAACCGCAGGGCTGCATCCTGTCGGTCGGCGCCGGCGAGCCGCGTCCGGTGGTCAAGAACGGCCAACTGGCGATCGCCACGGTGATGACCGTCACCTTGTCCTGCGATCACCGCGTGGTGGACGGCGCGACCGGCGCGCGCTGGCTACAGGCCTTCAAGGCCCTGATCGAAGACCCCATCACGATGATCGTCTGAGGAAGCAGTAAGTCATGGATTTCGACGTCATCGTCATCGGCTCGGGCCCGGGCGGCTATGTGACCGCCATCCGCGCCAGCCAGCTGGGCTTCAAGACCGCTATCGTCGAGCGCGAGGCGCTGGGCGGGGTGTGCCTGAACTGGGGCTGCATTCCGACCAAGGCGCTCCTCAAGTCGGGCGAGGCTTACGAGAACCTCGGCCACCTGGCCGACTACGGCCTCAAGATCGAGAAGGCGAGCTTCGACTTCAGCAAGATCGTCGAGCGCTCGCGCAAGGTCGCCGGCCAGCTGAACTCCGGCGTCGGCTTCCTGATGAAGAAGCACAAGATCGAGGTCATCGAAGGCGTCGCCAAGCTCGAGAAGGGGCAGGGCGCGCCGAAGGTGGTCGTGGCGCTGAAGGCTGGCGGTTCGCGGACCGTTCAGGCCAAGCACGTGATCCTGGCGACCGGCGCGCGGGCGCGCACGGTCCCCGCCGTCGGCATGGAGCCGGATGGCGATCGCATCTGGACCTATCGCGAGGCCATGGTTCCGAAGGCGGCGCCGAAGTCGCTGATCGTCATCGGATCCGGCGCCATCGGCATTGAGTTCGCCAGCTTCTATCGTGCCCTGGGCTCTGACGTGACGGTGATCGAGGCGCTGCCGCGCATCCTGCCGGTCGAGGACGAGGAAGTCTCCAAGGCCGCTCACAAAGCGTTTGAAAAGCGCGGCCTGAAGTTCCGGGTCGGCGCCAGCGTCAAGAAACTCGCCAAGTCCAAGACCGGCGTGTCGATCGAACTGGAAGTCGGCGGCAAGGCCGAGACGCTGGAAGCCGACATCGCCATCGTGGCCATCGGCATCGTCGGCAACGTCGAGGACCTTGGGCTCGAAGGCCTGGGCGTGAAGGTCGAGAAGACCCACGTGGTCACCGACGGCCACGGCGGCACCGGCGTCCCGGGCCTCTACGCCATCGGCGACGTCGCCGGTCCGCCCTGGCTGGCGCACAAGGCCAGCCACGAGGGCGTGCATTGCGTCGAGCACATCGCTGGCCTTAAGCCGAACAACCTCAGCTCGCCGATCCCCGGCTGCACCTATTCGACCCCGCAGATCGCCTCCGTCGGCCTGACCGAGGCGCAGGCCAAGGAGCAGGGGATCGAGGCCAAGGTCGGCCGCTTCCCGTTCAAGGTGAACGGCAAGGCCATCGCGTCCGGCGAGACCGAGGGCTTCGTGAAGACCGTGTTCGACGCCAAGACCGGCGCTTTGATCGGCGCGCACATGATCGGCGCGGAAGTCACCGAGATGATCCAGGGCTTCACCCTGGCCATCACCCTGGAGGCGACCGAGGAAGAGGTGTTCGCCACCGTCTTCCCGCACCCGACCATGAGCGAAGCGATGCACGAGGCCGCGCTCGACGCCTACGGCCGCGTCCTGCACATCTGATGGAGACGAGGGCGCCTTTCCAGGCGCCCTCTGACTACAGGCGTCGGCGGCGTCCGCGCCGCATGGCGTCGAGGCTCCAGGCGCCGCCGCCCGCGAAGACCAGATAGAAGAACACGAAGCAGAACAGGATCGCCGGCTCGCCGCCGTTGAGCGCCGGCCAGAAGCCCTGCGAGCCGTGGGCGATGAAGTAGGCCGCCGCCATCTGTCCCGAACAGACGAACGCCGCCAGCCGCGTGAACAGGCCCAGCGCCAGCAAACCGCCGCCGATCACCTCGATCCAGGCGGCGGCGAGAAGCATCATCGGCAACGGATCGGGCGCGCCGGGCTGCGGCGCCGGGAAGTGGAACAGCTTCATCAGGCCGTGCTCCATGAAGAGCAGGGCGGCGATGATGCGCAGCAGGCTCAGCACCCGCGGCGCCCAGGCCTCGAGGTTCGGCATAGCAGTCCCTCCCAATCGGCGCCGGAGCGGCGCGATGCAGTCGGGATCAGGCGGCGCGGCGCCCGTCGGCCTCCGCCATCCGCGTGATCGCCACGTAGTCGGTCTTGCCGGTGCCCAGCACAGGGATCTCGGTGACCCGGATGATCTTGCGCGGCACGGCCAGTTCCGGCGCACCGATCGCCTGGGCGTGGGCGACAAGCGGGCTGGAGTCGGCGTCTCGTCGGTCGGTGACCAACACCAGTCGTTCGCCCTTCTTCGGGTCGGGCATGGCGATCACCGCATGGCGGCTGTCAGGCCAGACGGCGGTGGCGATGTCTTCGGCGGCGGTCAGCGAGACCATTTCGCCGCCGACCTTGGCGAAGCGTTTCACTCGCCCGAGGATCTTGATCCAGTTGTCGGAGGTGATGTCGACGACGTCGCCGGTGTCGTGCCAACCGCCTGGCGGCGGCTCGAGCCCGTTCTCGGTCAGGTAGCCGGACATGATGTTCGGGCCGCGTACAAACAGCCGCCCGCCGCCGGGAATGCCCTCGACCTTTTCAAGCTTGGTCTCGATGCCCGGCAGCAGCCCGCCGACGGTGCCGCGGCGGTTGTCGGTGGGCTTGTTCACAGCGATCACGGGCGAGGCCTCGGTCGCGCCATAGCCTTCCAGCACCGGGATGTCGCCAAAGCGATCGCGGATCAGATTGTGGGTCTCGTCACGCACCTTCTCGGCGCCGCAGACGATGAACTTCAGACCCGACAGTTCGTCGCGCTCTGCGGCGCGGGCGTACTGGTTGAGGAAGGTGTCGGTGGCGAACAGGATCGAGGCACCGGTGTCCTTGATCAGCGGCGGGATCTGTTTGACGTGCAGCGGCGAGGGGTACTCGAACGCCTTCATGCCCTTCATCAACGGCAGCAGCACCCCGCCGGTGAGGCCGAAGCAATGGAAGGTCGGCAGCGGGTTGAACATCACCCAAGACGGATCGAGGGGAATGTGCGCCGCGACCTGCTCCACATTGGCGATCAGGTTCGCCTGGCTGAGGATCACGCCGCGCGGCGCGCCGAAGCTGCCGGACGTAAACAGGATCACGCCTGGATCGGATGGCTTGGTCGCCGCGCGGAACCGCTTGGGGAAGGCCCCGGCGGCGGCGGCGAACAGCTTGTCCGACAAGCCGACCGTCTCGCGCACGTCCTCAAGATAGGTGACCGTCGCGATCGGCTCGAGCGCGTCGATCAGGTCGTGCAGCTTGCCCTGCTCGATGAAGCGGTGCGACGTGAGCACGCGCTTGACCCCGGCCAGCTCGCAGGCGGCCTTCAGGTTGCGGATGCCGGCGGTGAAATTGAGCATCGCCGGCGTGCGGCCGAACGCATGCAGCGCGAAGAAGGTGACCACGGCCCCGGCGCTGGCCGGCAGCATGACGCCGACCCGCTCGCCTTCGGTCGTCATGGCCGCGATCTTCCGGCCCAGCGCGAAGGAGGCGCGGATCAGATCGGTATAGGTGAGCGGCTTGCGCTCCTGGTCTTCCAGGATCGGCTTCTTAGCGCCGTAGGTGGCGCGCGCGTCGACCAGCGCATCGAAAAGAGAGCGCTCGCACGAACGCGGATCAAAAGAACGCGACAAAGGCGAAAACCTCCCCGAACGTCTCGCCGATTATTGTTGGGCGCGAGCCTATAGCTGACGCCCGAGGTTGAAAAGATGTGTAACAGGTCGTGAGCTTCGACTTGCGCGTCAAGTGTGGTCAGGCGCTTAAGCTCTTGCCGCGGCTGCTGAAATCGTCGCAGGGGCGGCGTGGCGGGCGTCGATGAACGCCCCGACTGCATCGAGCCAGGGACGCCGCCAACGATCGGCTTCGAGGTGCAGGGCGCTGCGTGCGCCTGCCAACCTGTTGACCGTGCAGTCTGGCAGTCGCCCGCAGAAGGCGGCGGCCCGCGCCTCGGGATTGAGCATCAGCACTGGCGGCCTGACCTGCTGTGCGCCGGACTCAAGCACCCGGCTGGCGGTCTCGAAGGCGTTCGCCCAGCCGAGGCTGGGGCCGGTCAGCCGCAGGTCGGGATTGGCGGCCATCCAGGCGTGACCGACCTGTCCGCGCCAGGCGTCGTGCGTGCGGCCCGCGGCCCGATCGTCTGGGGTCTCCCGGCTCCAGGGCTTCCAGCCGGGGGGCGGCGCGGAGGCGCGCTTCACCGGTCCGAGCAGGGCCTTCTCCGGAGCGGCGGCCATCTGCGGCGCACTGGCGACGACGCCGTCGACCTTCAGGCCCGAGCGGACCGCGCTGAGCGCGACCACCGCGCCGTCGGCCTGGGTCAGCAGAACGAGCGGCGCTGTAGGCGTCGGGCGGACAACCACCCGCACCAATTCGCGCAGGGCTGCGACCTCCGGATCGAACGAGGGGGTGAAGCCGAGGTCGCGGGGCAGGGCGTAGCGGCCTGATCCGCCCTGGCCGGCGCGGTCGAGGATCCAGACCGTGTAGCCGCGCCCGATCAGGTCCGACGCGGTCTCGAACCAAAGCTCTGCGGTTTCGCCGTAGCCGGGCACGATCACCACAGTGGCGACCGGAACTCGCTTGGTGCTGGCGACGCCGTATCGCTGCAGCGGCTGGTCGCCAACGCCGATATAGCCCCAGGCCCAGCCTTCCGGCGGGTAGAACCGCGGCGCCAGCGAGGCTGGGGTGCGGCTTTCGGCGAAGGGCTCGCGGCCGCCGTCGCGCCCGCAGGCCGCAAGGGAAAGGACCAGAGCGGCGAGCAGACACGCGCGAACCATGGCCGAGTTTGACCATGCGTCGCCGGGCCGCTCAATCACGCCTTGATCCGGAGGGTTAGAAAGCCGATCTAGGCCTTATGGCGACCGTCATCGACACCATCGGGGGGCCACGGCCCCGACATCCCGAAAAGCAGTCACGCCCCGATACGCCGATCCTGCGAAAGCCGGAATGGCTGCGTGTGCGCGCTCCGGGCTCGCCCGGCTACAACGCCACGCGCTCGATCGTGAAAGAGCATGGGCTCACCACGGTCTGTGAAGAGGCGGCTTGCCCGAACATCGGCGAGTGCTGGAGCCAGAGCCACGCGACCATGATGATCATGGGCGAAATCTGCACCCGCGCCTGCGCCTTCTGCAATGTCAGCACCGGCAAGCCGCTGCCGCTCGATCCGACTGAGCCCGCGCGCGTCGCCGACGCCGTGCGGAAGATGGGTCTGAAGCATGTGGTCATCACCTCGGTCGATCGCGACGACCTGGCCGATGGCGGCGGCGCGCACTTCGCCGCGGTGGTGCATGCGATCCGCGCCGCGGCGCCCGGCACGACCATCGAAATCCTGACGCCGGACTTCCTGCGCAAGGCGCCGAGCGCGGCCGAGATCGTCATCGACTCCAAGCCCGACGTCTTCAACCACAACCTCGAGACCGTGCCGCGGCTTTATCTCTCGATCCGGCCGGGCGCGCGCTATTACCACTCGCTGCGCCTGCTGGAGCGAGTGAAGGAACGCGACCCTAACCAGTTCACCAAGTCGGGCCTCATGGTCGGCTTGGGCGAGGCCAAGGAAGAGGTCATGCAGGTCATGGACGACATGCGTTCGGCCGGCGTCGATTTCCTGACCATCGGCCAATACCTCCAGCCGACCCGCAAGCACGCCGCCATCGACCGCTTCGTGACGCCTGAAGAGTTCAAGGCCTACGAAGAGATCGCCCGCGCCAAGGGCTTCCTGATGGTCTCGGCCAGCCCGCTGACCCGTTCGTCCCACCATGCGGGCGAGGACTTCGCCCGGCTCAAGGCGGCGCGGCTCGCCAAGGACGCGGCGGCCTAACCGCTTGCCGCGCCATCATATCGAGAAGGTGCTGCCCTTTGCGCCCGACCAGCTCTTTGCGCTGGTTGGCGACGTGGAGGCCTATCCGCAGTTCGTGCCGTGGGTCCAATCCCTGCGGACCTGGAACCACACCTCGCCGGCCGAGGGCGTGAGCCAGCTCGACGCCAAGGTCGGGGTGGGTTTTGCGTTCCTCAAGGAGGCGTTCTCGACGCGCGTGCGGCGCGACGCCAATGCGCGGCAGATCGACGTGCAACTGCTGTCAGGGCCGTTCAAGCACCTGGTGAACCGCTGGCGCTTCGTGGAGGCGCCGGGCGGAACCCGGATCGAGTTCGACATCGACTTCGAGTTCAAGACCCGGCTGCTGACTGGGGTGCTGGATGCGAACTTCAACCACGCCGTCGATCGGCTGATGGCCTGCTTCGAAGGGCGGGCGAGGGCGCTTTACCCCGCCTAGGTCATGCGGTCGCGCAGCGCTTGCAGCGCGGCCTGCACCGCCTGCTCCTGGATATCGGCGCGGGTCACGCCGTCGAACAGTTCGGAACGATGCATCAGCGCTTGGTTCGAGCGCGCCGTGGCGATGTGCACGGTGCCGACCGGCTTCATCGGCGTGCCGCCGCCGGGCCCCGCCACGCCGGTGACGGCGACCGCGACGTGGGCGTTCGAGGCTTCCAGCGCGCCCTCGGCCATCATCCGGGCGACCGGCTCGGACACCGCGCCCAGGTCGGCGATCAGATCTCCGGGCACGCCCAGCAGTTCCTGCTTGGCGCGGTTGGTGTAGACGACGAAGCCGCGCTCGAAGACGTCGGAGGCGCCCGGGATCGAACAGATCGCGCCGGCGACCAGCCCGCCCGTGCAGCTTTCGGCCGTGACGATGCGCAGCGAGCGCTCGCGCGCTTCGTCGATCAGCAGCCGCGCCAGGGTTTCGATCTCAAGGGAAAACATGCGGGGCGACTCCAGCGGGCTCTAGGCAAGGGCGAAGGCTGACCACAACATCGCCGAAGCCCCCCACACAAGCCGATTCGATCCCATGACCACGTTAGAACGGGCCGAACGGCCAGCCGCCTCGATCTCTCCGGTCCTTTTTGCGGTGACGACCTTCGCCAGCGCGGGTCTGGTGTTTCTGGTCCAGCCGATGGTGGCCAAGCTGGTGCTGCCGCTGCTGGGCGGCAGTTCGTCGGTGTGGAACACCTCCATCGCCTTCTTCCAGGCCGCACTGCTGGTCGGCTATGGCTACGCCCACTTTCTCCAGAAGATCCGCTCGGTGCGGGGTCAGGCTCTGGTGCACGTGGCAGCGCTGCTGGTCGCGGCCCTGGCCTTGCCGCTGCGGGTGACGGGCGTGCTGGGCGAGCCGTCGTCCGACTATCCGTCGCTCTGGCTGCTGGGGGTGCTGGCGGTGTCGATAGGCGCGCCGTTCGCCATCCTGTCGGCCACGGCGCCGCTGGTGCAGGCTTGGCACGCGCGCACCATCCATGCCGAGACCGGGGCCGAGCCTTACGCGCTGTATGCGGCGTCCAACCTGGGCAGCCTGCTGGCGCTGCTGGCCTATCCGGCGCTGGTCGAGCCGCTCGCCACCCTGCACGGCCAGACGGCTGGCTGGAGCACCGGGTACGTGGCCTTCGTCGTGCTGATGGCAATCCTGGCGCTGTTCGTGTCGAGAGCGCGCGTCGCGACGATCGAAGCGCCTGCCGTTGCTGCTGGGCCTGCGCCGTCCTGGCGCGATCGGGCGATCTGGGTCGGGCTGGCGGCGATCCCGTCCAGCCTGATGCTGGGAGTGACCACCCACATCACCACGGACGTGGCCTCGGCGCCGTTCCTCTGGGTCATCCCGTTGGCCCTCTATCTGCTGACCTTCATCATCGCCTTCTCGGACAAGCCGATCATTTCGTCGGAACTGACGCTGACGCTGCAGGCCGCGGCGGTGGTCGCCTGCGCGGCGTTGATGCCGTTCAAGGAGGCCAACTTCGCGCATCAGCTCTTTGTGCACCTGGGCGCCTTCTTCCTGACGGCGCTGATGTGCCATCAGGCGCTGGTCGCCAGGCGGCCCAATCCTTCCCATCTGACGGAGTTCTATCTCTGGATGTCGTTCGGCGGCGTGGTCGGCGGGGCGTTCAACGCCTTCCTGGCGCCGGTGATCTTCGTCAACGTCTGGGAATATCCGCTGGTCCTGGTGCTGGCCTGTCTGGCGAGGCCAGGGCTCCAGCCCGTCGAGCCGTGGCGCTGGACGACCTTCACGCTCGGAGCCGTCGCAGCGGCTGCTGCGCCGGTGATCGCCTTGAAGTTCGGGATGGCCGACCACCTGAAGTTCATCGTCATCGGGCTGTTGCTCGTGGCGACGGTTTGCGCGTTCGTGATCCGCCGTCAGATGATCGTCTTCTTCGGCCTGGTGGCGGTTCTGTCGATGTCTGCGACCCTGGTCGGCGACCGCGTCGACGTGCGCCAGAGCTGGCGCAGCTTCTTCGGGGTGTTGCGACAGTCGGAAATGCCAGTGCCGGCGATGGGCGGGCCGGTAAAGATGCTGTCGCACGGCACGACCCTGCACGGCGCCCAAGCCCAGGACCCGCGCTACATGTGCCGACCGCTGGTCTACTACGCGCCGGAGACGCCGATCGGGCAGGTGTTCAGCCATGAGATCAAGCGTCCGACGCCCCTGCGGGTCGGGGCCGTCGGCCTCGGCACCGGGGCGGTCGCGGCCTACACCCGCAAGGGCGATCACCTGACCTTCTTCGAGATCGATCCGCTGGTGATCCGGCTGGCGACCAATCCCAAACTCTTCAGCTACACGACGACCTGCGCGGGCGGGGCGATCGACTATGTGGTCGGCGATGCGCGCCTGACGTTGGCCAAGCAGCCGGACGGAACCTTCGACGTGCTGCTTATCGACGCCTTCTCATCCGATGCGGTGCCGGCGCATCTGCTGACCGTCGAAGCGATGAAGGGCTATCTAGCCAAGCTGAAGCCCGACGGCGTGCTCATCGTGCACCTGTCGAACCGCAATCTCGAGCTGCGCGCGCCGGCCATGGCGGTCGCTGAGGCGGCGGGCGGCTTTGCGCTGATCCAGCGCCACAGCCCGGCCAAGGGCAGCCCCCCGCTCTGGGAGTCGGCCGAGGACGCGATGATCGTGACCCGCAGCGTGGCCGCCCTGGCGCCTTACGAGGCCGACAAGCGCTGGTCGCCGACCGATCCGACCGCGGTCCGGCCTTGGACCGACGACTACATGAACCTCGCCGGGGCGATGTACGCTCAGCTGAAGGTGAGCTGGCCCTGGCTGCCCTAGGCGGGCGTTTCCACCGCCACGATCGCCTGGGCCAGCAGGCCCTCCTGGCGGCCGGTGAAGCCCATGCCTTCGGTGGTCGTGGCCTTCACGCTGACGCGGTCGAGCGGCACGCCCAACAGTTCGGCCAGGCGTTGGCGCATGGCGTCGCGGTGCGGGCGGATCTTGGGTCGCTCGCAGACCAGGGTGACGTCGGCGTTGACGATCCGGCCGCCCTTGTTCGTCAGGATTTCGACCGCGTGCAGCAGGAACCTGTCGGAGGCCGCGCCCTTCCATTGCGGGTCGGACGGCGGGAAGTGTTCGCCGATGTCGCCTTCGCCAATGGCGCCCAGGATGGCGTCGGTCAGGGCGTGGAGCCCGGCGTCGGCGTCAGAGTGGCCGATCAGGGTCTGGTCGTGCTCGATCTTCACCCCGCATAGCCAGACCGCCTCGCCAGGGCCCCAGCGGTGGGCGTCGACGCCCTGGCCGATACGGGTGATGCGTGCGCCGCCCGCCAGTTGCTCGGCCATGGCGAAGTCCTCCGGATAGGTCAGTTTCATCAGCCGCGGATCGCCGGGAGCGATGGCGACCTTGCCGCCGGCGCGTTCCACGACCGCGGCGTCGTCGGTGGGCTCGGCGTCCGCCGGCCAGGCGGCGTAGGCTGCGCGCAGGACGTCCAGCCGGAAGGCCTGCGGGGTCTGGGCTCGCCAAAGCCCGTCGCGCGACACGGTTTCAGCGACGACGTCGCGGCCGCGCTTGAGGGTGTCGGCGACGGGCAGGGCAGGGACCGCCCCGTCCGCGACCTCAAGGGCGGCGAGCAGGCCGCGGACGTGAGCGGTCGTCAGGAAAGGGCGGGCGGCGTCGTGCACCAGAACGGCTGCGGTGTCGCCGGCCGGCAGCGCGGCCAGGCCCTGCTGCACCGATTCCGCCCGTGTCGCCCCGCCGCGAACCGCGAGCGCGCCCGGAACGCCCTGCAGCAGTTCGGCTGCTTCGCTGATCCAGGCCTCGGCGACGACGACGACAATCTGTCGCGCCCCCGCCGCGGCGAGGGCTTCGATCGACCATGACAGGATCGGGCGTCCTCCCAAGCTGCGCCAAGGCTTGGGCGCGCCTGGGCCGGCGCGTGTGCTGGAACCGGCGGCGACGATGACGGCTGAGAAATCCATGGGGTCTGTTTAGGGCGCGCACGCCTGCTGTCTAGGCTTTACGGCGGTGCACAATTTGCCTAAAACAGAGGCGGTAGGGGTGATTACAAAATGAGCAGCACGCTCAAGATCGGGGATGTGGAAGTCGGCGGCCGCGCTTGGATCGCGCCGATGACCGGCGTGTCCGACCTGCCGTTCCGCAAGGCCGCTAGCAAGCTGGGCGCGAGCTATGTCGCGACCGAGATGGTCGCCTGCGCCGAGTTCTCCAAGGGCCGACCCGACGTCGTGCGCCGCGCGGCGGTGGGCGAGGGTTTGCCCTTGATGGTCGTGCAACTGGTCGGTCGCGACCCGGCCCATATCGCCGAAGGCGCGCGCCTGGCGGCGCAGGCCGGGGCCCAGATCATCGATCTCAACTTCGGTTGCCCGGCCAAGGAAGTGACTGGCGTACTCTCCGGTTCGGCGCTGATGCGCGAGCCGGACTTGGCCGAGAGCCTGATCGCCGCGGCGGTCGACGCCGTCGACGTGCCGGTCACGGTGAAGATGCGGCTGGGCTGGGATGCAGCCTCGAAGAACGCGCCGGACATCGCCGCGCGGGCCCAGGCCCGCGGCGCACGGGCGGTGACCATTCATGGCCGCACGCGCTGCCAATTCTACAAGGACACCGCCGACTGGAGCGCCGTGCGCCCGGTGACGGAAGCGGTTTCGATCCCGGTCATCGTCAATGGCGACATCATCGACGGCGACAGCGCGCGCCAAGCGCTCGCGGCCTCGGGTGCCGACGGGGTGATGGTCGGCCGCGGCGTTTACGGGCGGCCCTGGGTCGCCACCCAGATCGAAGCCGAACTGGCCGGCCGCGCGTTCGAGGAACCGCATGCAGAGCGGCGTCTGGAGATCGCGCTGGAGCACTTCCGCGACAGCCTGAACTTCTACGGCGATCGGCTCGGGCTGCGGATCTTCCGCAAGCATCTGGCCTCCTACATCGAGAATGCGCCCTGGCCGGAGACGGCCGAGGCGCGCCGCGCCGCACGCTCGACGCTGTGCCGGCTGGACGATCCGGCGGAGGTCGAAGCCGGCCTGACCGCTTTGTGGCGTGAACCCCAACCGAGACTTGCCGCATGACCAACCAGACCCGCGCGGCGCCGCCCGGCCTGAACCTGGAGCTTCTGAAGTCGAGCGCCTTCGACGTCTCTCCGGAACCGGCCCTTGTGGTCAGCCGTGACGGAGCGCTGGTCGCGGTCAACGAGGCGGCCGAGGCGTTGTTCGGTCAAGGGCTGGGGTTGTTGACCCGCGGTCGGTTCGGCGCGGCGTTGCCGCCGGGATCGGCGCTGGTCTCGCTGCTGGATCGGGCCCTGGAGGAAGGGGTTCGGGTCCGCGAGCGTGGCGTGGAAATCAGCCTGTTCGGGCACCCGTCCTTCGAGGCGGACGGCGCGGCGGCCCCGCTCGCCGATGGGTCTGTGTTGCTGACCTTGCACGTCAAGGGCGGGGCGCTGGGCGGCGAGCGGACCGGCGCGGAGCAGGCGGGCCTGCGGACCATCGTAGGGCTGGGCCACATGCTGGCCCATGAGATCAAGAATCCGCTGGCAGGCATTCGCGGCGCCGCCCAGCTCCTGAAGGCGGGCGCGCGGGCCGAGGACGCCCCGCTCGCCCAGCTGATCGTCGACGAAACCGACCGCGTTCGACGCCTGGTCGATCGAATGGAGGCGTTCTCCGACGACGCCTTGCCCGACTGCAAGCCGATCAACATTCACCAGGTGCTCGACAGGGTGAAGGCGCTCGCCGCCAACGGCGTCGCCGACGGCCTGACGCTCACCGACGACTACGATCCCTCGCTGCCGCCCGCCTATGGCGACGAGGATCAGCTGATCCAGATCTTCCTGAACCTGGTGAAGAACGCCGCTGAGGCGGCGCATGGACGCGGCGACGGCCGCGGAGCGATCACGGTTCACACCGGATACCGTCATGGCGTGAAGGTTCGCGCCGCCAAGGGCCACGTCCTGCGCGGCGCGCCGCTGGAGATCCGGGTCCAGGACAACGGCCCCGGGGTGCCCGCGCATCTACGCGAGAGCCTGTTCCAGCCGTTCGTCAGCAGCAAGACCCACGGGGCGGGCCTGGGCCTGGCCCTGGTCGCCAAACTGGTCGCCGGGCACGGCGGCCTGATCGATTTCGAATCCGAGCCGGGGCGCACGACCTTCCGTGTGCTCCTGCCGATCGCGTCTGGAGAGGATACGCCGGCATGAATGCGATGACGAACGCCAGCAAGAAGATCCTGATCGCTGATGACGACGCGTCGATCCGGCTGGTGCTGAGCCAGGCCTTCACGCGGCTGGGCTATCAGGTGCGCGCCACCGGCAACGCCACCACCTTGCTGAAGTGGGTTTCGGACGGCGAAGGCGACCTGGTCGTTACCGACGTGGTGATGCCGGACGAAAACGTGTTCGACGTGCTGCCGCGCATCCGCAAGGAGCGGCCGCGACTGCCGGTCATCGTGATGAGCGCACAGAACACCCTGCTGACCGCGGTCAACGCGGCCGACGCCGGGGCGTTCGACTACGTCTCCAAGCCATTCGACCTCGACGACATGACCTCGGCGGCGCGGCGGGCGCTGTCGCGGCCGGCCGACAGCGAGGCCACCAAGGCGCAGGCCCGAGCAGTGCGCGACGAGCGGTTGCCGCTGATCGGCCGGTCCGGGCCGATGCAGGACGTCTATCGCACGATCGCCCGCCTGGTCGGGGCCGACCTGACGGTGCTGATCCTCGGCGAGAGCGGCACCGGCAAGGAACTGGTGGCGCGGGCCCTGCACGACATGGGCCGACGCAAGGACGGCAAGTTCGTCGTCATCAACCTGGCCGCCGTCCCGCGCGAGCGGGTCGAGGCGGAGCTGTTCGGTCGCGACGACGGGGACTACGGCAAGCTGGTCGAGGCTGACGGCGGGACGCTGTTCCTCGACGAAATCGGCGACATGCCGCTGGATGCCCAGACCCGCCTGCTGCGGGTGATCGACGGGTCCGAGCAGTCGCTGAACCCCAAGACCGGCCGACCGCCCAATGTGCGGATCATCGCGGCGACCAACCGCGACCTGCGGGCGTTGATCCAGCAGGGCCTGTTCCGCGAAGACCTGTTCTTCCGCTTGAACGTCGCGCCGTTGCGCTTGCCGCCGCTGCGCGATCGCACCGAGGACATCCCAGATCTGGCGCGGGCCTTCCTGCTGCGCGCCAACCGCGAGGGCCTGCCGGCCAAGACCATCGACGCCAGCGCCCTGGAGCGCCTGAAGCTGCATGGCTGGCCGGGCAATGTCCGGGAGCTGGAGAACCTGATCCGGCGGATCTGCGCGCTCTATGCCGAGGAGCTGATTACTGCGCGGATCGTCGAGCGCGAACTGGCCGACCAGCAGCCGGCGATTCCGGGGCACGAGGGGCCGGTGACCCTGGCCACCCTCGTCGAGCGGCACCTGGGCGGCTACTTCGCCGAGCAGCCGGACGGCGTGCCGCCGGCCGGACTCTATGATCGGGTGCTTGAGGAAATCGAGCGACCGCTGATCCAGCTGACCCTGGCCGCCACGCGTGGCAACCAGGTGCGCGCGGCCGAGATCCTGGGTCTCAACCGCAACACCCTGCGCAAGAAGATCCAGGACCTGGGCGTCGAGATGGCCCGCGGCCGCCGCTAGAGCGTGACAGCTTCAAGTGGAAGCCGGTTGAAGCGACCGACACGCTCTAAATCTTTGAAGATAGACCCTTTTTGTCCGGTTCAGGTGATTCCACCTGAACCGGAAAGGGTCTAGCGCGGCCGATCAGACGGCTGGCTCGGTCAGGGCCGAGTAGACCAGGGTCCGCAGCTCTCGCCGGATGGGATAGGCCGACGAGGGCAGCACCTGGGTCATGAATACCACCGAGAGGTCCTCGGCCGGGTCGACCCAGAAGGCTGTGCTGGCCGCGCCGCCCCAGTAGAACTCGCCGTCGCTGCAGGGGACCAGGGTTCGCGGCGCGTCCTGCACCACCGCAAAGCCGAGGCCGAATCCGACGCCGGCGTTGGTCGCCTCCGAGAACAGCGAGCGCGACAGCTGGGTCAGGTCCTTGCCGTCGGGCAAGTGGTTGGCGGTCATCAGGTCGAGGGTCTTGGGGGCGATGAGCTGGACGCCGCCGTACTCGCCGCGGTTCAGCAGCATCTGGCAGAATTTCATGTAGTCGGCGGCGGTCGAGACCAGCCCGCCGCCGCCGGAAACGAACGACGGCGGCTGCAGGTAGGGGCTGGTGGTGGCGTCGTCCTGCAGGTCCAGTCCGCCCTTCGGGGTGGCGTTGTAGCAGGCGGCGAGGCGCCCGCCCTGGCCCTCGCGGACCCGGAAGCCGGTGTCGATCATGCCCAGCGGCGCGAAGATCCGCTGTTGCAGGAACTCTTCGAAGGGCATGCCGGCGATCTTGCCGACCAGGTAGCCCAGCACGTCGGTGGACACTGAGTAGTTCCAGGCCTCGCCGGGGGAGAACTCGAGCGGCAGGGTCGCCAGCGTCTCGATCATCGCCTCCAGCGGCAAGGTGCTGCCGATCTCGCCGACCCCGGCCTTGCGATAGGCGGCGTCGACATTGGTGCGGTTCTGGAAGCCGTAGGTCAGTCCGGACGTGTGGCGCAGCAGGTCGACCATCTGCATCGGGCGCGTGACGGGCTTGGTCAGGAAGCCGCCGGTGCTTCCGGCGTTGAAGACGCCGAGGTTGGCCCATTCGGGAATGAAGCGGTGGACCGGATCGTCGAGCGCGACCTTGCCTTCCTCGACCAGCATCATGAAGGCGACGGAGGTGATCGGCTTGGTCATCGAATAGATGCGGAAGACGGTGTCGGCCTCGCAGGCCAGTCCCCGGGCCAAGTCGCGCTGGCCGCCGACGAACTCGTGCACGATCTCGCCGTGGCGCGCGATCAGCACCTGGGCGCAGGGCATGCGGCCAGGCTGCAGGTACTTCTCGCTGATGAAGCGGTCGAGCTTGGCGAGGCGGTCGGGGCAGAAGCCAAGGGAACGGGGATCGGCCATGTCGGGTCCTGGTCGTTGGTGGCGAGGCGGACGCCAACAGACCTGAACCGATCGGGCGCGCCAAGTCCCGTCGGCGGCGGGACGAGCGAATATCGACGGGAGCGCACCCCGGTGCGCGCTCCCGCCTGTCAGGTCAGGCCTGAACCGTCTCGCCGGCCGGCTGGGCGGCGCGCACCCGCCGACGGGCCTCGACCGCCAGGGCCAGCTCCTCGAGCAGCTCGACCGAGGCGTCCCAGTCGATGCAGCCGTCGGTGATGCTCTGGCCGTAGACCAGCGGCTGGCCTTCGACGAGATCCTGGCGCCCGGCCACGAGGTGGCTTTCGATCATCAGCCCGGCGATGCGCTGGTCGCCGGACGCGACCTGGGCGGCGACGTCGCGGGTGACGGCCGGCTGGTTCTCGGGCTTCTTGCCGCTGTTGGCGTGGCTGACGTCGATGATCACGCTCTGACGCAGGCCGCTGGTCGCCAGCTCCGAGCAGGCGGCCGCGACGCCGGCGGCGTCGTAGTTCGGGGTCTTGCCGCCGCGCAGAACCACGTGGCTGTCGTCATTGCCGCGGGTGGCGGCGATGGCGGCGCGGCCGTCCTTGCCGATGGCCAGGAAATGGTGCGGCTGGCTAGCAGCCTTCACCGCATCGACGGCGATGCGCAGATTGCCGTCGGTGCCGTTCTTGAAGCCGATCGGGCAGGAGAGCCCAGAGGCCATCTCGCGGTGGATCTGGCTCTCGGTGGTGCGTGCGCCGATTGCGCCCCAGGCCACCAGGTCGGCCAGGTACTGCGGCGTCGTCACGTCGAGGAATTCGACCGCGGCCGGCAGGCCGAGCGCGTTGACCTCGAGTAGCAGCTTGCGCGCCAGCGGCAGGCCTTCGTCGATCCGGAACGTGCCGTCGAGGTGGGGGTCGTTGATCAGGCCCTTCCAGCCGACGGTGGTGCGCGGCTTCTCGAAATAGACGCGCATGACGATCTCAAGTTGGCCGGCGAAGCGATCGCGCTGTGCGGCCAGTCGTCGCGCGTACTCCATCGCGGCGACAGGATCGTGGATCGAGCAGGGGCCGATCACGACCACCAGACGGTCGTCTGCGCCGTGGAGAATGTCATGGATCTTGTGTCGGCTGCCCGCCACGAGTGCGCCGATGGCGTCGCTGGCCGGCAGGTCGCCCATCACCTGCGCCGGCGAGGCGAGGGGCTTGATGTCGAGGATACGTAGGTCGTCGGTGTTCACGGGTGCGCTCCGGGTGGTTTCAGTCTCCGGCGGCGCAAAAGAAAAGCCGCCAGGTGCTGGCGGCTGGGTGGGTCTTGCGTCCTATGACAGCGTGCTGTCGCGCGATCCCCTTCCTCCGCCAGCGGCATCGGAATAGCCAAAATACCAAAACGAATATTGGCTGGTGGCGAGGATCATCACCGCCATCGATAGCGCAGTCGAAAAGCGCTGTCATCCCCAAGCAACTGTGAAGCTTGAGCGCAACATCAGTGTTGAATTTGGGGCACAGGTGGTTAGGGTCGCCGTTGTAATGGCGTCTCTGAGTCACGAAGGCGGAACTCACGCGACGCCCGCCGCGCGGTTCTGGCGGGCGCTGCAATCACGCTACGTGCTCGGCGGCGGCTATGCGCTGGCCGCGGTGCTTACCGCAGTGGCGATCCTGCTGGCCGCGTCGCCGCCCGAGACCGGCCCGCTGGCTCCGGCCTCCAAGAACATTCTGGCGATCCTGGCCTTCAACCTGGTGCTGATCCTGGCGCTCGCCGCCCAGGTCGGGTTCCGGGTGGCGACCATGCTTCGGGCCCGTTCGGTCGATCCGGCCGCCCGGCTGCACGTGCGCTTCGTGACCCTGTTCGCCCTGGCGGCGGTCGCCCCGGCCATGGTCGTGGCGTTGTTCTATACGGTGCTGGTCAACCGCGGCGTCGAGAACTGGTTCTCCGAACGGGTCCAGACCGTGGTCGAAAACTCGGCGACGGTGATGCGTTCTTATGTCGAAGACCAAAGCCAGTTCGTCGAAGAGCACGTGACCCTGATGGCCAACGACCTCAACCGCGCCGCTCCGGCGCTGCAGGTCAGCCCGGTCACCTTCAGCCACTTCCTGGCCTACCAGGCCTCCTATCACGCGTTTCCCGCGGCCTATCTGATCGATCGCGAAGGGCGGATCCTGGCGCGGGCCGAGGCCGTCGACGTGGTGGGCTTCCAGGCCCCGCCGCCGTCCAGCTTCGCCGCCGCCGACGAGGGTTCGATCTCGGTGTCGCCGAACCTGACGCGGGCGCTGACGCGGCTGACGGCCTATCCGGACGCCTATCTCTATGTGACCCGACCGGTGCAGGCGGGGATCGTCAATCAACTGCACGAGGCCGATCGGGCGGTGACCGCCTATCGCGAGGCGGCCGAAAGCCGCGCGCGGATTCAACGGGTCTTTGCGCTTTCCTACATCGAGACGGCGATGCTGGTTCTGGTCGGCGCAGTGTGGCTGGGCATGGGCGCGGCCAGCGCCATCTCGGCGCCGGTCGGGCGTCTGGTGCAGGCGGCCGGGCGGGTCGCCGGCGGCGATCTCGATGCGCGGGTCGACACCTCCGAGGATCCCGAAGAGCTCGCCGTGTTGTCGCGCGCCTTCAACAGCATGACGCACGATCTGCAAGCCCAGCAGGCGGCGCTGAAGCGCGCGGGCGACGAGGCCGAGGAGCGTCGTCAGTTCATCGAGACCGTCCTGGCCGAAGTCTCGGCCGGCGTCATCGGCCTGGATTCCGACGGCCGGATCTCGGCCGTGAACCGCCAGGCGCGGATCCTGCTCGATCTGGCCGAGGGCCAGACCAGCGGCCGGCGGCTGCAGGAGGTGGCGCCCGAATTCGTCGCCATCGCCGATCGCGCCGACCAGGCCGGCGAGTCCGAGGCCGAGGTGGATGTGGCGCGGGCCCGCGAAACCCATCGGCTGCGGGTGCGCGCCAGCCGCTCCGAGGGCGGCCTGGTGCTGACCTTTGACGACATTACCCGCCTCGTCTCGGCCCAGCGCAACGCGGCCTGGCGCGACGTCGCCCGCCGCATCGCCCACGAGATCAAGAACCCGCTGACCCCGATCCAGCTGTCGGCCGAACGCCTGCGCCGCAAGTTCCGCAAGGACGTCGCCCAGGAGGACCTGGAGACCTTCGACCGCTGCACCGACACCATCGTGCGCCAGGTCGACGGGATCGGGCGGATGGTTGACGAGTTCTCGTCGTTCGCCCGAATGCCAGCGCCCAAGTTCGCGGCGCAGGACGGCGCTGAGCTGGTCCGCGCGGCGGTGTTCGCCCAGCGGGTCGCCGCGCCGGACATCGACGTCGAGCTGCTCGATCCGACCCCGCATGTGACGCTGGTGGCCGACGGGCGGATGATCGCCCAGGCGCTGACCAACATCCTCAAGAACGCCGCGGAGGCGGTTGCGGCGCGGGTCGCCGCCGAGCCGGAACCCAAGGGCCGGATTTCGGTCCGCCTGCTCTCCGACGAACAGGGGGTGCAGGTGATCGTCGAGGACAATGGCGTCGGCCTGCCCGACAAGGACCGCGACCGCCTGACCGAGCCCTATGTCACCACGCGCGAGAAGGGCACAGGGCTGGGGCTGGCGATCGTCAAGCGCATCCTGGAAGACCATGGCGGCGAACTGATTTTGACCGATGCGACGGGCGGACGCGGCGCCCGTGCAGTGCTGAAACTTCCCACGGCGGCGCCGGCTGCGCCCGACGCCGACGCCGGACCTGAGCCAAGAGCTCAAGACGCAGGAGTGATGTGATGGCGGCTGACGTTCTGGTGGTCGACGACGAAGCGGACATCCGCGAGCTGGTCGCAGGCATCCTGTCCGACGAGGGCTATGCGGTGCGCACGGCCAACGACTCCGAGAGCGCCCTTGCCGCCATCAAGTCGCGCAAGCCGGCCCTGCTGATCCTGGACATCTGGATGCAGGGCGGAGGGATGGACGGGCTTGAGCTGCTCGACCTGGTCAAAACGCTGGACGCCGACATCCCGGTGATCATGATCTCCGGCCACGGCAACATCGAGACCGCGGTCAGCGCGATCAAGCGCGGCGCCTACGAGTTCCTGGAAAAGCCGTTCAAGTCGGATCGCCTGCTGCTGTGCGTCGAGCGGGCCCTGGAGACCAGCAACCTCAAGCGCGAGAACCGCCGCCTGCGCGCCCAGACGATCCAGCCCGACGGGCTGATCGGCAAATCTGTGGTCACCCAGCAGCTGCGCGGCCTGATCGCCAAGCTGGCCTCGGCCAACAGCCGCGTGCTGATCGCCGGCCCGCCGGGTTCGGGCAAGGAGACTGTGGCGCGACTGATCCACTCGGCAAGCCCCAGGACGCGCAACGAGTTCGTCGTGATCAGCGCCGCTGGCATGACGCCCGAACGAGTGGACGCCGAACTGTTCGGCGAGGAGCACGAGGGCGGTCGGCCGGCCAAGATCGGGGTCTTCGAACGCGCCCATGGCGGAACGCTATACCTCGATGAAGTGGCGGACATGCCGCGTGAGACCCAGAGCCGTATTCTGCGGGTCCTGGTGGAGCAGCGATTCCGCCGTGTGGGCGGAGAGCAGGACGTGCAGGTTGATGTTCGGGTGGTCTCCTCGACCTGCCGCGATCTGCGCGAGGAGATCAATGCGGGCCGGTTCCGCGAGGATCTGTTCCACCGCCTGAACGTGGTGCCCGTCAGCGTGCCCGGGCTGTCGGAGCGGCGCGAGGACATCCCCGAGCTGATCGACTACTTCGTCAACCGCATCTGCGAGGCGACCGGCATGCCGCGTCGGCGGCTGGCCGACGACGCGCTGGCTGCGCTGCAGGTGCGGGCCTGGCCGGGCAACCTCAGCCAACTGCGCAATAACGTCGAGCGCATGCTGATCCTGGCCGCCGGCGATCCCAGCGAGCCGATCAGCGCCGAGATGCTCCCCAACGACGCGGTGGTGAACGATCAGCCCTCCAGCCTGGGCGCTGAGAAGATCATCGCCCTGCCGCTGCGCGAGGCGCGCGAGGTGTTCGAGCGCGAGTACCTCAACGCTCAGATGCTGCGGTTCTCGGGCAACATCTCGCGGACCGCGGCCTTCATCGGCATGGAGCGCTCGGCCCTGCACCGCAAACTGAAGTCCCTGGGCCTGTCGGGCGCCAGGCCAATGGAAGAAGAGGACGCGTAAGGTGGGGCGTATCGCCTATGTGAACGGGCAGTTCGTGCGGCACGGCGAGGCCGTGGTGCACATCGAGGACCGCGGCTACCAGCTGGCCGACGCGGTCTACGAGGTCTGGGCCCTGTTCGACGGCAAGCTGGCCGACGCCGAGGGGCATTTCGCACGCCTGGAGCGCAGCCTCGGCGAACTGCGCATCCCGATGCCGATGAGCCGCGCGGCGCTGACGATCGTGCTGCGCGAGGCGGTGCGCCGCAACCGGATCAGCGAAGGTCTGCTCTACCTGCAGGTCGGCCGCGGGGTCGCCCCGCGCGGCCACGCCTTCCCGGACCAGCCGGTCCCGCCGGCCGTGGTCATCACGGTGTCTCCCGTCGATCGCGCGGCGAGCGAGGCCAAGGCCGCCAAGGGCGTGAAGGTCATCACCACCCCGGAGAACCGCTGGGGCCGCTGCGACATCAAGACCGTCGGCCTGTTGCCCAACGCCCTGGCTAAGCAGGCGGCCAAGGAACGCGGGGCGGCCGAAGCCTGGTTCGTCGACGAGCTGGGCTTCGTCACCGAGGGCGCCTCGTCCAACGCCTGGATCATCGACGCCGACGGGGTCCTGCGCACCCGCGACACCAACGCCAACATCCTGCGCGGGGTCACCCGCCGCACCCTGCTCGACGTCTTGCGCGACGAGGGCATGAAGGTTGAGGAGCGGCCGTTCACGCCCGCCGAGGCCGTCGCTGCGAAAGAGGCGTTCATCACCGGCGCCGGCAGTCTGGTGCTGCCCGTCGTGGCCGTCGACGACAAGCCGATTGGAAATGGTGAGGTCGGACCGGTGGCGATGAAGCTCCGACGCCTCTATATCGAGCGCGCGAGGGCGACCGCCGTCTGATGCGAGCGGCGCGATTGCGCCGGTCACATCCGCCGGTCTAGCCTCATGCATGTGTGTGGGAGGCGTTTTGCCTCCCGGAACAGAGAAAAGGGCGACAAGCCATGTCCGGCAACGAAAAGAAACAGAACCTCCAGGACACGTTCCTGAACAGCGTCCGCAAGTCGAAGACGCCGCTGACGATCTTCCTGGTGAACGGCGTGAAGCTGCAGGGCGTCGTGAGCTGGTTCGATAATTTCTGCGTGCTGCTGCGCCGCGACGGCCAGTCGCAGCTGGTCTATAAGCACGCCATTTCCACCATCATGCCGGCTCAGCCCGTTCAGCTCTATGAACCGGCGGAAGACGAGGGCGATTGACCTCCAAGTCCATCGATCGTGAAGCGCCCCCTCAGGGGGCGCTAGTCATTCATCCCCAGCGAGACGGCCGCGACTCGGCGCGCAGTTCCCAGGCGCGCCTGGAAGAGGCCGTCGGCCTCGCCGAGGCGCTCGATCTGGAGATCAGGGACGCGATCATCGCGCCCCTGCGCAAGCGCACGCCTGCGACGCTGTTCGGCAGCGGTAAGGTCGACGAGATCGGGGCGCTCTGCGCTCGGCTCGAGGTCGATGTCGCCGTCGTCGACGACGCCCTGACGCCGGTCCAGCAGCGCAATCTGGAGAAGGCCTGGCAGGTCAAGGTCATGGACCGCACGGGCATGATCCTCGAGATCTTCGCCCGGCGCGCCCGGACCCGCGAAGGCATCCTGCAGGTCGAACTGGCCAGGCTGTCCTACGAACGCTCGCGCCTGGTCCGCACCTGGACCCACCTGGAACGCCAGCGCGGCGGCTTCGGGGTCATGGGCGGTCCTGGTGAAACCCAGATCGAGACCGACCGCCGGCTGCTGGCCGAGAAGATCGGCAAGCTGAAGCGCGAGCTGGTCGAGGTGCGCCGCACCCGCAACCTCCAGCGCGGCGCTCGCCAGCGCCATCCGTTCCCGGCCGTGGCCCTGGTCGGCTACACCAACGCCGGCAAGTCGACCCTGTTCAACCGCCTGACCAAGGCGGACGTGATGGCGGCCGACATGCTGTTCGCCACCCTCGATCCGACCCTGCGCATGCTGGACCTGCCCGATGGGCGACCGGCGATCCTGTCCGACACCGTGGGCTTCATCTCGGACCTGCCGCACGAGCTGGTCGAATCCTTCCGGGCCACCCTCGAGGAGGTGAAGGAAGCCGACGTGATCCTGCACGTCCGCGACATCGCCAGCGAGGAGACCGACGCCGAGGCGCAGGATGTCCGCACGGTGCTGGAGCGGCTCGGGATCGACGTCGCCGATCGCAACCTGATCGAAGTCTGGAACAAGGCCGATCTGCTGGAGACCGAGGACCGCGAGCAGGTCGCAGGCGACGCGCGCCGGCATCATCCCCAGGCCGTCATGGTTTCGGCGGTGAGCGGCGAGGGCTGCGAGTCGCTGCTGGCGGCGATCGCGCGGCTGGTCGACGATGCGCCGCCCGTTTCCGTCAGCCTGACGGCCGCGGACGGCGCGGCGGTGGCCTGGCTTTATCGCCATGGTCGGGTCATGGACCGCTTCGACGGGGAAGACGGCAGCGTCCGGATCGCCGTGCGGCTCAACGCCCAGGCCCTGGGACAATTTGAGCAGCAGTTCCCGAGGGCGGAGCTGACGGCGCTCTAGGCCTTCTCGGCCAGCTTCGCCGCGTCCCAGAGTGCGTCCATCTCTTCGAGGTCGGATTGGTCGGCGGACTTGCCGCGTTTGGCCAGTTCGGCCTCGATGAATTGGAAGCGCCGCGCGAACTTGGCGTTGGTCGAGCGCAGCGCGTCTTCCGGCTCCAGGTCGAGCTTGCGGGCGAGGTTGGCGCAGACGAACAGGATGTCGCCCAGCTCGTCGCGCATCCGGGCGGCGTCGCGGCCGTTGGCGATTTCCACCTCCAGCTCGGCGGTCTCCTCGCGCAACTTGTCGAGCACGAACGAGACGTCGGGCCAGTCGAAGCCGACGCGTGCAGCGCGGGCGGTCAGCTTCACGGCGCGGGTGAGGGCGGGCAGGCCGGTCGGTACGTCGTCCAGCAGGCTCTGGTTCTTGCCCTTCTTCGCGCGCTCTTGGGCCTTGATGACCTCCCAGGCGCGGGTCTGCTCGGCGCTCGTGCGCTGCTCGTCTTCGCCGAACACATGCGGGTGGCGGCGGATCATCTTCTCGGAAATGGCGTCGGCCACGTCGTCGAAGGCGAACGCGCCTTGCTCCTGCGCCATGCGGCTGTGGAAGACGACCTGCAGCAGCAGGTCGCCCAGTTCCTCGCGCAGGTCGTTCAGGTCGCCCCGTTCGATGGCGTCGGCGACCTCGTAGGCCTCCTCGACCGTATAGGGCGCGATGGTCGCGAAGGTCTGCTCCAGATCCCAGGCGCAGCCCCCGTCAGGGTCGCGCAGCCGCGCCATGATGGAGAGCAGGCGGTCGATGGGGCGCTGATCGCTGGGATTGGAGCTCATGGATTATTCGGCGGCCTCGGCGAGTTCGGAGTCCTTCATATCGCGAGCCGCCAGGGCGGCGCGAATCTCGGCGTGGCGCTCGGAGGTCAGCGGGAAGCCCCAGACGATGACGCTGGCGGCGATCGACATGGCCGCCGGCACCGCGGCGAACAGGATGGCCAGCCCCTGCAGGCCGGTGTCGACGCCCGTGCCCTTGGGGTCGAAGCCCATGGCCTGCAGCAGCGGGAAGCTGATGCCGACGGCGGCGGCCGAGCCGACCTTCACCGTGCCCGAAAGGATGGCGTAGAGCAGTCCGGTGCGGTCGACGCCGCTGGCCAGCCGCTCTTCATCGCCGATGTCGGCCATCATCGCCCGCAGCAGGAACGCGCCGGCTGCATAGGGCACGCCGATCATGAACATCAGCACGGCGGCCGGGACCATCGCGCCTTGCGGGATGATCAGCGAGCAGAGCGTCAGCGCCGCATAGACCACGCCGGACACGGCGAGCGCCCGGTGCTTGGAGATCTTGTAGGAGAGCCAGGTCCACAGCGGCGCGCCGACCAGGCCGCCGATGAAGTAGATCAGCAGCAGCAGGCTGGCCTCGGCGTGGCTGAACCCCTTCACCCGGCCGAAGAAGAAGAAGAATAGGGCGCCGGTGATCGCCGGGCCGGTGCCGATCAGCAGGTCGGCGACCAGGATGCGAACCACGCTCGGGCGCTTGAACAGCGCGAGGTACTCACGGAAGCCCGATTTCTTGACCTCGGAGACGACCTGCGGCTCGGGGACGCGCCAAACAGCCAGGGCCACCGTGATCGGCAGCAGGATGACGATGAACCAGCCCATGGCCTGCACGCCGGCGCGGTGCCCTGTAACGCCCAGCAAGGGTAGCAGGGCGGGGAGGGTGAGCACGAAGATCATGCCGACGACATTGCCGGCCTGCCACCAGGCATAGATCCGCGAGCGTTGATCGTACTGGGGCGACAGCACCGCGGCCCAGGCCAGCTGCGAGAGGCCGGCGATCGAGACGCCGGCATAACCCACCAGCAGCCAGACCCAGAGGTATGCCGTGGACACGCCCGGTTTGGCCATGAACAGCATGTAGGCGGCCAGCATCAGCAACGGCGCGCTGATCGCAAACCACAGCTTGAACCGGCCGAACCGCGAACGCGTGCCGTCCATGACCCCGCCGATATAGGGGTCGAACGCCATGTCGAGCAGACGAACCAGCATGAACGCCATGCCGACCGCGCCCAGGCTGAGGCCCAGTTCGTTCGCGTAGTACTCGGGGAGATAGACCACGAGCGGCAGGCCGAGGCCCGCCAGAGGGAGACACGGGGCGGCGAGGGCCGCCAGTGTCCAGTTGGAACGCCGATCCGCCTGCGCGGTCATCTCACTCATCCCCTAACGCTTCCGGATCTACGGGCGTCCGGCGAGCGGCGCGATGTGAACCCTCAGCCCCGGGGGTGGCAAGGCCTATCGACGTTATCGACGTGCGTACACATTGCCGCGGCCCAATTGGAAGGCGAAGCGGTTGAACGCATACTCAGCGTCCGACCAGGTGGTGGTCAGCCGCGACTGGCGGATGTCGGTCTCGTACCAGTCGTAGCGGACCGGGGTGACCTCGCCGTCGACCGAAATGGCGCGGCCCTCGATCTTGGCGCCGCCGACGCCGAAGCTGTCCATCGACAGGCCCGGCCTGTCGCCGAGCTGCTTGAAGGTCGGGCGGTTCGGGCGCGCGTCGACCAAGGTCAGCTCCAGGCGGCCGCCGGCGAGAACCCCGGTGCGATGCATCTCGCGTTCGACATCCTTGCGCAGTTCGACGGCCAGGCGTTCGACGTCGCGGACGCCGTATTCCTCGGCGGCTTTCTTCTGCAGCTCGGGGCTGAGCTTGACCTCCACGCTGGCGACGGTCGGCATGGGTTCGGCGAAGGCTGAACCCACGAGTGCGAAGGTGGCGAAGGCGGTGAAAAGCAGGGCGCGCATAACTGGCTCCAAACGAAAGGGCGACGCAGTCTGTTTAAGTAGATGGGGCGCACGACCGCCTGTCGCAAAGCCATCATCCAAGCGTGGCCTTAGTGTGGCGCGCGGCCCGGGATCAGGCTTGACCTGAAGGGGGCGGCGCCCAAGTCTGCCCGGCGGGGGACGGGCATGTTCAATCGTCAAACGGAGCCGACCAGTGGCGCACAAGTTCGAAATCTATAAGGACAAGGCCGGAGAATTCCGGGTTCGCTTCAAGTACAACAGCGAAACGATGTTCTCGACCGAAGGCTATTCGTCGAAGGCGAGCGCCCAGAACGCGATCGATTCCATCAAGAAGAACGGTCCGGACGCGGCCGTCGAAGACAACTCCTAAGCAGATACGTCCGCCAGGCGTGCGAGTTCATCGCGCGCCTGTGCGGCGATCTCGAACGACCTGACCCGGGCTGCGTGATCGTAGACCTGGGCGGTGACCATCAGCTCGTCGGCGCCGGTGCGGCGCACGAAGTCGGCCAGGCCCTGACGCACGCGCTCGGGCGAGCCGACAATCGAACAGCTCAAGCTCTGCCGCAGCATCGCCCCGCCGATCTCGTCGAGGCGTCCGTCTGGATCGTCGACCGGGGCCGGCAGCGGGCCGGGACGGCCTTGGCCCAGGTTGATGAACGCCTGCTTGAGCGAGGTGAACAGCCGCTGGGCCTCGGCGTCGGTGTCGGCGGCGGTGACGTTCACGCCCAACATGACGTGCGGCTTGTCCAGGTGCTCAGATGGCCGGAACTGGCTGCGATAGACGTTCAGCGCCAGCTCCAGCTGGGCGGGCGCGAAATGCGAGGCGAAGGCGTAGGGCAGCCCGAGCGCGGCGGCGAGCTGTGCGCCGTAGGTGCTGGAGCCCAGCATCCAGAATTCCACATCCAGACCGGCGCCGGGCACTGCGCGGATGAGCTGGCCGGGCTTGACCGGCTCGAAGTAGTTCATCAGCTCGATGACATCGCGCGGGAAGTCGTCGATGTCTCCGGCCAGCGTGCGGCGCAGGGCGCGGGCGGTCGCCTGGTCGGAGCCGGGCGCGCGGCCGAGGCCGAGGTCGATGCGGCCGGGATAGAGCGAAGCGAGCGTGCCGAACTGCTCGGCGATCACCAGCGGCGCGTGATTGGGCAGCATGATGCCGCCGGCGCCGACCCGGATCGTAGAGGTTCCCTCGGCGACATAGCCGATGACCACCGAGGTGGCTGCGCTGGCGACGCCCGCCATGTTGTGGTGCTCGGCCAGCCAGAAGCGCTTGTAGCCGAAGCGCTCGGCATTCTGGGCGAGGTCGCGGCTGTTGCGCAGCGACTGGGCGGCGTCGCCGCCTACGACGATCGGCGAGAGATCGAGAACCGAGAGATCAACCATCAGCGCGATATAGTCGCTTTGCCGGCCGCTGCGAGAGGCCAGGCTGCGCCGTGGGCGAAATCGTCGTCTAGCGGAAGAGGGCGAGCAGCAGCGACGGGGCCTGGTTGGCGATCCGCAACGCCTGGATCGCCAGCTGCATCTTGACGTCCAACGCTGTCAGCCGGGCGCTTTCCTTGGCCATGTCGGCGTCGACGAGGTTGCCGATGCCGGAGTCGTAGCTGTCTTGCAGCTTGGCGCTCATTTCGAGATGGCGGTCCAGCGCCTTGCCGCCCACGCCGAGCTTCGAGAGCGCCGACGACACCTTCTGCGACGAAGTTTCCAGCGCCTTGATGTCGGCGGCCGAAACGCCGCCCATCAGGTCGGCCAGGGTCGAGGAGATTGCGCCCCCGGTGGTGGACAGGTCGACGTGGTCGACATTGATCGTGGCGGTCGCCTTGGTGTTGGCCAGGGCCCGGATATTGCCGGTCGAGCCGGCCGAAATCAGGTTCACGCCGTCGAAGCTGGCGTTCGAGGCCACCAGGTCGATCTGCCGGCGCAGGGCGACATACTCGTCGCTGAGCGCCTGGCGGCTGGCGGTGCTGAGGCCGGCCTCGGTGGCGGCGAGCGCCTTTTCCTTCATCTGCGAGAGGATGTCGGAGATCGTCTCGCCGGCGGTCATCGCGGTGTCGACGATCGACTGGCCGCGCTGCAATGAGCTCATGACCGCGTCGAGCGACTTGGATTCGGCCCGCATGTTCTGGGCGATCGCCCAGATGGCCGGGTTGTCCTTGGGGCTGGCGATCTTCAGGCCGGTCGAGATGCGACGCTGGACCTGGGCGTATTCCGAACTGATGGCGTTGAGGCTCTGCAGCGCAATCATCGCGCTGGTGTTCGTGTTGACGCTGTTTAGCGGCATGACGAAGCCTCGGTTCCAAGGGGGCGAGCGCCCGCGCCCGCAGGGCGTTTTGCCCCAGAGTCAGATTGCTCTCGGCAGCGTTGCAATTTTATTACCGTACGCGGTTAAGGGGTGACGCCGCCGTTCTCGGAGGCCGTCGCTGACGCCCGGCCGGGGCGCGTCCAGCGCCGGTAGGCCAGCGCCCCGTAGACCGCACCTTGCGTTGCGAGGGCCAGCAGCTCCGGCGTGACTTCGCGCAGATGGGCGCCCATCTGGTTCAGCTTGATCATCGCCAGGATTCCCGGCGTCGAGGGAACGGCCCAGGCGAGCGCGACCAGGGGGCCGGGCATCGCGCTGTGCGGCCAGGAAAGCCCGCTTAGGAAGAACAGCGGCGCGGAGATCGAGACCAGGACCTGGGTCGAGCGCTCAGGCCGGTCGAAGTAGCTGCCGACCAGCAGCGCCATCAACACGACGGCCGGCACGTAGAGCGCCGTCGCCGCCAGCATGCCGGCGAAATTGCCGCCGCGCGGATAGTCCTGAAACCAGAAGACGAAGCCGACATAGAACAGCGTGCTGGCGAGGCCCAGCACCCCGAACGCCGCCAGCACGCCGAAGAAGCCCGGGGTGGAAACGTGGCCGAGCAGGGCCTGGCGGCGGTCGGCGGCCAGCATCACCACGCCGAACAGCAAGGTCTGGTGCACGATGAGGATGGCGACGCCGGAGACGGCGTAGCTGCCGTAGCCCTCGCGGGTGTTGAACATCGGCCGCACGACGACCTCGATGGGCGTCAGGGTCTGGAGACCGATGGCGCGGGCGGCCGGCTGCAGCGCGCTCTCCACGGCGCCGGACAGCACCGACTTCAGGGTCGAGCCGATGGTGCTGGCGCGGACCAGGTAGGCGCCGTTGACGTAGATTGCGAGCCCGCCTGACGCGGTTCCGGTCAGCACGCCGCGCTCAAGGTCGGCGGGGATCAGCACGATGCCGTCGATCTTGCGCCGCTCAAGCAGGCCGCGGGCCTCGGCGAAGTCGCCGGTGACGCGGGCCAGGCGGACGCCTTCGGTGGCGCCGAGGTCGGCGATCAGCCGACGGCTCAGGCCGCTGTGGTCCAGGTCGACGACCGCCAGCGGCATCTGGGTGGCGGTCTGATGCTGGTAGGCGAGGGGGTAGTAGAAGCCGTAGGCGACCGTCGCCAGGATCAGGATCGCGAAGGCGGCGCGATGGGTCAGGATCGCGCGCCAGGTTGCGATGAAGGCGGCGGCGAACCTCATGCCGCCGCCGTCGCTGGCTGGGGCGAAAGGGAGCGTCGCGCCAGCAGGACGGCGATCGCGAACGGCACGACGGTGAAGGCCGCCAGAGCCACCAGCGGCGGCAGCGATGCGGAGGCCGGCGAGCCCATGAACATCTGCTGCATCTGCAGCTCGATGTAGGCGGTGAACGGCAGCGCGTGGCTCCAGATCTGGGTGAACAACGGCGCGTCGATGGTCGGCAGGGTGGCGTTCGAGAAGGTGATCGCCGGTCCGCCATAAACGGCCACCGCCGACAGCGCGGTGGCGATGTTCCTGACCAGCAGCACGATCATCGCCGCGAGCGCCGCGTAGCTGGCGTAGAGCAGGAATTGGCCAAGGATCAGCACGCCCATGTCGCCGTGGACGCCCCAGCCGCGCACCCCGCACAGCCAGCCGACGCCGAGCAGATTCCAGGCGGTAAAGGCCAGGACGTACGGTCCGAGCTTGCCGAGCAGCGCCGAGACAGGCGCGTCACCGAGCCACTCCCTGGCCGTACCGTCGCGCAGCTCGCGGCCGACGGCCATCACCACCACGCAGCTCATCATCAGGTGCAGCACCCCGGGCTGCAGCAGCGCCTCGAGGAACCACTCGTAGCTGAGCTGGCGATTGAAGAGGACGGTCGACTGGATGTGCGGGGCTGAGAGCCGGACGAGCGGCAGGTTGCGGGTCTTGGCCAGCTCCGGGGCGAGGTCGGCGGTCAGTCCGCCGATCGCTTCCGAGGCCCCCAGCGAGGCTAGCGTGCCCAGCGAATAGAACGCGGCGTTCTCGTAGACGAAGACCGTAGCCCGGCGGCCGGCGAGGATCTCGCGCTCGGTGTGCTCCGGCGCATAGACGATCGCCCAGACCTCGCCCGAGCGGATCAGCGGCCAAGCCGCCGCGAGGCTGTCGGGGCGGGCTGCGACCTCGACGCGGGGCGAGGCCTCCAGGTTGCGCAGCAGCTGCCGGCTGACCGTCGAGTGATCCTGGTCGACATAGGCGACGGGCAACTGAAGGGCCACGCTGGCGACGAACATCCAACCGAGCACGACGAGGGTGGCGAGCGGGCCGATGGTCATCAGGCCGAGATCCCACGGACTGCCGCGCAGCCAGGCCAGTTCGCGGCGGAAGGCGGCGGCGAAGGCCACGCTACTGCGGCCAGTCGAACAGCACGCTCATTCCGGGGCGCAGGCCGTCCAGCCGCTCGACCGGACGCAGCCGCACCTCGAAGGAGCGGACGTCGTAGCCGCGCGATTGGCGGGTGGCGCGCCAGGTGGCGAAGTCGCCTTGCGGACTGATGTAATCGACCTTGAAGCGGGCGTTCTTGCGCTGCAGAGCGGGCACCGAGCCGCTTAGGACCTGGCCGGTCTTGAGGCTGTGGAACTGGTCCTCGCGGACGTTGACGCTCACCCAGAGGTCGCCGAGGTCGACCAGCGTGAAGATCGGGAAGGCGAGGGGCACGATCTCGCCGCCGTTGACCATCCGCTTGGAGATCTCGCCGGGGCGCGGCGCGGTCAGCCGCGTCTCGTTGCGCAACGAGACGGTCTCTGCGACGCCGGCCTTGGCGATCTGGACCTGGGCGTCGGCGGCCGCCTTTTCCTCGGCCGTCGCGCCGTTCAGCGCCTTCTGATACTGCGAGCGCGCCAGTTCAGCCTGCTTGGCGCTGGCGTCGCGAGCGGCCAGCGCCTCGTCGCGGCGCTGGGTCGAGATCACCCCCTCGCGGTGCAGGTTGTCGGTGCGGGTGAAGGTCTTCTGGGCCAAGGTCGCAGCGGCCTGGGCGCTCTGCCAGGCCGCGCGCAGGCTGGTCACGTCCTCGTCGCGCAGGCCCTTGTCGGTGCGCGACTGCAGCGCCTCGGCGGTGGTGAGCAGCCCCGCGGCCTGCGCAGCCTTGGCGTCGATCTCCGGGCTGGAGAGGATCGCCAGCTCCTGGCCGGCGCGCACGCTCTGCCCCGGTGAGACCAGCAGCTTTTCGACGCGAGACAGCGGCGCCTTGGTGGCGATGGTGATCTCGTCGGTGTCGACCATGCCCTGGAGCTGGTCGGGTGCGGGCCGGTAGGCGAGCCAGAGCCCGACCGCGATCACCGCAACGACAGCGGCGATCGCCAGCCAGATCAATGAATTGCGGCGAGATCTTGCGTCGGTCATGGCGTCGCCTTCTCCGATCGCGCGACATAGTCGCCGTATTGCTGCATGCGGCCGGACGCGATCAGCAGTTCGGCCAGGGCCAGATCGTATTCGTAGGCCGCCGCCGCGCGCTGGGTCTGGGCGATGCTCAGCGCCACCCGCGCGTCGATCACCTCGGCGGGGTTGGCCTGGCCCTCGCGGAAGGCGAGGTCCTGCAGCCGCATGTTCTCGTTCGCCGCTTCGATGTTGATCGCCAGCGACGCGTGCTGGCGGCGGGCGGTCTCGACCTGCCGATGCGCGCGCAGAGTGGCGGTCTCAAGCGCATCGCGCGCGGCCTGCACGGCGTGGCCGGCCTGCAACTCCTTCTGGCGGGCGGCGCTGACCGCCTTGCCGCGGTTCATGCCGGACAGCAGCGTGTAGTGAACCCCGACCCCGAAGATCCAGTCCGGCTCGATCAGGAACGCGTCCTCAGGGTTGAGGTTGTATTCGGCGAAGCCGTAGACCTTCGGGCGTTGCGCGGCCTGCGCGACCTTCACGCCCTGGGCGGCCTGATCGCGCAGGGCGTCGAGCTTGCGCAGCTCCGGCTGGTCGGCCAAAGCCGCAGCGACATAGATTTGCGCCGGTTCCAGCGGCGCAGCTCCCACGAACAGCGGCGAGGTCGGCGTCACGGCGCCCGGCTCGTCCAGCAACTTGGCCAGCACCGAGCGGGAGGTCTCGTACTCGGCCGCCGCGCGGTCGTACTGGCGGACCGCCGCATCGCGCGCCACCTGGACCTGCAGGCGCTGGGCCTTGCTGATGAACCCTTCACGCTCGAATTTCAGGGCGTCTTGGTAGTGGCGCTCAAAACCGTCGCGATTGTCGGTGCTTACGGTCAAAACCTGATGTGCGAGCTGCTGCCCGAAGTAGGCCTGGACCAACCGCAGGACCGCCAGATCCGCGGCGCTCGCCAGTTCGGCGTCGGCCTGGCGCACGCCGGCATTGGCCGCCGCCTTGGTCGCGGTGATCAGGCCGCCGGTATAGATCGGCGCGACGGCGGCGACGGTGGGGCGAAACAGGATCTGCTCGGTGCTGAGCCGCGCGGCGCCCGGAACGCCGCTGAGCACGCCTGACAGCCCCTGGCTCACATTGTTCGAGATGGCGTCGAGCAGCCCGCCGGGCACGTTTGGCAACAGCGCCGGCAAGGACGCCAGGAAGCCGTCGACTGACGACTGCACCAGCTCTTTGGCCGGGTCGAGGGGGATGTCGATGGTCTTCTGGTAGCGCAGCAGTTGGGCGTCGAGGAAAATCGACGGGGTCCCCAGCATCCGGACGGCGTCGGCCTGGTCCTGGCTGGCGCGCAGGCCGGCCCGCGCCGCCGCGAGGTTGTCAGAGCGATTGAGCAGCTGCTCCTGGGCTGCGGTGAAGCTTAGCGCTGCGCCGTCCTGGGCCGCGGCCGCGTGGGCGAGGACGGCCCAGGCCGCCGATGACGTCGCGATCGTGCGGATCCAGGACCGCGGCGCGGCCATCTCGCCTCCGAATCTGACGGCCCAAGGGCGTTCGGATCGAGCATGGCGCCGGAACGGCGCGGCTTCCACCCCTGCGTGTCTTGGGCGGGATGGGGCGGCCCCGGGGCAAGGGGCCGCCCCCTTGCGGCCGCGCGCAATGGGGGACTGCGCGGCCGCGAAGGATCAGAAGCGGTAGGAGGCGCTGACCAGCAGGCGGTCGCGCTTGCGGTCGCCGTCGAAGTCCGTGCGGTCATACTCGGCGCGGACGGCGATGTTGTCGGAGACCGCGTACTCGACGCCGGCGCCGAACAGCTTGCCGTCGACGTCCTTGTCGCTGCGGATCACTGTCGCGTTGTTGGTGAAGCGGATTTCGCGCTCGAAGTCCTGGCGCGCCCAGCCGGCGCGGCCGTAGAGCATCAGGTTGTCGGTCGCCAGGAAGCCGAGCCGCGCGGTGACGTCGTAGCCGCGGCCCGGATCGACCTTGACCCGCGCGGTGTCGATGCGGCTCTCGATCTTCTTGTCGCCGCCGCTGATCCCGGCCTCGGCGCCGATCACAATTCGCTCCGACACTCGCAGGTCGTAGCCGGCGAAGGCGCGGTAGGCGAACCCGCTGGCGTCATTGTCGGCCTTGCGGGTGAAGCCGGGGATGGCGTCTTCAGATTGGACTTTCGAGCCGCCGATCCCGGCGCCGACATGGAAGCCCTGGAACGGTTCGGCGCTGGCGGCCGTCGCGCCGAGCGAGAGGGCACCGGCCAGGGGGATGATCCAGAATTTCATACTCAACTCTCCTCGGAAGCGCGGCCGCAACTCGGTCGCGCGAGGGTCATTTGAGCCGGGAGTGTGGAGCCCGGGCGCAGGCCGCGCCGAGCGGCGACGGAGCGCTAGGCCGGCAGACGGATCTCGAAGCAGGCGCCGCCGCCCGGGCGGGCGAAAGCGATCGCAGTGCCGCCGTGGGCTTCGGCGATGGCCTTGACCACCGCTAGCCCCAGGCCAGTGCCGCCGGCGTCGCGCGAGCGGGATTCGTCAGCCCGCCAGAAGCGCTCGAACACCCGTTCTTCATCGCCGACCCGCAGGCCAGGGCCACGGTCGAGGACCCGCAGATAGACCATGCCTTCGCCGCGGCGGGTCTCGACCCGGGCTACCCCGCCGGCCAGCGCGTAGCGCCGCGCGTTCTCCAGCATGACCAGCAGCACCTGACGCAGTCGCGCCGGGTCGGCGCGCACCGGCGCGGGACGCAGGTCGCGCTCGATGATCAACCCGGCGGCGGTGAAATCGGGGGCCAGCGCGTCGACGGCCGCCTCGATCTCCACCGCCAGGTCCAGGTTCGCGGGCTGCAGCAGGAGCCGGCCGGCCATGGCCAGGCTCAAGGTGCGGAGGTCCTCGACGATCTGGGTCAGCGAGTCGACCTGCAGGATCAGGCCAGCCAGTCCCTTGCTGTCGGGCACGAAGACCCCGTCGGACATCCCCTGCAGCCGGCCGCGCAGCACGGTCAGCGGCGTGCGCAGCTCGTGGGCGATCGCCGCCACGCTCTCGCGCATGTCGCGTTCTGCGCGCTGCATTTCGTCGGCCATGAGGTTGAAGTCGGCGATCAGCTGATGCGTTTCGCCGGCGCCGCCGCCGATCTCCGGCTGCACGACGCGCGCGCCAAGGTCGCCGCCCGCCACCCGGCGCGCCGTCGCCGCGACCCGGTGCAGAGGATCGCTGATGCTGCGGGCGAACCAGAGCGCCGCGGCGACGCCTGCGGTCAGCGCCACCGCGCCGCAAACGGCCAGGGCGCCGAGCTCCATCAGGCTCAACTGGGTTTCCAGTCCCTTGTGGACATCGAGCAGGATCTGGAAGTCCGCCGGCTGCGGCGTGCGATTGGCCTCGATGGCGTGATAGGCCGCTAGCGCCTGCGGCGGCATCTGTAGTCGCAGGACCTTGTCGAGGATCAGGTAGTACAGCGCCATGCCGCCGATCATGATGATCACCGACAGGGCGACGACGGCGGTCATCGCCGCGACCAACTGGGCGCTCAGCTTCCATGGCCGGCGCGGCATGCGGCGCAGGCGGGTCATGGCAGGTGGGCGAGCCGGTAGCCGACCCCGCGAACCCCTTCCAGCAACTCGCCGGCGCCGGCCGCTTCCAGCTTGCGGCGAAGGTTGGAGACATGGCTGTCGACCGTGCGCTCCAGGGCGTCGCCGTCTGGCAGGCATGCATCGAGCAGCTCGGCGCGGCTGAACACCTTGCGGGGTGTGCGGGCCATATGTTCCAGCAGCCGGAACTCGGTGAGCGTGAGGTCGAGCGACTTGGGCTCCGCCTCGCCCAGGACGGTGACGGAATAGGCTTGCGGGTCGATCTCCAGCGGCCCCAGGCGCAGCAGGTGGCTGACGCCGCGGGCCTGGGTCCGGCGCAGGACTGCGCGAGCGCGCGCGACGAGCTCCAGCGGATTGAACGGTTTGACCACATAGTCGTCGGCGCCGATCCGCAGCGCTGAAAGCTTGTCGAGGTCCTCGGCCAGGGCGGTGGCCATGATCACCGGCGTATCGCCGCGCCGGCGGATCTCGGCCAGGACCTCGAACCCGTCAGCCTTCGGCAGCTTGACGTCGAGGACGACGAGGTCGGGACGCAGCATGCGGTGGTGCTGCAGCGCTGTCACCCCATCGGCCGCGCGCACTGTGCGGAAGCCGTCGCGTCCGAGATAGGCGTCGAGGATCTCGGCGATTTCGGGCTCGTCTTCGACGATCAGGATGAGGGCGTTGTCCATGCGGGCCACGAGCCGGGGGATTGTGGAGATTTGGCGCAGAACTAGGCCAGCCCGTGCGCATCCACCCGTGGGATGCTCACGGCCGGTCGACGCCTGCGTATAGCTTGAGGAGGTCCAGCGCCAGTCCTTGGGCGGCGCGACCGCCGGGCCCCGCGGCGTTGGCGGCGGTCAGCACCGCCAGCCCGCGCTGCGGCCCGACGATGACCACCGAATGCCAAAGCGTGTTCGAGCCTTCGTGCAGCAGGACGGGCCCTTGGGCCCACGGGCGGTCGGCGATCACGCCCCAGCCGAACGCATAGTCGTTGGGCTCGCCGGTCGGCGGGGTGGTCAGGGCGCCGATGCTGGCGCGGGTCAGGAACCCGGCGCCGTCGGCGAGGAACAACCGCACGAACCGGGCGTGGTCGTTCAGCGACATGTGCGCCGTCCCGGCGGGACCCAGAAAGGCCGGATTGTCGGCCTCGGGCTGCTGCGGGTCGATCGCCGGCCCGACGCCAAACCCCGCCATCCGGCTCGGGTGGCCCCAGGGCTGATCGCCGCGCGGCGCGCCGAAGCCGGCCGAGCTCATGCCGAGCGGCTCGATCAGCCAGGTGCGCATGGCGTCCTCCCAGGTCTGGCCGGTGATCCGTTCGATCGCCGCGCCCGCGATCACATAGTTGGCGTTGGCGTAGGCGAACCTGCGATCGCGGCGACGTGGCGGCGCTTCCAGCGCCCGCGCCGCTAGCTCGCTGCGCTGCTCGCTTGCCCGGGCAGGGGAGGAGCGCGCTGCGACGATCCATTCGGCGTCGACCAGGCCGCGGTCGCGCAGGCCCGATCGATGCCGCAGGAGATCGGCGATCGTAAGGGCCTCCCACGCCGGATGCGCCCGCAGGCCTGGAAACAGGCTCGGGAGGGGAGCGTCCCAGCGTGCGAGTTCGGCCTGCACCAGGCGGGCGAACAGCGCCGCGGTCATGGCCTTGGTGTTGGAGCCAAGATGCCAGCGATCGGAGTGGCTTACCGGCGTTTCCTGCGATCGCCGCCGCACGCCGGCGGCGCCGGACCAAACCACGCCGTTGCGGTTCACCACGGCGGCGGCGAGGGCCGGGGCGCGTGACTTCGCCAGTCGCACCTCCAGCAATGGCGCGGCCTTGATCGCCAGATCGGTCAGGCGGGGTTCGATGGCGATGGCGGCTGGCATGGATGATCCTCGACGGCGCCATCCACCGTGCGGCGGGACTGTGGACGCTCGATGGATGTCAGGTGGCGCCCCGGTGGATGCAACTCCCGCGCGCCCGGAGGCGCGGTGCATCTGCAAAAGCTGAGGGATTTGCGTGGCGGTCGCGTATTACATGGCGTGACGTATTCGGAGTCGTCGATGAACCACCCGCTGGATGAACTGGTCGAAGGCCTGCGATCGCAGGGAGCGGACCGCGATCTGAGCCAGCTCGAACCCGCTGTCTGGCGGCGGATCGGCGGCGCGCGTATCGAGCGCGCCTCCGCGTTGGGCTTTGCCCCCGTCCGCATGGCGAGCGTGGTCATGGCGTTGGTCGTCGGCGCTGCGGTCGGCAGCGCCTCGGCGGTGGCCGCGGTCGCCGCGCCGAAGGAAACGTCGGTCTTCGCCCTGGACAGCCGGCTTGCACCTTCGACCCTGCTGGAAGCGCGCCGGTGAGCGGACTTCGCGGTGCGATCCTGACGGTGCTGCTCGCGGCCCTGGCGGCGGGACTCGGCGCCTGGGGCGGGGCGACCTATGTCATCAAGGCCAAGCAAGAGCCGTCGCTGCACGAGTTCATGCACGACAAGCTCAGCCTGAGCGCAGAGCAGAGCCGCCAGCTGCAGGCGATCGAGCGGGAGTTCTCCATCACCCGCAGCGCCCGTGAAGCCGAACTGCGGATGGCCAACGCCGAGCTGGCCGGCGCGATCAACGCCAAGCACGAGTACTCCCCCGAAGTGCGGACCGCGATCGAGCACTTCCACGATGTGATGGGCGAACTCCAGAAGGAGACGGTCGTCCATATCCTGCAGATGCGGGCGATCCTGACCCCCGAACAGGCCGCGATCTTCGACAGACGCGTGTCGGAGGCCCTGACCGAAGACGCGAAGTGACCGGGCCCGACGAGGCGTCCGACGCCGAGCTGACCCGACGGGCGCTCGATGGCGAGGATCACGCGTTCACCCAGCTCATGCGTCGCCACAAGGACTGGCTGTACCGCTTCGTCCGTCGCTACGTCGGCGACGCCGACGCCGCCTACGAAGTCGTCCAGGAGAGTTTCGTCGCCGCGTGGCGCAACCTGGCGCGCTACGATCCTGGACGCTCGTTCTCCAGCTGGATGCGCGCCATCGCGCTCAACAAATGCCGTGACCGCGGCCGCCGCGAGACGGTGAGGCGAGTGTTCTTCGGCGCCGATCCGGGCGGCGAGGAGGTCGCCGCGGCGCCCGATCCGCAGCCCCGCGCCGACAGTAGCCTGATCGCCACTGAACGGCGCCGCGCGCTGGACAGGGCGATCGCCCAGCTGCCGGCCAAGCTCAAGGAGCCGTTGATCCTGACGGTGTTCGAGGAGCTGTCCCAGCAAGCGGCGGGCGAGGTGCTGGGCGTTTCGGCGAAGACCATCGAGACGCGGGTCTATCGCGCACGTCGGCGGCTGGCCGAATTGCTGAAGATCGAGGATTTGGCGGGGCCGGCCTGAGGGAAAACGATCGGACGCGCGTATCTCATTTTGACCGCTCGCTTGACCCTCCCACCATGGGAACCTGTTCCTTTCCCGCCATGACTGAAACGACCTGTACCCGACCCGTCGGCGCCTTCCTGCGCGTGGCGGGCTTTGCTTCGAAGGGCCGCCCATGAACCACTTGGATCGACGTCAACTGCTGCGCGGGGCGTCCGCCTTGGGCGGCGGGGCGGCGCTGAGCGCGCTGCTGCCGGCCTGGGCGCAGAGCGGAACCCCGGGCATCGCCAGCACCCTGCCGACCGTGTCCGGCGAGAACATCGCCCTGACCGTCGGGCACACGCCCTTCAAGGTCGACGGCCGGGCCGGCCATGCGGTCACCGTTAACGGCACGGTGCCCGCGCCGCTGGTCCGCCTGAAGGAGGGCCAGCAGGTCCGCCTCTCGGTCACCAACAATCTCGACGAGGACACCTCGATCCACTGGCACGGCCTGTTGCTGCCGTTCGAGATGGACGGGGTGCCGGGCGTCAGCTTCCCCGGCATCAAGCCGGGCGAGACGTTCAACTATGAGTTCAAGGTCCGCCAAGCCGGCACCTACTGGTATCACAGCCATTCGGGCCTGCAGGAGCAGATGGGCCACTATGGGCCGATCGTCATCGACCCCGCCGGCGAAGATCCGGTGAAGTCCGACCGCGAGCACGTGATCGTGCTGTCCGACTACAGCTTCATGCATCCGCACGAGATCTTCCGGAAGCTGAAGGCGCACGCCGGCTACTTCAACATGCAGAAGCAGACCGTCGCCGGCCTGCTGAAGGGCGAGGACCAGTCGTTCAAGGACCGCAAAGAGTGGTCCAAGATGCTGATGGACCCCACCGACGTCATGGACGTCACCGGGTCGACCTACACCTTCCTGATCAACGGCCATGGGCCGAAGGACAACTGGACGGGCCTGTTCACGCCGGGCGAGCGCGTGCGGCTGCGCTTCGTCAACGCCGGCGCCATGACTATCTTCAACGTCCGGATTCCGGGCCTGAAGCTCAGCGTCGTGCAGACGGACGGCCAGAACGTCGTTCCCGTGGACGTTGAAGAATTCCAGATCGCTCCGGCCGAGACCTACGACGTCGTGGTCCAGCCGATGGCCGATCAGGCCTACACGCTCGTCGCAGAGGCGGCCGACCGCTCCGGCATGGGCCGCGCCACGCTGGCCCCACGCCTCGGCATGACGTCGCCGGTCCCGCCGCTCCGCAAGCGACCGCTGCTCAACATGCGCGACATGGGCATGGACCACTCGGCCATGCCCGGCATGGAAGGCATGGAGATGGACCACTCGGGCATGTCCATGCTCGATCCGCGCAACGCGCCGCAGGTGAAACTGGGCCCCGGCGTGCAGATGATCTCGCCGATGCCGGCCGACCGCACCGGCGATCCGGGGCAGGGGCTGGAGGACGTCGGCCACAAGGTGCTGACCCTCAAGGATCTCGTCTCGCTCGATCCCAATCCCGATCCCAGGCCGCCGTCGCGCGAGCTGGAGATCCATCTGACCGGCAATATGGAACGCTTCATGTGGGCGTTCGACGGGGTGAGCTACAGCCACCTGAAGGACCCGATCCCGTTCCGCTACAACGAGCGGGTCCGCGTGGTGCTGGTCAACGACTCGATGATGGCCCACCCGATCCACCTGCACGGCCACTTCTTCGAGGTGGTGACCGGCAATCCGGGGCGACATCCGCGCAAGCACACCGTCAACGTGCTGCCGGGCGGCAAGGTGGCGTTCGACTTCACCGCCGATGAGCGCGGCGACTGGGCGTTCCACTGCCACCTGCTGTACCACATGCATGCGGGCATGTTTAACGTGGTGACCGTGCGTCCCCTGGAAGGAGACGCCGCGTGAGCCGCCAGCTTCTGATCGCCCTGGCGCCGCTGGCCCTGGCCACCCCCGCCGCCGCCCAGCACGAGCATCACGCGCCTCCCGCCACGCCTCCGGCGGCCGATCCGCACGCCGGTCACGCCATGCCCGCTGCCCCGGCGGCTGATCCGCATGCCGGCCACAGCATGCCGCCGCCTGCCGCCGATCCCCACGCCGGGCACGTCATGCCGGCGCCGGCGAACGTGCCGCCGGCTGGGAACGAGCCGGCGCCGCCGGTTCCGGGCGACTACGCGGCCGAACGCTACTTCGACCGCCAGGCGATGGCCGCGGCCCGCGCCCAGCTCGCCAAGGAGCACGGCGGCGGCAAGGCCTGGAAGGTGATGCTGAGCACCGCCGAGGTCCGGCCGGGCTCCGACGAGGACGCCTACGCCTGGGAGGGCGAGTTCTGGTACGGCGGCGATATCAACCGTCTGGTCCTGAAGTCGGCGGGCGAGGGCGAGTTCGGCGGCGATCTGCATTCGGCCGAGGCCCAGGTGCTCTATTCGCGCGCCATCGGGCCCTATTTCGATCTTCAGGCCGGCGTCCGGCACGACTTCGAGCCCGGCCCCTCACGGACCTACGCCACCGTCGGCTTCGAGGGCGTCGCGCCGTACTGGTTCGAGCTCGAGGGCGCGGCCTTCCTCTCGGAGAAGGGCGATCTGTCGGCTCGGCTCGAGGGCGCCTACGACCTGCGCCTCACCCAGAAGCTGATCCTCGAGCCTCGCGCCGAGGTCGAGCTGGCCGCGCAGGAGGTTCCCGAACTGGGGATCGGCTCGGGCCTCACCAGCGCCGAGCTTGGCCTGCGGCTGCGCTACGAGTTCCGCCGCGAATTCGGCCCCTACGTCGGCGTCTCCCACGAGCGGAAGTTCGGCGACACCGCCGATCTGGCCCGCGCGGCCGGGGAAGACGTCGAAGACACCCGTTTCGTTCTGGGCGTGCGCGCCTGGTTCTAGTCGTCGCGCCGCTGGCGCGAGCTTAGTTGGAGATCAACAGATGAAGACCCTGCTTTTGGCCCTGGCGGCCCTCGGCGTCAGCACGACCGGCGCCCTGGCCCATGGCGCCGACCATTCCGGCCACGCCGCGCCGGCCGCCGCCGGCAGCGTCGAAGGCACGGGCGTGATCAAGAAGGTCGACGCCAAGACCGGCTCGGTGACCATCGCTCACGACCCGATCAAGGCCCTGAACTGGCCGGCGATGACCATGCCGTTCAAGGTCGCCGACAAGGCGCTGCTGGCCAAGGTCAAGGTCGGCGCGAAGGTTCGCTTCGACCTCAACGGGCAGGTCATCACCGCCATCCGCCCGCAGTAACGGCTCGTCTCCGGGGCGGCTCGCCGTTCCGGAGACCTCGCCTTGACGCGGGTCAAATATTCCTGCCGTACCCGGAAAAAATTTGAGGGGTCGAGAGGGGCCGCGCGTATCCCGAATAAGCGACGATGGGTCGCTGAGCTGGCGCAGTCGTCCTGCGTCAAGGTGAGGGGATCAGCGTAGTGAGAACGGGGTAAATCAAGAAAAGTCGCAGTACGGCCTGATACACGCGATGCGGTATCTCGCTGGGTGGGGATAGCTTCCTAATACATGCCGCAGGGAAGGAGATGCGTCGGCTCTACGTCGTCGCGTCGAAGCGGCGTGCGGCCATTGCTTGACGGCGTGGCCGACGGACAGCGTTCCCGCACGTGCAAAGCTGAATATGTATAGACATTAGTCGTCGGCGGTCCGTCGCGACGGCATCGAAGCGCTCCGTAACGCCGGGAGGGTGGCGCAGGGCGCTTTCTGACAAGGGGGTAGGTATGAACCGTTTTTCCAAGCGTCTGCTGCTGGCGAGCGCGATGCTCACTGGTGCGATGTCCGCCGTTCCGGCATGGGCGCAGAGCGCTCACGACGTTGAGGAAGTCATCGTCACCGGCAGCCGCATCAAGCGCGTCGACATCAGCGGCGTCGGCCCGGCGACCGTGGTCAGCCAGGAAGAGATCTCGAACACCGGCATCACCAACGTCGAGACCCTGCTGCAGCGCCTGCCGGCCTCGGCCGGCGCCGCCGGCGGCCAGACCAGCGCCTATTGGACCGGAAACGGCTATGGCACGGCGCAGGTGAACCTGCGCGGGCTGGGCATCAACCGCACCCTGACCCTGATCAACGGCCGCCGCATCGTGAACGGCGGCACCGGCGCCAACAGCGCCCCCGACCTGAACATGATCCCGACCTCGATCATCGGTCGGATGGACGTGCTGAAGGACGGCGCCTCGGCCATCTACGGCGCCGACGCCGTCGCGGGCGTGGTCAACATCGTCACCATCGACGGCTACGAAGGCCTGAAGCTCTCGGGCAAGTTCGGCATCACCGACGAGAGCGATGGCGAGGAGTACACGCTCGACCTGCTGTGGGGCATGCGCGGCGATCGCGGCGGCGTCACCGCGGCGGTCACCTACCAGAAGACCGAAGCGGTCAACATGGCCACCCGGGCGCCTTGCAGCCTCGGCGAGAGCGGCGGACAGCTGGTCTGTTCGTACAGCGGCAACACGCTGGGCGGCCGTGCGCGGCTGGCCGACGGCCGGGTCGTCAACTTCAGCCAGACGCCTGGCCCAGACGGCAACTACTTCGAGCTCTACAACGGCGCCAAGCACGGCTTCAATTCGAACCCGTTCCTCAACGCGGTCTCGCCGATCGAGCGGATCAGCACGGCGTTCCTGGCCGACTACGACCTGACCGACGACGTCCAGCTGTTCGGCGAGTTCTTCTTCACCCACCGCAAGAGCAACCAGCTGGCCACCCCCGGCGGCCTGACCCATCGTCCGACCAACCCGGACGGCACGCCCGACGTGCTGCGCAACTTCACGATCCGGGCCTCGAACCCGAACAACCCGACCGGCCAGGACCTGGTGCTGCTGGCCCGCCGGCTCGGCGAGGGCGGCCCGCGCAAGTTCTTCCAGGAAACCGACACCTATCGCCTGGTCGCGGGCGCCCGCGGCAAGGTCGTCGGCGACTGGACCTGGGAAGCGGCGGTGAACTGGGGCCGGAACACCGGCATCGACGCGATGACCAACATCGCCAACCTGGAACGCGTGCAGAAGACCATGAACTGCGTGCCCGGCGCCCCCTGCGGCGACTATCTGGGCGCCGGCAGCCTGAGCAAGGAGGTGCTGGACTACATCCTCTACACCTCGCGCGACACCGGCGGTAACGAGCAGCGCAGCGCCACGCTCGACTTCTCCGGCACGGTCTTCGAGCTGCCCGCCGGTCCGGTCGGCGCGGCCGTCGGCCTGCTCTATCGCGAGGAGGAAGGCTGGCGCGATCCCGACGCCCTGACCGTTCTGGGCATCGGCAACACCAACCAGCAAGATTCCATCTCCGGCTCGATGAAGGCCAAGGAAGCCTATCTCGAAGTCTCCGCGCCGCTGCTGGCCGACCTGCCGCTGATCAAGCGCTTGGATGTCGACGGGGCCGTCCGTTACTCGGACTACGACCTGTTCGGCAGCAACCTGACCTACAAGGCCAGCCTCAACTGGACCGCGATCGAGGGGCTGCGTCTGCGCGCCACCTACGGCACCGGCTTCCGAGTTCCCAGTGTGCCCGAACTGTTCGGCGGCGTCGCCGAAGGCAACCTGACCACCACCGATCCCTGCAGCGGCTACAGCACCAGCGGCAACGCGACCCTGATCGCCAACTGCCAGGCCTCGGGCGTTCCGGCCGGCTTCCGGCAACTGGGCACCACGATCCTGACCACCAACGGCGGCAACAGCGAACTGCAGCCGGAAGAGGCCAAGACCTTCACGCTCGGCCTGGTGTTCACCCCGCCCCAGGTCAGCGGCCTGTCGGTCACGATCGACTACTTCGACATCGAGATCACCGATGCGATCCGCTCGATCCCGGGTTCGACCAAGCTGGCGGTCTGCTACGCCTCGACCGGAATGACCCATCCGTTCTGCGGTCCCAGCAACTTCACGCGCAGCGCGCTGACGGGCGAGGTCAGCTACCTCTCCTCCATCCCGGTGAACACCGGCAAGGAAGAGATGACCGGCGTGGACATCGGCATCCACTACGACTTCGACCTGTTCGAGCGCCAGGCGAGCTTCGACTGGAACACGACCTATCTCGGCGAGTACCTGATCACCGCCTATGACGGCGCCGAGCCGATCCGGTTCGACGGCCACATCGGCGGCGGCAACGGCGGCTTCCCGAAGTGGCGTTCGAACGCCAGCTTCACGGTCACCGACGAAAAGTGGACCGGGACCTACTCGGTGCAGATGATCGGCAAGGCGACTGACTTCAACGCCGCGCCGAAGGACATCGGCTACGAGGCGCCGCGGGTGTTCTACCACAACGCCCAGCTCGCCTATCGCATCGCCGACAACGCCGACATCGCCGTCGGCGTGGACAACATCTTCGACAAGAAAGCTCCGTACATCCAGAGCTTCACTGACGGTAACACCGACACCATGACCTACGACCTTCTGGGTCGCCGCGGTTATGTGCGTCTGACCTATCAGTTCAACTAGGTCGGCGCACGGCGCCGGGCGGGCTGCCCCATGGCCCGTCCGGCGTCGGCTTTTTGCTGAAGAGAGTTCGACATGCGCCTGCCGGCCCTGGCCCGGAAGACCCACAAGTGGCTCGCCCTGATCATCGCCGTCCAGGCGGTGTTCTGGATGCTTAGCGGCCTCTACATGACCGCGGTCCACATCGACATCATCCATGGCGACCATCTGGTGCGCGCGCCGCGCCAGCAGCCGATCGCCCTCGACGGCTTGGTCGAGCCGACGAGCCTCGTCCCTGGCGGAACCCACGCGGTGCGTCTGGGCGCCCAGCTTGGCCAGCCGGTCTACGTGGTCGACGCGATCCCCGGCCGCATGCTGTTCGACGCCCGCAGCGGCGAGCTGCTGTCGCCGATCGACGAGACCGCCGCCCGCAATCGCGCGATCGAGCTCTATGCCGGCAAGGGCGGGGTCAAGAGCGTCGAACTGCTCGACGTCGCCCCCGGCGAGATCAAGGGGCGGCAGGTGCCGATCTGGCGGGTCGAGTTCGAAGGTCTGTGGAAGCCGACGCTCTACATCTCGCCGCAGTCCGGCGAGCTGGTGGCCAAGCGCCACGACCTGTGGCGCACCTTCGACTTCGTCTGGATGCTCCACATCATGGACTACGAGGCGCGCACCGACGTGAACAACCTGCTGCTGCGCGTGGCCACCTGGATGGCTGTCGCGACCTCGGCCACCGGCGGCTGGCTGCTGCTCTACAGTTTCCGTCGCCGGCGCCGCGCGCGCAAAGCGGCCTAGGGGATCGTCCGATGTTTCTGATCCGCACACTTCACAAGTGGTTCGGCCTGGTGCTGGGCCTGCAGATGCTGCTCTGGTCGATCAGCGGCGCGATGATGGCCTTGCTGGACCATCACAAGGTCGCCGGAGAAGGGGCGGTCCGCGAGGCCGCGCCGCCGATGCTGCCGGCCCAGGCGCTGTCCCTGGCCCAGGTGGCGGCCACGCTGGGTGAGCCGGTGCTGAAACTGCAGCTGAAGACCCTCGGGACGTCGCAGGTCTACCAGGCGACGACGCCCTCGGGGATCAAGCTGCTCGACGCGGCGACCGGCCAGCCGGTGGTCATCGATGCGGCCAAGGCCGGGGCGCTGGCCGCCGCGGCCTTCGCCGGTCCGGAAGGCGTCACGTCTATCCGCAAAGTCGAGAAGCCGGATGTCGAGTCACGCACCGCCGAACTGCCGGCCTGGCGGGTGGAGTTCGCCGATGCGGAGCGCACCACGCTGTTCATGTCGGCGGCGACCGGCGAGATGCAGCTGCTGCGCAACGACACTTGGCGGCTGTGGGACATCTTCTGGATGATCCACATCATGGACTACACCAAGCGGGAGAGCTTCAACCACCCGCTGATCATCACGGTCGCCAGCGGCGTGACCTGGCTGACGCTCAGCGGCGTGATCCTGCTGTTCCGCAGCTTCCGCCGTCAGGACTTCGCCTATCTGCTCGACCCGATCGAGCGGCTGCGCGAAGGCCGCGCGAAGGGCTGAGACGGCCGCCCGGACGACTAGATGTCGATCCGGGCGATGACCGGCTGCGGCAGCAGCCGGATGATCAGCATGACATAGCGCCAGAACCAGGGGCCGTAGACGATGGCGCTGCGCCCGTTCAGGCCCTTGACGATGACCTTCGCCACCGCGCCCGGCGTGGCCCACAGCGGTCCGCCCTTGGGCAGGTCGGCGGTCATCGGGGTGTCGACGAAGCCCAGCTTGAACACCACCGCCTTGGGACCGCCATGCAGCGCGCTGCGATGGGCCAGGCCTTGCATCAGCACGGCCAGTCCCGCCTTGGCGGCGCCATAGACGAAGTTCGAACTGCGGCCGCGGTCGCCGGCCACGCTGCCGATCGCCGCGACCACGCCGTTGCGGCCATCCGTGCGTTCCAGCCGGCGGGCGAGGGCCAACGCCCAGAGACCGGCGGAGGTGAAGTTGACGTCGATCAGCGCAGCGGCGTGCGCGGCGTCTTGCTCGGCGCGGGTCTGGTCGCCCAGCAGGCCGTGCGCGATCAGCGCGGTGTCGAAACCACCGATTTGATCAGCCAGCGACTGCAGCAGTTCGTCAGTTGGCTCGGCCTCCACCAGGTCCAGCGCTCGGACCGCGACGTTGGGTGAGCCGCGCACGCGCAGATCGGCGGCGATCGCCTCGAGCCGCGGGCCGTCGCGCGCAACCAGCACCAGCTGCGCGCCTTGGCTGGCGAGCTCGCGCGCAACGGCCTCTGCGATGGCCGAAGCGGCGCCCAGGATCAGGACGCCGCGTCCGCGCCAGGCGTTATTGGTCATGTGTCACTCGTCGCCAGAAACGTGAAGAAAACAAGGGATCGCGCAGAGCCTCGAGCTCGCGCCAGCGCGGATAGCCCGCGCGGAATGTGGCCGCGGACATGCGCCCGTCCTTGGCCGGATAGATCTTGCCGCCGGCCGCCACGACGATGCTGTCGAGACGTTCGAGCAGTTTCAGGGTCGCTTCGCCACGGTTTGGGAAATCCAACGCCAGCGAGGCGCCTGGCCCCTCGAACGAGACGAGGCCGCCCGAGCGTAGCGGCCCCAGGCTCTTGAGCACCGCCAGGAACGAGCCCTGGCCAGCGGCGACGAGGGTCCGCAGCGCCTCGGTCATGGCGTCTTTCTGCGCCGCCAGGGGAGCCATGAACTGGTGCTGGTAGAAGCCGGCCGGACCATAGAAGCGGTTCCAGCCGCCGATGGCGTCGAGCGGATAGAACGCCCCGCCATAGTGCTTGCGGGCGGTCCCGCGGCGCATCCGCTGCATCCCGCCATAGGCGGCGTTGAAGGCCCGCAGCGACAGTTTGTTCATGAGGCCCGGGGGCGCCGTGATCGGAACCTGCAGCTTCTGGCGCGGGGCGTGCGGCGCCAGCCCGCCCGCCGCGGACCAGTTGGCGCGGTACATGACGCCGCGTCCCAGCGCCGTGCCGCTGGCGGTGCAGTCGATCCACGACGAGACATGCTCGAAGCGCGGGTCGCTCTCAGCGCTTAGCAGGAAGTACTCGGCCAGGTTTGCGAAAGGCACGGTCTCTTCGTCGACGAAGGTGCTCGGGATCGGCGCAAGCGCGATCTCGGCCCAGGCGATCAGGCCGGTAAGACCCAGGCCCCCGAGGGTCGCGTGGAACAGCTCGGGCCGCTCCTGCGGCGACAGCTCCAGGGCGCCGGCGTCCGAGCGCAGCAACCCGATGCGGCGGACATGCCGCCCGAACGAACCGGCGCGATGATGGTTCTTGCCGTGCACGTCGTTGGCGATCGCCCCGCCCAAGGTCACGAACCGCGTGCCCGGCGTCGTCGGCAGAAACCAGCCGTGCGGCGTCGCCATCCGCAAGATCTCATCCAGGCTGACCCCGGCCTCGGCGCGCAGGACGCCGCTCGCAGGGTCGAAGGCGATGAACCGGTCGACGCCGCGCATCGAGATCATCAGCCCGTCGGGATTAAGGCCGCTGTCGCCATAGGAACGGTGAAGGCCGGCGGCGAGCAGCCCGCCGCCTCCGGCGGCCTCTCCGATCAGTCCCGGCAATTGGTCCCGATGCAGGGGCCGGGCGACCTGATGAGGCAGGCGCGGCGTGCGCCCCCAGGGCTCGACGACCTGGCTGTGAAAGCTCAGGGCCATGCGAGCGTGGCCAGCACGAAGGCCCCGACCAGCGGGACCATCAGCTTCCAGCTGAAGCGATCACGGATGGCATAGGCGATCGGGTCTTCGTCCAGCTCGCCTCGTCCGGCGATCAGCCAGAGCCGCGCGACCCAGATCATCAGCAGAAACGGTGCGACCCACAGCCAATCGGGCCGCGCATAGATGTTCGAGGGGAACGCCTCTTCCATCAGATAGGTCACCACGATCAGCACCGAGGCGACGCTGGAGGCCGCCCCGAGCGCCAGCACCGCCGGCCCGTCGTCGGTGCGATAGCCGCGTCCCGGCAGGAGGCGGGAGGCTTCGCCGCCCCGCAGGTTGTGGATCTCGGCGTAGCGCTTGGCCAGCGACATCGAGAAGAAGAAGAACAGCGAGAAGGTGACCAGCCAGGGTGATTGCGGGGTGCCGATCACCGCTGCGCCGATCGCGATGCGGATGGCGTAGAGCGCGGCTAGGGCCGCGACGTCCAACAGCGCCAGTCGCTTCAGGCGGAAGGTGTAGGTCAGGGTCAGGACGGCGTAGCCCGCCAGGCCCAGCAGCAGGATCGGCGACGTCGCCAGCGCCAGGCCGGCGGCGAGCAGCAGCAGCAGCGGGACGGCGACCGCGACATGCTCGATGCGCAGCACGCCCGCCGCCAGCGGTCGATGCCGCTTGGTGGCGTGCCGCCGGTCGGACGCCAGGTCCGAGAGGTCGTTGACCAGATAGGTCGCCGAGGCGGTTAGTCCGAGGGCGATGAACGCCACCACGCTCAGCAGCAGGGCGTGGGGCTCGGTGAACTTCTGCGATAGCAGCAGCGGCAGGAACACGAGCAGGTTCTTGGTCCACTGGTGCAGGCGCAGCGCGCGCCGCCAGGTCTTCGGGCTGGGCCGGTCGCGACCGAACTCGGCTTCGAGCGGCTTGCCCAGGTTTCGCGCGTCTTGGGCGACGCTGGCGGTCGCGCCCGCCAGCACAATGCTTTCGGCATGCGCCCAGACCTTGAGGTCGGCCCGGGAGTCGCCGGCATAGCAGAAGCCTTCCGGGAAGCGCTCGGCCAGGCGCTCGGCTTTGCGTGCGCCTTTGAGGTTGCGCCCTGCATCACTGCCCTCGGCGCTGTCGAACAGGCCACAGTGGTCGGCCACGGCGTCGGCGATGGACTGGTGCGCGGCGGTGACCAGATGGATCGGCCGCGACTGCGATTTCTCTCCGCGCAGGAAGTCCAGCAGAGGCTCGTTGTACGGCAGGGCGGCGGGATCCAGCGGCTGCAACTGCGCCAGACGATCCTTGAACGCCGCGCGGCCACGCAGCAGCGTCGGCAACAGCGTGAGCGCGGCCAGGGGCTTGCGGAACACTAGGGCCACGAACTGCTCGGCCAGGGTGTCGGTGCGGACCAGGGTGTCGTCGAGGTCGACGACCAGCACGCTGGCGACTGCACCTTGAGCGTTCAGGGTCATTTGGCGGGCCCGTGGGTTCGGAACGTGTAGCGCTTGTGCAGGGCGAAGCTGAGCACGGCGGGGGACAGCACGCCAACGCCGTGGCCGATCGCCTCGGCCCAGGGGCGCGCCATGAACCGCGGCAGCAGCAACTCACCCAGCAGCATGGAGACCAGCCAGACGACGGCGAACGACACGACGTTCACCGCCACGAAGCGCATGAACTGGCCGCGGCGCTCGCCCGGCGCGGTCGGGAAGACGAAGCGCCGGTTGAGCTCGAAGGCGACCAGCACGCCGACCGCATAGGCGCAAACCACGGCCGCGGCATAGGGCAGGGCGTGGCTGAAGGCGAAACGGCTCAGCCATTGGGCCGCGGCGGCGGTTCCGCCGACCAGTAGGAAGGCCGCGAACTGCCGGCTCAGCAATGGGCGCAGGCGCTCATGCACGCGGAAGGCTCTCCACCAGGCGTCGGGCATAGCCGATGCTCTCGGATACGCCGCGGTCCTCGGGATAGTAGAAGCAGGTGTCGGCGATCTGAAGCCCGGCCACGGGCGTCTGCGGATTGGGGATCTTGTCGCCGAACCCGACATCGCAGACTGGCTGGGCGTAGCGCAGGCGCGCGACATGGCTGGCGATGCGGTCCTCAGGGCCGAGCGCCGGGTTCACGCGCTGTAGATAGCCATAGCTCTCGTCGACGAAGGTCTCATCAGGCCGCCCGAAGGCGAGGTTGTCCGAGGGCATGTAGTAGGGGACGTAGACGATGTGTCGGTCGAGCGGGCGCAGGTTCGAAAACTCGACGAAACCCGGCGCGCCGATGGCCGGATCAGAGATGTTGACCCAGAAGTTCGCGGTGACCGGCTTGGCCAGCTGGTGGACGACGCAGACCACGCCGACATTCTCGAACTGGGCATAGGCGCGCGCCAGCTCGGGCTGGTCGGCCAGCATCGCGGCCGCATACGGCATGGCGACGGTCGAGATGACCTGGCTGGCCTCGAACCGGCGTCCGTCGCGGGCTTCGACGCCCTGTACCTGCCCTTGGTCGATCAGCAGGCGTGCGGCCGGGGTCGACAGATGGATCTTGCCGCCCATCTTCTCGATCGCCGCCGTCAGGGCTGCGACCAGCGCCTCCGAGCCGCCCTCGATGTAGCCGAGCTCCTCCTGGAACAGCGAGCGGCGCGAACGGCCCAGCCGCTTGATCCGCTGCCAGACCCAGGCTGCAGAGATGCTCTCGGCGTGCTCGTAGAATTTCAGCTCGAACAGCGGCCGCCAGAGCTTGTCGTAGACCCGTGGCCCGCACCACGCGCGGAACCAGTCCGCGGCGCTGATCTTGTCGAGCCGCCGCCAATCCGACCGCTTGGTGGAGAGATAGGCCTGCAGGCCGTAGCGCACCTTCTCGACCAGGCTCATGCCGGGGAAGGTCAGCAGCGAGATCGGATCGCCCCACGGATGCAGCTTGCCGTCGACGAAGAACCCCATCTTGGTCGGGACCCAGCGGATCGGCGGGAGGCCGAGTTCGGCCAGCAGCGCGGTGGTGTCGACGTCGCTGCGGCAGCAGAAATGGTAGAAGCGCTCCAGCGACAGACCGTTGAAATCGAAATGCGCGGCCATGCCGCCGGGCCGGTCTCCGGCCTCCAGGACCTCGACCTTCCACCCGGCCTTGGCGGCGTAATAGGCCGCGGCTAGTCCCATCGGCCCAGCGCCGATCACCAGCAGTTTGTCGTCCGCCCGGGCCATCAGAAGGTCAGCTCGACATCGGCGTAGGCGGGGTCCTTCAAGGTGGCGCTCAACGCCTCGCGCAGGGGCGTCGCTCGCACGCCGAAAATGGCCGGCCAGTCGATCACCTCGAACACGTCCGGCGTCCTCAACGCCTTTAGCTGGGCGGTGGTGAACGGCGGATTGCGGTCGAAGATCGCATAGGTCTTCAGCAGGATACTGAAGAGCCAGACGGGTATCCTGACGATAGGCGTCTTCGATCCGTCGATATCGCGGATCTGCCGGATGAGATCGATATAGTCGATCCGCTCCTGGCCGGAGATGTTGAACGCGCCCTCCCTCCGCTCGTGCAAGCAGGCGCCGATGATGCTGGCGAAGTCGCCGGCGTAGAGGGGTTGGCGCAGATAGCGCCCGTCTCCGGGAATCGGAAACACCGGCGCGCGGCGCATGAAGCGGGCCAGCCAGCCCAGGTGCTTGCGGTCGAACCAGCCGAACATCAGCGTCGGCCGCAGGATGACATGCGGCAGCTCGCACCGTGCGACGATCGCCTCCTGCGCCTTCTTGCTCTCGGTGTAGAGGTCATGGGCCTGGGAGTTCACGACCGACGAGCTGACATGCGCCACATAGGGCCGCTTGCCGCGCGCGGCGGCCGCCAGCACCCGCTCCGTCGCGACGATGTTGTTGCGCCGGAACGCTTCCGGATCGAGTCCCCCGATCTGGGCTTGCAGCATGACCACGGCGTCGCAGCCCGCCGCGACATCCTCCCAGGCGCCCGGCTCGGCCAGATCGGCGGTGATCACCTGCAGCTGCGGATGCAGCTGCTGAAGGACCGCGGTGTTCTGCGGGTGCTTGTCGACGGCCACCAGCTCGAACTCGCCGGCGCGCGCTAGCTGGGCGATCAGGTTCTGGCCGACGAGGCCCGCCGCGCCGGTGACGAGAACACGCTGCATCATGGAAGGACACGCACTCTAGGGGGACTGCCGGCGGATCTCGCCGGCGCAGGTCTTGCGGCCTGACGCCGCGAGCATGGGACGATTCTGCAGCTCATCAGGACGCGGCCGACAACGCGCAGATCGAACCGTCGGTCAGGGTCGCTACGATCTGTGGATGCGCGGGACGCTTCTTGAGGTCGAGATGCCAGCCGACGCCCGGATCGGTCACCGTCGGCAGGCCTTTGGGAACATCGGGGCGCGCCTGGCCGGTGGCGGCCATGCCGAGGAGAAGTCCGTTGTCGAGCACGGCGATCGATTTCACCGGCGCGCCGGCCGCGGCGTCCCAGGCCCAGCCGAACATCCGCCAGCCCCCGACCTTCCGCGCCACCGTTCCGTCAAGGTTGCCGCGGCACCGCGCCGGATCAACCGCCGGGTTGGCGACGAGCTCAGCCATGTACGTCAGGTCTGGCGGGCTCAGTTCGCGAACGACGGCGCCTGGCCGAAGCATGAGGCAGCCGCCGACGGAGACGGCGAGACCAAGCCCCAGCAGGGCCGTGCGCCCACGCGGCGCTGCGCCTCCGCGGCTCAAGGCGAGACCCACGCCGATGCCGACCAGAGCCAGCGTTCCCAAAGCCGCGAGGTCCAGGGTGACAAGGCTGCTGAGCGGCGCCGCAATCCAGACGACGCCCGTATAGAGCCCTGTCGCGGCGGCGAGGGCCAACAGCAAGCTGCGGCCCCAAGGCATGGCGCCGGCCGCGACGATGCCGGCCAAGGCCAGCGCCAGCACGGCGTCGTAGCTGAATTGGTGCACGAAGAGCGCGAGGAAGGTCACGCCTACGAACAGCGCGTAGCATCCAGCCGCGGAGGCGAGCAGGCGGGCCGCCATCGCCGCCTGGGGCGGCCGCTCGGCGCGTGGGCGCGCGAAGCTCCAGACGCCCAACGCGCCCAACAGCAACAGCGACAGATTGCCAGCGCTAAGCGCGTAGAAATCCCAGCGCCGCAACTGCCCCGCGACATCGATCTCGCCAGGGACGATAGGGCGCGCCAGCGGCTCGGGGCCCTGCGGAGGATTGGGCGTAAAGACATAGGCCGCGATCTCGGCCTTGGTCTGGAGCCACTGGAGCACCGTGAAGCTCTGGTATCGCGCGGCGAGGCGTTCTGGCAGCGACTCCTTGGGGGCGAGATGCAGGTCGCCGGTCAGAGCGTAGGCGAGCAGCGGGTCCTGGCTGGGCAGGGCGCTCGCCTTGTAGGCCGACCAACTGGCCAGCAAGGCAAGGCCGACGGCCGCTCCGGCCACCAGCGCCTTAGGCGAGCGCCATAGCCGCGTTGCGAAGTAGACCAGCGCGGCAGGCGCGAGGAAGAACGACGAGGCCGCATGGCAGAGCATGGCGAACCCGGCCAGGCCGCCAAAGGTCGCCGTTTCGCCGACGCTGGCGCGCGGCGATGGCCGCAATCGGAAGGCGTAACCCGTTGCGGCGATGCTGAACGCCGCGCCCATCAGCTTTGGCCAAGTGTAGCCGGTGTTGAACAAAGCGAACGGAGTGAGCGCAACAAGCAGCACGCCGATTGCGGCGATCGCCGGCGACAGTTTGCCGGCTCGGCGAGCCGCCCAGTAGAGGGCCGCCGCCCACAGCGAAGTCAGCGTCACGCCGCCTACGGCAAGCGCCACGGGTTGAAGGTGTGGTCCGTCATTGTTCGCCTGGAGCAGGGCGAAGACATCGGCGAACAATAGGTACCCGCCGGCCATCAGCGGCGGTCGATCGCTGAGTGACCAGTCGCCGGGCATCGTCACGAGTTGATGCGTTCCCAGTCGCACGGCCTCGGCGAACATGCCCGGAAGCAGGTGATCGGAGGACCAGATCGCCGGCGCAAACCGATGGGCGGGCTCCCACGCGCCCGAGCCCGTAGCGCCGAGATGCAGAACGGTGAGGGCGACAAAGCCGGTGAGGAACCAGACGTAAACCGGGATCCGTTGGGCGCGCCAGACGGACCGCGCCAGATCGGGAGCTTTCCAGCACGCGCCGACCGCAACACCGATGAGCGCCATGACCGGGAGGAGCCCGCCGCGCGGGGGCAGCGGCGTCCAGGCGTAGAGGTAGAAGAGGGTCAGGCAGGCCGCCCCAAGCCCCAGGAACCCGCCTAGCACCGGATCCACCCCGCTGCGCGTGGCCCTGGCCACCAGCCCCCCTGCAAAGAACGGAGCGAGCACGATCGCGAACGCCGTCAGAAAGAAGCCGACGTAACCAAGGTAGGATTGCTTGAGGTAACTTAGCGCCGAGACAGCGTAGGGCTGCGCCACCCCGACGTTCCGGAAATCGGACGTTCCGACCAGCCGAAGATAGACCTCGCCGCCCGCGCACCACTTGTCCCCGAGCGGCACGATGGTTTCGGTGTACGTGCCAGCGGTTCCGCCCCCGGCTATGGGCTTTATCCGCTCGTGCGTGGAGCACCGCAGATAGAGGGCGTTGCGCGTTTCGTACTCGCGGATCGTGCCTTGATACAGCACCCCGACATAGTCCGCGGGCTCTAACGGTCCCATCTCGAGGGCCAGCGGGCGCACGCCAGCCGGCGACCAGGATCGGTAGATGACTGAGTCCCGCGGGGTCCCCGGCCGCAACGCCGCGTCCAGATCCGTAACCTCGGCGAGGGGCGCTGTCTGCGTCTGTCCGACGACAACGTGGGTCTGGACGCCGTGCATGGGCGAGGCCGGCGGTTCAGGCGCGAGCGCGATCGCAATACTCAGCAGCGCCAGCGCGCCAAGCACCGCTCGCAGCAACCACATGCCCAGATCGCTCCCCTCCTGTCCGCCGATGAATCAGCGGTGGCCGACCATAGGTCAGCAACGTGCGGCGAAGAAGATGCTAGCGGGGGTTGTGGCTATCGAAGCGAAGCGTTGATTTTGGCTAGGGCGGCTGCGCCGGGCCCAAGCTCGCGTTCGCTCAACGTGTTGAGCGGGACGTCGACCGTCCCGAGGTTCTCGTGCAGATCGCGCGCCCCGGGGTCGAGGAAGAGCAAGCCGGTCACGATCTCGCCCAGCGCCTGCCGCGCCTGCAGATAGGCCAGCGCGCCCACCCGGTCGGACGGATCGTAGTGCTCGGCGAGCTTGTGCAGGTGCAGGACCGAGCCGTCATGCTGGGCGACCGGCACGGTCTCGCCCGGGGCGTAGTCGATGGTGATGGCGCTGCGCGCCGGCACGAGGTCCATCCGGTTCACCGCTTCATTGTGCTCGCGCACATAGTCGTAGGACTTGGTGGATCCGGCGTGGTTGTTGAACTGAACGCAGGGACTGATGCAGTCGATGAAGGCCGCCCCCTTGTGGCTGAGCGCAGCCTTGATCAGCGGCACAAGCTGGTTCTTGTCGCCCGAGAAGGAACGCGCCACGAAGGTCGCGCCCATCTGCAGGGCCAGACTGACCAGGTCGATGCCGGCGTCATGGTTGACCACCCCCTTCTTGGACTTCGAGCCCTTGTCGGAGGTGGCCGAGAACTGACCCTTGGTCAGGCCGTACACGCCGTTGTTCTCGACGATGTAGAGCATGTTCACACCGCGCCGGATCGAGTGCGCGAACTGGCCCAGCCCGATGGAGGCGCTGTCGCCGTCGCCAGAAACGCCGAGATAGATCAGGTCGCGGTTCGCGAGATTGGCGCCGGTCAGCACTGACGGCATGCGCCCGTGGACGGTGTTGAATCCGTGGGAGTTGCCAAGGAAATAGTCGGGCGTCTTCGACGAGCAGCCGATGCCTGACAGCTTGGCCACCCGGTGCGGCGGCAGGTCCAGTTCGTAGCAGGCCTGGATGATCGCCGACGAAATCGAGTCGTGGCCGCAACCGGCGCACAGGGTCGAGACCGCGCCCTCGTAGTCGCGCCGAGTATATCCGAGCGCGTTCGGCTTGAGCTGCGGGTGATGCAGTTGCGGCTTGGTGATGTAGGTCATTCGGCCGCCTCCGGCATGGGCGTGCGTTCGCTCATCAGCCGCGTCACCGTCTCGGTGATGAAGCGGGCGGTGATTGGCGTGCCGTCGTAGTGCAGCACCGCGGTCAGCCGCGACGGATCGATCTCGCCTTCGTTGATCAGCAGCGTCCGCAGCTGGGCGTCGCGGTTCTGTTCGATCACGAAGACCCGGTCGTGGGCGGCGATGAACTCGAAAATCTCGTCGGCGAAGGGGAAGCCGCGAACGCGAAGGGCGTCGAGGTGCAGCCCCGCATGTTCGAGGCTGCCGAGCGCTTCATGCACCGCCGGCGTGCTCGATCCGAAGTAGATGACGCCCTCGCGGGTCGAACGTGTCGCGCTGCGCAGGACCGGGCTGGGCACCAGCCGCCGGGCGGTGTCGAACTTGCGCAGCAGTCGTTCCATGTTGCCGACATAGACCGCGCCTTCCTCGCTGTAGCGGGCGTAGGGATTTCGCGAGGTGCCGCGGGTGAAGTAACCGCCCTTGGTCGGGTGGGCGCCGGGATAGGTGCGGTAGGGGATGCCGTCGCCATCGACCTCGAGGTAGCGGCCGAACTCGACGCCGGCTTCCAGTTCGTCGTAGCCGAGCACCTTGCCGCGATCGAGCTTGCGGTCGTCATCCCATTCGAAGGGCTTCGTCAGCCACTCGTTCATGCCGATATCGAGGTCGAGCATCACAAAGACGGTGGTTTGCAGACGGTCGGCGAGGTCGAACGCCTGGGCGCCCATCTCGAAACACTCGCCCGGATCGGCCGGCAGCAGCAGCGGGTGCTTGGTGTCGCCGTGTCCGGCGTAGGCGGCGGCCAGCAGATCGGCCTGTTGGGTGCGGGTCGGCATCCCTGTCGATGGCCCGCCACGCTGAACGTCGAAGATCACCGCCGGGATTTCGGCGAAGTAGGACAGGCCGATGAACTCGGTCATCAGCGACACGCCTGGGCCCGACGTGGCCGTGAACGCGCGCGCGCCGTTCCAGCCGGCCCCGACCACCACGCCGATCGAGGCGATCTCGTCCTCGGCTTGGACGATCGCATAGCGCGCCTTGCCGGTTTCGGGATCGATGCGCAGGTCTTCGCAGTAGCCCGTGAAGGCCTCCGCGAGCGAGGTCGAGGGGGTGATCGGATACCAGGCGCAAACGGTGGCCCCGCCATAGACGGCGCCGAGGGCGGCGGCGGCGTTGCCCTCGACGAAGATCCGGTCGCCGACCTTGTCGGCGCGCCTCACCTTCAACCGCAGCGGCGAGAGATGCTCGGCCACATAGTCGCGGCCCATGTGCAGGGCCGCGACGTTGGCCGCGATCAGCCGGTCCTTGCCGGCGAACTGCTCGGCCAGCAGTTGTTCGATGACCCCGATCTCGATGTCGAGCAGGGCGGCCAACGCCCCGACATAGATGATGTTCTTGAACAGCTGGCGTTCGCGCGGGAGCTGGTAGGCGGCATTGCACATCGCCGTCAGCGGCACCCCGACGACCGTAATGTCGTCGCGGAATTTCGAGGCCGGCAGCGGCTTGGTGGAATCGTAGAACAGGTAGCCGCCAGGTTCGATCTCGGCGACGTCGCGGTCCCAGGTCTGCGGATTCATCGCCACCATCAGGTCGACGCCGCCGCGCCGGCCCAGATGTCCGGCCTCGGTCACCCGCACTTCGAACCAGGTCGGCAAGCCCTGGATGTTGGACGGGAAGATATTCCGCGCGGCCACCGGCACGCCCATGCGCAGGATCGCCTTGGCGAACATGCTGTTGGCGCTGGCTGACCCGGAACCGTTGACGTTCGCGAACTTGACGACGAAGTCGTTGAGCGCCTCTAGCGGCATGATCCCCCCGCATGGGTCATTTCGAGCAGGAACTTCTGCATGTCCCACGCGCCGGTGGGGCAGCGCTCGGCGCAGAGGCCGCAGTGCAGGCAGACGTCTTCGTCCTTCACCATGACCCGGCCGGTCGGCAGGTCGCCGGAGACGTAGAGCGCTTGATCCTGGTTGAGCGCGGGCGCCTTCAGCCGACCGCGCAGGTCGGCCTCGTCGCCGTTCTCGGTGAAGGTGATGCAGTCGGTCGGACAGATATCGACGCAGGCGTCGCACTCGATGCAGGCGCTTTCCGCGAACACGGTTTGCACGTCGCAGTTCAGGCAGCGCTGGGTCTCGCGATAGGCCGTGGCCCGGTCGAAGCCCAGCTCGACCTCCAGCCGGACGTCCTTCAGCGCCTCGCCCTTGTCCAGCAGCGGCACCCGATATCGGGCGTCATTGGCCGGATCGTTGTCGTAGCTCCACTCGTGGATGCCCATCTTCTGGCTGGTCATCGAGGTTCCCGGCGGCGGCCGAATGGCCAGGTCCTCGGCCTTGCAGAACTTGTCGATGGAGATCGCTGCGTCATGACCGTGGGCGACCGCCCAGATGATGTTCTTCGGCCCAAACGCCGCGTCGCCGCCGAAGAACACCTTGGCCAGCGTCGACTGGAAGGTGAGGGGATCGACCTTGGGCATGCCCCAGTCGTCGAAGGCCAGGCCGATGTCGCGCTCGATCCAAGGGAAGGCGTTCTCCTGGCCGACCGCTACCAGTACGTCGTCGCACTCGTAGTGCTCGTCGGGTTCTCCCGAGGGGACGAGGCTGCGGCGGCCCTTGGCGTCGAACTCGGGGCGGACCTTCTCGAAAAGCACGCCTGTCAGCCTACCGCTCTCGTGGGTGAAGGCCTTGGGAACGAGGTAGTTGAGGATCGGAATATCCTCGTGGAGCGCGTCTTCCTTTTCCCAGGGGCTGGCCTTCATTTCCTCGAAGCCGGAGCGGACGATCACCTTGACGTCCTGTCCGCCCAACCGACGCGAGGTGCGGCAGCAGTCCATGGCGGTGTTGCCGCCGCCCAGGACGATCACTCGCCGCCCGATCTTGTCGACATGGCCGAACGAGACGTTGCTCAGCCAATCGATGCCTATGTGGATGTTGGCCGCGGCTTCCTGGCGTCCTGGCAGATCGAGGTCGCGGCCGCGCGGGGCGCCAGATCCGACGAAGACGGCGTCATAGCCCTCGGCGAGCAGCGCCTTGAGGCTGTCGACCCGCTCACCCAGCCGCATGTCCATGCCCAGGCCGGTGACGTAGCCGACCTCCTCGTCGATCACCTCCTCAGGCAGGCGGAAGCGCGGGATCTGGCTGCGGATCATGCCGCCGGCCTTGGCTTCCCCATCGAACAGGGTCAGCTCGTAACCTAGCGGGGCGAGGTCGCGCGCGACGGTCAACGAGGCCGGGCCGGCGCCGATTAGCGCCACGCGCTTGCCGTTGGACACCGCGACCGGCGCGGGCAGCCGGCCCGTGATGTCCTCCTTGTTGTCGGCGGCGACGCGCTTGAGGCGACAGATCGCGACCGGCTCATCTTCGACTCGGCCGCGTCGGCAGGCCGGCTCACAGGGTCTGTCGCAGGTCCGCCCCAGGATTCCGGGGAAGACGTTCGACTTCCAGTTGACCATGTAGGCATCCGAGTACCGACCTTCGGCGATCAGGCGGATGTACTCAGGAACAGGTGTGTGGGCCGGGCAGGCCCATTGGCAATCGACGACTTTATGAAAGTAGTCAGGCCCCTCGGTACTGGTGCGGTGCACAATCGCTTCCTTCCCACACGCCATTCTTTCGCGGTTGCGAAGACGAGGGTCAGTGAAAGCAGACTCGCCTTACCGCGACGCAGCGTTCGAGAGGATGGTAGGACCCTATCGTGGCGTGAGCCAATACATTTCTTGCAGCGTTCGACGTCTAAGTCGGTGATTTCGTCGACTTATGTCGTGGGCGCCGCATCAGAGGAGCTGACAGCTAAGGCGCAGCTTGCCGTGGCTCAAGTTGCTGTGAAGCCGGGCGAATTTCACGCGCCTGTTACGGGAAAGGGCTTGGTTGTCGTCAAGCTTTGCTTAACTGTTTCGCCAACCAGCCAAGGAGGTCCTCCGATGCCGAACCAGCCGTTCGAAGTCGCGTCCCCGTTCGACGACGCCGACATCGCCGAAAACATGATCGAAGCCGTGGTCGACGACGGCCAGGACAGCCAGTCGCTGGAGATCAACCTGCGCCGCGCTCAGGCCGAGCACGCGGAGAACCTGCGCCTGGCGCGGGCGCTCTAGGCGCCTGCTACTTGTCGCGCTTGCGAAGCAGGCGGCGTAGCGCCGCCATGCCCGCAGGCGCGAGCAGCACCAGCACTCCCAGCAGATAGATCAGGCGGGCTTCCTCTGGCACGGTCCTAGACCTCGTCGTCATTCGGAATGTTGAGCAACTCGCCGCAGGCCTTGCAGTGGACGGCATCGACGTCGTGCCGGCGCAGTCCGCAGGTCGGGCAGGTGAAGCGGATTTTGTAGGGCCGGAACAGGGTCTGGGCCAGGCGCACGAACAGCGTGATCCCAGTCAGCATGGTCACCATCGAGATCACTCGGCCCCAGGTGCCGGGCAGGGTGATGTCGCCGAAACCGGTCGTCGTCAGGGTGGCGATGGTGAAATAGAGCGCGTCGACGTAGCCGCTGATGCCCTCGGTCCGCGCGAAGCTCGTATAGACGAACCCGGTCATGATGAAGATGAAGGTGATCAGGGTCGACGTCGCCCGGATCACGTCCTCCCAGCGCGTCTCGTTGTAACGCCGGCCGACCGTGACCCAGAAGAACTCGGAATGGACCAGTGTCCACAGCCGCAGCACCCGCAGGAAGGCGAGGTTGAACAGCCAGAGCGGGAACAGCAGCGTCACCAGGACGAACAGGTCGATCCAGGTCACAGGCCGCTTGATCCAGGCGCCCAGGTTGTCGCTCGCCAGGGCCCGGGCCAGCAGATCGGCCGCCAGCACGAAGGCCATCGCGTAGTCGATGAACAGGAACACCGGCGTATCGCGTAGCAGCGGCGCGGCGATGAAGAAGGCGATCATCACGAAGTCGATCGCGATCACCGTCAGCCGGAAGCGCACCGAGCGGTCGGATTTGCCGAAATAGAGCTCGTGCAGTCGTGCTCGGATGCGCGGTCCCAGACGGCGCTGGCCAGGTTCGGGAAGCGGAGCGGCGTCGGCGGGCATTGAACGAACATAGATGCGCCGCCGCGGAGGGGAAGGGGGAACGGCGCGCGCGTCAGCCGTCGCCCTTGATCGCCTCGTAGGCCTCGACGGCTTCCATCCATTCCAGTTCGGCGGCCTCGAGCGCGGCTTCGGCCATCATGCGCTGGCGCCCCAGGTCGGCCGCCTTGGCCGGGTCCTGGCTGAATATCTTCGGGTCGGTGAGGGCCGCGTCGATCTTGGAGAGCGACTGGCTGGCTCGAGCCAGGGCCGCTTCGGCCGCCTCGGCGCGTCGGCGGGCGGTGCCGGTCGGGACCTTCGCCTTTGGAGCGGGAGGCGGCTTGGGCGCGGCCACAGGCTCAGGTTCGCGCACCTGGGTCGGGGCCTTGCCGGCCTGCTTGGCGCGGTCGATGACGAACTTGGCGTAGTCGTCCATGTCGCCGTCGAACGGGGCGATCGTGCCATCGGTGGCCAGCCACAGGCGGTCGGCGACTAGTTCCATCAGCGAACGGTCGTGGGTGATCAGGATCACCGCGCCTTCGTAGTCGTTCAGCGCGTCGAGCAGGGCGCGGCGGCTGTCGATGTCCAGGTGGTTGGTCGGTTCGTCGAGGATCAGCAGGTGAGGCTTCTCGGCGGCGACCAGGTTGAGCAGAAGGCGTGCGCGCTCGCCCCCGGACAGGTTGGCGACCGAGGTCTCCACCTTCTCGTGGCCGAGGCCGTACTGGGCCAGGCGCGCGCGTCGGCTGGCCTCAGAGGCCTCGGGCATGGCCGCGCGGATTATGTCTAGCGGCGTGTCGTTGGGATTAAGCGCTTCGATCTGGTGCTGGTGGAACCAGCCGACTTTCAGTCGCGCCGAGCGCTTCAGTTCGCCCGATTGCGGCTCCAACGCGCCGGCGACCAGCTTGGCGAAGGTCGACTTGCCGGCGCCGTTGACGCCGAGCAAGCCGATGCGGTCGTCCAGATCCAGGCGCAGGTTCATGCCCTTGAGGATCGGCGGTCCGTCGGCATAGCCGGTCGCCACGCCCTCCAGGCGCACCAGCGGCGGCGCCAGCGGCCGCTCGGGCGAAGGCAGAATGAACGGTGCGGTGTGCTCGATGACCACCGCCGAGACCGGCGGCAGCTTGGCCAGCATCTTCAGACGCGATTGGGCCTGGGTCGCCTTGGACGCCTTGGCGCGGAACCGGTCGACGAAGGACTGCAGGTGCGCGCGCTGCGCCTCGACCTTGGCCTTTGAGGCCTCCTGCAGACGCGCCTTTTCCTCGCGCTGACGCTCGAACTGGTCGTAGCCGCCCACATAGAGGGTCAACTTGCCGTCCAGCAGGTGCAGGATGTGGTCGCAGCTGTTGTTCAGGATCTCGCGGTCGTGGCTGATGATCACCGCGGTGTGCGGATACTTCTTCAGCCGGCTCTCCAGCCAGAGCGCGCCTTCAAGGTCGAGATAGTTGGTCGGTTCGTCGAGCAGCAGGAGGTCGGGTTCAGCAAATAGCGCCGCCGCCAAGGCCACGCGCATGCGCCAGCCACCAGAGAACTCGGCCATGGGCCGGGTCAGGTCGGCGTTCGAGAAGCCGAGGCCAGAGAGGATTTCGGCCGCCCGACTTGGGGCGCGGTCGGCGCCGATCTCCGACAGCCGTCCATAGATATCGCCCATGCGCTCGGGGGTGGCCGTCTCGAGCTCGTGCAGCAGGCGCGCGCGCTCTTCGTCGGCGGCGAGCACCGTGTCGATCAACGGCACGGGCGTGGCCGGGTGCTCCTGATCCACCGATCCGATGCGGGCCTGCTTGGGATAGCCGATCTCGCCATCGCCGGCGTGCAGCTGGTCGAGGATCAGTTTGAACAGCGTGGACTTGCCGACGCCGTTGCGCCCGACCAGGCCGACCTTCGCGCCCACGGGTACGCTGACGCTCGCGTGGTCGAAGAAGCGGCGGCCCCAGGAGTCGAAAGTCAGGTCGTTGATCTGCAGCATGAGAGCGCGGGGCCTTAGCAGAGCGCGCCGCGGAAGGCGACCGTCCTGCGCTTGGCGTTGTCACATCAGGCGGTTATAAGCCCGCCACCCGCGCGGGCCGCCGCGCCTCCCCAAGAATAAGACAAGCAAAAGACATGACCGAACGCACTTTCTCGATCATCAAGCCGGACGCCACGAAGCGGAACCTGACCGGCCAGATCAACGCCGTGATCGAAGGCGCCGGCCTGCGCATCGTCGCTCAACGCCGCATTCAAATGACCGAGGCTCAGGCCAAGAAGTTCTACGAAGTCCACGCCGAGCGTCCGTTCTACGGCGAACTGGTCGAGACCATGACCTCGGCTCCGGTCGTCGTACAGGTTCTGGAAGGCGAAGGCGCCGTGGCCAAGTACCGCGAAGTCATGGGCGCGACCAATCCGGAACAAGCCGCTGACGGCACGATCCGCAAGCTGTTCGCGCTGAACGTTGGCGAAAACTCGGTCCACGGCTCGGACAGCCTCGACAACGCCAAGATCGAAATCGCCCAGTTCTTCACCGACGACCAAATCGTCGGCTGAGTTTGGGAACGGCGGAGCTCTAGCTGCGTTGATTAGGCGCGGCCACGAGCCCCACTCGGTCCTTCCAGCGGACCAGCCGCATGACAGGCCCCGTTCGGCGTTCGCCGGGCGGGGCCTTCTCGTATGAGGGTCAGCGGGGGCGAACGATCTGGCTGGGACGCAGATGCGGTGAGTGAAAGCGGTCGTATTTGTCGGCCGTCTTCAGGTGCATTGCGGCGTCCAGCAGGCGCGCACCGCGCAGGCCCCTCGGCGGAGGGTCGGCGCTTAACGCGCGCCAGAGGCTGACGGCCTCTCTATGCAAGCGTTCATTGCGGTTCATGCTGTCCATGCCGGTTCGAACAACGCAAGCGCACTGAAGTTCCGCCAGAAGTTGGTTAACGATTCGCAAATTGGTGGAAGTTGTATTTGAGTTCGCTGCAGTTTTCGGGGCGCGAACACTGAAGCTTGTTTGAGTTGGCGCTGACGTAGCGGCACGGCTTTCCCGTCCGAGGGCTTTGGGCTAGCTGGTGCGCGACCTTGTATGTTGGTGGAGGCCGGCTTGAGCGGAACGGAGAGTTTTCCTGAGATCCGAGAGGCCGTGCGCAAACTCTGCGCCCAGTTTCCTGGCGAATACTGGCGCGAGCATGATCGCGAACGTAGCTATCCCAAGGAGTTCGTGGCCGCGCTGACCGAGGCAGGATTCCTATCGGTCCTGATCCCGGAGGCCTATGGCGGCTCGGGGCTCGGTTTGGCCGCGGCGACAGCCGTCCTCGAAGAGATCCACCGGTCGGGCTGCAACGGCGGCGCCTGCCATGCCCAGATGTACACCATGGGCACGATCCTCAAGCACGGCAGCGAGGCCCAGAAGCAAACCTACCTGCCGAAGATCGCCTCGGGAGAACTGCGGTTGCAGGCCTTTGGGGTGACCGAGCCCACTGCCGGCACCGACACGACCCGGATCTCCACGTTCGCCCGTCGCGATGGCGATCATTACGTGATCACTGGCCAGAAGCTTTGGATCAGCCGGGCCGAACACTCCGACCTCATGGTGCTGCTCTGCCGGACCATGGCGCGCGAGGACGCCGCCAAGCCTTCCGACGGGATGAGCGTGCTGATCGTTGATCTTCGTGAGGCGGTTGGCGCTGGGCTGACCATCCGGCCAGTGCGCACCATGCTCAACCATGCCACCACGGAGCTGTTCTTCGACGGCCTGCGTGTGCCGGCGGCGAACCTCGTAGGCGAGGAGGGCAAGGGCTTCCGCTACATCCTCGACGGCATGAACGCCGAACGCATTCTGATCGCCTCCGAGTGCATTGGCGACGGGCGTTTCTTCGTCGATCGTGCCAGCAAGTACGCCACTGAGCGCGAAGTCTTCGGCAGGCCGATCGGCCAGAACCAGGGCGTCCAGTTCCCCATCGCCAGAGCGCACGTACAGGTGACCGCCGCTTCGCTGATGGTCGACAAGGCCGCCGCGATGTTCGACGCCGGCCTGCCGTGCGGCACGGAAGCCAACATGGCCAAGATGCTGGCGTCGGAGGCCTCTTGGTTCGCAGCCGACACCGCGATCCAGACGCACGGCGGGTTCGGCTTCGCCGAGGACTACGACATCGAGCGCAAGTTCCGCGAGACGCGGCTCTATCAAGTCGCTCCGATCTCCACGAACCTGATCCTCAGCCACGTGGGCACCCACGTGCTGGGCATGCCGAAATCGTTCTGAGGGCAGGGGATGTATGACCTTCTGAAAGGCCTGCGCGTGGTCGAGGGCTCGGCTTTCGTGGCCGGCCCGACCTGCGGTCTCTATCTGGCGCAGCTCGGCGCCGAGGTGATCCGCTTCGACAACATCGGCGGCGGCCCCGACTTTCGGCGTTGGCCGATCAGCGAGGGCGGCGAGAGCCTCTACTGGGAAGGGCTGAACAAGGCCAAGAAATCGATCGCCATCGATCTGTCGCGGCCTGAGGGTCGCGAGCTTGCCGCGCGGCTGGCGGCGGCGCCGGGCGACGAGGGGGGCGTCTTCGTCACCAACTTCCCGGTCGAAGGCTTCCTTTCCTATGAGAAGCTCAGCGCTCTGCGGCCGGATTTGATCTGCGCCCGCGTCATGGGGTGGGCCGACGGCGGCCCGGCGGTGGACTACACGGTCAACAGCGCGGTCGGCGTGCCGATGCTGAACGGCTTCCCCGAGGAGCCGCGGCCCGTGAACAACGTGCTGCCAGCCTGGGACCTGCTGACCGGCGCCTTTGCGGCGTTCGCCCTGGTCTCGGCGCTTCATGCCCGCCAACGAGACGGCAAGGGGCGCGAGATCCGTATTCCGCTGTCGGACATCGCCGGCACGACCATGGCCAATCTCGGCTACCTGGCTGAAAGCCTGGGCGGTCAGGATCGCCAGCGGATGGGCAATGACCTGTTCGGCGCCTTCGGCCGCGACTTTCTGCTCAAGGGCGGACAGCGGATCATGCTGGTGGCGATCACGCCTCGCCAGTGGAAGGGGCTGACCCAGGTCCTCGAGATCGAGGCGCCGGTCGCGGCTCTGGAGGTCGAACTGGGCGTCAGCTTCGCCGCCGATGAGGGACTTCGCTTCGATCATCGCGAGCGGCTGTTTCCGCTCTTCGAGGCCGCGTTTGCCCGCAAGACGCTCGCCGAGCTGAAGCCGTCCTTTGACAAGGAGGGCGTCTGCTGGGGACCGTATCAGCCGATGAGCGCGGCGGCGGAAGATCCGCGCCTGATCAAGGGAAACCCGATATTCGCCGATGCCGCCCATCCGAGCGGTCGGACCTATCCGACGGCCGGCTTCGCCGGGACTATTCCGCAGGACGAGCGCCATCCCGCCCGCGGCGCCGCCCGCCTCGGCCAGCACACCGACGAGGTCTTGGCGCAAGTGCTGAGGCTTTCGGACGGCGAGATCGCCAGATTGCATGACGCCGGCGTCGTGGCCGGCCCGGAGGGACGATGAGCAGCACGATCGAGGTCAGCGAGCCTTCGCCGGGGGTCAAGGTCGTCACGCTCAGCCGACCCGACGCCGCCAACGCCCTCAACACCGCCATGGGCGAGGAGCTGCTGGCGCTGTGGACGACGCTGGCCAAGGATCCCTCGGTTCGGGTGACGGTGCTCACAGGGGCGGGCCGGTTCTTCTGCGCGGGCGCGGACCTCAAGGAACGCGACGGCATGAGCGACCAGGCCTGGTCGGATCAACACGTCATGTTCGAGGCGATGATCCGCGCTCAGCTGGCCTGTCCGTTCCCGGTCATCGCGGCTGTGAACGGCGCGGCCATGGGCGGCGGCTGCGAAATGGCTTTGGCGTGCGACTTCGCCTGGGCTTCGCAGACGGCGCGGCTTGGCCTGCCGGAAGTCGGCCTGGGGATCATCCCCGGCCTGGGCGGCACCCAGTACATCGTCCGCGCCGCCGGTGAGCGCCGCGCCTCCGAGCTGCTGATGTCGGGGCTGCCGATCGATGCGGCGCAGGCGCTGGACTTTGGTCTGGTCAACCACGTGACCCCGCCCGACGAGCTCATGCCGCAGGTGCTCGAACGCGCACGGGTCATCGCCGGAAAGGCGCCGCTTTCGGTGAGGGCGCTGAAGAAGGTCGTGCGCGGCGGCGCGGCGCTGCCGCTGGGCAAGGCCATGGCGCTCGAGCTGGTCGAGTACAACCGTCTGTTCAAGACCAAGGACCGCCGCGAGGGCGTAGCGGCCTTCAATCAAAAGCGGACGGCGGTGTTCAAGGGGGAGTAGCTCCCCCTTGATCTCGGCTTAGGCGGCGGCGAGCTCGCCGCAGACGAAGGCGTCTTCGCCCGCATGCAGCAGGCCGTCGAGCACGTCCGGCAGGTCGTGCGGATCGACGATCAGGATCAGGCCGACGCCGCAGTTGAAGGTGCGGCGCATCTCGTGCTCGGCGACGCCGCCGACCTCGGCAAGCCATTGGAACACGGGCGGCATCGTCCAGGCGTTCCAGTCGAACTTCGGAACCAGGCCCTCGGCGATTGCGCGCGGCGGGTTCTCGATCAGGCCGCCGCCGGTGATGTGGGCGCAGCCCTTGATGCGGCCCTTCTTGATCTGGGGCAGCACGCTCTTGATGTAGATCCGGGTCGGCGCCATCAGCGCCTGAGCCAGGGTCTTGCCGTCCTCGAACGGCGCAGGAGCGTCCCAGGCCAGGCCCGAGCGCTCGACGATCCGCCGGACAAGCGAATAGCCGTTTGAGTGCGGCCCCGACGAGCCGATTCCGATCAGGATGTCGCCGGGCTGCTGGGCGTCGAGCTTGGGCAGCACGGCGCCACGATCGACCGCGCCGACGCAGAAGCCGGCCAGGTCGTAGTCGCCTTCCGAGTACATGTCGGGCATTTCGGCGGTCTCGCCGCCGACCAGAGCCGCCCCGGCCTGGGTACAGCCTTCGGCGATGCCCGCCACCACGCGCGCGGCCGCGTCGACGTCGAGCTTTCCAGTGGCGAAGTAGTCGAGGAACATCAGCGGCTCGGCGCCCTGGGCCAGCAGGTCGTTGACGCACATGGCCACGAGGTCGATTCCGACCGTGTCGTGCTGATCGGTGTCGATAGCGATCTTCAGCTTGGTGCCGACGCCGTCGGTCGTCGTGACCAGCAGCGGATCCTCGTAGCCGGCGGCCTTGAGATCGAACAGCGCGCCGAAGCCGCCGAGCGCCGCATCAGCGCCGGGACGACGCGTCGCCTTGGCCAGAGGCTTGATACGCTCTATCAGGGCGTTTCCGGCATCGATGTCGACGCCGGCCTGGGCGTAGGTGAGGCCATTGGGCCGGTCGGTCATGGGACGCCTTTGGTGCTAGGACGACTAGAAATTGGCCGCTGCGCGCATCGGGCGCTTGCAGACTCGGCCCTGCGCGAGCGTATAGCTACTTGATGACGCCGATTACAACTACCGCCGACCTCCAGGCGTTCTGCGACAAGATCAAAGACCAGCCTTTCGTCGCCGTGGACACCGAGTTCATGCGCGAGACGACCTATTGGCCCAAGCTGTGCCTTATCCAGGCGGCTGCGCCGAACGCCGAGGCTGTGATCGACCCGCTGGCCGACGGCATCGACCTCGAGCCATTCCTGGAGATCCTGCGCAATCCGAAGATCGAGAAGGTCTTCCATGCTGCCCGTCAGGATGTTGAAATCTTCAACAACCTCAATGCGATGCCGACGCCGCTGTTCGACACCCAGGTGGCCGGCATGGCCGCCGGGTTCGGCGAACAGATCGCCTATGACGCTCTGGTCCGCCAGATGCTGAAGATCGAGATCGACAAGTCCTCGCGCTTCACCGATTGGGCGCGCCGGCCACTGACCGACGCCCAGCTGGTCTACGCCGTGGGCGATGTGACGCACTTGGCCAAGCTCTATCCGATGCTGCGCGCCCGGCTGGAAAAGGACGGCCGCCTGGCCTGGGTCGTCGACGAGATGCAGGGGCTGACCGATCCCGCGATGTACGACGTCAGCCCGGAAAACGCCTGGAAGCGGCTGCGTCCGCGTCGGCACACGGCCAAGTATCTGGCGGTCTTCAAGGCTGTGGCCGCCTGGCGCGAGCGCACGGCCCAACAGCGCGACCAGCCGCGTGGCCGGATCCTCAAGGACGACGCCATCGACGAGATCGCCACCCAGGCGCCGACCGACGCCGACGGCCTCGACCGCCTGCGCTCGGTGCCGAAGGGCTTCTCGGGCTCGCGGTTCGGACCGGATCTGCTGGCCGCCGTGCGTGAGGCCCTGAAGGATCCGGAGGCCTACGCGCCGGTGATCGAAAAGACCAAGCACCAGCCGTCGCCGGCCGCCGGCGCCGTGGTCGAGCTCCTGAAGGTGCTGCTCAAGGCGCGTTCGGAAGACGCTGGTGTGGCGTCGAAACTAATCGCCACGGTCTCGGACCTCGAGCAGATCGCCAATGACGACAACGCCAAGACCCAGGCCCTGACCGGCTGGCGGCGCGAGGCGTTCGGCGAAGACGCCCTGCGTCTGAAGCGGGGTGAACTGGCCCTGGTCCTGGACGGCGCCCGCGTCCGGGTCGTCGAGGTGCGCCGCGCGCCCAAGACCAAGGCGACCGAAGCGGCGGAGTAGACCTCCGCCGCACGGCCTTAGCTGGCGAGCGCCGCTCGGCTCGCCAGCCGCTGGCTGAGCACGGCCGTCAGTAGCGCCGCCGCGGGCATGAGCGCGCCGACCCAGGTCACCGCGCCCAGGCCCGGGCCATGATCGATCACCGCGCCGCCGAGCCATGCGCCGACTGCGTTGCCCAGGTTGAACGCGGCGATGTTCAGACTGGACGCCAGGGTCTGGCCCGCCCCGCCGGCCGCCTCCATCAACCGCAGTTGCAGCGGCGCGACCGTCGCAAAGGCCGCCGCGCCTAGCAGTCCGGTGAACACGATCGCCGCGATCCTGCTTTCAAGCGCGAAGGTCATGGCAAGCATGACCACCGTCAGGGTGGTCAGCGTGCCGATCAGCGCCGGGTTGAGCGCGCGGTCGGCCGCCTTGCCGCCGAGGAAGTTGCCGGCCACCAGGCCGCCGCCAAACACCAGTAGGATCGGCGAGACGGCGGCGATCGAGAAGCCGGTTATCTGGGTCAGGATCGGCTGGATGTAGGTGAAGACCGCGAACACCCCGCCGAACCCCAGCACGGTCATCAGCAGGCCCAGCAGCACCTGCGGGCGGCGCAGCACCGCCAGTTCTGCGGACAGCGCGCCAGTCTCGACCGGCTGCTCGGCGCGGGGCACGAAGGCGGTCAGCACCGCCGCAGCGAAGACCCCGATCGCCGCGACCGCCCAGAAGGTCGAACGCCAGCCGAAGCTCTCGCCCAGCCAAGCGCCGAACGGCACGCCCACCAGGGTAGCGGCGGTCAGGCCGGTGAACATCAGGGCGATGGCCGAAGCCCGCTTGTCGGGAGCGACCAATCCGGCCGCGACCACCGAGCCGACCCCGAAGAACGTGCCGTGGGCGAGGGCGGTGATCACCCGCGCGATCATCAGGGTCGTATAGTTCGGCGCCAGGGCGCAGGCGAGGTTGCCGAGCGTGAAGATGATCATCAGCGCGATCAGCGTCGTCTTCCGCGGCAGACGGCGAGTGGCGATGGTCAGCAGCGGCGCGCCGGCGAACACGCCGAGCGCGTAGCCGGTGATCAGCAGGCCGGCGGCGGAGATCGAGACGCCGAGGTCGCCGGACACCTGCAGCAGCAGGCCCATGATGACGAACTCGGTGACGCCGATGCCGAAGGCGCCGGCGGTCAGAGCATAAAGGGCGATAGGCAACGGAGTTCTCCAAGCAGCGATCGGCGCTAGATGGAGCTCTTTCGATCTGTGAAGTAGATTGTCTCTGGGAACATCACTTGTGAGTTGAGATCAATGTCACGCTCGGACGTCAACCGCTCGACCGAAATGGAGGTCTTCGTCCGCGTGGTGGAGACGGGCGGGCTTTCGGCGGCCGCGCGGGCGCTTAAGTTGACCCCTTCGGCGGTGAGTAAGCTCGTCTCGAGGCTGGAAGCGCGGCTGGGCGCGCGGCTCCTGAATCGCTCGACTCGCCGCTTGCAGCTGACACCGGAAGGCGAGGCGTTCTTCGCCCGCAGCGTTCGCGTGCTGGCTGACATCGAGGAGGCCGAGCGCGAGGTGCTGGCCGGCGCTGCGCCGCGCGGCCGGGTTCGGGTCAACAGCGTCGTCGACCTCGGCGGCCAGTTCGTACTGCCCTTGGTGCCGGCCTTTCTCGACCAGCACCCGGACGTGACGCTGGACATTGTGCTGACTGACCAGGTCGTTGATCTACTGGAGGAAAGAGCCGACGTCGCCATCCGGATGGGGCCCCTGCGTTCGTCGAACCTGACGGCGCGCAAGCTCGGCCAGAGCCGGGCCGTCGTCGTTGGCTCACCGGAGTACCTCGCCCGACGGGGCGTTCCGACAGGGCTGCAGGACTTGGCCAGGCATCATCAGCTCGACTTCACCTTCACCCGCAGCGTCCGGAACTGGCCGTTCGTCGGTCCCGATGGCGAGGTGGTCTATCTGCCGGGGAGTGGCGGCGTTCAGGTCGGGGACGGGGCAAGCCTGCGCCGGCTGGCCTTGGCCGGCGCAGGCCTGGCGCGCATGAGCGTCTTCGCTGCGGCCGAGGACATCCGTGCCGGACGTCTGGTCCCGGTGCTGGAGGCGTTCAATCCGGGCGACATCTTGGAGGCGCACGCGGTGTTCGTCGGCCAGGGCGGCCGATTGCCCGCCCGGGTCCGCGCATTCATTGACTTTCTGGCGGCGAACATCCGCCTACCCACATTGCCTTGACGAAGCTGTGGATAACTTCGACAGCAAGCAGCGCTTGGCGTATCGCGGTTCGCCGACAGCTTTGCGCACCGCTTTTCCACCGAACGCGGATATATTTGCCCATGGCCGCGCTTGCGCGATGGCCGGATCGGCGCGAGGCTCGACTTGTCGAAAGGAAACGCGGCGCAGCGAACCGGGAGACCGGAGCGAAAAGCGAGCGGAAGGCTCCAAGAGACGCCGCCAAGGGGCGACCCGAAGCAGCAGATCAAAGGGTCACGACGACGAAAATGGCCGACCAGAGAAATCTCGCCCGCCAAGGACGTCGAAGACCTCAGACCTTCAGGCCTCCGGGCCTGGAATGAGAAGGCGACGCGACGGGAAACCGCTGCGCCGCCTTCTTGCTATTGGGCGTCCTGCTTGGCCGTGTCGGTCAGCGCGCCATAGACCAGCGGATACGAGATCGAGCGGACCTCTGGCGTGTCGCGGCCAGGGATCGAGCCGTTCAGGTTCTGGATCATGCCGACGAAGACCAGGTCGTTGGTCGGGTCGATCCAGAACCACGTCCCAAACGCGCCGCCCCAGTAGTAGCTGTCCTGGCCCTGCGGGGTTTCGGCCTTGCCCGGATCGAGGATGACGGCGAAGTCCATGCCGAAGCCGACGCCCTGCATGCTGGGACCGTAGAGGTCGACCAGCACACCGTCCTTCAGGACGTTCTTGCGCATCAGCTTGACGGTTTCCGGCTTCAGGATGCGCGCGCCGTCGAGTTCGCCGTCATTCAACAGCATCTGTGAGAACCGCCAGTAGTCCTCGGTCGTCGACAGTAGGCCGCCCGAGCCGGACAGCAGCGCCGGCTTCACCGACGGATCAACGGGGTTCGGCGGCACGATCAGCTTCTTGGCTGGGTCGTAGCTGTGGATCGAGGCCACCCGCGAAACGCTGGCGGCCGGGACCGCAAAGCCCGTGTCGGTCATCTTCAGGGGCGCGAAGATGCGTTGCTGGAAGAAGACGTCCAGCGGTTGGCCCGACAGCTTCTCGACGATGTAGCCCTGGATGTTCACGCTGGGCCCATAGCGCCAGTCGGCGCCGGGCTGGACCGCCAGCGGCAGCTTCGCCAGCTTGTCGATCATCGCCTGCAGCGGCTGGTTGCGGTCGGTGACGTCGGGGGCGTATCCGCCGGAGACGTCGAAGCCCGCCGTGTGGCTCATCAGTTCGCGCATGGTCATCGGGTGGGTCTGGGCGACCAGGGTTCCATCCGGCCCTTTGACCTTCAGGTCGGCGAACTCGGGGATGTACTTGGCGACAGGGTCGTCCAGCTTCCACTTGCCCTCTTCGAAGAGGATCATCATCGCCACGCCGGTCACGGGCTTGGTCATCGAGGCGATGCGGAAGATCGTGTCGCGCTTCATCGGCGCGGCAGTGCCGACATCCTGGACGCCGTAGGCGTCGAAGTGGACCACCTTCCCGTGACGCGCCACCAGGGTGGTGACGCCGGCCAGCCGCCCGTCGTCGACCAGACCGTGGAAGCTCTTGTCGAGGGCGGCCAGGCCCTCCTTGGACATCCCTGCCTCGGCCGGGTTCGCCAGCTTGACCTCGGCGAAGGCGGGGCCGGCGACGATGGCGGCCGAAGACAGCAGCCCGACGAGCAGGCCCTTGCGCGTAATGCTCATGGCGGTTCCCCCAGAGATTCTTGTTGTGCGAATTCTAGGGGGAGGTACGCCCGCGTGGCTAGTGGCGACGGCGCAGCTAGAGACCCAACGCCTCGCGCATCACGCGGTTGACGCCGGGCTGGTCCATAAGGCCTCGGATCTTCGAGGCCCCGGGACCGCGAGCATAGGCTGCGACGTCCTCGCCGGTGTGCGCGGCGCTCATCAACGGCACGGCGGCGTAGGTCAGGCGGTCAGGGTCGTCGATGTCGCTCTTGCTCGGCACGGAGCGCGGTTCGCCGGCGGCCGGGGCGCCAGGGCCGGTCGCGTACATCAGGATCGGCACCGTGCGGCCGTCGAGCGCCACCGGCGGGTCGTCGTCGTTGCCTTGCAGGACGCCGAGAATCGAGGAGTCGCGCGCCCCGCCGTTGATGGTCAGGCCGTGGCTGTGGTCGGCGGTGACGATGATCAGGGTGTCCTTCGGGTCGGTCATCGCTGCGGCCGCGGCGATCGCCTTGGCGAACTCCACGGTCTCGTTCAGGGCCTCGCCGGCCAGGCTGACGTGGTGCGCCTTGTCGATCAGGGCGCCCTCGACCATCAGGAAGTATCCCTTCCTGTTTGCGGCCAGCCGCTCGATCGCCTGGGTGGTCATCTGCGTCAGGGTCGGCGCATCCGTGTCTGTCGCTTGGCGGGCGGTGTCGCGCATCATGTTGTTCGGGGCGAAGAGGCCCAGCAACGGAGCACCGTTCTTGGGGACTTGGGCCAGTTCGGTTCCGGTCTGCACGTAGAGGCCGCCTGCCTGCCGCCACTCAGCCGTCAGGTCGCGGCCGTCCATCCGCTTGCCGTCCTCGGCCACGAAGTTCGCCTGGCCGCCGCCGAGCATGACGTCGAACCGGGCCGCATTGGGAACGTCCAGCATCTGGCGGGCGATGTCGATGCAGCCGGCTTCCACGGCCTCCGGCGGCAGGTCGGCGTCCGCCTGCCACCGCCGGGACGGGGTGTGTGCATAGAGCGAGGCCGGCGTGGCGTCGGTGATCGCGGCGGTCGTGACGACGCCCACCGCCAGCCCGGCCTGCTTGGCCTGCTCGGCCAGGGTGGGGGCCGATTGCCCCTTGGCTGACGCGCAGTCGGCGAACTTGATCTGGTCGGTGACGCCGAGCGCTCCGTTCAGCGTGCGCCGTCCAGTCAGTAGCGCCGAGGCCCCGGCGGCGGAATCCGTGACTAGGCTGTCGGCCGAATAGGTGCGAACCAGCGCCAGGTCGGGAAACGTCTCGAAGGACAGCACGTTGGAGGCGCCGTCGACGCCGCGCTTTTGGCCGTCATAGATCCGCGCCGCGGTCAGGGTCGAGACGCCCATCCCATCGCCGATGAACAGGATCACGTTCCTGGCCCGCTCGGCGGCCGAGGCCGGTCCTGCCGCCAAGGCCAGGGCGCAGAGCCCCGCCGCCAACTTGCCGCCGATGTTCGCCAAGGTTCACGCCCTCCATACTGTTGGGCGTCCTCTTGGTGGTGATTGGCTACAGCGGCGTGACGCGCCGATGACAGCTTGGTTGCAGTCCGCCTCAGCCGACCTGGAGCTTCAGCCGCAAGGCCTGGGCGAGGGCCTGCGCGCGTTTGGTCGTCTGCTCGCCCAAAAGCATGTCGCCCCAGCCCTCCTGAGCCGAAAGCACCAGCCGGTCCCCGTCGATGGTCAGGGCCGAGTGGGGCAGCAGGCTGGCGTTGCGTCCGGAGAGGTCGCAGCCCAACCGGATCGCCGAGCCGAGCGCGCGGGCCCGCTGGCGACGTTCCGTCGACAGCACCTTGGCGACGGTTTGCGGATCTGGCGTGCTGGGAGCCGACGAGTGCCGGGCGAAGGCGGCGCTGGCCAGGAAGGCTCGCTCGGGGTGGTTCATGCCGGCGATCGGCGCACGCAACACCTGTTCGAAAGCCAGTTCACCGCGATGGTCGGGGTGTAGTCGGGCGCCAAGGTCGGCAAGGCGGCAGGCCGCAGCGATCAAGGTCGGCTCCCGCGCACCGAACACGGGCGCAAGTTGGGCGAAGGCCGGTTGCAGCCATTGGTGAAGCGCCGTGCCGAGGTCCGCGGACAGTCCACGTACCGTGGTCAACGCCTCGCAGCCCTCGATTAGCGGGTCGCGTGCAGCTTCCTCGGGCGGCATGGCCTCGAGTAGCAGCCCCTCGCGCAGGCCGTAGGCCGAGATCACGATGCGTTCGATGCCCAGGCGCTCAATCAGGGCGTCGAGCACCAGGGCCGAATAGGGCAGGGTATCGAAGCGTTTCTTGGACAGGCCTTGCATCCGCTCCAGGCTGCCCTTTGATTGCCGGGCGACAAAGCGAGCGACGTCGACTGCGTCGGAGCGGTTCATCTCGTACTGGTGGGCGACGCGGAGCGGGTAGTCGGCCATCTCCATGTGGAGGAGCGCCAGGTTCCGCCAGGCGCCGCCGACGGCATGGAATTCTCGAGACCGGAAAGCCAGTCCGGCGCCGTCGATGCGCTGGTCGATGATCTTGCGGACCTTGTCGACCTCGAGAGGGCGCGGCGCGCCGAGCGCGAACGGGCCCAGCGGCAGGGTGATCCCGTCGCGCGGCGCGGCCGGATCCAGGTGAACGAGCTCGAGGCTCGAGCCGCCAAGGTCGCCGACGACCCCGGCGGCGTCCGGCTGGCCGGCGACGACGCCAAGCGCGGCGTAGCGCGCCTCCTCTGAGCCGGAAATCACCCTTAGCCGCAGGCCGGTCTCCATCTCGACCCGGGCCAGAAACGCCGGCCCGTCCGAAGCCTCGCGCACCGCGGCGGTCGCCACAGCGAAGATGTCGGCCCGGTTCCAGCCGCTCAGGGCGGCGCGAAACCGGCGCAGGGCGACCATCGCCGTCTCGACACCGTCAGGCGACAGCCGGCCGGTGGCGGGCAAATCGCGGCCGAGGCCGGCCAAGGCCTTCTCGTTGAAGACGGTCCAGATGGCTCGTCCTTCAAGTCGGTAGATGACCAGGCGCACCGAATTGGAGCCGACGTCGATGACGGCGGTCTGGCGCGAACTTGGATCCTGAAACGCATTAGCCCCAGGGTCGCCCTGAAACGCCCGGCTATCCGCGCGGGGCCACATGATCAATCGCGCGCGGCATGTCCTTCACCTTTTGCCCCCGGCCTGACAGGCTGGGATTGGTCATGAAGTACTCGTGCGCGGAGAAAGCGCCCGGGTGGTCCCACGACGGGTCCCGGGTATAGCGGCCGTCCGCGTCGAGCGTCCAGCTTTGCGCTTCATCCTTCAGATTGGCCACCATGATCTGCTGCAGAACCTGTTGGTGGACCGTCGGGTTCTCGACGGGCGTCAGGCATTCCACGCGCCGATCGAGGTTGCGGGGCATCCAGTCGGCCGACGAGATGAACACCCGGTTTTCGGCCGAGGGCATCGCCGCGCCGTTGGCGAAGGTGACGATTCGGGCGTGCTCCAGGAAGCGGCCGACGATCGACTTGACGCGGATGTTCTCAGACAGGCCGGGCACGCCGGGGCGCAGGCAACAGATGCCGCGGATCACCAGGTCGATCGAAACACCGGCCTGGCTGGCTTCGTAGAGGGCGTCGACGATTACTGGATCGACCAGAGAGTTCAGCTTGGCCCAGATCCCGGCAGGCTTGCCGTCACGGGCGTTCTGCACCTCGCGCATGATGAACGTCAGCAAGTCGGCCTTCATCGTCAGCGGCGAGGGTGACAGCTTCTCCAGGTGCTCAGGCCGGGCGTAGCCGGTGATGAAGTTGAACACCTTGGCGCTGTCGCGGCCGAGCGCCGGGTCGCAGGTGAACAGCGACAGGTCGGTGTAAATGCGCGCGGTAACCGGGTGGTAGTTGCCGGTGCCGAAGTGGCAGTAGGTGCGCAGCTGGTCGCCTTCCTTGCGCACGACCATCGAGAGCTTCGCGTGGGTCTTGTACTCCACGAAGCCGAAGACGACGTGCACGCCGGCGCGTTCCAGATCGCGCGCCCACTTCAGGTTCGCTTCCTCGTCGAAGCGCGCCTTGATCTCGACCAGGGCGGTGACGTTCTTGCCGTTCTCGGCCGCCTCGATCAGGGCCGCGACGATCGGACTGTCCGAGGAGGTCCGATAAAGCGTCTGCTTGATCGCCAGCACGTTGGGGTCGCGAGCCGCCTGACGGATGAACTGGATCACCACGTCGAAGCTCTCGAATGGGTGGTGGACCAGGATGTCCTTGGCCCGGATGGCCGCGAAGCAGTCGCCGCCATAGTCGCGGATCCGCTCGGGGAAGCGCGCCTCGAACGGCTTGAACTTCAGATCAGGCCGGTTGGACGGGATGAGCTGCGACAGCTCGTCTAGGCCCAACAGGCCATCGATGAGGATGATGTCCTCGTCCTTGGCGTGCAGGTTCTCGACGATGAAGTTGCGCAGTTCCTGAGGCATCGTCGCCTCGATCTCGACGCGCACGACCGAGCCCAGGCGACGCTGCTTCAGACGCACCTCGAACTCGCGGACCAGGTCTTCGGCCTCTTCCTCGATTTCCACGTCGCTGTCGCGGATCAGCCGGATCACACCCAGGGCCTCGACCTCGCTGTCGGGAAACAGGTGGTCCAGGAAGAGCGCGGTCAGGCTCTCCAGGCTGATCGACCGGCGCTCGGGCCGCTTCCGGCGGCTGGTGGCGGCCGGAAGCTCCCAGAACCGGGCGACCTGCGCCGGGATCGGCACCAATGCGTAGAGCATGCGCCCGTCCGACTTGCCCTTCAGTTTGAGCACGATCGAGAAGGCCAGGTTCGGAATGAACGGGAAGGGATGCGCCGGGTCGATGGCCAGCGGCGTCAGCACCGGGAACACACGTGACAGGAAGATGCCTTCCAGCGCCTGCTTCTCAGCGGGCGTGACGTCGTCGGCCATGACGACCGTCAGGCCTTCACCAGCCAGCTCTTCGCGCAGCCGGCGCCATTGCGACTGCTGGTCGGCCATCAGGTTGGCGGCCTCGGCGTTGACCCGCACCAGTTGCTCGGCAGCGGTCAGGCCGTCCTGGCTGACGGCGCGCACGCCTTCGCGGGCCTGGGCCTTCAGGCCGGCGACGCGCACCATGTAGAATTCGTCGAGGTTGTTGGCCGAAATCGACAGAAAGCGCAGGCGTTCGAGCAGCGGATGTCGGGGGTTTTTGCTCTCGTCGAGCACGCGCTCGTTGAAGGCCAGCCACGAGAGTTCGCGATTGAAGAAGCGGTCAGGGGAGCCGAAGAGCTCAGGGTCGAGGGCCAGGGGGCCGGCGTCGGCCGGCCGCGGCGCGGGGGCGGCATAGGTCATCGAGGGCGCTTCCGTAGACATGGGCTGGTTCTGGACCAGCCGTTCGGGTCTCGCAAGTCGTCACTCGAAAAGGTCAAGATTCTCCGTATCATCTTCAAGAATCTGTCGCGCAAGCGTGCGCGAAATGGGGCGTTGTTCATCGTCAGCGGCTTCATCCAGCCGCTTCACGATTTCACGCGCGCATGGGATCGACCGCTCCATGCGGCGCAGCAGATATGGATAAACCTCCTTGGGCGGGCGAATGCTCCGCTCGCGGAAGAATTTTCTTAGAACGCCCTCCAGCACTTCATCGTCCGGCTCCTCGATCTCGGCGACGAGCAGGGCGTTGAGGCGCGAGCGCAGGTCCGGCAACCCGGCGCGCCACGCCGCCGGCGCCTCGCGCGCGGTGAGCAGCAGGCCCGCGCCCTCGCGGCCGGCCATGTTGATCAGGTGGAACAACGCTTCGTCGTCGACGCCCTGGTCGACGTCTTCCAGCAGCACAGGGCGACCCGCGGCCGCGGCGACGTCGGGGATGACGCGGTCCATGATCAGCGCGCCGGCCCGCTGGGCCCATTCGCGCGCCAGGTGCGTCTTGCCGCTGCCCTCTGGCCCGAACAGCGCCAGCGCGCCGCCCGGCCATGCCGGCCAGGCGTCGAGGGCCGAAATGGCCTGGGCGTTCGAAGGGCCGACGACGAAGTCTTCGCGCCGGTGCGAAACAGGACGTCGCAGCTTCAGGCGTAGTTGCCGCGTCATGCGCCAGGTCCGGACCACTGAAACAGGCTGTTCATTTACCAAGTCGGACCGGACCGGTCACCGCGCCGGCAAGCTGGGCTTGGGGATGACTTGCGGTTTTCATGGGAGAAATCCGCGCCACAGGTGGTTTCCCCCTAAGGGCTCAGGTGGAAACCTGAGGGATAGAACCCCGAGGGGGCCGTCAAATGGAGCAAACCCCAATGGAGCTCCGTCATGGCCGCCGAACAGCCCCTGTCGCGCACGATCCTTCCCATTCCCGATGCGCAGCACGTCGGATTGACGACCTATGACGCGAAGGATCCGAACACCAAGTATCCAGCGATCAAGGCGCTGCGCCCGCCCAAGGAGGCGCCGAACGTGGTGATCATCCTGGTCGACGACGCTGGGTTTGGCTCCTCATCGGTGTTCGGCGGGCCGTGCCATACGCCGAACTTCGAGAGGCTGGCGGCTGGGGGCCTCAAGTACAACCGGTTCCACACGACGGCGCTTTGCTCGCCGACCCGCCAGGCTTTGCTGACTGGCCGCAACCATCACTCGGTCGGGATGGGCGCGATCACCGAGATGGCCACCTCGGCGCCGGGCAACAGCGGCGTGCGGCCCAAGAACAAGGCGCCGCTGGCCGAAATTCTGAAGCTGAACGGCTTCTCGACGGCGCAGTTCGGCAAGTGCCACGAGGTGCCGATCTGGGAAGTGTCGCCGATGGGCCCCTTCACGCAGTGGCCGACAGGATCGGGCTTCGAGCACTTCTATGGCTTCGTCGGCGGCGAGGCGAACCAGTACTATCCCGGCCTCTACGAAGGCACCAAGGCGGTCGAGCCGCCCAAGACCCCGGAGGAGGGCTACACCCTCAACGAGGACCTTGCAGACCGCGCGATCACCTGGATCCGTCAGCAAAAGGTGCTGATGCCGGACAAGCCGTTCTTCGTCTACTACGCCCCCGGCGCCACCCACGCCCCGCACCATGTGCCGAAGGCGTGGTCTGACAAGTACAAGGGCAAGTTCGACGGCGGCTGGGACAAGCTGCGCGAGGAGACGGTCGCGCGGCAGAAGAAGCTCGGCGTGATCCCGCAGGATGCGCAGCTGACCAAGCGCCACGACGAGATTCCCGCCTGGGACGACATGCCGGCCGAACTCAAGCCGGTCCTGGCCAAGCAGATGGAGATCTATGCTGGCTTCATGGAGCAGACCGACCACGAGATCGGACGAGTGCTCGATGCAATCGATGACCTCGGCATCATGGACGATACGCTGATCTACCTGATCATCGGCGACAACGGCGCGTCGGCGGAGGGCACGATCAACGGCTGCTTCAACGAAATGTGCACGCTCAACGGCCTGCCGGGCATTGAGACCACGGAGTTCCTGCTCAGCAAGATCGACGATTTCGGCACGCCGAAGGCCTACAACCACTACGCTGTCGGCTGGGCCCACGCCCTCTGCGCGCCTTATCAGTGGACCAAGCAGATCGCCTCGCACTGGGGCGGCACCCGCAACGGGGCGATCGTTCATTGGCCGAGGATGATCAAGGCCAAGGGCGAGATCCGCTCCCAGTTTCATCACGTGATCGATGTCGCCAAGACCGTGCTTGAGGTCTGCGGTCTGCCCGAGCCGGCGATCGTCAACAGCATCGCCCAGGCCCCGTTCGAGGGCGTCAGCATGTCTCCGACCTTCACCGACCCGAAGGCCGAGGAGACACACGTCGTCCAGTACTTCGAGATGATGGGCAACCGGGGCATTTTCCACAACGGCTGGACAGCCTGCACCCGGCACCGGACGCCCTGGAAGGCCGACGCGCCGCCGCCGTTCGACGACGACGTCTGGGAACTCTACGGCCCCGACGACTGGACCCAGTCCAACAACATCGTCGCCAAGGAGCCCAAGAAGCTCCTGGAGCTTCAGCGGCTGTGGCTGATCGAGGCCACCAAGTACAACGTGGTGCCGATGGACGACCGAGGCTTCGAGCGGGTCAATCCTGACATAGCCGGCCGACCGCAGCTGATTGTGGGCGACAGCCAGCTGCTGTTCCCGGGCATGCGGGTGTCGGAGTCGTGTGTGCTGGCCCTCAAGAACAAGTCCTACTCCGTGACCGCCCAGCTGACGGTTCCGGAAGGAGGCGCAAACGGCGTGGTGATCACCCAGGGCGGCGAAGCCGGGGGCTGGTCGCTGTACTTCAAGGACGGCAAGCTCAAGTACTGCGTCAACTTCTTCGGGATCGAGTACTTCATCGTCGGCGCGGATGCTCCGCTGTCGGCCGGCGCGCACCAGGTGCGGATGGAGTTCAAGTACGATGGCGGTGGGCTGGCCAAGGGCGGCGACGTCACGCTGTTCTATGACGGCAAGCCGGCCGGCAAGGGGCGTGTCGAGAAGACCCAGCCGATGGGCTACTCAGCCGATGAGGCCTGCGACGTCGGCGCTGACACGGGCTCACCGGCGTCGCCCGAGTACGGCGTCACCGGCAACAGCTTCACCGGCCAGATCGAGTGGGTGCAGCTCGACCAGAACGGCGACGACCACGACCATCTGGTGACGCCTGAGGAACGGCTGAAGGTGGCGATGGCGCGGCAATAATCGCGTGTGCGCCGGCGGGGGGCTCAGACTTCCGCCGGCCGAACGCGGTCGCGGGCCGACATCAGCGACCAGCCCTCTGGGCGCAGGAGCTCGATCGGCGAGAAGCGGACCTTGTAGTCCATTTTCTCCGAGCCGCGGACCCAGTAGCCAAGATAGACATAAGGGATCTGCGTCAGCCGCGCCTGGACCACGTGGTCCAGGATCACGAACGAGCCAAGGCTCCGGCGAGCGAGCGCCGGGTCGTAGAACGAATAGACTAGGCTCAGTCCGTCGTTCATCAGGTCGACGAGGGCGCAGGCGATCAGGTCGCCAGGGCCGCCGTCCTTCGAGCGCAGACGGTACTCGATGATGTGGGTGCGGACCGCAGTGTCCTCGACCATGGCGACATAGTCGGGCCAGGTCATCTCGGCCATGCCGCCATCGGCGTGTCGGGTGGTGAGGTAGCGGCGGAGCAGGTCGAACTGCTCCATCGTCGCCTCGGCCTCGACCAGGTGACGTTCCAGGTCTTCGTTGCGGCCCAGCACGCGACGCTCCGAGCGCGAGAACTCATAGTCACGGGCTGGGATACGCGCCGACACGCAGGCTGAGCAGCTTTCGCAAGCCGGGCGATAGGCGATGTTCTGCGAGCGGCGGAACCCGACCTGGGTCAGGCTGTCATTGACGGTGGCCCCGTCGGACAGCGGCAGATGTGCAAAGACCTTCCGCTCGTGTCGGTCCGGCAGGTAGGGGCACGGACTTGGCGCGGTCAGGAAGAACCTGAGCTGTCGCGTCGGGAAGTGTTGCGTCACGGACGGCTCTCAAAACAGGGCGCCTGAACCGATTAGGCGTCATGGGAAGCTCGGGCGCAAGGTCCCATGCGTCAGCGATGCAAACTCCTCACTGCAGACCATGATCCGGCGGCAGAACCGGCGCCTCGCGCAGCAGCACGATGGCGATGCGGCGGTTGCCGGCCAGGGTCGGATCGTCAGGGTACAACGGTTCGGAATTGGCCTTGCCTGAAACCTGATAGACGCGGTCGGGATCGACGCCTGATGACTGCAGGACGCGGCGGGACGCATCGGCCCGGCTGGCGGAAAGCTGCCAGTCTCCATCGGCCTTGGCGCCGTTTGGCGACATGCTGGTGTGTCCGGAAACGCTTATCCGGTTGGGAAGTTGGTTGATCACCCGGGCCACGGCGCGCAGCAGCAGCTTGGCGCGGTCGTTCGGCTCGGTGCGACCGTTGGCGAACATCGAGCGGCCTTCCTGATCGACCAGCTGGATGCGCAGGCCCTCGGGCGTCACGTCGATGAGGATGTTCTTCGAGAGCTCGGCCAGCTCAGGCATGTCCTGCAGCGCCTGGCGCAGCGACTGGGCGGCCGAAGCGAAAGCGGCCTGCTCGCGCTGGAGAACGGCTTCGCGCAGCGCCTCGGTCGAGGCTTCGCGCGCCATCTCCTTGGCGGCGTCGGTCTGGGTTCCGTCGTTGGGATTGCGCGACTCAGGCGCCATTTCCTCGACGATCGATTGCGAGCCGGCGGCCATGGCGCCGTCGTCGCCCAGGGCGGTGCCGCCGAGAATGCCGCCGGAACCGGATGTGCTTTCCGACACGCTGGCTGGCGCAAAATAATCGGCGATGCCGCGCTTTTGCTCGGGGCTCGTGGTGTTGATCAGCCACATCAAGAGGAAGAAGGCCATCATCGCCGTCACGAAGTCGGCATAGGCCACCTTCCAGGCGCCGCCGTGGTGGGCGTGCCCGTGGCCTTTCTTGACCTTCTTGATCAGGATAGGCGCTTCGCCCATCGCCATGGTGTTCTACCTCGGAAGCCCTGATTTCCGGCAAAATGCGAGCGAGGCCGTTAAGATGGCGTTGAGCTTAAGAAGGAAGTTGGAATGAGAGTCGCGTTTGTGGGCCTGGGCGTCATGGGCTTTCCGATGGCCGGGCACCTGGCCAAGGCCGGCCATGAGGTGGCGGTGTTCAACCGCAGTCCGCAAAAGGCTCAGACCTGGGCGGCTCAACACTCCGGGCGCGCGGCCACGACCGTCGCCGAGGCCGCCGAAGGGGCGGAGATCGTCTTCCTCTGCGTCGGCAATGACGACGACGTCCGCGGCGTGGTCGCGGAGGCGCTGCCGGCCATGGCGGCGGGCGGGATCGTCGTTGATCACACGACCACGTCGGCCAAGGTCGCGCGCGAGATGGCGGCGCTGGCCCAGGAGGGCGGCCGCTGGTTCATTGACGCGCCGGTGTCGGGAGGTCAGGCGGGGGCCGAGAACGGCCAGCTCACCGTCATGTGCGGCGGCGACTCGGACGCTTTCGCGCGCGCCGAGCCGGTGATCGACGCTTTCGCCAAGGCCACGCGCCTGATGGGCGGGCCAGGCGCGGGACAACTGACCAAGATGGTCAACCAGATCTGCATCGCCGGCGTCGTCCAGGGCCTGGCCGAGGGCATGCACTTCGCCAAGCGCGCGGGTCTCGATCCGCTGGAGGTGGCTGCGGCGATCTCCAAGGGCGCGGCGCAGTCCTGGCAGATGGACAATCGCTGGACGACGATGGCCGAGAACCGCTTCGACTTCGGCTTCGCCGTCGACTGGATGCGTAAGGACTTGGGCTTGGTGCTCGACGAAGCCCAGGCCAACGGCGCCAAGCTCGACATGACCGCCCTGGTCGACGGCTACTACGCCGAGGTCCAGGCGCTCGGCGGCCATCGCTGGGATACCTCGAGCCTTGTGGCGCGGCTAGAGAAGTAGCGAGCGTCCTGGCGCGCGCCTAATCGTTGTCTCGCAACCATTAGGGGTGGAGTTGCGAATCCCGGCAAGTTCGGTTCGCTGCAGTCGAGGGGAAACCGATGCCAGATGCAGTTACGCCGGCAGACATGATTATCCAGTTCATTCCGAGCCTCGTCATCGGGCTCATCTGGGTGGTCCCCGTGTACAGGACCTGCCTGAAGCGTCGGGTGACCCCCTGGCCTTGGGCGATCGCTTGTGTCCTGCCCCTGGTCAACTTGATCGCCATTCCGGTGTTTTGGGTGACGACAATTATGGCGATCTTGGATCGCCTGAATGCCGAAGGCCCGGAAAAGACCTTCAGCTAGTTCACCCCAGCCGCGGCAGCACCTGCCGCTCCAGCAGCGGCGCCAGCCGCACGCTGGGCGGCGACTTCGGCTCGATCCAGAGCAGTTCCTCGATCTCGGCTTTCGGCAGCACGCCGCCGGCGACTTCGGCCAGGTAGATGGCGCCATAAACCCGGGTGTCGGGCTCGTTGGCGGCCGGCGCGTCGTAGGTGCCGAGGTGCTCGGCGCTGATCAGGTCGCAGCCGAGTTCCTCGCCCAGCTCGCGCGAAAGCGTGTCGATGTCGGCCTCGCCGGGGTTGCGCTTGCCGCCGGGCAACATGAACGCGGTCGTGCCGCGCTTGCGCACGGTCAGCACCCGGCCGCCGTGGTCACGAATAACGCCGGCGACGATCTCGACGGCCTTCACGCCCCCAGCATCCGCGCGGCGCGCGGAGCGAAGTAGGTGATGATCCCGGCCGCGCCGGCGCGCTTGAAGGCGCCTAGGCTTTCCAGGATGGCGCGTTCTTCGTCGATCCAGCCGTTCTGGGCGGCGGCCATGATCATGGCGTATTCGCCCGAGACCTGGAACGCGAAGGTCGGCATGTTGAACTCGCGCACCACGCGGCTGACGATGTCCAGATAGGGCATGCCCGGCTTGACCATGACCATGTCCGAGCCCTCGGCGATGTCCAGAGCGACCTCGCGCAGGGCTTCCTCGGTGTTGGCCGAATCCATCTGATAGGTCTTCTTGTCGGCGGGCCCGGCGGTGCCTAGCTTTCCCGAGCCGATCGCGTCGCGATAGGGGCCGTAGAAGGCCGAGGCGAACTTGGCCGCATAGGACATGATCATCACGTCCTGCAGGCCCTCAGCCTCCAACGCCGCGCGCAGCTTGCCGCAGCGGCCGTCCATCATGTCGGACGGCGCAAGGATGTCGCAGCCGGCCCGCGCCTGGACCAGGGCCTGTTCGATCAGCCGGTCGATGGTGGCGTCGTTGGCAATCTTGCCGTCTTCGATGACGCCGTCGTGGCCGTGATCGGTAAAGGGATCAAGCGCGACGTCGCACATGATGCCGACCTCGGGCGCGGCTTCCTTCATCGCCTTCACGGCGCGGCAGACGACGCCGTTCGGATCGGCGGCCAGCGAACCGGCGGCATCCTTCTTGGCGCCGTCGATGTGCGGGAAGATGGCGATGGCCGGAATACCCAGCTTGCGGGCCTCGACGGCGGCCTGGGCGCAGAGGTCGACTGACAGGCGCGAAACGCCCGGCATCGAGGCGACCGGGATTTCGCCTTCGCCCTCGTGGACGACCATCGACCAGATCAGGTCGGCAGGGGTGAGGACGCTTTCGCGGACCAGGCGTCGGACCCAGTCGGCCTGGCGCAAGCGACGAAGACGCAGGGCGGGGTAGGCGGCGAGGGGGGGCATGCTCATGAGCGCGCGCTGTGACCCATCCCCTGCGCCGACGCAAGCTTGATGACGCCCAAGGCCGGCGCGAACACCAGCCAGAGGCCGCCGATCGCGGAAAACAGGCCCGTACCGGCGAACAGGACGATCAGCGTTCGGTCGACCGTGACGTCGGACAGCTTGACCTGGACTTGATCGGGCGCCCGCCATCCTTCCAGGCGCGTTACCTGGAAGAGCTCCCCGGCGATGCTGATCACCGCTCCGAGGAAGCAGAGGCCGGCGGTCAGCGCGATGGCGAACGCCACCCAGAAAATTCGAATCTGGAAGCTGTAGTGCGAGCTGATGAGCGGCGGCGCCTCGTCGCGCTGCGAGTAGGCGATGATCGCGGCGACCAGCGCCGGTACGCCGGCGAAGAAGATCGCCGAGAACAATAGGGCGTAGTTGATGAAGGCGAGATTGCGCGCGGACTCGCCGACGCGCCCGTCGACCCCTTGGATCGCCATGCAAAAGCCCCCGAGAAAGACACGCCCCCGCGCGTCACGTCGTTGACAGGTTGCTCCAGCGGAGCGACTTGCTCAAGTCAGCCTCTCAAACCTGGGTTCCACCGAATGGATTTCACCCTCTCCGACGATCAGCGCGCAATACAGGAGGCGGCTCAGGCCTTCGCTGAGGCTGAACTTGCCCCGAATTCGGCGCGCTGGGACGAGGACAAGCACTTCCCGACCGACGTGCTGCGCAAGGCGGCGGGACTGGGCTTCGCCGGAATCTACATCGGCGAGGATGTCGGCGGCTCGGCCCTGACTCGGCTCGACGCCTCGATCGTCTTTGAGGCGCTGAGCTATGGCGACGTGTCGGTCGCCGCCTATCTGACCATCCACAACATGGCCTCGTGGATGATCGACCGCTTTGGCTCGCCGGACCTGCGGCGGAAGTATCTGCCGCGGCTGACGACCATGGAGCTGATCGCCAGCTACTGCCTGACCGAGCCCGGCTCGGGGTCGGACGCGGCCGCCCTGCGCACGACGGCCACGCTGGATGGGGACCACTATGTGCTCAACGGCTCCAAGGCGTTCATTTCCGGCGGCGGGGTCTCGGACCTCTACGTGGTCATGGCGCGCACCGGCGAGTCGGGCGCCAAGGGGGTCTCGGCGATCGTGGTCGAGAACGGGATCCCGGGCCTTTCGTTCGGAGCCCAGGAAAAGAAGATGGGCTGGAACGCCCAGCCGACCGCCCAGGTCAATTTCGACAATGTCCGCGTGCCGGTCGAGAATCGGATCGGCGGGGAGGGCGAGGGCTTCCGCTTCGCGATGATGGGGCTCGACGGCGGGCGGCTGAACATCGCCTCCTGTTCGCTGGGGGGGGCAGCTTTCGCCCTCGACACCGCCCAGGCCTACATGGCCGAGCGCAAGCAGTTCGGGAAACAGCTCGCCGACTTCCAGGCGCTGCAGTTCAAGATCGCCGACATGGCGACCGAACTGGAGGCCGCGCGTCTGATGGTGCGGCGGGCGGCGAATGCGCTCGACAACCGCGATCCGCAGGCCACCAAGTACTGCGCCATGGCCAAGCGCTTCGCCACCGACGCCGGCTTTGACGTCGCCAACCAGGCGCTGCAGCTTCACGGCGGCTACGGCTATCTGAAAGACTATCCGCTCGAGCGAGTCGTGCGCGACCTGCGGGTCCATCAGATCCTCGAAGGCACCAACGAAATCATGCGGGTGATCATCGCCCGGGAGATGTTCCGGCAATGACCCCGGCAATGACCGATGAAGTCCTGATCCGTGTTGAAGGCGAAGTCGGGCGAATCACCCTGAACCGACCCAAGGCGTTGCACGCCCTGACGACCGTTATGTGCACGGCCATGACCGAGGCCCTGCTGGCCTGGCGCGATGATCCGGCGGTCAAGCTTGTGCTCATGGACCATTCCGGCGAGCGCGGCTTCTGCGCGGGCGGCGACATCCGCATGCTGGCCGAAAGCGGCGCTTCGGACGGCAAGGACGCCCGCGAGTTCTTTTTCATCGAGTACCGCCTGAATCACCTGCTGTTCGAGTACGCCAAGCCGGTGGTGGTGATCATGGATGGCGTGACTATGGGCGGGGGCGTCGGCTTGGCGATGCCGGCCGGCTACCGGGTCGCCACGGAACGGACGACTTTCGCCATGCCGGAAACCGGCATCGGCCTCTTTCCGGACGTCGGCGGGGGCTGGTTCTTGCCGCGGATGCCCAGCCATATCGGAACCTGGCTGGCCCTGACCGGTGGACGCATCAAGGCGGCCGACTGCGAGTTGATCGGGGTGGCCACCGACTTCGTCGAGAGCGGCAAGATCGAAGCGCTGAAAGCGGCGATCGTCGCCGACCCGGCCGCGATCGACGGCCTGCTGACCGAGTATGAAGGCGACGCCGGTCGTCCGCCCTTGGCTGCACACCAGGACGAAATCGACCGGATCTTCGGCGCCGACTCGTTGGAGCAGATCCTCGCCGGCTTGAAGTTAGCCGGGACGGAGTGGGCTGACGAGCAGCTCAAGGTCCTGGCGACCAAGTCGCCCCAAACGATGAAGGTCGCGCTGCGCCAGCTGCGTCTCGGCGGGAAGATGGAGTCCTTCGCCGAAAACATGACGATGGAATACCGTATCGGCGCCCGCGTCGTGCAGCGTCACGACTTCATCGAGGGGGTGCGCGCGGTCATCGTCGACAAGGACAATGCGCCCCGCTGGAACCCCGCGAGCGCCGAGGGCGTCACCGAAGCGATGCTCGACGAGATTTTCGCGCCGCTTCCTTCCGACCAGGAGTGGTCGCCGCTACCTTGAGAGACAACAAGGATCGCTCGGCTCAGGGCGACCGGCATTAGGGATCTGACATGCGTATCGCCTTCATCGGATTGGGAAACATGGGCGGCGGCATGGCCGCCAACCAGGCGAAGGCCGGGCACCAGGTCGTCGCTTTCGACCTCGGCGCCGCGGCCCTCGACCGCGCCAAGGCCGCCGGTTGCACGGCGGCCGGATCGGTCGCCGAAGCCGTTCGCGACGCCGACGCGGTGGTGACGATGCTCCCGGCAGGCCCTCATGTCCGCAAGGTCTACGCCGAGGAGATTCTCCCCAACGCACCGAAGACCGCGCTGCTGATCGACTGCTCGACCATCGACGTCGACAGCGCCAGAGCGGTGGCTGAAATGGCCCGCGACAGGGGGTTTCGTTTTGCTGACGCGCCGGTTTCGGGCGGCACGGCGGCGGCGGACGCCGGGACCCTGGCCTTCATGGTGGGCTGCGACGAGGCCGACTTCGCCGACGTCGAGGCCGTCATCCAACCCATGGCCCGTGCGGTGATCCGCGCCGGCGATCACGGCGCCGGGCAGGCGGCCAAGATCTGCAACAACATGGTCCTGGGCATCTCGATGCTGGGCGTCTGCGAGGCGATCGCCCTGGCCGAGAAGCTCGGCCTCGATCCCGAGCGCTTCTTCGAAATCGCTTCCAAGTCGTCCGGCCAATGCTGGTCGATCACCAGCTACTACCCCTGGCCGGGGCCGGTGGAGACCGCGCCGTCCAACCGCGGTTACCAGGGCGGATTCGCCACGGCGATGATGCTCAAGGACCTGAAACTGGCTCAGCAGGCGGCCGCCACGGCCGGCGCGGCGGCTCCGATGGGCGCGCAGGCCGAGGGACTTTATGCCCTATTTGACCGTCTCGGCTTCGGGACTACGGACTTTTCCGGAGTTCTGCAGATGCTGCGCGGTCGGCTAGACGAGCTGCACGGCTGAACGCGCGAGCTTACGGTACGTCATCGAAATCTGAATGATTACGTATGACGAATTGTAGACAATCGATGCCCGCGGCGCGATAAGCCGGGCAATTGCAAGGGGACCGCTCCCGCGGCGCGAGATCGTCGAACGCCTCGGGCGGAGTTCAAGTCGATGGATTATAAGAACGCCTTCCGCACCGCCCTCGAACAGATTCGTTCGGAAGGCCGTTACCGGGTGTTCGCCGACTTGAAGCGCCACCGCGGGCAATTCCCGCAGGCGACCTGGACCCGGCCGGACGGCGGACAGTCGGACGTCGTGGTCTGGTGCTCCAACGATTATCTGGGCCAAGGCCAGAACCCGATCGTGACCGACGCCATGCACAAGGCGATCGATGAGGCCGGCGCCGGCTCGGGCGGCACGCGCAACATCTCGGGCACCACGCACTACCACGTCGAACTCGAGCACGAGCTCGCCGACTTGCACGGCAAGGAAGCGGCGCTGCTGTTCACCTCGGGCTATGTCTCGAACGAAGCCTCGCTCTCGACGCTGTTCAAGATCCTTCCGGGCCTGATCATCTTTTCGGACGAGCTGAACCACAACTCGATGATCTCGGGCATTCGCGCCGGCGGCCGGGCCCAACGCCGGGTGTTCCGTCACAACGACCTCGAGCATCTCGAGCAGCTGCTGGCCGAAGCTCCGGCCGACGCGCCGAAGGTGATCGCGTTCGAAAGCGTCTACTCGATGGACGGCGATATCGCCGACATGGCCGGCACCGTGGCGCTGGCCAAGAAGTACGGCGCGATGACTTATCTGGACGAAGTCCATGCGGTCGGCATGTACGGCCCGCGCGGCGCCGGCGTGGCCGAGCGTGACGGCGTCATGGATCAGATCGACATCGTCGAAGGTACGCTGGGCAAGGCGTTCGGCGTCATGGGCGGCTACATCGCCGCCGACGCCGTGATCGTCGACGCGATCCGCTCTTACGCCGACGGCTTTATCTTCACGACTTCGATCCCGCCGGCGCTGGCCGCGGGCGCGGTGGCCTCGATCCGCTGGCTCAAGGAGCACAACGAGGTCCGCGTGGCCCACCAGGAGCGCGCCGAAGCGTTGAAGGCGCGCCTGCGGAAGGCCGGCCTGCCGGTCATGCCGTCGGTCAGCCACATCGTGCCGGTGCTGGTCGGCGATCCGGTTCACTGCAAGATGATCTCGGACATCCTGTTGTCCGACTTCGGGATCTATGTGCAGCCGATCAACTATCCGACCGTGCCGCGCGGCACCGAGCGGCTGCGCTTCACGCCGTCGCCGGCCCACACCGACGGAATGATGGACGCCCTGGCTGAAGCCCTTGAAAAGCTTTGGGTTCACTGCAACGTCGCCCGCGTCGGCGGGCAGGCGGCCTAAGGTTCTTCCTTGCCGCCGGCGCGGGGCGGGCGCATACCCGCCCAAGTTCGATTTTCTGGAGACCCACCGGGTTCACTGATCAAACGAGAGCAAGGGCGGCCAAGCCGCCCCGCCTACTTCCCGCGACGTACGCCCCGGCCAAGGCCGATCTGCTTGGCGAAGTCGGACCTGCGCGCCGCATAGGCCGGCGCGACCATCGGATAGTCGGGCGGCAAGCCCCAACGACGGCGGTAGTCTTCCGGGCTCATGTCGTACCGCGAGCGCAGGTAGCGCTTCAGCATCTTCAGCTTTTTGCCGTCTTCCAGGCAGATGATGTAGTCGTGCTGGATCGACCGACCGACCGGGACCGCAGGCCTCGGCTTCTCTTCGGGAGCCGGCGCCGGACCCTTGCTGAGGCCTTCGAGCGCGCCGTAGACGGACCTGATGATCTCGGGGACCGCCTCGGCGGCGACAGCGTTGCGACTGACGTAGGCGGCCACGATATCGGCCCCAAGCCGCATCAATTCCTCGCCCGAACGAACCTCGGGCTCGGCTTCAATACTCATTCAGGACCCCCTGAGAACGCAATGACACGCGAAGCGGGCGCGTCGGCGCGCGCCCCTCCGTGGGGGTTGCAACGCCGCACACAGAAGATCGTTCCATGCCGTTGGATCGTAGGTCCGATGGCGCTAAAGAGCGCAGCACGAGGCGCTCAGCCCCCATCCGCCTCCCAGGTTTCCCGAAAGGCCCGCCCATGACCGTTCACGCCCAGACCCCCGCAGACGCCTTCTTCTCGGCCAGCGTCGCCGACACCGACCAGGACATCGCCGCCGTGCTGTCGGGCGAGCTGAAGCGCCAGCAGGACCAGATCGAGCTGATCGCGTCCGAGAACATCGTGTCCAAGGCGGTGATGGACGTTCAGGGCTCGGTGCTGACCAACAAGTACGCCGAAGGTTATCCGGGCAAGCGCTACTACGGCGGCTGTGAGGTCGTCGACGTCGCCGAGCAGATCGCCATCGACCGCGCCAAGCAGATCTTTGGCTGTGAGTTCGCCAATGTGCAGCCGCACTCCGGCAGCCAGGCCAATCAGGCGGTGTTCATGGCGACCATGAGCCCGGGCGACACCTTCATGGGCATGGACCTGGCGGCCGGCGGCCACCTGACCCATGGCAAGAACGTGAACCAGTCGGGCAAGTGGTTCCGCCCGGTTGCCTACGGCGTGCGCCAGCAGGATCACCTGATCGACTACGATATGGCCGCCGAGGTCGCCTTGGCTGAGAAGCCGAAGGTGATCATCGCCGGGGGCTCGGCCTACAGCCGCCACATCGACTTCGCCCGCTTCAAGGAAATCGCCGACAGCGTCGATGCGCTGCTGATGGTCGACATCGCGCACTATGCGGGTCTGGTGGCCGGCGGCGTCTATCCGAACCCGTTCCCGCACGCCGACATCGTGACCACCACCACCCACAAGACCCTGCGCGGTCCGCGCGGCGGCATGATCCTGACCAACTCCAAGAAGCTGGCCAAGAAGATCGACTCCGCAGTGTTTCCGGGGCTGCAGGGCGGCCCGCTGATGCACGTGATCGCCGCCAAGGCCGTCGCGTTCGGCGAAGCTCTGAAGCCGGAGTTCAAGCAGTATGCCCGTCAGGTGGTCGACAACGCCCGTGCGCTGTCCGACAGCCTGCAGGCCGCAGGGTTCAAGATCGTCTCCAACGGGACCGACAGCCACCTGATGCTGGTCGACCTGACGCCGAAGGGCGTGTCGGGCTCGGACGCCGAAGTGGCGCTGGAGCGCGCGCACATCACCACCAACAAGAACGGCATCCCGTTCGACCCGCTGCCCCCGATGCAGACCTCGGGCCTGCGCGTCGGCACGCCGGCGGGGACCACCCGCGGCTTCGGCCCCGGAGAATTCCGTCAGGTTGGGACCTGGATCGGCGAGGTCCTCGATGGTCTGGCCCAGGGCGGTGACAACAGCGCCGTTGAAGCCAAGGTCCGCGACGAAGTGCTGGCGCTGACGAAACGCTTCCCCATCTACAGCTAGTCCCTGTATTTAGGGGTCTGCTTGGCCGGAAGGGGCTAGATCATGCGGTGCCCGTTCTGCGGCCACGCCGAAAGTCAGGTGAAGGACAGCCGCCCGTCGGAAGACGGCGCGGCCATCCGTCGCCGGCGTATGTGCCCGGAGTGCGAAGGTCGGTTTACGACCTTCGAGCGTGTGCAGCTGCGCGAGCTGACGATCGTTAAGCGCGCCGGCCGCCGCGCGCCCTTCGATCGCGACAAGCTCGCGCGTTCGATCGCCTTGGCGACCCGCAAGCGGCCGATCGAGCCCGACCGGATCGAGAAGATGATCTCGGCGATCGTCCGGCAACTCGAAAGCATGGGCGAGACCGAGCTGCCCTCGTCGGTCGTCGGCGAACTGATCATGAAGCACCTGAAGGGGCTCGATGATGTCGCCTACGTCCGCTACGCGTCGGTCTATCGGGACTTCCGCGAGGCGGGCGAGTTCGCGACCTTCCTGGGCCAGGAGGGCCTGAGCGACGGCGATGAGGATGGCCGCTAGCGTCACCCTCAAGCTCGCGACCTCGCTCGATGGTCGCATCGCCACGTCGCGCGGCGAAAGCCGCTGGATCACGGGACCGCAGGCGCGGCAGGCGGTGCACGAGCTGCGCGCCGCGCACGATGCGGTGCTGGTCGGGGTGGAAACCGCCCTGGCTGACGATCCTGAATTGACTGTGCGGCTGGATGGCTGGGCCGGCCGTCAGCCGGCGCGTGTCGTGCTCGACAGCCGGCAACGCCTCGCCGACGACTGCAAGCTGGTGGCCACCGCCCGCGACATTCCCACCTATGTCATCGCCACAACGCCCCCAGAGCCAAGGCTTGTGGACGCGGGCGTTCGCGTGCTGCAGGTCCACGCCATCGGCGAGGCGCGGCCGGAGTTGCATGACGTTGTGGAAGCGCTGGCAAGAGAAGGCCTGCCGCGGCTGTTTGTCGAAGGCGGCGGCCAGGTCGCAGGCAGCTTCCTGCGTTGCTGCCTTGTCGACCGCATCGAATGGTTTCGCGCGCCGATGGTGATCGGCGGCGAGGGCCGGCCGGGGATCGGCGCCTTGGCGCTGGAGGCGCTGGCCGACGCGCCGCGGCTGCGCCGAGTTGAAATCCGTGAGGTCGGCGACGACCTTTGGGAGCGTTACGAGAGGATCTGAATGTTCACCGGCATTGTCACCGATGTGGGCCGGCTGCGCGCCGTCCGCGAAACCAACCGCGACCTGCGTTTCGAGGTCGAGACCAGCTTCGATCTGGCGACGATCGATATGGGCGCTTCAATCAGCCACGCGGGCTGCTGCCTGACGATCGTCGAGAAGGGCGACAACTGGTTTGCGGTCGAGATCTCTGGCGAAACGATCAGCCTGACCACGCTGGGGACCTGGAAAGAAGGCGATCCGATCAACCTGGAGCGCGCCGCGCGCGTTGGTGACGAGTTGGGCGGTCATATCGTTTCGGGCCACGTCGATGGGGTCGGCGAGGTGACATCGGTCGAATCCGAGGGCGGTTCGCATCGCGTCAAGATCCGCGTGCCGCGGCCGCTGCATCGCTTCATCGCGCCCAAGGGCTCGATCACGGTGGACGGCGTGTCGCTGACCGTGAACGAGGTCGAGGACGACGTGTTCGGCGTGAATCTGATCCCGCACACCTGGGATGTGACTACGCTGGGACGGCTCAAACCGGGTGTGAAGGTCAATCTCGAGATCGACATGCTCGCTCGCTATCTCGCCCGCTGGCGAGAAACGGCCTAAAGGGTCCCTCCAAACAGAGACTGGAGCCCCATGCTCGAAGACAAAATCCGCATCCTCATCGTCGAAGCACGCTTCTACGACGATCTGGCCGACGAGATGCTGAAGGCCGCCGCTGACGTGATCACCGCCCACGGCGCTGAGTACGACGTCATCAGCGTGCCCGGCGCGCTGGAGATTCCCGGCGCGATCGCGATCGCCGAAGAGGGCGGGCAAGGGCCGGCCGGCAAGCGTTACGACGGCTACGTCGCGCTCGGCACGGTGATCCGTGGCGAGACCTACCACTTCGAGATCGTCTCGAACGAGTCGGCGCGGGGGATCATGGACCTGACCGTCGGCAAGCGCCTGGCGATCGGCAACGGCATCCTGACTGTCGAGGACGAAGACCAGGCCTGGGCGCGCGCCAAGGCCAGCGAAGGCGACAAGGGCGGCGGCGCGGCGCGTGCGGCGTTCGCGATGATCGGCCTCAAGCGCCAACTGCTTGGACAAGATTGATGAGCCGCAGCCAACGATCCGTCGCGCGTCTCGCCGCCATCCAGGCCCTCTACCAGATGGAGGTTTCTGGCGTCGGCGTTGAGGCCGTCATCCGCGAGTTCTCGGACCATCGGTTCGACCGGACGCTGGAAGGCGACCCTGAAGGCGAGGGGGCGACCCTGGCCGCCGCCGACGAAGCCTTCTTCGCTGATCTGGTGCGCGGCGTTGTCGGCCACCAGCGCGAGATCGACGCGACGGTCGCCGGCCGGCTGGCGGCGAACTGGCGCCTGGAGCGTCTCGACGCCACGGTGCGGGCCATTTTGCGTTCGGGCGTGTTCGAGCTCTCGCATCGCCCCGACGTGCCGACCGAAGTTGCGATCAACGAGTACGTAGAACTGACCAAGTCGTTCTTCGACGGTCCCGAGGCCGGGTTCGTCAACGGCGCATTGGACGCGGTGGCCCGCGATGTCCGCGGCTGACGAGCCGCCCGAGGATCTGCCCGACGAGTTCGGGCAGATCGCTCGTCTTTACCGCCCCCTGACGCGGGGCGCGCCCGAGGCGTTCGACCTGCTCGACGACGCTGCGGCGATTCCGGCGCGCGAGGGATGCGATCTCATCGTGACCAAGGACGCGATGGTCGAGGGCGTCCATTTCCTGGCGGGCGAGGCGCCTGAGATCGTGGCGCGCCGGCTGCTGCGGGTGAACCTGTCCGACCTCGCCGCCAAGGGCGCTGAGCCCTACGGCTACTTCCTGGCGACGGCCTGGCCAACGAGCTTCGGCTGGGAGGAGCGGCGGCGCTTCGCCGCCGGCCTGGCTCAGGACGGCGAGACCTATGGGCTGGTGTTGCTGGGCGGGGACACCGTCTCTACCCCTGGGCCGCTGACCGTCTCGCTGACGATGCTCGGCTGGGTCCCCGCCGGACAGATGATCCGCCGGGGCGGCGCGCAGCCTGGCGATCTCCTGATGGTCTCGGGCGCGATCGGCGACGGCTGGCTGGGTCTGGCGGCCGCGCGCGGCGAGATCGCCGATCCCGACGGCTTCCTGGCCGGACGCTTCCGATTGCCGACTCCGCGCCTGGACCTGCGCGAGCCGCTCCGTGCGGGCGCGAGCGGCGCGGCGGACGTCTCCGACGGTCTGATCGCCGACGCGCGCCACATCGCACGCGCTAGCGGCGTGGGTCTGCGCCTGAACCTGGACGCTCTGCCGCTGTCACACGCGGCCCAGGACTGGCTAGTGGGGCAGCCAGAGCGGCTGAAGGCCCTGACGTCGCTCGCGGCCGGCGGCGACGACTATGAGATCGTCTGCACGGGCGCTGCGGCGATCCCTGGGTTCACTGTTATCGGCGAGGTGCTCGCGGGCGAGGGGGTGGAGGTCGTCTACCGTGGCGACGCTGTCGAGGCGGGCGCCGGCGGTTGGCGTCACAAATGACGGGAAAGCTTCCGGAAACGCCTTAGCGCTAAGGATCGGCGCATGATCCGCCGCGCCTTCATCGCCGCTCTGCTCGCCGCCGTTACGGTTCATCCGGCGCTCGCAGCTAAGTCCGAGGAGCCGTCGAAGGACGCGCCGATCGGGCAGTATGTCGATCTCTTGCCGGTGGCCGTGCCCATCCTGGCGGAGGGACAACTGGTCAACTACGTCTTCGTCACGATGCGCGTGAACCTTACGTCGAGCGCCAACGCCAGCAAGTGGCGCGGCAAGGAACCGTTCTTCCGAGACGCCCTGGCGCGGCTGGGGAGCCGGGGATCATTCGGCGACTCGAAGGATTACGCGGCGGTCGATGCGCCGCGCCTGATCGCCGCCTTCCAGCGTGAAGCGGTCACCATCGCCGGCAATGACGTCAAGAACGTCGTGATCACCGCCCAGACCGCGAAACAGCGCCGCGGCCTGCCGAAGCCGGGGCCGAGGCCCGTTAGGGCTGAAATTCGGCCCTGACGGTCAGCGTCCCCGCACTTGTCGTCGCGTAACCGTGGTCAACGGGGCGTTGCACGCACCCGTCACAACTGGCAACGTCTCGCCCATCAATAACGAGCGGCGGACCAACGGCGCTCCACTTGAGGGAAAAACGACAGGGGCCTGGAGCGTCGAGCACCGCCCAATCGTGGGCGGCGGCCGGCGTCTTCGCGCAATCGATAGGGGCGCTTAGAACATGAGTCTTACGCTTACGCTGGTGATCGCCGCCGGCCTATTGGCGGTGCTCTACGGCATCGTGCGAACTGCGCAGTTGTTACAAGCTTCACCTGGTAATCCACGCATGCAGGAGATCGCCGCGGCGATCCAGGAAGGCGCGCAGGCCTATCTGCGTCGCCAGTACACGGCCATCGGCATCGTCGGCATCGTCGTGCTGCTTGCCGCCGCGCTGCTGATCGGTCCGCTCGCGGCCGTTGGCTTTGCGATCGGCGCGATCCTTTCGGGCGCGGCCGGCTTCATCGGAATGCTGATCTCGGTGCGGGCGAACGTGCGCACCGCTCAGGCGGCTTCCGAGGGCTTGGCCAAGGGCCTGTCGCTCGCCTTCCAATCAGGCGCCATCACCGGCATGCTGGTCGCAGGCTTCGCCCTCGTCGGCGTCGCCGGCTACTATGCTTTCCTGATTGGTCCGCTGGGCCATGAGAACACCAGCCGCGAGGTCGTCGACTCGCTGGTGGCGCTTGGCTTCGGCGCCTCGCTGATCTCGATCTTCGCCCGTCTCGGCGGCGGGATCTTCACCAAGGGCGCCGACGTCGGCGGCGATATGGTCGGCAAGGTCGAAGCCGGCATTCCCGAAGACGACCCCCGCAACGCCGCGACCATCGCCGACAATGTGGGCGACAACGTCGGCGACTGCGCCGGCATGGCCGCCGACCTGTTCGAGACCTACGCGGTGACCACCGTCGCCACCATGGTCCTGGCGGCGATCTTCTTCCGCGGCAGCGATATTGTCGGCAACATGATGTTGTTGCCGCTGGCCATCTGCGGCGTCTGCATCGTGACCTCGATCATCGGCACCTTTGGCGTGCGCCTGGGCAAGTCCAACAACATCATGGGCGCGCTCTACCAGGGCCTGATTGTCACCGGCGTGCTGTCGGTGGCGGCGATCTACTGGGTGATCACCTCGCTGGTCACTGGTCCCGTGACCGTCGGCGACAAGACCTTCGACGCCATGAGCCTGTTCTGGTGCGGCGTCACCGGCCTCATCGTGACGGCGCTCATCGTCGTGATCACCGAGTACTACACCGGCACCGGCTTCCGTCCGGTGAAGTCGGTCGCCAAGGCCTCGGTCTCCGGTCATGGCACCAACGTGATCCAGGGCTTGGCCATGTCGCTCGAATCCACGGCTGCGCCGGCGCTGGTCATCGTGGTCGGGATCATCGTCACCTACGGCCTGGCGGGCCTGTTCGGCATCGCCATCGCCACGACTGCGATGCTGTCGCTCGCCGGCTTCATTGTCGCGCTCGACGCTTTCGGTCCGGTGACGGACAACGCCGGCGGCATCGCGGAAATGGCCGGCCTCCCGCCGGAAGTCCGCGTCACGACCGACGCTCTCGACGCGGTCGGCAACACCACCAAGGCCGTCACTAAGGGCTATGCCATCGGATCGGCTGGTCTCGGCGCCCTGGTGCTGTTCGCCGCCTACACCGAGGATCTGAAGTATTTCGCGGCCAACGCCACCCCAGGCTCGTTTTTCGACGGGCTCGGAGCCGTAGCCTTCGATTTGTCGAACCCGTACGTCGTCGTTGGTCTGTTGATCGGGGGGCTGCTGCCCTTCCTGTTCGGCGGCATGTCGATGACCGCGGTTGGCCGGGCGGCTGAATCAGTCGTCGCCGAGGTTCGCCGTCAGTTCAAGGAGAACCCGGGCATCATGACCGGGGAGGTGAAGCCGGAGTACGGCCGCGCCGTGGACATCCTGACCAAGGCGGCGATCAAGGAGATGATCGTGCCGTCGCTGCTGCCGGTGTTCTCCCCGATCGTGCTGTTCTTCATCATCAACGCCATCGCCGGCAAGGTGAACGCCTTCGCCAGCCTCGGCGCGATGCTGATGGGCGTGATCGTCACGGGCCTGTTCGTCGCCATCTCGATGACCTCGGGCGGCGGCGCGTGGGACAACGCCAAGAAGCTGATCGAGGAAGGCCATCACGGCGGGAAGGGGTCCGAGGCGCATAAGGCGGCGGTCACCGGCGACACCGTCGGCGACCCCTACAAGGACACCGCCGGCCCGGCCGTGAACCCGATGATCAAGATCACCAATATCGTGGCGCTGCTGTTGCTGGCGGTGCTGGCGCACGGCGCGGTCGGCTAGCCGACAGTTCGCGCTAAAATACTCAGGCCCCGGAGAGCGATCTCCGGGGCCTGTTTTGATTCTGCGGCGTTCGCTGTGTTAGCGGCGGTCGCCAGGACGTGTGCCGGGAACGCCTTCGTCGTCGGCGTTGGGAAGCATGCCGCCGCGGCCGACGTTGCCCAGCAGCTGTTCGAGGATGGTCAGCTCGCGGCCCCGGGTCGGGGTCTCGCGGCCGTTGAAGGCGATGACCTTGCCGTCCTTCAGCGTCATGGTGTCCACGGTCTTCACGACCTCGGAGTCCTTGTCGAAGGTCACCGCGACGACGTTGCGAGAGGTGACCACGGGGCGGCGGAACGCCACACGCTCCTTCACCTGGTCGATATAGAACCAGACGTTCGGGTCGAAGGTGGAAGTCGCCGACGGCGAGCCGAGGCTGGCGCGCACGGTCGACTTGGTGTCCGTCCCGACCTTGACGTCCTTGGGATTGGCCTCGATGGCCTGGAAGCCGGAATAGGTCGTAATAGGCGCGCAAGCCGTAGCGGAGGTCAGCAGACCGACGGCGAGTGCGGCATAGGCGACGCGGCGAAACATGTGCGAACCGGACCTGTTCAATTCTTCGAGGCTTTGACCTATCGCTCGCCGCCCCTTAGTTCAATGCCGCCTGTATCTGCGCCTGACGGCGAAATCGAGGCCGAGATGTTCCTGGACCGCTTCTTCCGCCCACGCGCGACCCTGGCCATGGGTCAGAAGTTGTACGTCGGCGTCGTCGCACAGGCGCGCACGCCTGCACTCTACGAGGCCTACGGCGTGCCCGACACTGTCGAGGGCCGATTCGAGCTCTACACCGTGCACGTCTTCCTGCTGCTGGATCGGCTGCGCGGGCAGGGAGCCCGCGCGGGCGAAACGTCGCAGGCCCTGTTCGACACCTATCTCGGCGCGCTGGACGACGCCTTGCGCGAGATGGGCGTCGGCGATCTGTCGGTCGGCAAGAAGATGCGCAAGCTGGGCGAGGCCTTCTATGGCCGCGTGAAATCCTACGAGTCGGCGTTCGCAGCCTTGCCGCAAACCGACCATCTTCACGCTCTGCTGGGTCGGACGGTCTACGCCCAGGGCGGAGCCGAGCACGTGGCCAAGTTGGGCGAGTACGTTCTGCGCCAGCGCGCAGCGCTTGCCGAGCAGAAGCTCGAGACCCTGCTGGACGGTCGCCCGAACTGGAGCGCGGCGTGAGCGCCTGGCGTCATATGATCCGCCTGTCGGATCTGGCTCGCGGCTCGATCAGCGTCTCGCTCGAGCCTGACGCCGAGACGCGCGCGACCCTCGCCAAGGAACTTGGCCTGGAGAGCCTGCCGGCCCTGCAGGGGCGGATCAGCGTCCGTCCGTGGCTTGACGGGGCTGAGATCAATGGTCGGTTCACAGCTAGCGTCGAACAAATCTGCGGCGTGACGCTGGATCCGTTCGAATCCCAGCTCAAAGGCGATTTCCTGGTTCAGGCGGTGCCGGCTGGCAGCCCGAACGCTCCGGCCGAATCGGAGGGCGGCGAGATCGAGATGGATCTCGATGCGCCGGATCCGCCGGACGTCCTCAGTTCAGATGACATCGACCTAGCGGGCTATCTGGTCGAGTACCTGGCGCTTGAGATCGATCCCTTTCCGCGTAAGCCCGGCGTCGAATTCGACTACAAACCGGACACCGTGGAGGATTCGCCGTTCGCGGTCCTGAAGCGCTTGAAGGATGACGGTGCGTGATCGGCTCTCCATTTGCATCGCGGCGCCTCGGGCCATATCCTGACCTCGCTTGCGGCGCGACGCTGTGAGGGGTGAAACGGCGCCGTGACGAAATCCCTGACCATTTCAATTGATGCAATGGGGGGCGACCACGGTCCCTCCGTCGTGGTCCCTGGCGTCGCCCTGGCTGCGGCTGAGGCGCCCGCGCTCCGCTTTCTGCTGCATGGCGACGAGGCGGCTATTTCGATCGAGCTCGCCAAGCATCCTGCCCTGAAGGATCGGGTTGAGGTTCGCCACGCCGACCGCGTAGTGGCTATGGACGAGAAGCCCGCCCAGGCGCTGCGCCGGGGCAAGGGCACCTCGATGTGGGCCGCGATCCAGTCGGTGAAATCCGGCGAGGCCGACGGCACTGTCTCGGCCGGCAACACTGGCGCCTTGATGGCCATCTCGCTGCTGATTCTGCGAATGAGCGTGGACGTTGAGCGTCCGTGCCTGGTCGTCGGGTGGCCGGGCGTGAAGGGCACCACCACGGTCCTGGACGTCGGCGCCAACGTCGATTGCGACGCCGAGCGCTTGGTCGAATTCGCCATCATGGGCGAGGCGTTCCATCGCGCGGCTCATGGCGTGGCCAAGCCGACTGTCGGGCTGCTGAACGTCGGGTCCGAGGACATGAAGGGCCACGAGGAGGTGCGCCAGGCGCACGCCATTCTGCGCTCGGGCAAGTTCGACCTGGACTATCGCGGCTTCGTCGAAGGTGACGAGCTCTCGCAGAATAAGGTCGATGTGGTCGTCACCGACGGGTTCACCGGCAATATCGCCCTGAAGACCGCGGAGGGCACTGCAAAGTATCTCGCCGGCGAACTGCGCGCGGCGCTCACCGGCACTCTGACCGCGAAGCTGGGGACGTTGATGGCCCGCTCGGGCCTTTTGAAGTTCCGCGAGAAGCTCAGTCCCGACGCCGCGGCGCCTCTGCTTGGCCTCAATGGCGTGGTGGTGAAGAGCCACGGCGGCGCGTCAGACCGGGACATCGCCGCTGCGATCCGCATGGCCTCGAAACTCGCTCAAAGCGACTTCGCAGCGGAGATCGAACGGAATATGACGCGGCTCACCACCGCGGTGGCCGAACAACAGCCGCCGGCCGTGGATGGAGCCGCCTGAGTGACCAAAGTTCTGCGTAGCGTCGTGACCGGCGTCGGGGGCTATCTGCCCGACGAGATCGTCACCAACACCGATCTGGCCGAGTTCGTCGACACTTCCGATGAGTGGATCGTCGAGCGAACCGGCATCCGCCAGCGCCATCGCGCGGCCAAGGATCAGCCCGTGTCGGACCTGGCCGTCGAGGCGGCCCGCATGGCGCTCGCGGCGGCCGGCAAGACGGCTGCCGACGTCGACCTCATCATCGTGGCGACGACCACGCCGGACCTGACCTTCCCGGCGACCGCCACCATCGTCCAGCGCAAGCTCGGGTGCCCGGTCGGCGTGGCCTTTGACGTGCAGGCCGTCTGTTCTGGCTTCGTCTACGCGCTGTCGACCGCCGACGGCTTTGTCGCCCGCGGCCGCTCCAAGTGTGCGCTGGTCATCGGCGCCGAGACCATGACCCGCCTGATGGACTGGACCGATCGCGGGACCTGCGTCCTGTTCGGGGACGGCGCCGGTGCGGTCGTGCTCGAACCGCAGGAAGGCGAGGGCACCACGGCGGACCGCGGCCTGCTCGGCTTTGCGCTCCGCGCCGACGGCACGAAGCAGGACCTGCTCTATGTCGACGGCGGGGTGTCGACCAACGGCCAGATCGGTCATCTGCGCATGCAAGGCAACCAGGTCTTCCGCCATGCCGTGGTGAACATCTCCGAGGCGATCTTCGCCGCCGCCGCCGACGCCGGCGTTGCGGTCGAGGACGTCGATTGGTTCATTCCGCACCAAGCCAACCAGCGGATCCTGGAGGGTGTCGCCAAGCGCGTCGGCATCCACGAATCGAAAGTGGTCTCAACCGTCTCCGAGCATGCCAACACCTCGGCGGCGTCGATCCCGCTCGCGTGGTGGAAGGCCACGCAGGACGGCCGGATCAAGCCTGGTCAGATGCTGCTTCTGGAAGCGATGGGCGGCGGTCTGACCTGGGGCGCCTGCGTCGTTCGACTGTAACGTTTGTTGCGAGACGCTTGCGTCTGGCGCGCGTAGGCGCGAGGGTGCATTCAGGAGAGCGGCCTGAAGTCTTTGACCTGATGTGACAATCAGGTAGTGACGGCGGGTCGACTATTAGAGTAACGGTGTTTTTCGGGGTAGGGGCGTTCATGAAAGGCGCTACTGTGACGCGGGCCGACCTGTGCGAGGCGGTTCATGAGGAAGTGGGGCTGACCCGGCAGGATTGTTCCGAGCTGGTCGAGCGGACGCTGGAACTCATGGCCCAGGCTCTCGAAAAGGGCGAGCAGGTGAAGCTTTCCGGATTCGGGGTCTTCCAGGTGCGCGAGAAGCGCGCCCGCATGGGCCGTAATCCTAAGACCGGGGAACCGGCGGCGATCGAGCCGCGCCGAGTGATCGGCTTCCGGGCCTCCCAGGTCATGAAGGCGCGGGTGGACCGCGCCCTGGCGAAGTGAGGAAGGCGGCCACGTGGCCAAGGGGCCGGACGCTTTTCGGACGATCTCGGAAGCAGCCGACGAGCTGAACGTTCCGCAGCATGTGCTGCGGTTCTGGGAGACGAAATTCTCCTTCATCCGGCCGATGAAACGCGCGGGCGGCCGGCGATTCTACCGCCCGCAGGACATTGCGGTTCTGCGCGGCGTTCGCGTGCTGCTGCACGACGCCGGCTATACCATCAAGGGCGTGCAGAAGCTCCACAAGGAGCAGGGGCTGAAACGGCTTCTCGCCGCCGCCGACGGGGACGTCGGCCCGCGCCAGGGCCTGGCCCTGGATCTCGCCAACAACGACCTGACCGAGGAAGGCCGCGAGCGCCTGTTGTTCGCGCTGGACGACCTGCAAAGCGCCAAGCGACGACTGGATCTGTTGCTGGACAAGGGATGAGGTCACGCTTCCGAGCGCGATCGTGGTCGGATTTCGAAATACAGCTTGCCCGCTGTGCCCAAGTGGTTAGAAGGGCCGCTCGCCGATGTCGGAGCGTGGCGCAGCCTGGTAGCGCACTTGACTGGGGGTCAAGGGGTCGCAGGTTCGAATCCTGTCGCTCCGACCATCGGCGAATTGACCTTCATGGTCGTCTCTTCCCCTGCCTTCGTGATCGAGCTTGCGCCCAGCGAGCGGATGCGCGGGCGAGAGCGACCAGCGACCAGCGACCAGCGACCAGCGACGGCGCCGGTCGGCGGCGCCTTTCCTGTCAGCGACAAGTTCAGCCTGGATCTCGGCTATCGCTACCTGCCGCGCCAGCGCATGACGTGTCGGTCGCCCGCTGCGGGCGGCCTCGTCACCGGCCGCGGTTCATCCAGCTGATCAGCGGCAGGATCGGCACGCCCCAGGCGAGGCCGCCGATTCCGTAGAACGCCAGCTGTGCAGCCCAATGGTCGGGCAACCGCTCTCCGATCATCGTCATGATCCAGGCGTAGAAGCCCAGGAACAGGACGATGCCGATTCCACCGATGAATTTCCGGACGCGCGCGCTCATGCCATGCCTATAGGCGCCGGCGCGCGCGCCGTTAAGCCCCTAGCGCTTCTTGATGAGCCCCAAGAGGAACAGCAGCAGGACCGCGCCGATCGTGGCGACGATGAAACTGCCGATCCAGCCGCCGAAACTGAAGCCGACCAGGCCCGCGATCCAACCGCCGAGCAACGCGCCCACCACCCCGACGAGGAGGTTGGTGATCAGACCATGGTCGCGCTTCATGATTTTTTCGGCGACGAAGCCAGCGGCGATGCCGATGACGATCCACCCGATGATACCCACGCCCTGCATTGTCTTGCCCTCTGGTTGAGATCCACTCCCCAAAATGCAGTCAAGCTTCCGTGGTTCCGCCTTCCGAGCATGGACCTGCGACGCGATCTCCGATAGCGGATCGCCGTAAGAACGCCCTGAAGAGCCTGCACTTTAAGTCATGACCTCGTTCCTTCGTTCCGATCGGTCACGCCCGGTCGCGATTTGGTTGTCCATAGTGGCCGTCCTGGTGCTGGCGATGGTGGTCGTCGGAGGGGCGACGCGCCTGACCGACTCGGGTCTGTCGATCACCCAGTGGAAGCCCGTCACGGGCACGCTGCCGCCGATGTCGGCTCAGGACTGGGCCGACGAGTTCGCGCTCTACAAGCAGATCCCGCAGTACCAGCAGGTCAACAAGGGCATGACCCTGGAGGCCTTCAAGGCGATCTACTGGTGGGAGTGGAGCCATCGGCTGCTCGGCCGTCTGGTCGGCGCGGCGTTCGCCTTGCCGTTCGCCTATTTCCTGATCCGTCGGGAGCTGCCGCGGCGACTCATCGTGCGGTGCGCAGGCCTGTTCGTCCTGGGTGGACTGCAGGGTGCAGTCGGCTGGTGGATGGTCGCCAGCGGGCTCGTCGATCGGGTCTCAGTGGCCCCGGAGCGCCTGGCGATCCATCTTGGCCTAGCGTTCGCCCTGCTCGGCGCGCTGGTCTGGACGGCGCTGGACGCTTGGTCCGGCGCCCCACGCCAGACCGTGCCCAGCGCCTGGATGCGAGGCGCCTGGGCCTTGATCGGTCTGATCTTCTTCCAGATCCTGCTGGGGGCCCTGGTGGCCGGCAACGACGCTGGGTTCGTCTACAACGACTGGCCGCTGATGAACGGCGCACTGTTCCCACAGGACTACGCGAATGACGGGCTCTGGGCGACGCTGGCGCACAGTCAGGCCGCCGTGCAGTTCAACCACCGCATCGTGGCCTACCTGCTGACGGTCGTCGGCTTGGTCATGGCCTGGGTGGCCTCGCGCTCGCGATATCTGCCCGCCGAGGCCAAGCTGCTGGCTCTGGCCGTCGGCGGGACGATCCTGCTGCAGGCGCTGCTGGGCGTCATCACCCTGGTCGCCGGCGTCCCGGTGTGGCTGGGGATGGCGCACCAGGTGACGGCCGCGCTGGTGCTTTCGCTTGCGGTGGCCTTCGCCTGGCGCGTCCGCCGTCCCTAGGCCTGAAGGGATCTCCACGGCCCGGTGATCGCGAGCGTGCAGCCGGGCGCGTAGATGTTCACGAACAGGGTCGAGCCGTCGGGCGAGAAGCAGACGCCGGCTAGCTCCGACGTGCCGCGGATCTTGGCGCCGGCCAGGGTCTGGGCGTTGCGGCCGATCGTATAGACCTGCCCCTTCGGCGTGATGGCGCGCAGATAGTTGGTGCCCCCGACCTTGTCCTCGCAGGTGACGATATGGCCCCATGGCGAGATCGCCAGGTTGTCGGCCATCTCCATGACCCGGATGTCCGACGGCTCGACGAACAGTTGCAGGCGGCCGGGTTCATCAATCTCGCCCGGCTGGCCCTCGTGGGCGCTCGGCACGTAGCGCATCACCTGGCCGTGGTACTTCGGCCCGCCGCTGGTGCAGGTGAAGTAAAGCTCGCCTTGGCCGAAGAATATGCCTTCGCCGCGGGCGAACCAGGAGGCGCCGGCCGCCTTGCCGCGTTGGCGCAGGTCGTTGTTGGGGTTGTCGACGCCGTCCAGGTCGACCCAGCGCACGTTGCGCCAATCGCCCTGCTTCCAGGAGACTGCATCCCAGTTGCGCGGGTCGCCGTCGCCGACCACCGCTAGCGCCTGCAGGCGGCCGCCAGCCTGCAGCTTGCGCCGGTCATTGGGCAGGTAGCGATAGAACAGTCCTTTGCCGTCGATCTCGTCCTCGGTCATGTAGATGACGCCCGTGCGCGGATCGACGGCGCAGGCCTCGTGCTTGAAGCGGCCCATCCCGGTGAGGGCGACCGGCTCGGCCAGGCCGCGCAGGCGGGACGGGACCTCGAAGACCCAGCCGTGGTCCTTCTTCACGCCCTGACCCGCCTTCACGACGGTCTCTTCGCAGGTCAGCCACGATCCCCATGGGGTCACGCCGCCGGCGCAGTTGACTGCAGTACCCGCCAGGCTGAGGTGCTGGGCCTTCAACTCTCGCGTCTTCAGATCGTAGATGAGCGTGCTGGTCCCGCCGCCCAGGGGCAGGCCCCCGCTGTCGGTGTCGTAGAGGTCGGCGGCGTCGACCTTGCCGGCCAGGCTGCGGTCGTCGCCAAAAGCGGTGATCTGGACGTCGCGGGGTGGGGGGCTGATCTCGTGATTGCGGACCAGGGCGACCCGATTTCGGCCGGCTGGGAAGCAACCCATCCCGTCCATCTTGCCGGCGGCGACAAGGCCGTCGTCCATTTTGTCGCCGGCGCGGGAAATCACCGCGTAGGAAAAGCCCTCGGGCAGGTCGAAAATTTCAGCCGGATCGCGGCGCAGCGGCCCGTATCCGTGGACTTCGCTGGCATAGCCGGGGCTGGAGTAGTCCTCCGAGTCGGCCGTGACCTGGGCGTTCGCATAGCGCGCCAGCCCAGAGAAGGCGGCCGAGGCTGCAGCGGTCTGAAGGAACTGGCGGCGCGACGCGAACATGAAGGACTTTCCAGCTGGACTGTGGGACAGGCCGCGACCATAGAAGCTTGAGCGCCGAAACGGGCGGTATTATAATACCTGATGCGGCAAAGCCTTGTGTGGCAACGCGTTGCGCTTCAGTCGATGCAATTGGTGTTGACAGGCGGTTGGTAACCCCGTACTAGCCGCGCCCTCGCCGGGACCTTTCTCGTCCCGCCAACCTAACGGACCCGTTCCCATGATGAAGACGACGGCTTCGCTGAAGCCCGCCGACGTCGAGAAGAAGTGGATCGTGATCGATGCCGAGAACGCCGTGGTCGGCCGTCTCGCCTCGTTCATCGCCATGCGTCTTCGCGGCAAGCACCGCCCGGACTACACCCCGCACGTCGATTGCGGCGACTACGTCGTCGTGGTCAACGCCGACAAGGTGAAGTTCACCGGCAAGAAGCTGCAGGACAAGACCTACTACTGGCACACCGGCTATCCGGGCGGCATCAAGGAACGCACCGCGGACAAGATCCTCGGCGGCAAGTATCCGGAGCGCATCCTGGAAAAGGCCGTTGAGCGTATGCTGCCGAAGGAAAGCCCGCTGGCCCGCAAGCAGATGACGCACCTGCGCATCTACAATGCCGGCGAGCATCCGCACGAAGCGCAGAACCCCGAGACCATCGCGTTCGCTTCGCTGAACGCCAAGAACGTGCGGAGCCTGTAAGACAGATGTCCGAGACCCAAGGTTTCGAGGCCCTGCAAGGCCTCTCGTCCAACCCGCAGGCTGCTCCGGCTGAGCCGAAGATCGACGCTCAAGGCCGCGCCTATGCGACCGGCAAGCGCAAGAACGCGATCGCCAAGGTCTGGATTAAGCCCGGCAAGGGCACGATCACGATCAATGGCCGCGACCAGGAAGTGTACTTCGCTCGCCCGGTGCTGCGCATGATGATCGCCCAGCCGTTCCAAGTGACCGACCGCGTCGGCCAGTTCGACGTGATCGTCTCGGTTGAAGGCTCGGGCCTGTCGGGCCAAGCTGGCGCGATCCGCCACGGCCTGTCCAAGGCTCTGACCTATTACGAACCGGCGCTGCGCCCGGTCCTGAAGCCGCACGGCTTCCTGACCCGCGACAGCCGCGTCGTTGAGCGTAAGAAGTACGGCAAGGCCAAGGCCCGCCGCAGCTTCCAGTTCTCGAAGCGCTAAGAGCTGCGCGAGAAATCGCGTTTGGGAAGGGCGCTTCGGGAAACCGAGGCGCCCTTTCTGCTATCTGATCCACCCGTTCTGGATTTCCGACCATGGCCCATACAGTCTTCATCGATGGCGAAGCCGGCACCACCGGCCTGCAGATCCGGCAGCGGCTTGAAGGCCGTCGCGATCTCGAGCTCGTTTCGATCGATCCGGCCAAGCGAAAGGATCCGGCCGCGCGGGCCGAACTGCTGAACGGCGTGGACGCTGCGATCCTCTGCCTGCCCGACGACGGCGCGCGCGAGGCTGTTTCGCTGATCACCAATCCGGCCGTGAAGATCGTCGACCCGTCGACCGCGCACAGGGTGGACTCGGCGTGGGTGTTCGGCTTTCCGGAATGGAAGCCGGGGCATCGCGAGGCGATCGTGGCTTCCAAGCGCATCACCAATCCCGGCTGCTGGTCGACCGGGTTCATCGGCCTGATGGCGCCCCTAGTCCGGGACGGGCTGGTCCCGGCCGACACGCCGCTCAGCGTGCACGGCGTCTCTGGTTACTCGGGCGGCGGTCGCGGGCTGATCGAGGAGTTCGAGCAGCAGCCTGCGCCGAAGGGCACTCAGGACGCCTACCGCGCCTACGGCCTGACGCTGACCCATAAGCATCTGCCTGAGATGATGGGCTACACCGGCTTGCAACATCGGCCGCTGTTTGCGCCGGCTGTCGGGCGCTACGCTCAGGGCATGCTGGTCGAGATCCCGCTTCATCTCTGGGCGATGCCCAAGCGGCCGACCCTGGGCGCGCTGCGCGACTCGCTGGCCGCCGCCTATGAGGGCGAGGCTTTCGTGTCGGTGGCCTCGGAGGCCGAGTGTGCGGCGCTTGAAAAGGCTCGCTCAGGAGCGGCCGGCTACAACGCCGATCTCGATCCGGAGGCGCTGAACGGCACCAATCGCATGAAGCTCTACGTGTTTGGCAATGAGGCTGAGGGCGAGGCGCGGCTGGTGGCCGTGCTCGACAACCTGGGAAAGGGCGCGTCCGGGGCCGCGGTCCAGAACCTGAACCTGATCCTCGGCCTGGCGGAAGGCGAGGGGCTGTGATCCTGCGCCGGGCGATCGCCGCTGATGCGGCGCCGGTCGCCCGGCTGCACCGCCACGTCATGCGGGTATCGTTGCCGTACTTGCCTGAGCTCCATACGGCCGAGGAGGACCTGTGGTTCTTCAGCGAGCGGTTGTTTCTGGAAAACGAGGTCTGGGTCGCTGAAGCCGGCGACGTGATCGTCGGCTACGTGGCGTTCAAGCCAGGCTGGGTGAGCCACCTCTACGTACATCCCGATCATCAGGGGCGAAGCCTCGGGCCGCAGCTGCTGGCGAAGGCGCTTGAGGATGGGACTGCGCGCGAACTTTGGACGTTCCAGCAAAACGCGCGGGCCCGACGATTCTACGAGATGCGCGGCTTCGAACTCGTCCGCCTGACGGACGGGGCAGACAACGAAGAAAAGACGCCGGATGCCCTCTACCGCTGGGCCGGCCGCTAGGCTTGCATCCGGTCCAAGGAGAGCGCCGTATCTCCTTGCATGAGCAAGATCGACCGACGCGCCTTCCTGATGGGATCAGCCCTGGCGTTCGCACCGGCGCTGGCCCTCGCCAATGAAGATCCCTACGCGGCTTCACCGTGGCGCAAGCTGTCCGACGCCGACTGGCGTCGGCGGCTCGACACGCCGACCTACAATGTCCTGCGCCGCGAGGCGACCGAGATGGCCGGCACCAGTCCACTCAACAAGGAAAAGCGGAAAGGGACCTACGTCTGCGCTGGGTGCGCGTTGCCGCTGTTCGCATCGCAGTGGAAGTTCGAGAGCGGCACCGGTTGGCCCAGCTTCTACACCGCGATCAAGGGCGCGCTGGGCAAGAAGACCGACTTCGCCATCGGCGTGCCGCGCACCGAATACCACTGCGCGCGCTGCCTGGGGCACCAGGGCCACGTCTTCCCGGATGGCCCACGGCCGACGGGCCTGCGCTACTGCAACAATGGCGATGCATTGAGGTTCATACCCGCTTAGCTTCGCGCCATGGCGACGCTTTACTTCCTGACTCATCCTGAAGTCATCATCGATCCGGCGGTCCCGATTGCCGAGTGGGGGCTGTCCGATGTCGGCCGGCGACGAATGGAGCGATTTATCGGCGACGCCAGATGCCAAGGGCTGACAGCGGTCTATTCAAGCGCCGAACGTAAGGCGACGGACGGCGCGGCTATCGCATCGACGGTGCTCGGGATCCCTCACGTGATCGACGCCGAGCTTGGCGAGAACGATCGCTCGTCCACCGGCTACCTCGCGCCGCCGGAATTCTGGCAGGTTGTCGAGCTCTTCTTCCAGCATCCTGACGAGAGCATCCGGGGATGGGAGCCCGCTCGCGCCGCCCAGGACAGGATCGTCCGTGCGGTGAAGCGCCTAGTCGCGAATGAACAGTCGACGGGCGACATTCTCGTGGTCTCGCACGGCGGCGTCGGACGCCTGCTGGCGGCCAGCCTTCAAGGCGTGGAAATCGGCCAGGAAGATCGGCCGGCGCATCCAGGCGGCGGTTGTTGGCTGGAGATCGACCGGCGGACGCTGGCCATCCGCCGGACCTGGCAGGCGATTCCCGACTAAGGCGTCTTGGCCAGTGCGGCGAGGACGTGGTCGACCCCGCGCAGCACGGCGTCGGAATGGGTCAGGCCGAGCAAGCTTGCGTGCTGGGCGGCCGGCTCGTTCTCGTAGTAGCCGGCGCGTGAATTTCGCTCGGGCGCACGCCGGACGACGTTCCACCCCGCCATCAGTTCGGCGTTCCCAGCGGTGATGACCGCCACGGGCCATTTGGGGTCAAGCGGTACGGCGGCGGCCTGCACGGCGCCCTGCGGCCAGACCATCACTTCGTGGGCAGCGGTGCGCGCATGGCGGCCGGAGACGAAGGCGTGACGCTTCTCGGCCTGGCCTTGCGGCGGCAGGCCAATGCGGTCGCCCATATAGTAGGCGATCTTGGTGAGCTGCAGGCTGCCGGCGATCGCGCTGGCCCGGGCGACCATTTGGACGCGGTGGAGGAACTTCTGGGCCTCTGGGCGCTCAGCCATCTCTGGAGTCGTCGCTTCGAGCAGCACCAGGCCGGCGACCTGCTCAGGGTGCTGGCCAGCGTACTGCCGGATGTGCTGACCGGCCATCGAGTGGGCCATGAATACGAACGGTCCGCGTTCTCCCGAAGCGGCGATCAGCTTGGCGAGGTCAGCTGCGACCGCGGCGCTGTCGCGGGGTTTCGGACCCGGGTCGGAGAAACCCATGCCGGCGCGGTCATAGGCGCAGGACCGGATGCCCTTGGCGGCCAGCCGTTGTTGGATCGCCGCGAAGTCAGCGGCCAGCCCCCACGCGCCGGCCTCCATCCAGATCACCGGTAGGTCGGACTTCGGCCCTGCGCAGACCAGCCGTAACTTGCGCCCGCCGATGTCGATATAGCGGCCGCTGGGCTCGAACGAGCCCGAGAGGGCGACGACCCCGAGACCCGCGCCGATCCACAGGGCCAGCAGAGCCGCCAGCCCCAGCGCCATCGTCTTGAACATCACGCCCCCGAACGCTCAGCCGCCTACGACTTGACCTTCACATAGGAGCCGGGGGCTTCTTCGATAGGGGCGAGCTTGCCCGTCGCTGGATTTCGCGCTGGAACGAGGCCGCCGGACTTGGCGCGCAGCCATTCGGCCCAGTGCGGCCACCAGGAGCCCGGCGTCTCGACCGCGCCGCCCATCCACTGTTCGACGGAATCGGGCAGATCGCCGTTGGTCCAGTGCTGATACTTATTGGCGACCGGGGCGTTGATGACGCCCGCAATGTGGCCCGAACCGGCAAGGGTGAAGGTCACCGGGCCGCCGAACAGCTTGGCGCCGCGATAGACCGAACGGGCAGGGGCGATGTGGTCCTCCTTGGAGGACTGCACATAGACCGGCGTCTTGACGCTCTTCAGGTCGAGCTTGACGTTGTCGAGCACCAGCTCGCCCTTCGACAGCGCGTTCTCCCCGTAGAATTTGCGGAGGTAGAAGAGGTGCAGCGCTTTGGGCATGCGGGTCTGGTCGGAGTTCCAGAACAGCAGATCAAAGGGCTTGGGCTCCTTGCCCATCAGATAGTTGTTCACGAAGAACGACCAGATCAGGTCGTTGGCGCGCAGCGAGTTGAAAGTCTCCGCCATCGCCTGACCGGACAGCACGCCGCCGGCGGCGTCCATCTGCTTCTCAAGGTCGCTCAGCCAGTCCTCGTTGGTGAACAGCAGCAGATCGCCGGCCTCGGCGAAGTCCTGCTGGGCCGCGAAAAACGTGGCCGAGGAGATCCGCGGGTCGTTCTTGGCGGCCATATGGGCCAGCGACGAAGAGAGCAGGGTGCCGCCGATGCAGTAGCCGACGGTGTTGACCCGATCGACGCCGGCCTGGGTCATCGCCGCCTCGGTGGCCGCATAGATGCCCTGGTGCATGTAGTCTTCGAAAGTCTTATCGGCGAGCGTCGGGTCGGGATTCACCCACGAGGCGACGAACACGGTGAAGCCCTGGCCGGTTAGCCAGCGGATCATCGAGTTTTCGGGCCGCAGATCGAGGATGTAGAACTTGTTGATCCAGGGCGGGAAGATCAGCAGCGGGATCTCGTGCACCTGATCGGTCGTCGGATCGAACTGCAGCAGTTGCAGGATCTCGTTCTGGAAGACGACCTTGCCGGGCGCCGTGGCGACATTCTCGCCGATCTTGAACATCTGATAGTCGGTCTGGCTAATCGCCAGCTGACCGCCGCCGCGCGCCAGGTCCGCTGCGAAATTCTCCATGCCCTTGACCAGCGACTCGCCACGGCTGGTCATCGCCTCGCGCAGCGCCGCGGGATTGGACGCCAGGAAGTTCGAGGGCGAGAAGGCGTCGGTCAGCATCTTCATGAAGAACTCGACGCGGCGCTTGGACATGGCGTCGACGCCGTCGACCTCGGCGACCAAGCCGTTCAGCCAGTTCGAGGTCAGCAGATAGGACTGCTTGATCACGTCGAACACCGGGTTTTCGGCCCAGTCGGGGTCGTTGAACCGCTTGTCGCCGCGTTCCGGCTGCACCACCGGTTCGACGGTCTCGCCGCCAGCGCGCCTGGCGGCGGACTGCCAAAGCTCGAGATAGCGCTGGAAGAGGTCGGCCTGCGCGCGGATCAGGCGGTCAGGCTGGGCCATCAGGCGGCCCATGACGTCGGTGAGGGCCGGGGCCACGTGGAACGGGTCGGGCTGTAGTCCGGCCGGGCGCTCGGCCTGGCGAAGCGCCGCTTCAGCGATGGCGCCCTGGGCGGTGAGCGCGGCGCGGGCCAGATTGGTCGAGAGCTTTTCAACCATGTCGCGCTGTTCGGCGCTGAGCTGTTCGAAGCTCGGCGCGGCCGCCGCTGCGGGCGGCGCCTGCCCGGGGACCATCTCCGGAGGCGGGGGAGCGGCCGTCTTCGCCTTTGAGGCGGCCTTGGCCTTCTTCTTCACCTTGGCTTTCGGCGGCGCCGTGGCCTGATCGCTCATCGCCCGTTGTCCTCCCGTATGCGCATTCCTTTGAAGCGAAAGCGCCCACGCTCTTCCGCCCGACGCGATAGTGGCATAAGACCGGGAAGGAAATGAACGCGCCGCTTCGACTTTTTGCATGTTCGTCGCTCGGAGCCTCCGCTCGGGGGGTGCTCGGCTGCATGGCGGTCGCCGTGCTGACGGCCGGTTGCGCGGCCAATCCGTTCGCTGAGGCCAAGGTCGACGCCAATTCCTCAGTCTCGGACGACGTGGCCCGGATGGCGCATGAGTCGCGCGCCTTTCCGACTTTCGCCGATATTCCGCCGCCGGTGCCGACGACGGCGCAGCGGCCTCTGGCCTCCTGGGGCCAGGCGGCTGATCAGCTTGAGATCGCCCGCGCGAAGGTTGATCGGGCCACTGCGCCGAACACCTGGACGTTGACCGGGACAGAGCGTTTTGTGGCGCGCGCGCGCTCGCAGGCTGGCCCCGATGTCGGGGCTGACACCTCGACCACGCCGTCCAGTGAGGCGTTCGCCAAGGAACTACGGGAACGAGCTACACCGCCTCCGTCGCCGAGGTGATGCGGCTGCGGGGGCATAAAAGACCTTGAACCTGCTTGGCTGGCCCCGCCACGGGGGCTATCCATGCGCGACTTCAGCTCCCCACCGCCGCGAGGGTCGCGGCCAGAGCTCAAAATGACTCCCGAATTCCACCGTATCCGCCGCCTTCCGCCGTACGTCTTTGAAGAAGTGAACCGCATCAAGGCGCGGCTTCGCGGCGAAGGCGTCGACATCATCGACTTCGGCATGGGCAACCCGGACATGCCGACGCCCAAGCACATCGTCGACAAGATGATCGAAACGGCGCGCGATCCAAAAGCGGGCCGCTACTCCGCCTCCAAGGGCATTCCTGGCCTACGCAAGGCGATGGCCGGCTACTACAAGAAGCGCTTCGACGTCGACCTGAACCCCGACACCGAGGTCATTGCGACGCTCGGTTCGAAAGAGGGTTTCGCCAATCTGGCCCAGGCGCTGACCACGCCGGGCGACGTCGTCATCTGCCCGAACCCGGCCTATCCGATCCACGCCTACGGCTTCATCATGGCCGGCGGGGTCATCCGCCACGTGCCTGCGCCGTCGCCGGAAGAGTACCTGGCCGGCATCAGCCGCGCCGTGAAACACTCCGCGCCGCCGCCGAGCGTGCTGATCCTGTCCTATCCGTCGAACCCGACGGCGCAGTGGGTCGACCTCGACTTCTACAAGGAAGCCGTGGCCCTGGCGAAGAAGCACGACATGCTCGTGCTCTCGGACATCGCCTACTCGGAGATCTATTTCGAAGACAACCCGCCGCCGTCGATCCTGCAGGTCGAGGGCGCCAAGGACATCGCGGTCGAGGTCAACTCGCTGTCGAAGACCTACGCCATGGCCGGTTGGCGGGTCGGCATGGTCGTCGGCAACGCGCGCATGTGCGCGGCCCTGGCGCGGGTGAAATCCTATCTCGATTACGGCGCCTATACGCCGATCCAGGTTGCGGCGGCCGCAGCGATGAACGGCCCGCAGGACTGCGTCGACGAGATCCGCGCGATCTACAAGTCGCGGCGCGACACCTTGGTGTCGTCGATGAAGCGCGCTGGCTGGGACATCCCGCCGCCGCCGGCTTCGATGTTCGCCTGGGCGCCATTGCCGGAGAAGTTCCGGGAAGCCGGCTCGATGCTGTTCGCCAAGCTGCTGATCGAGGAGGCCGGCGTGGCCGTGGCTCCCGGCGTGGCGTTCGGCGAGTATGGCGAGGGCTACGTGCGTATCGGTCTCGTGGAAAACGAGCACCGCATCCGCCAGGCCGCGCGCAACGTGAAGAAGTTCCTGGCCAATGCCGATGAGATCCTCGGCCGGGCCCACAACACTATGGCGGCGCAATGAGTAAAACTGAGTGGCGGGTCGGCGTCGCGGGCCTGGGTACGGTCGGCGGCGGCCTGCTGAACTTCCTGTCGGATCAAGCCGGGTTCGCCCCGGCCGGTGGCAAGGCTGTGGTGACGGGGGTTTCGGCGCGCTCACGGTCGCGGCCGCGTCCGTTCGATATCTCGAACCTGCCTTGGTATGATGACCCGGTCGAACTGGCGAAGTCGTCGGATGTCGACATCTTCGTCGAACTGATCGGCGGCTCGGACGGCCCGGCCAAGGCCGCCGTCGAAGCGGCGCTGCACGCGGGCAAGCCGGTCGTGACCGCCAACAAGGCGCTGATCGCCGAGCATGGTGCGGAACTCGCCGCCCTGGCCGAATCCAAGGGCGTGCCGCTGCTGTTCGAGGCCGCCGTGATGGGCGGCACCCCGGCGGTGAAGATGCTGCGCGAGGCCATGGTCGGCGACGACGTCAAGTCGGTGGCCGGCATCCTCAACGGAACCTGCAACTACATCCTCTCGGAAATGGACACCGGCGGCCGCTCGTTCGCCGACGTCCTGGCCGAGGCCCAGCGCCTGGGCTACGCCGAGGCCGATCCGACGATGGACGTCGGCGGCTTCGACGCCGCGCACAAGATTTCGATCCTCGCCGCCCTGGCCTTCGGTTGCGCGCCCAACTATGCGGCGGCCGAGATCGAGGGGATCGACCAGGTCGCGCTGCTGGACATCCAGCTGGCCAAGGACCTCGGCTACAAGATCAAGCTCATCGCCTCGGCCGACAGCTCCGACGAGGGCGTGCTGGTGCGCGTCCACCCGACGCTGGTGGCCCAGAGCCATCCGCTGGCTCAGGCTGGCGGCGCGCTCAACGCGCTCTTCATCGAGGGCACGCGGATCGGCCGAATCTTTATCCAGGGGCCGGGCGCCGGCTCCGGGCCGACCGCCGCCGCGGTGGCCGCCGACATCGCCGACGTGATGACGGGCGCCAAGCGTCCCGTCTTCCAGGCCCCGGCGAAGTCGCTCAAGCCGTTCACCCCGGTTGATCCGGCTCGCAGCCTGAGCCGCGCCTACCTGCGCTTCCTGGTCAAGGACGAGCCGGGCGTCATCGCCGCGGTGTCCGAGACGCTGGCCGAGGCCGGCGTCTCGATCGAGAGCTTCCTGCAGAAGCCGGTGGAGAACGCCGCGGGCGTGCCGATCGTGCTCACCACCCACGCGGTGGCCGAGTCGGTGCTGACGGCGGCGATCGACCGCATCGCCAATCTGCCGGCTGTGCTGGAAAGACCGCGCCTCTTGCGGATCGCCCGCATATAAGAATCCAAGGATAATCTGCGCCCTTCGAGGTGCTGGGAGAGACAGATGAGTTCGCAAGATCTGGATCGCGGTCTGGTTCTGGACGCGGTCCGGGTGACAGAAATCGCCGCGATCGCCGCTTGGAAGCTGGTCGGGCGTGGTGACGAGAAGGCTGCTGACCAAGCCGCCGTGGACGCCATGCGCACGGCCCTGAACGATCTCGACATCGACGGCGAGATCGTGATTGGCGAGGGCGAGCGCGACGAAGCTCCGATGCTCTACATCGGTGAGAAGGTCGGCAGCGGCAAAGGCCCGGCCATCGACATCGCGCTCGATCCGCTGGAAGGCACGACCCTGACGGCCAAGGCGATGGCCAACGCCCTGGCCGTGATGGCCTGGGCGCCGAAGGGCAGCCTGCTGAACGCGCCCGACACCTATATGGACAAGATCGCTTGCGGTCCGGGCTATCCGGCGGGCGTGATCGACCTCGACAAGTCGCCGGCTGAGAACGTCAAGGCGCTGGCCGAGGCCAAGGACGTCGATCCTTCGGAAATCACGGTTTGCGTGCTGGATCGTCCGCGCCACGCCGAGATCATCGCCTCGGTCCGCTCGGTGGGCGCGCGCGTCTATCTGATCACCGACGGCGACGTCGCCGGCGTGATCAACACCTCGGATCCGACCACCGGGGTCGACCTCTACATCGGTCAGGGCGGCGCGCCGGAAGGCGTTTTGGCCTGTGCGGCGCTGAAGTGCGTCGGCGGTCAGTTCCAGGGGCGCCTGGTGTTCCGCAACGCGGACGAAAAGGCGCGCGCGGCGCGAGTCGGAATCACCGACCTCGACAAGAAGTACGACCTTCACGAGATGGTCCGCGCCGACGCGATCTTCGCGGCGACCGGGGTCACCAATGGCGCTCTGCTGGACGGCGTGGCCTATGAGGACGGTTTCGTCCACACCCATACCCTGGTGATGAATTCGTCGACCCGCACCGTGCGTGAAGTGCGGATGAAGCGGCCGGTCTAGGCCGTGCCCGACGGGGGTTCGGCTGCGGGCTATCTCGGCGTCGCACGGTCGTTGACCGGCCGTGCGTGGCGCGAGCGTCCAGCTGAACCCTCTGTGGTGCGCCGCCACCAGCTGGCGCTCGGGCTTTCCGAACCTTTGGCGCGGGCGCTGGCCTCGCGCGGGGTCGGCGCCGAGGGCGGCGAGACCTATCTCAATCCCACGCTGAAAGCGCAGTTTCCCGATCCGTCGAGCTTTCTCGACATGGATCGGGCCGCCTCGATCCTGATCGACGCGCTGCTGGCCGACCGGCCGATGACCGTGTTCGCCGATTACGACGTGGACGGCGCCTCGAGCGCCGCCCAATTGGTCCGCTGGTTCCGAGTCATGGGCAAGGAACTGCCGATCTACGTCCCCGATCGCATGACAGAGGGCTATGGGCCGTCGCCGGCGGCGTTCCGGAAAATTCGCGAATCTGGCGTCGACCTCGTCGTCACCGTCGACTGCGGGGCGGCCGCCTACGAGGCGTTGGCTTGCGCCAAGGAGATCGGCCTGGAGGTGGTGGTGATCGACCACCACCTGATGCGCGAGCAGATCCCGGACGTCGCGGCCCTGGTGAACCCCAACCGTCCGGGCTGCGAGTCCGGCCAAGGCGTCCTGGCGGCCGCGGGCGTGGCCTTCGTGCTGCTGGCGGCCCTGAACCGCGAGGCGCGGGGCAGGGGACTGTTCGAGGGGCGGCCGGAGCCTGACCTGCGCCAGTGGCTCGACCTCGCCGCGCTCGGCGCGATCTGCGACGTCACCCAGCTGGTGGGCTTCAATCGCGCCCTGACCGCCCAGGGGCTGAAGGTGATGTCCGCCTGGCGCAACCCGGGTTTGAAGGCGCTGCTGGATGTCGCCAAGGGCTCGGGGCCTGCCAGCGTGTTCCATGCGGGGTTCATCCTGGGGCCGCGCATCAATGCTGGCGGCCGTATCGGTCGCTCGGACCTAGGCGCAAGACTGCTGTCGACGGACGACCCGGAAGAGGCTGCCGCCTTGGCCGCCGAACTCGACGGGCTCAACGCTTCACGCAAGGAGGTCGAGAAGGAAATCTTCGACGAGGCCGTCCGCATCGTGGAGCGGGAAAGCAACCAGGCCGATGCCCCGATGGCGCTCGTGGCCGCTGATGGTTGGCATCCGGGCGTGATCGGCATCGTCGCAAGCCGGCTGCGCGAGCGTTATCGCAAGCCGACCCTGGTGATCGGGATCGACCGCGCCGCGAACGTGGGCAAGGGCTCTGGGCGTTCCCAACCGGGTGTGAACCTCGGACGCGCCGTGCAGGCGGCGTTCGACGAGGGGCTGTTGCTGGCGGGGGGCGGCCACGCCATGGCCGCCGGCTTGTCGGTGCGGCCGGAGCTCATCCCTGATCTGAGGGCGTTCCTCAACGACCGTGTCGCCGCGGAAGCAGAAGTGGCGGCCGCCGAGGACGCCTTGGATATTGATGCGCTGGTCACCGCCGGCGGGGCCGACCGCGGGCTCTGGAAGGCCTTTCAGGCGATGGCGCCGTTCGGGCCAGGCAATCCTGAGCCGATGTTCGCGGCCGCCAACGTCCGCGTCGAGCGACCGATGGCCCTGCGCGGCGGGCATGTGCGAGTCACGCTGACCGACGGCTCTGGCGGTCGTCTCAAAGCCGTGGCCTGGCGGGCTGAAGAGACTGATCTGGGACGTACGCTGCTGAGCGGCGCCGGCGCGATCCATGTCGCCGGCCGATTGAAGCCCGACGACTGGCAGGGACGCGAGAGCGTCGAACTTGAAATCGAAGACGTCGCAGACCCTCGCCGCGTCGGCTGAGCCTTGAGCCAGAAGGCCTTGGCGACTTCGCCTGGCGTTCGAATAACACCGTGCTGAAAAAGGTTTGAGCAAGGCGCTTGCGCACCCGAAGATTCGCCCATATAGACACCGCTCTCGCGGACGCGGTCCCTTCGTCTATCGGTTAGGACGCCAGGTTTTCAACCTGGAGAGAGGGGTTCGACTCCCCTAGGGACTGCCACCGCGAGGCTCCCCAAAAAAGCAGAGTTCACCACGCTGGCGCGAGGATTACGACCGACGCGTGTGTTGCTTGTAAAATGCCCCATTGACGGCACTAGCGTAACGAGAACACTGTTCGAGTTGGCCATATCCGAAAGGATCGGGGGGAGACCGGGGCCAGAGGGGCAGATGTCTGGTTACGAATTCGAGGGAGTAGGTCCACACGAAGAAGCCGTGCGGATCAGCGGGCGTGTGAAGTGGTTCGACGCCGGCAAGGGCTATGGATTTGTCGTTCCTGACGACCCCAATCAAACGGGGCTCAAGGACGTTTTGCTTCACGTCACAAGTCTTCGCAATTCGGGGCGCGAAAGCGCGCTTGAAGGCGCGGTGATCGTTTGTGATGTGATCCGGCGTCCAAAGGGGTGGCAGGTTGCAGAGGTGTTGGAGGTGGACGAGAGTTCCGCTCCACCGCCCTCCGACCGCCGACGACAAGACGAGGGGCATCACGGGCGCAGTTTCGATCGCGGGGGCTTCGGCGCCCGTCCGGCGCGCCGTCCGTTGACTCCGCGCGGCCCATTGGAACGCGCCAAGGTGAAGTGGTTCAACCGCGCCAAAGGCTACGGCTTCGTAGTCCGCGACGGGGAGAGCGGCGACATCTTCGTGCACATTGAAACCCTGCGGCGGTCCGGTATTGAGGACCTGCAGCCGGGCGACGATGTCATGGTGCGGTTCGCCGAGGGGCCAAAGGGGCTTGTCGTCGCCGAGATCGAGTCTGTAGGTCTGGCCTAGAGTTCTTCGGAACTCTCTGCCTTGGGGCGCGGCGTCCGTCGCGCTCCGGACCCATAGCTCGGAGGTTTCCGGTGCCTAGTCAGATGAGGCTGCGACGCGGCCTGACTGTGCTTGTCGGTGCGTTGTCGCTTCTAGCGGCTTGTGCGCAGGAACCGGCGGCGCAGGAAGCGTCTGCGCGCGCCGCGCCGGCGGCAGCCGCACAGACCGTGTCGTCTGCGACGTCGGTCGGCGGAGCTGTCGGCAAGCCGCCCGCCGGCTTCGAGGCGCTGGAGGCGGTGACGCCGACCGGGCGCACGCGCTTCTTTGTCGAGATCGCCGACACCGACGCCGAGCGCGAGAAGGGGCTGATGTTCCGTAAGGACGTTCCGCCCGACCGCGGCATGCTGTTCGACTTCAAGACGCCGCGCGAGGTGGCGTTTTGGATGCGGAACACGCTGATCCCCTTGGACATCATCTACATCCGCGCCGACGGCGTTGTGCTGTCGATTGCACGTAACACCACGCCGCTGTCGGAGGCCCCGATTCCGTCGGGCGGCCCCGTGGTCGGCGTCCTGGAGCTTGCCGGCGGGCGAGCCGGGGAGATCGGCCTGATGCCAGGCGACCGCATCGAGCATCGGATTTTCAAGCGTGACTGAAAAAGACGTCGTTCCCGAGCCGCCGCCCGGATTCGTGCCGTCGGGAAGCCGTGGCCCGTTCTCGAGCCACAACGGTCCCTATTTTCATCGCGCCGAGATGGGCGAGGTGACCGAGCAGGCGTTCTACGCGCTGCCGCGCCACGCTAACGGCCTTGGCCTGGTGCACGGCGGCATGCTGACGGCCTTTCTCGATGGCCTGATGGGCGCGGCCGTGTACCGCGCCGCGCGGCAGACGGCGGTGACGATTCACCTGTCCATCGATTTCCTGCACATGGCGCGGGTCGGAGAATGGGTGATGGGGGAGGCCCGGGTGACGCGCGCGACGCGCGATGTCGCGTTCGTGGAGGCCCGGGCGCACGTTGCCGGCACTGACGTCGTACGCGGTTCGGCGGTGTTCAAACTGATGCGGCGCCACGGCTAAGCACCGGCGCGCGATTTTGTTCAATTGCGGGAAAGGCCAAAGCCTTATATCTCGCCCTCGCCGGCGTTATTCGGGGTGTAGCGCAGCCTGGTAGCGCATCTGGTTTGGGACCAGAGGGTCGCAGGTTCGAATCCTGCCGCCCCGACCACGCCGGTGAAATTTCTAAGAGGGTTCGCATGCTCGCGCGCATCTACCGTCCGGCCAAGAACGCCATGCAGTCCGGCAAGGCTAAGACCAAGGACTGGGTGCTTGAGTTCGAGCCTGCCTCGGCCCGTCGCTCCGACCCGCTGATGGGCTGGACGCTGACCAACGACATGAACGGCCAGATTCGCCTGTCGTTCGAGACGAGCGACGATGCGGTGACCTACGCCCAGGCGCACGGGATTCCGTTCCAGATCACCGAGCCGAAGGCGCCAAAGCGCATCCTGAAGGCCTACGCGGACAACTTCGCCTACAATCGCAAGCAGTCCTGGACGCACTAGCGGCCGGCCAGGCGCCCATAGCTCAACCGGATAGAGCATCCGCCTTCTAAGCGGACGGTTGCAGGTTCGAGTCCTGCTGGGCGCGCCAGGCGGCTGTCCTCCGGCGGCTGTGGTGGATCCAAGTCGCCTGGGGGAATCGCGTGTGATCCGTTTGAAGTCTTCCGCCGCCGTGCTGGCGGTGTTGGCCCTGCTCGTCGCCGATCCGGCGTATGCGGCTGGCCTGTCGGCCCAGGAACAGAAGCTGGTCCAGGCCGCGGCCGCCGAGGAGGGCCGCTCGCTCCAGATGCTGGAGACGCTGGTCAACATCAACAGCGGCACCCTCAACAAGGCCGGGGTGGAAGAGGTCGGCCGCCGGATGCAGGCCGAGCTGATCGCCCTGGGTTTCGACGTACGCTGGATTCCGATGGCCAAGGTCGATCGCGCCGGCCATGTGGTGGCGGTCCACAAGGGATCGGGCAAAGGCAGGCGGATGCTGCTCATCGGCCACCTCGATACGGTGTTCGAGCCCGACAGCCCGTTCCAGAAGTACGTCCGCCGCGGCGATATCGCCGAAGGGCCGGGGGTAAACGACATGAAGGGCGGGCTGGTGATCATGGTCGCCGCTCTGCGGGCCATGCAGGCGGCCGGAACCCTGAAGGACGCCGACATCACCATCGTCCTGACCGGCGACGAGGAGCGGGCCGGGCGGCCGTTGTCGGTGTCGCGCGCCGACCTGATCAGCGCCGCTAAAGCCAGCGACCTAGCTCTGGAGTTCGAGGGCCTCGCTCAGGAGAACGGCAAGGACATGGCGTCGATCGCCCGCCGCTCCTCGACCGACTGGACACTGACGATCACCGCCAAGTCCGGGCACTCGTCAGGCGTCTTCAACGACAGCGTCGGCTATGGCGCCGCCTACGAACTGGCCCGCATCGTCGACGCCTTCCGCGAGGAGGCGCGCGAGCCGAATGCGACGTTCAACGTCGGCTACATGCTGGCCGGGACGACGGCCGCCGCGAACGACAGCGACACCGGCGGCCTCGCCAGCGGCAAGACCAATATCATCCCGGCCCAGGCTGTGGCCCGTGGCGATCTGCGTACGCTCTCCAACGCTCAGACCGAAAGCATCCGTGGGAAGATGCGGGCCATCGTGGCCCAGCCGCTGGGCGGTGCGACCGCGTCCATCGCGTTTGACGACGGCTACCCGGCCATGGCGCCCAGCGAGGCGTCGCGGCAGCTGTTGGCGCGGCTCAACGAGGTCAACCGCGACCTCGGGCTGGAGCCGATGGCCGAGCTCGATCCGCTCAAGCGCGGGGCTGGCGACATTGGTTTCGTCGGCGACATCGTTCCGGGCCTGATCGGGTTCGGCGCGGCGGGCGCCGGCGCTCACGCGCCTGGCGAGACCATGGACATCAGCAGCCTGGATCGGCAGACCAAACGGGCCGCCCTGTTCATGAGCCGGATGGCGCAGCCCTAGCGGGCTGCGACGAAGGCGTCGAGGCCTCTGCGCAGGTCCGCCAACAGGTCCGCCTCGGCCTCGAGACCGATGTGAAGGCGCATCAACGGGCCCTCATAGGTCGGCGCGAACTTGCGCTTGCCGAGTTGCGGGTCGCTGACGATGGCCAGGCTTTCGAAGCCGCCCCACGAGAAGCCCAGTCCAAACAGCTGCAGAGCGTCGAGGAACGCGTCTGCAGCTTGCGGTGAGCCGCCCTTGAGCACGAAGCCGAACAGGCCGCAGGCTCCGCTGTAGTCCCGCGTCCAGAGGTCGTGGTCGGCTGCTCCAGGGAGCGCCGGATGGATGACCTTGGCGACTTCCGGCTGCTCGGACAGCCACTGGGCGATGTTCAGCGCCGCGTCACCCTGGGCCTTGAGCCGGGCTGGAAGCGTGCGTAGGCCACGCAGCATCTGGTAGGCGTCGTCGGCGGAGACCGACCAGCCCAGATTGTGCACGCCATCTTCGAGCTGGCGCACCAGCGCCGGGTCCCGCGCCGCGGTTGAGCCCATGAACACGTCGGAGTGTCCGCCGACATATTTGGTCAGCGCCTGGACGCTGATGTCGACGCCGTGCTCGAGCGGTTTGAAGAGGTAGCCGGCGCCCCAGGTGTTGTCGGTGAGCGTCAGGATGCCCTTCGCCTTGGCCAGCGCAGCGACCGCAGCCAGGTCCATCATCTCGAATGTCAGCGATCCGGGCGACTCCATCATGATCAGCCGGGTCCGTTCGCCGGCCAGCGCGATCAGCGCGTCCGGCGACAGTCGAGAGTCGAAGTAGCGAACACCGATCCCGTAGCGCTTCAGGACGTTGTCGCAGAACCGCCGGCTGGGCTTGTAGATGTTGTCGGCCGCGAGCACGTCGTCGCCGGCCTGCAGCACCGCCAGGACGGCTCCAGTCACCGCCGCCAGGCCTGACGGGTAAAGGCAGACGCCCTCGGCGCCTTCCATCTCGGCCAGAGCGGACTTCAGGGCGTCATGGGCGGCAAGGCCGGCGCGACCGTAGGTCAGGAAGGCATCGTCGTCGTACAGCGCCGCCGCATTGGGCAACAGAACAGTCGACCCCTTCTGGATCGGCGGACCGACAGTCTTCACCAGTTCGCCCTCGCGCGCCCCGGCGCGAACGAGGCGAGTTTCTTGGGCGACGCGGGTTGACGAGGGGGAGCGAACTTGAGCCATGATCGCGTGGCATTAGAGCCTCCACAGCTTTGCAATCAAGGAGGGCGGCCAATCTCGCGGCTCAGTATTTCTACCAAGACCTCCAGCTGCATCGCCGTGGCGCTGTTGCTGGCCGCCTGCGGGAAGGAACAAACCGCGCCGCCGCCCCAGCCCGCGCCGAAAGTCGAGACGCCTGCGCCGGCGGGCGCCTACAAGCCCAAGCCCAGCCCGACCCTTGCCGCCGTGAAGGCCCGCGGTTGGATCTCCTGCGGGGTCAATCCTGGGCTACCGGGCTTCGCCTTCGCCGACGATCGCGGCGGCTGGCGCGGCTTCGACGTCGATATCTGCCGCGCCGTCGCGGCGGCCGTGTTGGGCGACGCCAAAGCGGTACGCTTCACCCCGGTGGATGCGCCGGGCCGCTTTGAGGCGTTGCGCAGCGGCAAGATCGACATCCTTTCACGCAATACGTCCTGGACGCTGGCGCGCGACGCCGGCGAGGGCGTGGACTTCGCAGCGATCACCTATTTCGATGGACAAGGGTTTCTGGCGCCCAAGGCGCTAAACCTGACGAGCGCGGACGAGCTCAACGGCGCGCGCATCTGCGTTCAGCGCGGCACGGCGAGTGAGACCAATGTCGAGGACTACTTCAAGGCCCGCGGGCTGAAGTACACCCTGGTCGTCACCAAGTCAGAGGCCGAGGCGCGTGCGCTCTATCAGGCCGAAGGGTGTGACGCCTTCACTGCGGACGTCTCGGCGCTGGCCTCGGCGCGCTCGGTGATGAACAGCCCGAACGCCCATGCGATCCTGCCGACGGTTATCTCTAAGGAGCCGCTGGCCGTCGCGGTCCGCCAGGACGATCCTGTCTGGACCGACATCGTGCGCTGGACGGTCTACTCGCTGATCTTGGCCGAGGAGATTGGGGTGAGCTCGAAGACCGCGGAGGATCTCGCCAAGAACTCGATTGACCCCCGGGTCCGGCGCCTGCTGGGGGTTGAGGGCGATTTCGGCCCGTTGATGGGGCTGCGGGCGGACTTTGCGCTTCAGGCCATCGCCCAGGTCGGCGCCTATGACGAGGTCTTCGCCCGCAATCTGGGACCGCAGTCGGCGTTGAAGCTCGAGCGGGGCCACAACGCGCTGTGGAACGCTCCGAAACCCGGTTTGCTCTATGCGCCGCCGGCGCGTTAGGCGCCGGTGACGACCGGGGCGTTGGACAGGCCGCCCCACTCGGTCCAGGAGCCGTCGTAGACGGCCGTGCGGACCAACCCGAGGCGGGCGAGCGCCAGGGCGAGCACGGAGGCGGTCACGCCTGAGCCGCAGGTCGTGACGATCGGCTTGGCGAGGTCGACGCCGGATTGTTCGAAGATGGATTTCAGTTCGTGCGCGGGCCGCAGGGTCCCGTCGTCAGCGATGACCTGTTCCCAGGGTACATTCGCTGCGCCCGGCATGTGGCCGGACCGCAGGCCGGCGCGTGGTTCGGGCGCTTCGCCGCGGAAGCGGGCGGCTGAGCGGGCGTCGAGCATGCGCGCCGCGCCCGTCTGCAGGATCGAGCGGACGTCCTCGGCGTCGCGGACCAGGTCGGCGTCGAACCTCGGCGTGACGACGACGGGCTCAGAAACGACCTCGCCGGCTTCGACCGGGCGGCCTTCGGCGAGCCATTTGCGCAGGCCGCCGTCGAGCACGCGGACCTTGTCGTATCCCATGGCGCGCAGGGTCCACCAGACGCGGGCGGCCGAGCGGATGCCATGGACGTCGTAGACGACGATGTCGGCGTCGCGCGACAGGCCGAGCTCGCCGGCGGCCTGGGCGAAGGCTTCGGGCGTCGGCAGCATGTGCGGTAGGTCGGTGTCGTGATCGGCGACATGATCAATGTCGAAAAACACGGCTCCAGGAATATGCCGCTGGAGGTGTTCCTCGCGGCCGTTGCGGGCTTCGGCGGGCATGTGCCAGCTGCCGTCGACGACGCGGACCGAACCGAGGCGCTCGGCCAGCCAGGCCGTGGAGACGACCGGATCCATGACTAGAGCCAACGCGGGATCGGGAAGCCGCGCTCCTTGAGGAACGCCGGGTTGAAGATCTTGCTCTGGTAGCGGGCGCCCTGGTCGCAGAGGATGGTGACGATGGTGTGCCCGGGGCCGAGATCCTTGGCCATGCGGATGGCGCCGGCGACGTTGATGCCGGTCGAGCCGCCCATCACCAGGCCTTCATGCTCGACCATATCGAAGATCACATTGAGCATCTCGACGTCGTCGATGCGGTAGGGATGATCGACGGTTAGGCCTTCGAGGTTGGCGGTGATGCGGCCCTGGCCGATGCCCTCGCTGATCGAAGTCCCGTCCGACTTCAGTTCGCCGTCGGCGTACCAGGAATAGAGCGCCGCGCCGTGCGGATCGGCCAGGCCGATCTTGACGTTCGGATTGCGGGCGCGCAGGCCCTCGGCGACGCCGGCGAGCGTGCCGCCTGAGCCGACGGCGCAGATGAAGGCGTCGACCTTGCCGCCGGTCTGCTCCCAGATCTCCGGGGCGGTCGTCTCGACGTGCGCCTGACGATTGGCGACGTTGTCGAACTGGTTGGCCCAGATCGCGCCCGCCGGCTCCTTGGCGTTCAGCTCCTCGGCCAGGCGGCCGGAGTAGCGGACGTAGTTGTCGGGGTTGGAGTAGGGGACCGCATCGACCTCGACCAACTCGGCGCCAAGCAGACGGATGGCGTCCTTCTTCTCCTGGCTCTGGGTGCGGGGGATGACGATGGTGGTCTTATAGCCGCTGGCCGCCCCGACCATGGCCAGACCGATGCCGGTGTTGCCGGCGGTGCCTTCGACGATCCGGCCGCCAGGACGCAGCAGGCCACGGCGTTCGGCGTCGCGCACGATGTAGAGGGCTGCGCGGTCCTTGACCGACGCACCAGGGTTCATGAACTCGGCCTTGCCGAGGATCTCACATCCTGTCGCCTCGCTCGCACGGCGGAGGCGGATCAGAGGCGTGTTTCCGATGGCGTCGAGGACGCTGCTGGCGACGGTCATGGCCGTCTACTTAAGGCTGGTCGCGCTCGAGGAACAGGGGGGTCAGGTCTTGGCGAGGCTCAGCTGCACCACATTGGTTCGCTCGGTGCGGAACCCGGCCTCGCAATAGCTGAGATAGAACCGCCAGAGCTTGCGGAACCGCTCGTCGAAGCCGAGCGTGGCGATGTCGTCCCAGGCGCTTTCGAAGCGCCGGCCCCATTCCGCCAGGGTGTCGGCGTAGTCGTGGCCGAAGCGGACGATCCCGGTCCAGGCCAGGCCCGCCCCGTTGGTCACGTCTTTCAGACGGGCCTCGGAGGGCAGCATGCCGCCGGGGAAAATGTACTTCTGGATGAAGTCGGCGCGGCGCCGATAGGATTCGAAGATCTCGTCGCGGATGGTGATGATCTGCAGGCCGGCGCGGCCGCCCGGCCGCAGCACATCCTGGATCTTCCCGAAGTAGGTCGGCCAATAGCGCTCGCCCACCGCCTCGAACATCTCGATCGAGGCGACGCGGTCGAACTGACCGTGGACGTCGCGGTAGTCGACCATCCGGATCTCGGCGCGCTCGGCCAGGCCCTGCTCGAAGACGCGCTTGCGGGCGAAGTCGAACTGCTCCTGAGAGATGGTGATGCCGGTCACCTTGGCGCCGACCTCCTTGGCCGCGTACTCGGCGAACCCGCCCCAGCCGCAGCCGATCTCCAGCACGCTGTGGTCGGGCTCGAGGCCCATGCCCTGGGCCAGCGAGCGGTACTTGTTGGTCTGGGCGAGCTCGAGCGCCTCGCCGTCATGGGAGTAGCGCGCCGACGAGTAGGTCATCGTCTGGTCGAGCCACTGGGAATAGAAGGCGTTGCCCAGGTCATAGTGGGCGTGGATGTTCTTGCGCGAGCCCTTGCGGGTGTTGGCGTGAAGGCTGTGGCCGATGAAGTTCACCGCGCGCACCACCGGGTTGCCGATGAAGAAGCGCGCCATGCGGTCGAAGTTCATGCTGACCGTACTGAGCACGGCCGACAGGTCGGGGGTGTCCCACTCGCCGGCCATGTAGCCCTCGGCGAAGCCGATGTCGCCCGCCGCCAGCACCCGCCGCATGAAGCCGAAGTCGTGGACGATGATCCGCCCGTCGACCCCAGGGTCGGCGCCCTTGATCCGCAATTCCTGGCCGGAGGGCGTGACAAAGGTCAGCGAACCCACCCTCCAGTTGAGGGCCATCAGCCGCGCCGCAAAGCGAAATGCGGCGGGCGCGCCGACGAGCGCCGGCAGCTTGCCGAAGGCCCTGGGTGAGGCGGCCAGGGCCGCCAGCGATGGTTCGTGCGCCAAGCTCATGGTCGCAACCCTCGATTTTCACACCTGCAACACTGCATTTGGGATTGAATAGAATCAACTCCAGTACGCGGAAGCTGTGCAGCTGGTTGCAGAGGTTCACGTTTTCGCGCTTGTGAACCGGGCGCACGCGCGCCACTTAGGCCCTGGCGCGAGCGCGCCGCAGATCACCCAAATTCGAGATTGTCATGACCGCACTGACGCTTAATCGCTGGAATCTCTCGATCGGCGACGGCCAGCCGCTGGTCGTGATCGCCGGGCTGAATGTCATCGAAGACCTGGACTTGGCGCTGGAAACCGGCCGCCATCTGAAGGCGGTCACCGCCGAGCTGGGCTTGCCCTATGTGTTCAAGGCGAGCTTCGACAAGGCCAACCGCTCGTCTGTGAAGAGCTTCCGGGGCCCGGGCCTGAAGGAAGGCCTGAAGATCCTGGCCGAGGTGAAGGCGCAGTTGAACGTTCCGGTTTGCACAGACCTGCACGAGGTCGAGCAGGCCGAGCCGGTGGCCGCCGTGGCCGACCTCGTCCAGATTCCGGCCTTCCTCTGCCGGCAGACCGATCTCGTGGTGGCGACCGCCAAGGCGACCGGCGCGGCCGGCGGCCTGGTGCACGTCAAGAAGGCGCAGTTCCTGGCGCCCTGGGACACCAAGAACATCCTCAGCAAGATCAAGGAAGTGTCGGACGTCGGTGTGGTCCTGTGCGAGCGCGGGAGCTCCTTTGGCTACAACAATCTGGTGGTCGACATGCTCGCGATCCCGGAGATGAAGAAGCTCGGCGCGCCGGTGACGATCGACGCCACCCATGCGGTGCAGCTTCCCGGCGCCGACCCGCGGACCGGGGGCGCCTCGACGGGCGGGCGTCGCGACGGCGTCGCGATTATCGCCAAGGCGGCGGTGGCCTCGGGCGCCAACGGGGTGTTCTTCGAGTTCCACCCCGACCCCGACAAGGCGCTGTGCGACGGTCCGAGCTGCCTGCCGCTCGATGGCGCGCGTGACCTGCTGGCCAGCGTCAAAGCCGTTCATGCGGCGGTTCAGTAATCGGCGTAGGGTCTGAGCATCATGGACCTGGCGGCCCTTCAAAAGATCCTCTCGGCCCTGTCGGGCGCCCGCATCGTCTGCGTCGGCGACCTCATGGTGGACCGGTTCGTTTACGGCGACGTGACCCGGGTCTCGCCGGAAGCGCCGATCCCGGTGCTGGCGCGCAAGCGTGAGCTGGTGATGCTGGGCGCGGCCGGGAACGTCGCGCGCAACGCTGCGGCGCTGGGCGGCGAGGTCTGTCTGGTCGGGATGATCGGCGGCGACCCTGAGGGCGTGGAGGCCCTGCGGCTGATCAAGGCGGAAGAGGGCGTCGAGGGCTTCGTCGTGAGCGATGCGGCGCGGCCGACCACCTTGAAGACCCGCTTCGTCTCCGGCGGGCAGCAGCTGCTGCGCGTCGACATGGAGACCAGCGGCCCGGCCAGCGGCGACGTAGAGCAGCGCCTCGTCCGCACGGTCCGCGACGTGGCCAAGGGGGCGGGCGTCATCCTGCTGTCGGACTACGGCAAGGGCGTGGTGACCGCGGCGGTCATTGAGGCCTGCCGGGCATCCGGCGCGCTGATGATCGTCGACTCCAAGGCCCGATCCTTTGCGCGCTATGGCGCGGTCGACATCGTCAAGCCGAATGCGGCCGAGCTGGCGCACGCCACCGACATGCCGACCCAAACCGATGCCGAGATCGAGGCCGCGCTTGGCCACGCCCTGACGCTCTGCGAAGCCAAGGCGATCTTGGTGACGCGCGCGGCCAAGGGCATCTCGCTGGCCGTCCGCGGCGAGCCGGTTCGCCACTTCCCAGGCGTGCCGCGCGAGGTGTTTGACGCCTCCGGCGCCGGCGACACCACCTTGGCGGCGCTGGGCGTCGCGCTGGCGGCCAAGGTCGATGTCGCCGACGCCATCGAGTTCGCGATGCTGGCGTCCGGCGTTGCGGTCGGCAAGGCGGGCACCGCGGTCGTGACGCCTGAAGAGATGATCGAGGCGTCGATCACCGCCCATATGGCCCCGGCTGAAGCCAAGATCGCCACCCCGCAGCGGATGGCCGACGAGATCGCCCGCTGGCGCGCCAAGGGGCTGAAGGTCGGCTTCACCAACGGCTGCTTCGACATCCTGCATCGCGGCCATGTCGCCTATCTGTCCCAGGCGAGAGCCTGGTGCGACCGGCTGATCGTCGGCGTAAACTCCGACCGTTCGGTGCGCGAGCTGAAGGGCGAGGGACGCCCGGTCAACGACCTGGAGAGCCGGGCGATGGTGCTGGCCGGACTGGGGTCGGTCGACCTGGTGGCGCCGTTCGACGAGGACACGCCCATCGCGCTGATCGAGGCGGCCCGGCCCGACGTGCTGATCAAAGGCGCCGACTACGCTGAGAGCGAGGTGGTCGGCGGCGACTTTGTGAAGTCTTATGGCGGCGAGGTCAGGCTGGCTCAGCTCGTGGACGGTTATTCCACGACCGCCGCCATCGCACGGATGCAGGAGAAGGCATGACGCGTCGCATCATCTTCGTCACGGGCGGCGCCGGCTTCATCGGCTCGAACATCGTCGCCAAGCTGGCCGAGGACCCGTCGCTGGACGTGGTGGTCTGCGACCGCCTGCGCGAGGCCGAGCTCGGCAAATGGCGCAACATCGCCAAGCATCCGATCGGCGACTTCGTGGCCCCCGAAGCGATGTTCGAGTGGTTGGAGAAGCGTTGGCGCGACGTCGAGCTGGTGGTCCACATGGGCGCTGTGTCGTCGACCACCGAGCCGGACGCCGACAAGATCATCCATTCGAACTTCACGCTGTCGCGCGACCTGTTCCGCTGGTGCGCCGATCACCAGCGCCGCTTCATCTACGCTTCGTCGGCCGCGACCTATGGCGACTCCACCGACTTTCGCGATCGTGACGATCTGGAGTGGTTGACCGGTTTGCGCCCGCTGAACACCTATGGCTGGTCCAAGGCGCTGTTCGATCTCTTCGCGGCGCGCCAGGCCGCGCGCGACTATGCGCCGCCGCAGTGGGTTGGCCTGAAGTTCTTCAACGTCTACGGGCCGAACGAAGAGCATAAGCACTCGATGAAGTCGGTCGCCTCGCAGATCTGGCCGAAGGTCCGCGACGGCCATTCGGTGCAGCTGTTCAAGTCGTACCGCGAAGGCGTGCCGGACGGCGGCCAAACTCGCGACTTCGTCTACGTCCGCGACGTGGCCGACGTGATCGGATGGCTGGCCAAGAACGACCAGGTGAACGGCGTCTATAACCTTGGCTCGGGAACCGCCCGCACGTTCGAGGACATGGCACGCGCGGTGTTCGCGGCGGCCGGCCGCGAACCGGAGATTGAGTACACCCCGATGCCGCCGGCGATCCGGGACAAGTACCAGTACTTCACCCAGGCGAACATGGAGCGGCTGCAGGCGGCGGGCTACAACCAGCCCATGACCACTCTCGAGGACGGCGTCACCGATTACGTGAAGCGCTATCTCTCCCAGCCCGACCCCTACCGCTAGGCGAAGGGACGTATGGCCGATCGTCCCAAGGGTTTTCGGCGTCTAGCAGCCGCCGCGATCGTGCTGACCGCGCTGGTGCTGTCGGCAGCCGTCTATGTCTGGCGCGACGATATCCTGCGCACGCGGCTCGATCCCAAGGAGCCGTTCCAGATCTATGACCCGCCGCCGGCGCCGAACTATGCCGAGCGCTCGGCCTGGGCGCTGATGCCGAACGCGCCCGAGGCGCCCACGGCCGCAGAGCCGCCGGCCGACGTCTTCTTTGTCGGCCCGACGACGTTCGATGGCGGTCGCCATTGGAATGCGCCGATCGACGATCCGAGGGCCGACCGGCTGTTCCGCCAGGTGATGGCGCCGAACTATGCCGGTCCGTTCGTGCGCGTCGGGCGGATCTTCGCCCCGCGCTACCGCCAGGCCAGCCTGTACACGTTGATGACGCTGCGCGACGACGCCAAGGAGGCGCGCCGCTTCGCTTATGGCGATGTCGCCGAAGCGTTCCGCTACTACGTGGCCCACTACAACCTCGACCGTCCGTTCGTCATCGTCGGAGTGGAGCAGGGGGGCACCCTGGCCGCGCGGCTGATCGCCGAGGAGATCGCGCCCAATCCCGCGCTGCGGGCGCGCATCGCCGCAGCCTACCTGATGCAGACGGTCGTCCCCTCGGACAAGCCGCCGCTGCCGCCGTGCATCGCGCCCAAGCAGACCGGGTGCCTGGCGGCCTGGGCCTCGGTCTATGACGGCGAACCCGAGCGCGCCCAGGCGTTGCTCGACCGTTCGCTGGTCTGGGGCGACGCCGGGCAACTGGTCAATCTCGGCGGCCGTACGCCGATCTGCTTCAATCCGCTGTTCGGGGCGGTCTTCGACGCCGAGGCGCCGGCCAGGCTCAACCTGGGGGCCACCAACGCGACCGGGTTGGAATGGGGGGCGCGGCCGGCCTTTCTGACCCGCCAGGTCGGCGCCAAGTGCGAGAAGGGCATCCTGCGGGTGACGCGGCCGAAGTCGCCGTCGCTGAGGCCCGCCGGGTCGTGGACCGACCGGCGCCGGGCGCCCGGTTACAACGTGTTCTTCGCCGACCTGGAGGCCGACGCCGGCGCCCGGGTCGCGGCGCTGGCCGAGCATGGGGCCAAGCCTGTCGATTGACCCTGGCGGGCTTCGGGGATCATCGTCTCGTCACCGCAGGACAGGAGACGCCGGATGGACAACCGCCAGATCGTTCTTGAGCAGATCCCGCAGGGCAAGCTGACGCCGGAGCACTTTCGGCTTCAGACGACGCCGGCCCCGACGCCCGCGGACGGCGAGGTGCTGGTGCGCACCCGCTACATCTCGCTCGACGCGGCCAACCGCGCCTGGATGCAGGGCGCGACCTACCGCTCGGCGCTGCAGGCCGGCGATGTGATGGCCGGCGGATCGGTCGCGGAGGTGGTGGAGAGCAAGGCGGCGGGCCTGACTGCCGGCGACCTCGTGTTCGCCGACACCGGCTGGCAGGAGTACGCGGCGGTCCCGGCCAAGGGCCTGTCGCCGCTGCCGGACCTGACGCCGGTGACCCACCTGATCAGCGTCTACGGCGTCGCCGGGCTGACGGCCTATTTCGGGCTGATGGAGTGCGGTCGGCCGCAGGCCGGCGAAACGGTCGTGGTCTCGGCCGCCGCGGGATCGGTGGGCTCGATCGTCGGGCAACTGGCCAAGATCAAGGGCTGCCGCGTGGTCGGGATCGCCGGCGGGGCCGAGAAGTGCGCCTGGCTGACGGACGAGCTCGGGTTCGACGCGGCGGTCGACTACAAGGCTGGCGACGTGCGCCGCGCGCTGCGGGCCGCGTGCCCCGACGGGATCGACATCTATTTCGACAATGTCGGCGGCGAGATCTTCGAGGCGGCGCTGTTCAACATGAACAACTTTGGCCGCATCGCCTGCTGCGGGGCGGTCTCCCAGTACGACGGCGCCGCTCCGGCGCATGGGCCGCGCGGGGTGCCCGGCCTGATCGTCACCAAGCGGCTGAACGTGCGCGGCTTCATCGTCTCGGACTTCTATGACCGCCGCGATATCGCCCTGGCGGAGCTTCAGGCTTGGGTCGCCAGCGGGGCGCTGAAGGTCCAGGAGGACGTCATCGAGGGGCTGGAGAACACGCCGGCCGCCCTGGTCGGGTTGCTGGCGGGCGAGAACCGCGGCAAGCGCATGGTCAAGGTCAGCTAGCCGGGGCCTTAACCAGCGTCCTTCAGCGGCGAGCTCGGCCGCCAGTCGAACAGCTCCTGCAGCACGCGCAGCGCCTGGCCGCGAGGCGAGGTCAGCTCCGGGTCGCGTTCGAGGATCAGCCGCGCGTCGTCGCCGGCGGCGGCGATCAGGTCGCGATGGGCGATGGGATCGGCGAACACGTAGGCCGGGAAGCCGGACTGGCGCAGGCCGAGGGCGTCGCCGCCGCCGCGCAGCTCCAGGTCGCGTTCGGCGATCAGAAAGCCGTCGTCGGTGCGGCGCAGGATGTCGAGGCGCTTTTGCGCCGTCTCAGAGAGCGGCGGGTCGTAGAGCAGGACGCAGGCGCTCTCGCGCGAGCCGCGGCCGACCCGGCCGCGCAGCTGGTGCAGTTGGGCCAGGCCGAAGCGCTCGGCCTGTTCGATGACCATGATCGTGGCGTTGGGGACGTTGACCCCGACCTCGACGACGGTCGTGGCCACCAGGAGGCTGATCTTGCCGTCGGCGAAGTCGGCCATGACCGCGTCCTTCTCCGGGCCGGTCATCTTGCCGTGCACCAGGCCGACGCCGGGGCCGATCTTCGCCCGCAGCTCGGCGGCGCGCTTCTCGGCGGCCTTGAGGTCGACCAGTTCGGATTCCGAAACCAGCGGGCAGATCCAGAACGCCTGGGCGCCGTGGGCGATGGCGTCGCGCAGCCGGGCCTCGATCTCGTCCAGGCGGGTCGTCGGCACGGCGCGGGTGGCGACCGGCGTGCGGCCTGGCGGCTTCTCGTCGATTCGCGAGACGTCGAGGTCGCCGTAGATGGTCAGCTCGAGGGTGCGCGGGATCGGGGTCGCCGACATGGCGATCAGATGGACGGCCTGGCCCTTGGCCTGCAGCCGCTGGCGTTCGGCGACGCCGAAGCGGTGCTGCTCGTCGATGACCGCCAGCTGGAGATTCTGGAAGCCGACGTCGTCCTGGAAGAGGGCGTGGGTGCCGACCGCGACCTGCGCCGCGCCGGAGGCCAGGGCCCGCAACTTCTCGGCCCGCGCCGCGCCCTTGTCGCGACCGGTCAGCAGGATGGCGGTGATCCCGTGGTCCGACAGCGGGCCGGAGATGGTCTCGAAGTGCTGGCGGGCCAGGATCTCGGTCGGGGCCATCAGCGCGCTCTGGCCGCCGCCGGCGGCGACGTCGGCCATGGCCAGCATGGCGACGACGGTCTTGCCGGACCCGACGTCGCCTTGCACCAGGCGGCTCATGCGGTCGCCGGCCTCGAGGTCGCGGCGGATGTCGGCCAGCGCGCGGTCCTGGGCGCCGGTCAGGCGATAGGGCAGGTCCTCGCGCACACTTCCGGCCCGCGCGGAGGCCGCGATGCGGGCGGCGGGCTCGGCGCGGCGTTCGGACTTGCGCTGGGCCATGGCCAGCTGGTGGGCCAGCAGCTCGTCATAGGCCAGGCGCTGGGCGTGGAGGGTCTGGGGCGCGAGGTCGAGTTCGGATTGCGGGGCGTGCATGAGCGCCAGCGCCTCGCGCCAGCTGGGGAACCGTTCGCGGGCCAGCCAGGCGGCGTCCTGCCACTCCGGCAGCTCGGGCGCGCGGCCGAGGGCCTCGAGCGCGAACTTGCGGACGGTGCGGGCCGGCAGACCGGCGGTGGCCGGATAGACCGCCTCGAAGGCCGGGATGTCCTCGGCGCGATCGATGGCGACGATGTAGTCGGGGTGGGCGATCTGCAGGCCCGCGCCGAAGCGCTCGACCTTGCCGCTGACCAGTCGCTTGGCGCCGAGCGGGTGCTTGGCCTCCAGCTGGCCGCCGAAGCTGCCGAAGAACACCAGGCTGAGCACGCCGGTGCCGTCGTAGGTCTCGACCCGCCAGGGCTGCTGGGGGCTGCGCGGGCGCTTGTAGGCGTCGATCTGCACCTCGAAGATCTGCACGGCGCCTTCGATGGCGTTGGCGACGGTGGCGTGCTCGCGGCGGATCACCGAGTGCGGGCGCAGGAACGCCACGTCGCGCACGATCGGCCCCGCCAGCTTCTCCAGCAGGGGAGCCACGCGCGCGCCGACGCCCTTGAGGGTCGTGATCGGAGCGAAGAGCGGAAAGAGAATCTCGGGCCGCATGGGCGGAACATAGCGCGACCATGGACAGGCTGCGGCGCCCATGATGAAGTTCCGCAAAACCCAGGGGGGAAATCATATGCGTAAAGCGCTTCTCGCGGCGGCGAGCGTCGTCCTGCTGGCCGCCTGCAGCCCGCCGGCCGAACAGGTCGAACAGGCCAAGGCCCCGGTCGCCGAACCCGCCGTTCCGGTCGATCCGACGTTCACGGGCCTGACCCGGCCGAAGGGCGACGACCAGTTCGGCTACTATCTGCCGACCGCCGAAGTGAAGGTCGGCGACTACCGGCTCGACAACCTCCACATCGCCGGCCAGATGGGCTTCAACGACTGGGAACGAGGCGAGCGGACCAAGACTTATGCGCCGGTGATGCTGGAGTTCGTCGACATTACCAGCCCGGCCCGCAAGAACGCGCTCGGCAACGTCGTCTATTCGGTGAAGCTCAAGGTGCTGCCGGACGCCTACGCCGTTACCGACGAGCGGATCAGGCTGGTCGGCAAGCATCCGAAGCTGGGCGATGTCCGGCTGGACGTGAAGCTCGACCCTGCGGCGCTGAAGAAGACCAAGGGCACGAAGGGCAAGGACGGCGTGACCGTGGCCGACGGCGCGCTGCAGGTCGGAGATACGCCGTTCAAGGCCGTGGCCTTCACCTGGCGCGGCGGCGATTGGGGCTGACACGTTTTCGGCGAACGCGGACTGGCGTGAGTGGGCGCAGCGGCCTATATCGGCCGCTCGCCCATGAGTATCGATGACACACGACTGAAGCGTTTGAAGTTCCGGGCCTGGCACCGGGGCTTCCGGGAAGCGGACCTCATTCTGGGGCCGTTCGCCGACAAGTACGCCCATACGCTGACCGTCGACCAGCTCGACGCCTTCGAGGCGTTGATGGAGCAGGCCGATCAGGACCTGTACGAGTGGATCGTCGAGCGCACGCCGACGCCGCCTGAGTTCGACGGCGAAATCATGGGCATGATCAAGACCTTCCGCTTCGAAGCTTTCGAGGCGCGGGGAGGGCCGCATGGCGGCTGACGGTTTCCGCGCGCCGACGGCGGCGGAGACGCGGCGCATCGCCCAGGACCCCGGGCGTCTTGATTTGGTCGGCGCGCCGGAGGGCTTCGACGCCCTGGTGATGGCGGACATCGTCAAGTCACGCGGCGGGCTCTCGGTGTTTGTGGCCCGTGACGCATCGCGCCTGTCGGCCTTCATCGACGCCTTCTCGTTCTTTGCTTCGAACGTCGAGATCGTTCGCTTTCCTTCGTGGGACTGCCTGCCCTACGACCGCATCGGCCCCTCGGCCGGCGCCGCCGCCGAGCGGATGACGGCCCTGGCCCGGCTGGCCAAGGGGTTCGACGCCAAAAAGCCCGCCCTGCTGGTGACCACGGTCCCGGCGCTGGTCCAGCGCGTACCGCCGAAGTCGGCGGTGGAGGGCGCGGCCTACTCGGCCACGGTCGGCAACGTCGTCGAAATCGCCGATCTCGAACGCTACTTCGCGATCAACGGCTATCAGCGCGCCTCCACGGTGTCGGAACGCGGCGAGTTCGCCATCCGCGGCGGGGTGATCGACGTCTTCCCGCCCAACGCTGAAGAGCCCGTTCGTCTCGACCTGTTCGGCGACACGCTGGAATCGATCCGCGGCTTCGATCCCGAGACCCAGCGTTCGACCCGGCAGTTGAAAGACATCTCGCTGCTGCCGGTCAGCGAGGCGTTGCTCGATAAGGACGCGATCTCGCGGTTCCGCCGCGGCTATGTCGAAGCCTTCGGGGCGCCGGGCGGGGATCCGCTCTACGACACGGTCAGCGAGGGCGGTCGCCGCGCCGGCATGGAGCACTGGCTGCCGCTGTTCTATCCGGACATGGCGACGCTGCTCGACTATCTGCCGAGCGACACGCTGATCGCCCTGGACCACCTGGCCGATGGGGCCCGCGACGAGCGTCTCTCGATGATTGAGGACGCCTACGACGCCCGCGCCCAGGCCGACCGCAAGGTGCACTATCGGCCGCTGGAGCCGACGCGGCTCTACATGGACGCCGACGAGTACCGCGAGCGGCTGGCGGTGCGCCCGACGCGGCGGTTCTCGGCGTTCCAAGAGGTCGAAGGCGAGAGCGTCATCGACATGGGCGCGCGGCTCGGGCGCGCGTTCACGGCCGAGCGCCAGCAGGATTCGGTGAACCTGTTCGAGGCGACCGCCGACCACGCCAAGCGACTGGTGGGGGAGGGCAAGCGAGTCCTGTTCGCGTCCTGGTCGGACGGATCGTCTGATCGTCTTGGCGCGATGTTGGCCGACCATGGCCTGAAGAACATTTCGCTGGCGCCCTATTGGGACGCGGCGCGTGCGGCCGATCCGAAGGTCTTCCAGCGCGTGGTGCTGCCGCTGGAATCGGGCTTCGAGACCGACAAGCTGGCGGTCATCTCCGAAACCGACATCCTCGGCGACCGCTTGGCGCGCCCGCGCCGCCGGCGCCGCGCCTCGAACTTCCTGGCCGAGGCCTCATCACTGACGCCGGGCGATCTCGTCGTCCACATCGACCACGGCATCGGCCGCTACGAGGGGCTGAAGACCCTAGACGTCGCGGGCGCGCCACACGACTGCCTGGAACTGCAGTACGGCGGCGAGGCCAAGCTCTACCTGCCGGTCGAAAACATCGACCTGCTGACTCGCTATGGTTCGGACGGCGAGAACGTCCAGCTTGACCGCCTTGGCGGCGCGGCCTGGCAGGCCCGCAAGGCCAAGGCCAAGGAACGCCTGCGCGAGATGGCCATCGGCCTTATTCGCATCGCGGCCGAGCGGGCGACCAAGGACACCGACGCGATCACGCCGCCGCATGGCGTGTTCGACGAGTTCTGCGCCCGCTTCCCCTACGAAGAGACCGAGGACCAGCTCAACGCCATCGGCGACGTGCTGGAGGACCTGGGCGCCGGCAAGCCGATGGACCGCCTGATCTGCGGCGACGTCGGGTTCGGCAAGACCGAGGTCGCCCTGCGCGCGGCTTTCGTAGTCGCCATGAGCGGCAAGCAGGTCGCCGTCGTGGCCCCGACCACGCTGCTGGCGCGTCAGCACTACAAGACCTTCTCCGAGCGGTTCCAGGGCTGGCCGGTCAAGGTCCGCCGCCTGTCGCGGCTGGTCCCGGCCAAGGAGGCCAGCGAGACCCGCACGGCCCTGGCCAACGGCGAGGTCGAGATCATCGTCGGCACCCATGCGGTGCTGTCCAAGCAGGTCAGCTTCAAGGACCTCGGCTTGGTGATCGTCGACGAGGAGCAGCACTTCGGGGTCAAGCACAAGGAGAAGCTCAAGGAGCTTCGCGCCGACGTGCACATGCTGACCCTGACGGCGACGCCGATCCCGCGCACGCTGCAGATGTCGCTGTCGGGCATCCGCGAGATGTCGATCATCGCCACGCCGCCGGTCGACCGGTTGGCGGTGCGGACCTACATCACGCCCTTCGATCCGGTCGTCATCCGCGAGGCGCTGCTGCGCGAGAAGTACCGTGGCGGCCAGGCCTATTACGTCGCCCCGCGGATCAGCGACCTGCCGGATCTGCAGAAGTTCCTGCGCGAGCAGGTCCCCGAGGTGAAGTTCGTCGTCGGTCACGGCCAGATGGCGCCGACCCAGCTCGAGGAGGTGATGAGCGCCTTCTACGAGGGGCAGTACGACGTGCTGCTGTCGACGACGATCGTCGAGAGCGGCCTCGACATCCCGAGCGCCAACACGATGGTCCTGCACCGCGCCGACATGTTCGGTCTGGCTCAGATGTATCAGCTGCGAGGCCGGGTTGGCCGGGCCAAGGCCCGGGCCTACGCCTACCTGACCACGCCGGCCGAGAAGCAGGTGACACTGTCGGCCGAGCGCCGCCTCAAGGTGCTGCAATCCCTGGACAATCTGGGGGCCGGTTTCCAGCTGGCCAGCCACGACCTGGACCAGCGCGGCGGCGGCAACCTGCTGGGCGACGAACAGTCGGGCCATATCCGCGAGATCGGGGTCGAACTGTACCAGCAGATGCTGGAAGACGCGGTCAACGAGCTCAAGGAACTGGCCGGCAAGGGCGAGGCGGCTGACCGCGGATGGTCGCCGCAGATCAATACCGGCGCCGCCGTGCTGATCCCCGACGACTACGTGCCGGACCTGAACGTGCGCCTGTCGCTCTATCGCCGCCTGTCGGACGCCGAGAAGGCGGGCGACCGCGAAGCCCTGGCTGCCGAAATGATCGACCGCTTCGGGCCGCTGCCGCCGGAAGCCGGCCAGCTGCTCAAGGTCGTGGCCATCAAGGGCATGTGCCGCGAGGCCAACGTCGCCAAGATCGACGTCGGGCCGAAGGGCGCGGTCGTCACCTTCCGGGGCGACGAGTTCAAGAACCCGATGGGCCTGGTCGGCTTCGTTCAGAAGAACCAGGTCGCCTGGAAGATCCGACCTGACCACAAGGTCGTTGTGAAGGGCGAATGGGAGACCCCCGAGCAGCGCCTGGCCGCGGCCGAGGGCATTCTGAGCGAGTTGGCGAAGCTGGCCGCCTGAATTCGCTTGGCGGCGCGCGGCGCCGCTTTAAGTTGTCGCTCCCATTGGGGGAGAGCGGCTGCCTGTGTTTTTTTCGCTCGCACTGAATCTCGTTCCGGCAATTCTAGCGTTCACCCTGTGGCGATCCTATCGAAGCGGGACCTACTGGGTATACGTCGGGCTACCGGGCGCCCGGAGGGCGTCTGCGCCCTTCGCTTACTGGTGCGCGATGATTTTGCACTTGCTGCTGCTGTTGGCGGCTAGCGCCTTCGCCGGATACTTGGACGTCATTGCCCTTCAAGCCCGTGGCTGGCTGTAGGTCCTAGCAAGCCGAGTGTCCGCAACGGGTCGATTTCGGTCCGGGACCGCATACAGCGGACGTCCAGCAGATCGACCAGAAGCGGACGCCGCGAACGGCAGCGAAGGGTGGGTAGCGGACACAGAGAGCGCTCGGGCGAACGCCATCTAGCTGACAGCTACGGTTCGCTCGCAAGGCGCCGCTATCGCGGGCCTAACCGAGCGCCGCCTCCGGGTTTGCCCCGATGGCGAGCCTGGGGACGCCTTGGCTAGCTCCCAGGCGCATTCAGCGCGCCCAGGAGACCACGATGGCCGATGCCACCGACCGCACCCGTCTTCCGCTGTCCGAGCCGCCGTTCAAGGGCGTCATCGGCAAGACCTATCTGGACTCCAAGGAGGACTGGCCCGCCGTCCCAAAGCCGCCCGAAGGCGCGCCCAACGTCGTGGTCATCCTGCTCGACGACGTCGGCTTCGGCCAGGTCAGCACCTTCGGCGGACCGGTCCCGACGCCCGCCCTGGACAAGCTGGCGGCGCGTGGTTTGCGCTACAACCGCTTCCACACCACGGCGATCTGCGGCCCGTCGCGCGCGGCGCTGATCACCGGCCGCAACCATCACAACTGCGGCGTCGGCTTCCTGTCGGAATGGGCGACGGGCTTTCCCAGCTATAACAACATGATCCCCAAGAGCACGGCGAGCGTCGCCACGGTGCTGCGGGGCAACGGCTACGCCACCTCGTGGTTCGGCAAGAACCACAACACTCCCGACTGGGAGAGCAGCGTCGCCGGTCCCTTCGACCGCTGGCCGACCGGTCTCGGGTTCGATTACTTCTACGGCTTCATCGGCGGCGAGACCCACCAGTACTACCCGGTGCTGTTTGAGAACACTGTCGCGGTCGAGCCCGAGAAGTCGCCCGAAGAGGGCTATCACTTCATGGAGGACATGACCGACCGGGCCATCAACTGGCTTCGCTACAGCAAGGCCGTGGCCCCGCAGAAGCCGGTCTTCCTCTATTTCGCCCCGGGCGCCGCCCACGCCCCGCACCACGCGCCCACGGCCTGGCGTGATAAGTTCGCCGGCCAGTTCGACGCCGGCTGGGACGCCGTGCGCGAGGCCACCTATCGCCGTCAGCTGGAGAAGGGGATCATCCCGCCCGGCACCGAGCTGACCCCGCGCCCCGAGTGGGTCAAACCGTGGGACAGCCTCTCGGCCGACGAGCGCAAGCTCTATGCCCGCTTCATGGAAAACTTCGCCGGCTACCTGGCCTATGCCGACGACGAATGCGGCCGGCTGATCGAGGCGATCGAGCAGTTGCCCGACGCCGACAACACGCTGATCCTCTACATCGTCGGCGATAACGGCGCGAGTTCGGAGGGCGGCTTCTCCGGCACCGTCAACGAGATCATGAATCTCAACGGCGTGCCCTCCAAGCTAGAGGACAACCTCGCCAAGCTCGACGAGATCGGGGGGCCCGACACCGAGCCGCACTATCCCCTCGGCTGGGCCTGGGCCGGCAACGCGCCGTTCCAGTGGGTCAAGCAGGTTGCCTCCCACCTGGGCGGCTCGCGCAATCCGATGGTCGCCGCCTGGCCGGCCAAGATCACCGACCATGGCGGCGTGCGCGACCAGTTCACCCACCTGATCGACATCATGCCGACCATCCTCGACATCGCCGGCATTCCCGCGCCTGAGTCGGTCGACGGCGTGAAGCAGAAGCCGCTCGACGGCGTCCCGATCACCTCGACCTTCGCCGACGCCAAGGCCAAGCCGGTGCGCGAGCGCCAGTACTTCGAGGTGTTCACCAACCGGGCGATCTACGACAAGGGCTGGATCGCCTGCGCCCAACACACCTTGCCCTGGCGGCAGGACCTGGCCCCCGGCCACTGGGAAAACGACAAGTGGGAACTCTACCACCTCGACGAGGACTTCTCGGAGGCCAAGGACCTGGCCGCGGTCCATCCCGACAAGCTGGCCGAGCTGAAGGCGGTGTTCGACGAGGAAGCCGCCAAGAACAACGTCTACCCGTTCGACGACCGCGGCTCTGGACGGCTGGCCACGCCCAAGCCGCCGCCGGGCGGCGCCGATCCGAACCGCACCCACTTCACCTACTATCCGGGCGCCCTGCGGCTGGCCGAAACGGCCTCGCCCAACACCAAGAACCGCTCGCACCGGATCACCGCCGAGATCGAAATGCCCAAGTCCGGAGGCGAGGGGATGATCGTCGCGGCCGGCGGCGCCTCGGCCGGCTACGCGCTCTACGTTCAGGATGGGAAGCTGGTCTATCACTACAACTGGTTCGAGAAGGAACGCACGACCTTGACCTCCGACATCCCCGTGCCAGCCGGCCGCTCCAAGGTCACGGTCGAGTTCGCCTATGACGGCGGGGGCCTCGGCAAGGGCGGCGAGGCGGTGATCGGCATCGACGGCAAGGAGGTCGGCCGCACTCGGATCGAGAACACCGTCGCCGGCCGCTTCGGCATCGACACCTTCGGGGTCGGCGCTGACACCGGCTCGCCGGTCGGCAAGAGCTACAAGGCCCCGTTCCGGTTCACCGGAAAGGTGCTGCGCGTCGATGTCGAACTCGGCCCGCGCGATCTGTCGCCCGAGGACGAGACCAGGCTCCACCGCATGCAAACCGCCTTCGCCGACACCCACGAATGAACGGCCGCGTTGGGTCGGTTTCAGCCATAGGCTAGACCCCACAACGGACATCGGCCTCCGTGTCCGAAAGCATACGCCTCCCACGTCTGCGAGCGGCGGAAAGCGGAAGATCGCCATTGGAGTTGCGTGGCTTCGGCTGGGGCGGCGTTCGCCCGGCGCCTTGACAAGACGCGCGTGTGGAGACGAGCATCACGGCATGTCGCATGGCCGCACGATCTCGAACCGACGCCGACGCCCTTGGGCGTCACGGCCGGCTATGCGCTGCTGCTTGAGCTAGCTCTCAAGTCACAGCCATCCCATTCGCCGTTGATACGCCCGCCTGCCCAGGCGGGCTTTTTTTGTTTTTGGGACACTCAATGAACATCCCTGCCCAGACAGCTCCCGCCGACGCCACAGGTATTCCAGCCTTACTGCCGCGCGGCGATGGGTGGCGGTTTGTCATCTTCGGCGACGCTTGTTCAGGCGTGCCGGGCGCGCTGCACGAGACCACCTTTTCCCAGGTCTGTGATGTCGTCCGTCGCCTCGAACCCACGCCCGAGTTTGTGATCTTTCCAGGGGATGAAATCGTCGGGCTGACCCCAGACGAGGCTGAGTTGCGCAGCCAATGGCGGCATTGGTTGGATGTGGAAATGGCGTGGCTCGACCGGACGACCACGCCGATCTGGCACGCCACCGGCAATCACACGACCTACAACCGAATGAGTGAGCGCGTTTTCCGGGAGGTGCTCGGCATGCCCCGCAATGGGCCGCCCGGCCAGGAGGGGCTCTCCTACTACGTGCGCCGCGGCGACCTGCTGCTGGTCTTCGTCCACACGCTGGCGACCGAACTCGGCGGGGAAGGCTATGTCGACGTGACCTGGCTGGAACGCGTCCTGGTCGAGCACCGCGACGCCAGGCGCAAGATCGTCATTGGCCATCACCCCATTTTCTCGGTGAACGGCTTCTCTGGCGCATACCAGCGCGACATCGGCCCGGAGCACGCCGGCCCAATGTGGGAGGTGCTCGTGCGCGAGGGCGTCCTCGCCTATGTCTGCAGCCACATCCTGGCCTTTGATGTGCAGGTTCATCGGGGGGTGCTGCAACTCTGCACCGCCGGGGCAGGGACGGCTCATCGCATGCCCGAGGGCGTCGAGTACCTTCACTGCGTCCAAGCCGCCTTGGACGATGCCGGTCTCCGTTACCAGGTGCTCGATGAAAGCGGGCGGCGGCGCGAGCAGTTGGCTTGGCCGCTGCCGCGTTTCGCGGCGCCGTCGCCCCTAGGCATCGGTGCTCAAGACGCACCCCTCCAAGCACGACTGCCCGAACGAGCGGTGCTTGATCTCTCGATAACCGGGACAACGGCATCGTCGGCTGCGCAGGCCCAGACCCTGTTCTGCGCCAATTCCCCTGGGAAACTTCCGATGATCTGGATCGGGCTCCGTGGGCCCGAGCAGCGGCTCACAGCGATCATCGCGCGCACCCCTGGGCGCAGCCCGCACTTCTGGCAGGGCCCACCCCTCGGCGACGCGGCGGCGTTTACGCTCGACCTGCGGATTTGTCCGGCTATGGGGGCTGGCGGCTTGCTATGGCGAACGGACCCTGCATCACCGTGGTCGTCGTTGATCGGGGCAAGCCCGACCGGCGTGGAGGGGATCGACTGGCCGTCGCTTTGGCATGTCGGCGCGGGCTTGGACGGTGAAACCTTCCTCGGCCCGAGCCTAAGCGCGAGTTGGGGATGGCATGAGTTCGCTATCTAATGGCCGCCCGTAGGCGCGTTAGCTAGCGGGTAGGCCGCCGACGCATCGACGCCGGCCGTCGTCGTTCGACGCACGGGGCCCGTGTTCGACGTCGCCGTGCCGGGACGTTCTAGCTCGCTTTTTGGTGAGCCCTTGCCGCGGCCTCCTCGAGCGCCTTGCCGACGCTTTCGGGCGAGGTGACCTCGGCGACGCCGATGTCGAAGTCGACCACGAACGGCGGTTGGCCGTCGCCGGCCTCGAAGGCGGTGCAGCCGATGACGGCGGCGATGCGCTCGCCGGCGGCGCGTGCGGCGGCCTTGCCCGTCGCCGGCAGGGCCAGGGCGAAGACTTCCTGCCCCAGGCGCGCGGCGGTGTCCTCGACGCGGACCAGCCGGCCGATCATCGAGCCGATCTGGGGGATCGCCCGGTCGAGCCAGCCACCGGCGCGGGCGGCTGAGACGTCGGTCCGCTCGGCGACCTTGAGCACGCAGACCGACAGCGGGCGGCCGCGGACGCGGGAGGCCTGGGCCAGGCGTCCGGCATGGCGCGCGAACAGGTCGCGGGTGAAGAGGCCGGTGGCCGCATCCATCAGGCCCGAAGTGCGGGCCAGCTCCAGCGCGCGGCGGATCGACGTCTGGCGGCGATAGCTGCGAGCCAGTTCCAGGACGCGCCGAGCCGTCTCGGTTTCCGGGGTCTCGGGCGAGGCCACGTCGGAGACGCCGCGATGGTAGGCCTCCGACATCGTCACGTAGCTCTCCTGGCGCATATAGAGCAGGGCGGGCGTGTGATAGAGGCGGGTGTTGCGGCGCATTCCGGCGGCGATGGACAGCGCTTCCTGGCTGGTGTCGCCGGCCCACAGCACGACAGCGTCGAACGGCCGCTCATGCAGATAGTCGAAGGCCGTATAGGCGGTGAAAGCGCCCACGACTTCGGCGCCTGAGCGGGTCAGGGCGTTGGCCAGGGCGAGGAACTGCGGCGCCGGCTCGCCGATCGCCAGGACGTGATAGGGCGTGGCGTCCGGCTCGGGCATGTCCAGTCGCCGGCCGCGCTCGGCGAAAGTCTCCAGCCGCAGTTCGAACTCTTCCTCGGCCACGGCGGTGCGGACCAAGGTCTCCAGACGCATCACCATCTGGGCGGGATGCACGGGCGCAGCCAGCGTCAGGTCGAAGTCGTAGGTCTCGAGTTCCGGGCCCGGATCGCCGATTGCGATCACCGGCAGACGGCGCGGGGCGCAGGCGGACTTCAGCCGCCGCGCCATGGTCAGCGCCTCGTGGCCGCCGCTGGCGAGGTCGACAATGGCCGCCTCGACATTGAGGTCCGCCAGCGCCGCCACGGACGCATACGGCCCTCTGGCCGTCACGGTGCGCCAGCCGAGCCGATCAAGGCCATCGGCCAGCGGCCCCGCCATCGCGTCGTCCTTTGCAACGATCAAGACTCGCGCCTGGACGCCCGCCGTCATTCGCTTAAACCCTGGCCTCGCGGTCGCGCGCCCGCCCAGGCTGGGGGGGAATCGACGTGCGCCACAACTATACAGCCGCAAGGCGAATGGCACAGCGACGCCGAGTCGCAAGCCTGTGGAGGAGAGACGGGATGGAGCAGACTCTGAAGGGTCAGGTGGCGGTGATCACCGGCGCATCGGGTGGATTGGGCGCGCATTTCGCGCGGGTGCTGGCCAAGGCCGGCGCGTCCGTGGCGCTGACAGCGCGCAGGTTGGACCTGGTGGAGAGCCATGCCGGCGCGATCGCGGGGGCGGGCGGCCAGGCGATGGCGCTGAAATTGGACGTCGCGGACGCCGCGGCCATCGGCCCGGCCTTCGATGAGGTGGAGGCGGCGCTGGGGCCGATCTCGATCCTGGTCAACAACGCCGGGGTCGGCGGCGAGGGCCTGGCCCTGGATCTGTCGATCGACGAATGGGACAGGACCTTCGACGTCAATGTCCGCGGCGTGTTCTTCGCGGCCCAGCAGGCGGCCAAGCGGATGATCGCCTCGGGCGCCGCCGAGCGAGGCGACGCACGGATCGTCAACATCGCCTCGATCGCCTCGCACACCGTGTTGCCGGGCCTGTCGGCCTACTGCGCCTCGAAGGCTTCGGTCGCCATGCTGACCCGCAGCCTGGCCCGCGAGTGGGCGCGCAAGGGCATCGCAGTCAACGCCATCTGCCCCGGTTACATCGAGACCGACATCAACGCCGACTGGTTCAAGACCGAGGGCGGCTTGAAGCAGATGAAGGGGTTTCCGCGCCGCCGACTGATGGAGGCCGAAGATCTCGACGCCTCGCTGCTGATGCTCAGCGGCCCGAGCGCGCGGGCGATCACCGGCACGGTGATCACCATCGACGACGGCCAGTCGCTGCCCGGCGGCGGCTGAAGCCGTTGGCTGACGGCGCGTCATAGTCGCTAGGCTCGGACCAACAAAACAGGGAGACGTCGCATGGGTAAGGGACCGCTTTCAGGGCTGAAGGTCGTCGAGTTCGCCGGAATTGGTCCTGGTCCGTTCTGCGGCATGCTGCTGTCCGATCTGGGCGCCGACGTGGTGCGGATCGACCGCAAGGGGCAGGGACGTTCGTCGGCGGCGGACATCACCAGCCGCGGCCGGCGCTCGATCGGGCTCGACCTCAAGAACCCTGCGGCGATCGAGACCTGCCTGAAGCTGATGGAAGGCGCCGATGCGGTGTTCGAAGGCTTCCGGCCGGGCGTCATGGAGCGCCTGGGTCTTGGGCCGGACGTCGCGCTGAAGCGCAATCCGAAGCTGGTCTATGGCCGGATGACCGGCTGGGGCCAGACCGGCCCCTACGCCAACGCCGCCGGCCACGACATGAACTACATCGCCATCACCGGGGCGCTGCACGCGATCGGCACCGGCGACAAGCCGATCCCGCCGCTGAACCTGGTCGGCGACTTCGGGGGCGGGGCGCTCTATCTGGCCTTCGGTCTGCTGGCCGGCGTGCTGAGCGCGCGCCAGACCGGCCAGGGCCAGGTGATCGACTGCGCGATGAGCGACGGTGCGGCCTCGCTGATGGCGATGTTCTACGGCTTCAAGGCCAGCGGCATGTGGAAGGAAGAGCGCCGGGCCAACCTGCTCGACGGTGGCGCGCACTTCTACGACACCTACCAGTGCGCCGACGGCAAGTGGATCTCGATCGGGTCCATCGAGCCGCAGTTCTACGCCCTGCTGCTGGAGAAGACTGGGATCAACGACCCGGCCTTCGCCGCCCAGATGGATCGCGGGAGCTGGAACGGTCTGCGCGACAAGCTGGCCCACGTGATCGCCCAGAAGACCCAGGCCGAGTGGTGCGAGATCATGGACGCCACCGACGTCTGCTTCGCCCCGGTGCTCGACCTCGACGAGGCGCCGAAGCATCCGCACAACGTCGCGCGGCAGACCTTCGTGGAATTGGGCGGGGTCGTGCAGCCGGCCCCGGCGCCGCGGTTCTCGGCGACGCCTGGCGAGATTCAGGGCCTGCCGCCAGGGATCGGCGCGCATGACCGCGAGGCGCTCGGCGACTGGGGTTTCTCGGCCGCCGCCATCGACGAGCTCAAGGCGGCTGGCGCGCTGGCCGGATAAGACAAAGGCCCCGAAGCGCTTCGCCTCGGGGCCTCCGTTTCGCCGCTGTGGGGAGGGCGGCTTTATTTCGCGGGCGCGCTGATGGTCTTCAGCTCGGTCGTGGCGACCTTCTGGGCGGCGTGCTCTTCGGCGCCCAGCGGGATCAGACCGCGTTGCTGCAGATAGCCGCCCTTGCCGGTGGCGGCGTCCGAGACGAACGCGTTGACGTACTCGCGCAGGCCCGGGATGACGCCGATGTTGGCCTTCTTCACGTAGATGTAGAGCGAGCGGGACACCGGATAGGTCCCGTTGGAGATGGTCTCGAAGGTCGGGGCGACGCCGTCGACGGTGGCGGCCTTCACTGAGTCGAGATTGTTCTCGAGGAACGAATAGCCGAACACGCCGATGGCGTTCGGGGTCTTGGTCAGGGTCTGGACGATGGCGTTGTCGTTCTCGCCGGCGTCCACCCACGCGCCGTCGGTGCGGATCGTGTGGGCCTTGGCCTTGAAGGCGTCCTCGTCCTTCTCGCGCAGGGCTTCGAGCGCCGGGATCTTGCGGGCGCCCTTTTCGAGGCCGAGTTCGACGAAGGCGTCGCGGGTGCCCGAGGTCGGCGGCGGGCCGTAGACCAGGATCGCTTGGGCCGGCAGGCTGGCGTCGACGTCCTTCCAGGACTTGGCGGCGTTTTTGGCGAAGCCGTCGCCTTGCGGCAGCTCGGCGGCCAGGCCGCGATAGACCTGGTCGATCTTGAAGTTGTAGGCCGGGCCGCCCTTGGCGTTGGCGATGACGATGCCGTCATAGCCGATCTTGATTTCGACGATGTCCGTGACGCCCTTGGCGACGCACTGCTCGAATTCCGACTTCTTGATCGGGCGCGAGGCGTTGGCGATGTCGGGGAAGCCCGCGCCGGTTCCGCTGCAGAACAGCTTGAAGCCGCCGCCGGTGCCCAGGCTCTCGACCTTGGCCGGGCGACCGCCCGTGGTCTTGGCGACGTTCTCGGCGACGCGGGTGGCGAACGGGAACACCGTCGACGAGCCGGCGGCCCAAACTTGATCGCGACCACTGGCGCTGGGGCCCGCGGCCTTTTCGGCTCCGCCCTTCGGGGCTTGCTGGCCGCAGGCGCTCAGAGCGACGGCGGCGACGGCGAGATAGGCGAAAGTCTTCATGATCTGGCTCCGCTCGGGTACGGCAGAGGCGCTAACATTGTTGTTTGACGGTTCTGTGAAGGTTGGATGACGAACGCGTGCGACCTGAACAGGTTCTACGAACCGCGTTCAGCGGGGGTTCAGCCGCCACGGCCCATGCTTAGCCACGGTCGGTCGTCGTCACTCCCGTCCCTCGATACGGCGACCGGCCTGATGGCATGACACGCCCATCGGCGGCGCGTCGGTTCCCCAGCAAGGATCGGCGCGCCGTTCGCGTGGCAAGATCACCGCTTGCACCGGGGGGCGAGCTTCAGCACCTTCCGCGCCATGTCGCTTAGACAACGAATCCAGCGTGTGCAGGAGATGGACTGGGATCCGTCTCACTGGCTGCGCTTGGCGGTCCTGATCACGGGTCGCGCGCTCCGCCGGCTCTGGGGCCGGGATGTCATGCTCTATACCGGGGGGGTCTCGTTCTTCATCATGCTGGCGGTGTTCCCGGCGCTGGCGATTGGCATCGGACTCTACAGCCTGTTGGCCGATCCGAACGAGGTGGCGCATCAGGCCGAGGCGCTGGCCAGGCTGATGCCGTCCGGCGCGCAGGCGATCTTCCAGGCCGAGCTTGAGCGGCTGGCGCAGACCCCGTTCCATTCGGTGTCGGCGCAGAGCGGGGTGGCGTTGGTGGTCGGCGGTTACGCCGCGCACCGCGGCTTCAAGGCGTTGCTGGCCGGGCTGTCGTTCATTCACGACGAGGAGGCGCCGCGCAGCTTCCTGCAGTTCAATCTGTTGGCCCTGGCGGTGCTGATCGCCGCCTTCGCGATGCTGGCCTTCTTCTCGGCGATATTCTTCTACTTTCGCTTCATCGCCGCCGCCTTCGGGCTCAAGCCGCTGGCCGGCGTGTCGTGGCTCTACAGCGAGTGGACCTGGGCCAGCTTCGGCCTGACTTTCGCGATGACGCTGATCTACCGGTTCGCGATGTCGAGCCGGCCGGTCGCCTGGCTGCCGTCGATCCTCGGCGGGGTCTCGGCGGCGATCCTCTGCCTGATGGTGTCCTGGGCCAGCGCCTTCTACGTTGAGCAGGTGGCGCACCTGGGCGCGACCTACGGCTCGGTCGCCGCGGTCGTGGTGTTCCTGATCTGGCTGTCGTGGAGCGTGAACGCGGTGTTCTTCGGAGGCGCCTTCGCCACCGAGATCGAAGTCGTGCTGCGCGAGCGCAGTCGGCGGCTGCTGCCGGACGACTAGTCCGGGCGCGCGACCAGGAAGCTCAGGACCCCGTCGCGCTCGCTGGTCTCGACGACGACGAAGCCGGCGCCGCTGGCGAAGTGCGGTACGTCGATCCGGGCCAGCGGGTCGTCGGCTAGCAGCCGCACCTTGGCGCCCGGACGGGCGTCTTCGAGCGCGCGGCGCAGGCGCAGGGTCGGCACCGGGCAACGGTGCCCGCGGGCGTCAACGGTGATCTCGTCGGTAAACATCTTGTGCGGCCATACAGCCAGAAGGGCATGAACCCAAGCGGCGCCGTCGCGTTGTCGCTCACTTACGCGAAACGACGGGGGGAGGGCGCATGAGCTTCACGACCAACGTACCGGCGCGGCTGGACCGACTGCCGTGGAGCCGCTTCCACTGGCTGGTGGTCGCGGCGCTGGGGATCACCTGGATTCTCGACGGGCTGGAGGTGACGCTGGTCGGCTCGCTGTCGCCGGCGATCTCCGAGGGGCTGGGGCTCACCACCACCCAGATCGGGCTGAGCGGCAGCGCCTACATCCTGGGGGCGGTGCTGGGCGCGCTGGTGTTCGGACGGCTGACCGACACCTTCGGACGGCGGCGGCTGTTCACCATCACGGTCGGAGTCTACCTGCTGGCGACCATCGCCACCGGCTTCGCCTGGGACTTCTGGTCGTTCATGCTGTTCCGCTTCCTGACCGGGGCCGGGATCGGCGGCGAGTATGGGGCCGTCAACTCGGCGATCCAGGAACTGATTCCGGCGCGCCGCCGCGGCTACACCGATCTGGCGATCAACGGCAGCTTCTGGCTCGGCGCGGCGCTGGGCGCGATGGGCTCGCTGATCGTGCTCGACCCCAACCTGGTCGACCAGGCTTGGGGCTGGCGGCTGGCCTTCATCATCGGCGGGCTGCTGGCGCTGATCGTCATCTGGGTCCGCCGTTACATCCCCGAGAGTCCGCGCTGGCTAATGACCCATGGCCATCCCGAAGAGGCGCTGGCGGTCGTCGAGACGATCGAGGCGCGGATCGAGCGCGACACCGGCAGGTCGCTGGGGCCGACGGATGATCTGCCGACCCTGCGACTGCGGCCGATGCGGACGTCCTGGTTTGACATCGCCCGCTCGTTGGTCGTGCGGCATCCCAAGCGAACGGTGCTGGGCGTGGTGCTGATGGCGACGCAGGCTTTTTGCTACAACGCGATCTTCTTCACCTACGCGCTGATCTTGACCAAGTTCTACGAGGTCCCGGCGTCGTCGATCGGATGGTTCATCCTGCCGTTCGCCGCAGGCAATTTCCTGGGGCCGCTGCTGCTCGGCCATTTCTTCGACAGCGTCGGCCGCAAGCCGATGATCGCCCTGACCTACGGGCTGGCGGGCGCGCTGTTATGCGTCACGGGATGGATGTTCTCGGCCGGGATGCTGACGGCCACGACGCAGACCGCGGCCTGGACGGTGATTTTCTTCTTCGCCTCGGCCGGGGCCAGCGCCGCCTACCTGACCGTCGGCGAGAGTTTCCCGCTGGAGACAAGGGCGGTGACGATCTCGCTGTTCTACGCGTTCGGCACGCTGCTGGGCGGGGTCGGGGGGCCGGCGCTATTCGGCGCGCTGATCGACAGCGGCGAGCGCAGTCAGATTTTCTGGGGCTACCTGCTGGGCGGCGGCCTGATGCTCAGCGCAGCCGTCGTCGAGCTGTTCCTGGGCGTGGCCGCCGAACGCAAGCCGCTGGAGGAGATCGCCCCGCCGCTGTCGGTGATTGACGACGCGCCCTAGGGCCACTCCGCCGCGGCTGCGCCCAGCGGCGTCGTCGGGCGAGCCCAGCGCGGCGGCGTCGCCGACATCTGCACGGGCGGGCGCAGGTGACGCACGGGTCCAAAGCCTGAGGGGGAATCGATCCGCCAACCGTCGATCTCGGTCGGATTGGCGGGCTGCACCTGGGCGAGGTCGTCGTCGGACTTCAGCCCCAGACCGCGCAGCCAAGTCGCCGTCTGCACCAGCGAGACCCGCACCAGGTAGCTGCCGCCGTATCGGGCGCGCCGATGGAGCGCGACCAGCGTGCCGAATGCTGCGAGGAAGCCCGTCGTGTAGTCGGCCACCGCACCCGGCTGCAACTTGGGTCCGGCCGTGCCGCCGTGGATATCGGCCATGCCGGTAACGGTCTGGGCCAGCTGTTCCCAGCCCGGTCGATTGGCCCATGGTCCTTCTTGCCCATAGGCGTTGATCGAGGTGTAGACGATGCCGGGCCGCAGCTGGGCGAGGTCGAGCGGTCCCAGGCCCAGCCGTTCCAGCGCGCCCAGGCGATAACCCTGGCTGAAGACGTCGGCCTGGGCGATCAGCGCCTTCAATCGCGCGAGCTGGGCGGGATCCTTCAGGTCGAGCCAGGCCGAGAGCTTGCCGTGGCCGACGTCGCTGATGAAGAACTCGGTGGCCGGGAGGTTGGGGGAGGCGACGTAGAGAACGTCGGCGCCGTGCTGGGCCAGGGTCTTGCCGCAGGTCGGTCCAGCGAGAACCCGGGTCAGGTCGAGCACGCGAACGCCCGAGAGCGGCGCCTCGCCGCGGTCGGGAAGGGGCATGGGCGGGCCATCGGCGATCTTCACGATCTCGACGATCGGACGTGCGGCAAGGATGCGTCCCTGCTCGGAGGCGTCCCATTCTTCGGCCGTACGGACCATGGCCCCGCAGACCGCGGCGTCGACGATCGCGTTTTCGAGGTCGAGCGCGTTCCACTTCATCGCCTCGGCCGCGACCGCGACGGTGTCGGCCGGCGAGCCCATCAGGCGGTGCAGCTTGGCGGCGCTCTCGGGGAAGCTCGGATGCAGAAAGACGTGCCGGTCGTCCTTGGTCGGGAAGAACCCCATGGCCGGGGTCCCACGTCCGCCGCCGCCGGCGTCGTCGGGCCGCTGAGGCGGCGCGCGCGACGGGTCTTCGAACACCTGCAGGGCGAAGCTGATCAGCGCCGCTCCGGCCTCACGTGGCGAGACCGTCACTTGCTGCGTCTGGCCCGAACGCAGCGTCCAGAGGTCGGCGGCGAGCGTACCGACCGCCGCCAGCGCCGCGGCGGCCCCGGCTTCGGCATGGAAGCGCGTGGGCATCGCGGACGGTTCGTCCTGGATACGAACGAAGTCCGGGACTGGCCGCCCGGCCAATCGCATCAGGTGTTCGAACGCTTCGTTGGCCGCGGACATCGGCAGTCCCCCTGGTGTGTTGTCAGCCGGCGAACACCAGCTCGGCCGTCGCCGCCGGCAGCACCCGGAACTCGCCGGCCTCCAGATCGTCGGGCAGCGCCAGCCCACCGATCCGATCGCGATGCAGCGCGTTCACGTGGTTGCCCACCGCCGCGAACATCCGGCGGACCTGATGGTAGCGGCCTTCTTCAATCAGCAACCGCGCCTTGCGCTCGCCCAGCGGCTCCAGCGTCGCCGGCAGCAGCGGTTTGTCCTCGCCCTCAAGCATCAGCGTCCCGGCGGCGAAGATTTCGCCCTCGTGGCCTTCCAGCGGGCGGTCGAGGTCGGCGATGTAGCTCTTCTGCACGTGGCGGCGAGGCGAGATCACCCGGTGCAGGAAATCGCCATTGTCGGTGATCAGCAGCAAGCCGGACGTCTCCTTGTCCAGCCGGCCCACCGTCGACAGCGCCGGATCGCGGACCCGCCAGCGCGGCGGCAGCAGATCATAGACGCGGTCGCCATACTCCTTGTGCGAGCAGACGACGCCCAGCGGCTTGTGCATCATCACCACCATCGGCGGCGGCGGATCGACGGGCTTGCCCATGATCCGCATGCGCTCGGGCAGATCTGCGCCGATGGGGATTCGCGCGCCGGCGTCCCTCAGCGCCACGCCGTCCAGCACGACTTCACCGGCGGCGACCAGGCCGTGCATCTCCTTGCGGCTGCCATAGCCCAGATTCGACAGTAGCCGGTCGAGCCGCATGGTCGGCGTCTTGGTCATTTGCGCGCCTCGTAGATCTTGTAGCCGCCGCCGTCGGCGACCGGCGTCACGGCCTTGAACGCTTCGGCCAGAACCGCTTCGTAGGGCAGGTGGCGATTGGCGGTCAGCCACAGGCGTCCGCCGGTTTTCAGGCTGTCGGCGGCGGCGCGAATGAACGCCTGGCCCAGCCGCCGGTCTTCCTGGCCGCCGTCGTGGAACGGAGGGTTCATCACCACGAAGTCGAGTCCGGCGAGGTCCTTGGCGGCGTTGCGCACGTCCGCCCAGACGAAGCGCGCGCGCGGATCGACGACGTTGTGCTCGGCGCACTCCACCGCACGGCGGTCGAGGTCGATCAGGGTCAGGGCGCTGACGGCGGGCGAGGACAGGACCGCCCGCGCCAGCCATCCGATACCGCAGCCGAAGTCGGCGCCAGCCCCGCTGAGCGTCGGCAGATGCTGGAGCAGCAGGTCGCTGCCCGGATCCAGCCGGTCCCAGCTAAAGACGCCGGGTTGCGACCAAAGCCCGCTCGGCAGGATGCGCGGCGCGCCTTCGGCGATGGCCCCGGCCAGGTCGAGCGCGGCGGCCGGACGTTCGACCTCGCAAATGCGGTGATGACGGCGCGAGGTCTCCATGACCTCGCAGCCGAGGCCGACCAGTGTCTTTTTCAGGCGCAAACCGCCGCGATCCTTCGGGGCGGCGGCGGCGAGCTCGCCGCCGGGACGCAGAACGCGCAGGGCATGGGCCAGCAGGTGGCGGGCCTCGATCGCGCCGCCCGGAACAAGCAGCGCGATCTCGTCCTGGCTGGCGTCGGCCAGGCGCGAGATATCCGTCGAGCCGGGGATCAACGGCGACAGCTGCGCAGCTCCCTTAGGCGTCTCGATGACGTCGGGCGGCGGGTTTCCATAGACGGCTGAAGGCAAAGTAGGGGTCCGGAGCGGCGGCGATTCTGGGGCGGCATCTGTAGCCCGTCGCAATCGGACACCGAAGTTGAGTTGGCGGCGACATTCGACAGGTCCACGTCTCTTCGCATGGCGAGCATTCATTCGACAGCCGTTGTCGCGCCCGGCGCGCAGATCGATCCCAGTTGCGAGATCGGCCCCTATGCCGTGATTGGACCTGGCGTGCGTATGGGGCCGGGCAATGTCGTCGGCCCGCATGCGGTGCTCGACGGGCGCACCGAGATCGGCGCCGACAACCGCTTCATGGCCTCTTGTTCGATCGGCGCCAGTCCGCAGATCACAGGACGGGCCGCCGATTCCGGGCGTCTGCAGATCGGCGACGGCAACGTGTTCCGCGAGTTCGTGACCGTCCACGCCGGCGGCGAGGCGACAACGATCATCGGCGCGCGGGGGCTCTTTATGGCGACCTCGCACATCGCCCATGACTGTGTGATCGGCGACGACGTCGTCATGGCCAATGGGGCCACGCTCGGCGGTCACGTCGAGATCGGCGAGCGCGCCCAACTGAGCGGCCTCTGCGCCGTCCATCAACACGTCCGGATAGGGCAGCTGGCCTTCGTCGCCGGCGGGGCGATCGTGACCCAGGACGTGGCGCCGTACTGTCTGGTCCAGGGTGACCGCGCGCGCCTGGTGTCGCTGAACGCGGTGGGCCTGCGCCGGGCTGGATTCGTCGCCAGCGAGATGACCGCGCTCAAGCGTGCCTTCCGGTTGATCTTCCAGGGCGACGGTGCGCTGTCGGAGCGTTTGGCGGCGGCCGAGGTCGGTGTCGACGCGCAAAGCGTTCGGCGGCTGGTCGACTTCATGCGCGCCAGTGTCCGCGGGGTGATCGCTACGCCACGGCGGAGTCTTCCGGCTGCGGCTTAAAGCGCCGCGCTACGCCTCCGCTTGCTGTTTGTTCCGCAATGGGCCAATTCGGTGGGCCGTGCCCCGGGGGTGAGTCCGGATTGCACCACATTCCTGTGGGAACTGGTCCGCCTTGGTTGTGGAATCGCCGGCGGCCACGGCAGGGACGTACGAGGAGTATTGCGAGCATGTCAGTGTCAGCCCCGAACGGAACGCGCCCGGCGGCCGCCCAATTGAAGCCCCGGATCGTGGTGTTCGGAGTCGGCGGCGCCGGCGTGAACGCGGTCAACAACATGATCGAGCAGGGGCTGGAGGGCGTCGACTTCGTCGTCGCCAATACCGACGCCCAGCAGCTGTCGCTGTCCCTGGCCAGCCAACGGATCCAGCTCGGCGTGCGGGTCACGCAGGGCCTGGGCGCGGGGGCCAATCCCAATGCGGGGCTCAGCGCCGCCGAGGAATCCGCCGAGGACATCATCCGCTATCTCGACGGTGCGGACATGGTGTTCATCACCGCCGGCATGGGCGGCGGCACCGGCACCGGCGCGGCGCCGTTCGTGGCCCGCTGCGCCCGTGAGCGCGGGATTCTGACGGTCGGCGTCGTCTCCAAGCCATTCCGTTTCGAGGGCCGTCACCGCATGCGCTTGGCCGAGGCCGGCCTGCAGGAGCTGCAGCAGTACGTCGACACCTCGATCATCGTGCCGAACCAGAACCTGTTCCGGGTGGCCACTGAGCAGACCACCTTCGCCGAGGCGTTCGGTATGGCCGACCAGGTGCTGCACTCGGGCGTGCGCTCGATCACCGACCTGATGGTGCTGCCGGGCCTGATCAACCTCGACTTCGCCGACGTGCTCAGCGTGATGGGCGGCATGGGCAACGCCATGATGGGCACGGGCGAGGCGACCGGCGCCGACCGGGCGGCCGTCGCCGCTCAGAACGCCATCCAGAACCCGCTGCTGGACGAAACCTCGCTGGCCGGGGCCAAGGCGGTGCTGATCAACGTCACCGGCGGCACGGACATGACGCTGCTGGAAGTCGACGAGGCGGCGAACGTGATCTCCGACCAGGTCGACCCGGACGGCAACATCATATTCGGCGCGGCCTTTGACCCGTCGCTGGAGGGCCGGCTGCGGGTGTCGGTCGTGGCTACGGGGATGAACTCGTTGAACGGCCGTGACGCGGTCCTGGCGCAGGCTCCTGCCGCGCCCGAGGCGCCGAGCTCGCAGGACGCCGGCGCGCAAACGTCGACGCCGCGCCGCTTCTGGTGACGTGGCGGGGCGCCGCGTTCAGAACGTGAAGGTGAGGCCGATCAGCGGCCCGCTGAACGAGGCGTCATAGTCGATGCGGTCGCCTTCCCACTTTGTGGAGTAGAAGCGGTAACCGGCCTCGGCCGTGAGCAGGTCGTTGAACCGGTAGCTGAGATAGGCCTGGACCTCGTAGAGGCTCTCGGACGAGACGCCGAAGCCGCCGGCGGTGGCCAGGCCGATCACCCCGAAATGCTCGCCGATCAAGGTCTTGCCGCGGACGCCGATCACCGGGTCCCAAAGATCTTCCTTGGCGCTGAAGTTGATCCCGCGGTTGGGGGTGCTCACCGCGACGTCGGCGTCGATGCCGAGGTAGTGGGCTCCTCCGAGGAGGTCGACCGAGGCGCGGTCGGTCTCGTAGGCGCGCCAGTAGCCGACGATCATGCCCTTGGTGCCCGAGATGGTCACCTTGCCGTCGGCGTCGGGCAGAGGGCCGGCGGCGATGTCCTTGTCGGCCTCGACTTCGTAGTAGGTGAGGTCGCCGAGCACGCCGAACTTTCCGTAGCGCGCGTCGGCCGAGCCGGTGAACGCGCCGGAGAGGCCGATGTCGTCAAAGTTCACCTGAACGTCCGGGTTGACCGTCGGCCGGGAGCCGCCGCTGCCGCCGCCGGCGGCCAAGGCGACGTCGCCCTGCGGAAAGGCGATCCAGACGTAAGGCGTCACCGAGAAGGTCCAGTCGTCCTCGGCGTGAGCCGCCGCGGGAAGGCCGGCTGTAGCCGCCAGCAAAGCGAGTAGCCCGATCCTGCGCATGTCGTGTCTCCTGGCGAAGCTTCCGGGAGATTGGGCCATGCGGCCGCGCATTGCTGTCAGGGTAAGACCCTAGATGAAGAGCCCGGAAAACCTACTCGGCGGGCCTGCGTAGGTAGGTTTCTACATCCAGTTCGCCTTCCCATTTGGCGACGGTGACCGCCGTCGACAGGTCGCTGGTGGCGCTGGTGATGGTGCGGGTCATGTCCAGCAGCCGGTCGAAAGGCAGGATGAAGCCGACGACCAGCGCGGTCTGCTCGGCGCCGAGGCCGATCACCTGCAGGACCGCAGCCAGCATGAACAGCGAGGCCGACGGCACCGGTGCGGTCCCGAGCGCCACGACCGTCGTGGCCAGGACCAGCATGACGTATTGCGAGAGGTGCAGATCGATCCCGAAGGCCTGGGCCGACAGCACGGCCAGCAGGGCGACATAGAGCGCGGTGCCGTCCATGCTGAGCGTCACGCCCAGCGGCATGGCCGTCGAGGTCACCGCGTGGCTGACGCCGAGGTTCTTTTCGGCGACACGCATGGCGACGGGCAGGGTGGCGGCGCTGGACGAGGTCGAGAAGGCGATGGCCACCACGTCGGTGATGTCGCGGAATAACGGCAGCACCGGCAGGCGCGCGACCAGCCGCACCAGGCCGCCATGAATGATCAGGGTCTGGAACGCGCAGCCCAGCACCAGTGCGGCCGCCAGCTTCAGGACGTGGATGAAGGCGCTGGGGCCGGTCGTGCCCATCACCCAGGCGACGAGGGCGAAGACGCCGAAGGGCGCGACCTCCATCACGAAGCGCACGATCTGCAGCATGATGTCGGCGCCCATCTGGAACAGGCGGCCGACCGGCTCGGCGCGCGGCGCGATGGTCAGGATGGCGAGGCCGACCAGGATCCCAAAGAAGATCACCGACTGCACGTCGCCCTGCGCTAGGGCCGCGATCGGGTTGGTCGGGATGATGCTGATCAGGTGCTCGCCGAGGCTCGGCGGCGCCTTGGCGATCTGGGCCGGAGCGGCGCCGGCGAAATCCATGCCGACGCCGGGCTGGAAGATCGCGCCCATGGTCATGCCGACGCTGACGGCGATGACGGTCAGGGTCAGGTAGAGCGCCAGGGTCTTGGAGCCGATGGCGCCCAGCCGCTTGGGATCGCCCATGCTGGCGATGCCCGAGACGATCGAGAAGAACACCAACGGGGCGACGACCATGCGGATCAGGCGGATGAAGACGTCGCCCATCCACTTCAGCTGCACCGCCGCCTCGCCCAGCGTCAGGCCGGCAATGGTCCCCAGCGCCAGGGCGACCAGGATCCGCTTCCAGAGGACGACGCCGAACCAGTAGCGGCGCAGCAGGGCGCCGGCGCCGCGCGGCTGGGCCGCGTCAACCGAGGCGCCGGAGTCTTGCTCGGTGGCCATGAAGTGTTTCCAAAGCTGCGGGTCGGTCGCCGACGATAGTGCGGCGCTCGCGCCGAGCGCTAGTGCGCCGCGCACCCGCAGGATCAGTCGCAGGAGCCTGCCGACGGCGTGAGCACTTGCCCCAGCGGTGGGCCGCGACATAGCCGCCGGTTATGTGTCGCGCTCGGCGAGCGTCTGCTGGAGAACGCCGATGAAGTCGCGGGCGGGGCGCGAGGGCGGCCGGTCCTCCAGGTAGATGCAATGCACGCCGAAGGTCACCTGCGGGGTTAGCGGCCGGAAATCGAGCTCGGGGCTGAGGCTGGCTCGGGCCGTGAACTCGTCGACCACCGCGACCCCGGCGCCATGCCGCACCAGGGCGGCCGCCACATAGTAGGTTTGCACGACGATGCGCTCGCTGCGGCCGGGGTCGTCCTGCACCACCTCGCTGGCGAACAGGGCCCCGACCGGGCCGCTGCCAGCCAGGCTGATGAGGTCGCGGCCGCGCGCCGCATCTAGGCTCATCCGCTCGGGCGCGTCGGGGATTTCGTCCTTGCGATAGAGCATGACGAGTTCGCCCGAACCGATGCGGACGTCGGCCAATCGGGGGTGGCGTGGGGCCTCATAGGCCACGGCGAGATCGCTGTTGCGCTCGTACAGCGCCTTCAGGATGTCGTCGTTGTGCAGGGTGTGGATATCGAACGAAACGTTGGGCCGCTGTTGGCGAAACCGCGCGACGGCGGCCGGCGCGACGCCGAGTCCGAGGGACGGCAGGACGGCCAGCCGGATGTGGCCGTCGCCGCCGGCCCGCAGGTTGCGCGTGGTCTGCCGCAGGGACTCGATCCGCCCATAGATGTCGTCGACTTCCCGGAACAGGGTGTGCGCCTCGTCGGTCGGCACAAGACGTCCCTTCACCAGGCGGAACAGGCGAAATCCGATCCGGCTCTCGGCGTGCTTGAGAACCTTGCTGACCGAGGGCTGGGAGACGTTGAGGGCGCGCGCGGCGGCGCTGACCGAGCCCGACTGATAGACCGCGTGGAACACCTCGATGTGGCGCAGGTTCATCGACGAACCTGGAACTGAGACCATGGCCATTTCCCCTCAACGCCATCCGCCGCCGAGGATACGGCGGACGCGCCTGTCTCATGAGCTTCGGTTATGGGCTGAGCAAGCCACAAGATCGACCGGGCGGCCTCAAAATGGCCCTGCTGTCGCCACGTGCTCGCCGCTATACCCGGCGGCGGCGCAGGCTTGGCCGGAACGCCTTTCGGTTGAATGCATTCTCTCCCAGGGAGAATAGCTGGCGAGGGGTTGGCGTGGAGACGGCGGGGGCGATCATCCCGGGACGGCTGCTGGCTGCAGCCGGATGTCTACTTGCCATGGCCCCAAACGCGCGCGCCGCCGAGGATACCGCGGCCCTCCGGGCCGAGATCGCCAAGCTGAAAGCCACCATCACCGTCCTTGAAACGCGTCTCGACGCGGTCGAAAGGTCCAGCGGTCAGGCGAGGGTGGAGGGGCCGCAATCGCCCGCGCCGCTTCTGAAGCCCGCTCGGCCTGCGGCTGCGGCGAGCGCTTCGCGGACGCTGCCGCGCCAGACCTTCGGCGATGAGCTGACCGGCGTCGCGCGGCCAGACACGCGGCCACCGCCCAACGATCCGGAGCTGAAGGGCTTTCTTCAGATCCCCGGGACCGAAACGACGGTGAAGCTTGGCGGCTTCGGCAAGGTCAATGCGATCTACGACTTCTCGCCTGCGGGAAACCCCGACAAGCTGGTCACCTCCGCGATCCCGATCGGGGCCGGGGGCGGCGACAATGCAAATATCGACGCCAACGCCACACGCTTCAGCTTCGATCTCCGGCGCCCGAGCTCGCTCGGCCCGCTGCGCTTCTATCTTGAGAACGACTTCTATGGCGGCGCAGGGACGACGGCCTTTCGGCTGCGTCAGGCGCACGGGCAGGTCGGCAACCTTTACGGCGGCTACGGATACAGCGCCTTCACCGACTCCGACTCATTCCCCGAAACCCTGGACGACGAAGGGCCCGGCGGCGAGATGCTGCTGCGGCTGGCGGGGCTGCGGTACATCTGGACGTTCGCGGACGGCGCTACCGCGACTTTCGCCATCGACGACCCGTCTTCCGATATCACTCTGGCGGCCGGTCAACGGGCGTACCAGCCGATGCCCGACCTGACGTTGGCCCTCCGGCTCGAGCAGGACTGGGGCCATCTGCAGGGCGGGGCCGTGGTGCGCAGCATCGGTTATGCAGCCGGCGCGGATGATCACAGCGAGACCGGCTACGGCGTCAGCCTCACCGGGTTGGTCAAGGTCAACGGCGACTTCGTCATGGGCTCGTTCGCCTATGGCGAAGGGATCGGCCGCTATTTCAACGATCTCGGCGGCAAGGGGTACGACGCGGTGATCGCACCGAACGGCGATGTTGAACTGCTGACCGCCTATGGCGGCTACCTCGGCTACACCCGGCACTGGTCGCCGAAGTGGCGCAGCAACCTGGTGGGCGGCGGCGTGGTGATCGATCGCGACGCCAACCTGGCCGCCAGCGCCTATCGGTCAGGGACCTATGGGGCGCTGAACGTGATCTGGCAGGGCAGCCCGCAATTCACCGTCGGCGTCGAGGCGCTTTACGGCCGTCTGGAGCTGCAGAACGGCCTCGACGCCGACGTCACGCGTCTTCAAACCAGCATCAAGTACGACTTCGTCAAATGATCGAGACGCTGACTCACCACCCGGAGATGGCGCTCTTCCTGTCGTTGGCGGTCGGCTATGCGATCGGCGCGGTCAAGCTGGGGCCGGTGCAGTTGGGCGGGGTGTGCGGGACGCTGATCGTCGCGCTGATCCTGGGACAGACGGGGGTTCGGCTCGATCCCGACCTGAAGAACATCGCCTTTGCGCTTTTCATCTTTGCGCTGGGGTTCACGGGCGGCCCGCAGTTCTTCGCCAACATCCGTCAAGGATGGCGCTTCGGCATACTCTCGCTTGTCGAGGTCGTCGTGGTCATGACTGTGGTGCTAGGCGCGACCGCGCTCCTCAAGCTCAATCCCGGCGCGGCGGCCGGGCTGCTGGCGGGCTCGGCGACGGAGTCGGCGGTTATCGGCACCGCGGCGGAGGCCGTCACCCATCTGCCGATCTCGGCGGAGGAGGCGGTGGCGCTGCAGGGGCAGATCGCGACGGCCTATAGCGTGACCTACCTGGTCGGCCTGATTACCATCGTGCTCTTCACCAGCCAGTTCGCGCCGCTGCTCATGCGGATCGACCTGAAGAAGGAGGCGGCCGCCCTGGCCCAGCGGATGGGGGAGGGCCAGGCCGCCGCAGCGGCGCAGGCCATGCCCGAACTGGTCGGCCGCGCCTACCTCGCCGGACCGGCGGCGGGGACCACGGTGGGCGAGTTCGAGGCCGCGCTCGGCCACAACGCCACGATCGAACGTATCGCCAGCGGCGGGGCCATTCGCGACGCCCGCGGCGAGGATCGCCTGCAGGCCGGCGACATCGTGATGCTGGTCGGGCGGCGGGCCGGCGTGCTCGAGGCCGCCGCCAAACTCGGCCCTGAGCAGCGGGTGCCGGACGCGCTCAACATGCCGCTCGTCAGCCGCGATGTCGTCGTGGCGAGCGCCCAGGTCACCGGCCGGCCGATCCGCCAGCTGCGCGAACTGGCGCCGCTGGACATCCAACGCGGCGTCTACATCTCGCGGGCGCGCCGCATGGGTCACGACATCCCCATCCTGCCCGACACCCAGATCCAGAACGGCGACGTCGTGACGCTCTACGGGGCCGAACGCACCGTGGTGCGCGCTTCGCGCGAACTCGGCCGCCTGGTCGAGGTCGGCGACCGCACCAACTTCGTGATGATCGGGGTCGGAATCCTGGTCGGCATCCTGATCGGTCTGCTCGGCGTGACCATCGCAGGGATCCGGATCTCGCTGGGCACGGGCGGCGGATGTTTGTTGTCGGGGCTGGTGTTCGGCTGGCTGGCGACCAAGCGCACCGGCGCGTGGAACTTCCCGAGCTCGGCGGCGCAGATTCTCAAGGACTTCGGCCTGGCGACCTTCATCGCCGCGGTCGGCCTGTCGGCGGGCCCGGACGCGATCCGGCTGATCAAGGAATACGGCCTGACCCTGCCGATCGCCGGCATGCTGGCGGCGCTGCTGCCGGCGCTCGGCTCGCTGTTCATCGGCCGCAGGCTGCTGAAGATCGAGGCGCCGTTCCTGCTCGGGGCCATCGCCGGCCAGCAGTGCAGCACGCCGGCCATCAGCGCCGTCACGGCGGCGGCGGGAAATTCCACGCCCGTCGTCGGTTACACCGTCACCTACGCGATCTCCAATGTCCTGTTGCCGCTGCTCGGCCCGATCGTGGTCGGGGTCGCGGCCAATATGAATTGAAGGAGGACGGCGCATGGAATGGCTCCACGCCCTGTTCCAGAAGTCGCCGGAGGCGGCGCTCTTCCTGACCCTGGCGATCGGCTATGCGGTCGGCAAAATCAACTTCGGGCGTTTCCAGCTCGGCGGCGTCGGCGGTTCGCTGCTGGCCGCCGTGGTGATCAGCCAGGTCGGGGTCGAGATCGACAACGGCGTGAAGTCGGTGATGTTCGCGCTGTTCATCTATGCGGTCGGCTACAACAGCGGCCCGCAGTTCTTCAACTCGCTGAACAAGTCGAGTCTGCGGGAGATCGCCCTGGCGGTGATCCTCGCCGTGACCGCCCTGATCACGGTGATCGTGCTGGCCAAGATGTTCCACCTGGACAAGGGCCTGGCGGCGGGACTTGCGGGCGGGGCCCTGACCCAGTCGGCGATCATCGGCACGGCGGGCGACGCCATCGCCCGGCTGCCGCTGCCGGCCGAGCAGATCAAGCAACTCCAGGCCAACGTCGCCATCGGCTATGCGGTCACCTACGTGTTCGGCTCGCTCGGCGCGATCATCGTCTGCGTGAACATCCTGCCGCGGTTCATGGGCATGGATATCAAGACCGCGGCGGCCAACATCGAGGCCAAGCTGCGCGGCGGCGCGCAGATGGCCGCCGGCGCGACCCCGGCTCTGCCGTCGCTGGTCGGCCGGGCCTATCGGGTCGAGCAGGGGGCCGGCCAGACCGTCCAGCAGATCGAGGCGACCGCCAAGGACGACTTCACCGTCGAAATGGTCCGTCGCGGAACCCAGACCCTCGAACTGCGGCCGGACCTGGCGCTGGATCGGGGCGACGTGATCATCGTCGTCGGACGCCGGACCGAGGTCGTTTCCGCCTCCAGCGTGATCGGTCCCGAGGTGCTCGATCACAACGGCCCGCCGCTGGCCATGCAGTCGCGCGAGGCGGTGTTCACCCGCAAGGGCATGAACAACATGACCATCGACCAGGTCCGCTACGCGGTCGACCGGGACATGCGCCACGGCATCTATGTCGAGAAGATCACGCGCATGGGCCGACCGATCCCCGTGCTGGCGGACACCATCGTCCAGCATGGCGACGTCATCACCTTCTACGGCTCGGCCACCGATACGGAGCGGGCCGCCAAGGAGGCCGGCTACATCCTCGAACCCAACGACAAGACGGACTTCGTCTATCTCGGCATCGGCGTGTTGGTCGGCCTGCTGATCGGGCTGCTCAGCGTCCAGATCGGCGACGTGCCGCTGACCCTTGGGGCTGGGGGCGGGGCGCTGCTCTCGGGCCTGGTCTTTGGGTGGCTGCGGGCCAAGCGGCCGGTGTTCGGGGCGATGCCGCATCCGGCCGGTCAGCTGCTGCAGGACTTCGGCCTGGCCGCCTTCGTCGCCGTGGTCGGGCTGAATTCCGGCAAGCAGGCGCTGGTCACCATTCAGCAGAATGGCGCGACGATCTTCCTGCTCGGGATCGTCGTGACCATGCTGCCGCTGCTGATCACCATGGTCATCGGCCGCTACCTGCTGCGCTACGACAACACCGCGGTGTTCGCCGGCGCGCTGGCCGGGTCGCGCAGCGCCAATCCGGCGTTCGGCGAGGTGCTGGCCAAGGCCGAGAGCACCGTGCCGACCGTGCCCTTCGCCATCACCTACGCCCTGGCCAATGTGCTGCTGACCCTGCTCGGTCCGCTTGTGGTCGGCCTCGTCTAGTTTCGCTCGGAGAAGCCCCATGGATCCCAAGATCGAAGAACTGTCGCAGCTGAGCCCCTTCGAGCTGAAGGACGCGCTGATCGAGCTGGCCTCGAGCGTCGAGAACCGGCTGATGCTGAACGCCGGGCGGGGCAATCCCAACTTCCTGGCCACCGTGCCGCGGCACGGCTTCCTGCAGCTAAGCCACTTCGCCCTGCGCGAGTCCGAGCGCTCGTTCGCCTACATGCCAGAGGGCGTCGGCGGCTTTCCACGCCGCCAGGGGATCGAGGACCGGTTCGAGATCTTCGTGCGCGAGAACTCGCACCATAAGGGCGTCAAGTTCCTGGCCGGCGCGGTGTCCTATGTCCGCGACCAGCTCGGTCTCGACGCGGGGGCGTTCCTCTACGAGATGTGCGAGGCGGCGCTGGGCTGCAACTATCCGGTGCCGGATCGGATGCTGACGCTGACCGAGATCGTGGTCGGGGCCTATCTGCGCCAGGAGATGATCGGCAAGCACCCGTTCGTCGGCGAGTTCGACGTCTTTGCGACCGAGGGCGGCACCGCCGCCATGACCTACATCTTCAACACCCTGCGCGAGAACCACCTGCTGGCGCCGGGCGACTCGATCGCCATCGGCATGCCGATCTTCACGCCCTACATCGAGATCCCCGAGCTCAACGACTACCGGCTCAAGGAAATCAACATCGAGGCCGACCCGAAGCTGGGCTGGCAGTACCCCGACTCCGAGATCGACAAGCTCAAGGATCCGGCGGTGAAGGCCTTCTTCCTGGTCAATCCCAGCAACCCGCCCTCGGCGCGGATCAACCAGAAGACGCTCGAGCGGATCGCCGGGATCGTGAAGGAGCGGCCCGACCTGATCATCCTCACCGATGACGTCTACGGCACCTTCGCCGACGACTTCGTGTCGCTGTTCGCGATCGCGCCGCAGAACACGATCCTGGTCTACTCGTTCTCGAAGTTCTTCGGCGCCACCGGCTGGCGCCTGGGCGCGATCGCCACCCATCGCGACAACGTTCTGGACCGGCTGATCAGCCAGCTTTCGGAGGCGCAGCTGAAGGGGCTGGACGAGCGCTACAGCTCGATCACCACGACCCCGCGGGAGCTGAAGTTCATCGACCGGCTGGTCGCCGACAGCCGCACCGTGGCGCTGAACCACACCGCGGGGCTCTCGACCCCGCAACAGGCGCAGATGGCCCTGTTCTCGCTGTTCTGCCTGATGGACATCCACGGCGACTACAAGGCGGCGATGAAGCGGCTGATCCGCGCGCGGGAGGCGGCGCTCTACCGCGAGCTCGGCGTCGCGCCCGAGCACAATCCGGACGACGTCGGCTACTACACGCTGCTCGACCTCGAGTACCTGGGCGGCAAGGCGTTCGGCCAGGACTTCGTCGACTGGCTGATGAAGACCGTCAAGCCGACCAACCTGCTGTTTGAGCTGGCCAAGGAATCGGGCGTGGTGCTGCTGCCGGGCGGCGGGTTCGGCACCCAGTCGCCGTCGGGTCGCGTGTCGCTGGCCAACCTCAACGAGGCTGACTACGTCAAGATCGGCCGTGCGGCGCGCAAGCTGATCGAAGGCTACTACGAGCGCTTCAAGTCGAAGAAATAGGCGCGGGCTTCGGGCGACGGCGGCCGGCGATCAGGGTCGCCGCCCCGGAGGCGAGCAGGGCGGCCGCGCCGATCAGCCAGGGGCAGTGCGGCTGACCGGCAGCGCCGCAGAGCACGCCCAGTTCGGCCACGCCCCGGGCGGCGAGCCAGGCCATCTCGGCGCTCACGGCCGCGCCGACGAGCATGGCCGCTCCAGCGGCGGTGATCAGGTCCGACTTCAGCTGTGTCATGGCGTCCTCACTGGATAGCGTGCAGCCATAAGAACTAGCCGCTCGAGCGGCGCCTTGACCGAAATCAATGCCCCTAGGGCAAGGGCCGGCCATCTCCCAGGTGCTGTCACCATGACTCGCTTGGGGGACCATGACTACCTTGCCGGCTCCAGAGAGCAGAGCGCCGCGCGACGCGGTCCTTCTGTTCATCACAACGGGGATCTGCGCGTTCGCAGCGCTCCTCGCCACCGCCTTCACCGAAGACCCGCTGTTCCGGCTCCAGGGCTGGATATTCCTCGGGGCGTTTCTGCTCGCGCTGTCGATCATGACAGTCTCCATCAACTCCGGCCGCCTGCAATCACCGCAGGACCGCTACGCCGACGGCGTGGTCAGGGCAGGGGTCATCGCCACCATGTTCTGGGCGATCGTCGGGATGACGGCCGGGGTGTTCATCGCCGCCCAGTTGTCGTGGCCGAATCTGCTGTATTTCCCCGAGCATGGCTGGCTGAACTTCGGCCGCCTGCGTCCGGTGCACACCTCCGGGGTGATCTTCGCCTTTGGCGGCAACGCCCTGATCGCCACCTCCTTCTACGTGGTCCAGCGG
>NZ_PNLB01000006.1 GCF_013822795.1 Phenylobacterium sp. | reverse complement strand
ACCTGCCGCGCCCGGCTGGCCGGCGGCGTCTGGCCCTGGTTCGTGTTCTGGGGCTACCAGCTGTTCATCGTGCTGGCGGCGGTCGGCTACGTCGCCGGCATCACTCAGTCGAAGGAGTACGCCGAGCCTGAGTGGCTGGTCGACCTGTGGCTGACCATCGTCTGGGTCGCTTACCTGCTGGTCTTCCTGGGCACGCTTTGGAAGCGCAAGGAGCCGCATATCTATGTGGCGAACTGGTTCTACCTGGCCTTCATCGTCACCATCGCGCTGCTGCACATCGTCAACAACCTGGCGGTTCCGGTCAGCCCGCTGAACAGCCGCAGCTACTCGCTGTTCGCCGGAGTGCAGGACGCCCTGCTGCAGTGGTGGTACGGCCACAACGCGGTCGGCTTCTTCCTGACCGCCGGCTTCCTGGCGATGATGTACTACTTCGTGCCCAAGCGCGCGGAGCGGCCGGTCTATTCGTACCGCCTGTCCATCGTCCACTTCTGGTCGCTGATCTTCATCTACATCTGGGCGGGCCCGCACCACCTGCACTACACGGCGCTGCCGCAGTGGGCGCAGACGCTGGGCATGACCTTCTCGATCATGCTGTGGATGCCGTCCTGGGGCGGGATGATCAACGGCCTGATGACCCTCTCGGGGGCTTGGGACAAGCTGCGCACCGACCCGGTCATCCGCATGATGGCCGTCGCGATCGCCTTCTACGGCATGGCCACGTTCGAGGGCCCGCTGATGTCGATCCGCGAGGTCAACGCGCTCAGCCACTACACCGACTGGACCATCGGCCACGTCCACTCCGGCGCGCTCGGCTGGGTCGGCTTCATCACCTTCGGCGCCGTCTACTGCATGGTGCCGTGGCTGTGGAAGAAGGACGGCCTCTACTCGCTGAAGCTGGCCGAGTGGCACTTCTGGATCGCGACCCTGGGCATCCTTCTCTACATCTGCGCGATGTGGGTTTCCGGGATCATGGAAGGCCTCATGTGGCGCGAGTACACGCCGCAGGGCTTCCTCGCGAACTCCTTCGTCGAGACCGTCGCCGCCAAGCACATCGAGAACGTCATCCGCACCCTGGGCGGGGCCATGTTCCTCGCCGGCGCGGTGATCATGTCCTACAACCTGTGGCGTACGATCCGCATGCCCAGCTCTGCGCCCAGCGCCCAGAGCCTGAGCGGTCCCGCCCCCGCGCTCGTCGCGGCGCAGTAAGGCGAGGCCGACCATGTGGAAGCATCACACCAAGCTTGAGAAGCACTCCCTGCCGCTGGTCATCGCGATCCTGATCGTGGTGTCCATCGGGGGGATCGTCGAGATCGCGCCGCTGTTCTGGCTCGAAAGCACCGTCGAGGAGGTGGAGGGCGTGCGGCCTTACACCCCTCTCGAACTGGCCGGGCGCGACATCTACATCCGCGAGGGCTGCTACACCTGCCACTCGCAGATGGTCCGTCCGCTGCGCGACGAGGTCGAACGCTACGGCCACTACAGCCTTGCGGCCGAGAGCATGTACGACCACCCGTTCCAGTGGGGTTCCAAGCGGACGGGCCCCGACCTGGCGCGCGTCGGCGGCAAGTACTCCGACGGCTGGCACAAGGACCACCTGGTCGACCCGCGCTCGGTCGTGCCGGAATCCGTCATGCCGCCCTACGCCTTCCTCGCCGAGAAGGCCCTCGATTACCGCGACATCCAGGACAAGATCCGTGCGATGACCAAGGTCGGCGTGCCCTACACCCAGGACATGATCGACAGCGCCAAGGACGACCTGGAGACCCAGGCCGATCCGTTCGCCGCGGCCAGCAAGTTCCAGGCCCGCTACGGCGGCAAGGTCATTCAGCGCGACTTCGACGGCGAACCGGACCGGCTGTCCGAAATGGACGCCCTGATCGCCTACCTGCAGATGCTCGGGACGCTGGTCGACTTCAGCACCTACGAGGCCAAGGCCCCGGAGAACCGTCGATGAGCGACCTGACCTACGAGACGGTGGCGCGCTTCGCCCAGCAAGGCGGCCTGATCTATTTCGGGCTGATCTTCGCCTGCGGCGTCGTCTACGCGCTCTGGCCGCGCAACCGCGAGGCGTTCAAGCGCCTCGCCAGCCTTCCCCTGCAAGATCATGAGGCCCCCGATGTCCAAGCGTGAACCCGACGAGGTCACGGGCGTCGAAACCACGGGACACGAGTGGGACGGCATCCGTGAGCTGGACAACCCGCTGCCGCGCTGGTGGCTCTACATGTTCTGGGCCGGGATCGTCGTGGCGGCCGTTTACTGGGTGCTGATGCCGGCTTGGCCGGGCGTGCGCAGCTACACCCAGGGCGTGCTCGGCCAATCCGACCGCGCCGACGTGGTGGTCGCCCTGAACGACCTGAAGACCCTTCGCGGGGCGCAGGCTGCGCGGCTGAAGACCGCCAGCCTGGAGGAGATCGAGCGTGATCCGGAGCTGCAGGCCTACGCCCAGGCGGTCGGCCAGTCGGTGTTCGGGGACAACTGCGCCACCTGCCACGGGACCGGCGGGGTCGGGGCCAAGGGCTACGCCAACCTGCGCGACGACGTCTGGCTGTGGGGCGGTTCGCTGGAGGACATCCACCACACGATCGAGGTGGGCATCCGTTCCGACCATCCGCAGACGCGCTTCTCGCAGATGCCGGCCTTTGGCCGCGATCAGATGCTGAGCGCCGCCGAGGTGTCGGACCTGACTGAGTACGTGGTCGCGCTGTCGGGCCGGCCGGCGAACGCCGCCGCCGTGCGCCGTGCAGCGCCCGTCTATCAGACGCAGTGCGTCGCCTGTCACGGGCCGACCGGGACGGGCGACCAGAAGCAGGGCGCGCCGAACCTGACCGACCAGGAGTGGCTCTACGGCTCCACGCGCGCCGACATCCACGCCCAGATCTGGAACGGCCGCGGCGGCGTCATGCCGAGCTGGAAGGCCCGCTTCGACCCGGAGACCCTGAAGGCGCTCGCCGTCTACATCCACGCCAACGCCGGAGGCCAGTAGGGCCATGACCGTCGTCATAGACAGGACCCGAGCTTCCGCCCCCAAGCACGAAGCGGGTCCCGTCTCGGCCGCCGCTCGGGCCCGCAAGAGCGCGGATCCGGGCGGCGGTCTCTACAAGCCGCGCGCGCCGATCTATCCGAAGCTGGTCCACGGCCGCTGGCGCGCGATCAAGTGGGCGGTGATGATCGTCACCCTGGCGATCTACTACATCACCCCCTGGATCCGTTGGGACCGGCCGGGCGTGCTGCCCGATCAGGCGGTGCTGGTCGATTTCGCCGGGCGCCGGTTCTACTTCTTCGACATCCAGCTCTGGCCGCAGGAGGTGCACTTCATCACCGGGCTGCTGGTGCTGTCGGCGTTGGCGCTGTTCCTGGTGACGGCGCTGTTCGGCCGGCTGTGGTGCGGCTACGCCTGTCCGCAGACCGTCTGGACCGACCTGTTCATCTATGTCGAGCGGCTGTTCGAGGGCGATCGCAACGCCCGCATGCGCCTGGACGCCGCGCCGTGGTCGCTCGACAAGGCCTGGCGCAAGATCGGCAAGCACGCGGTCTGGCTGGGCATCGCCTTCGCCACCGGCGGCGCGTGGATCTTCTACTTCCATGACGCGCCGAGCCTGCTGCACGACTTCTGGATCGGGCAGGGGCCGGTCACCGGCTACGTGTTCTGCGTCCTGCTGACGTTCACAACCTATGTCTTCGCCGGGACCATGCGCGAGCAGGTCTGCATCTACATGTGCCCCTGGCCGCGCATCCAGGGCGCGATGCTCGACGCTAATTCGCTGCAGGTGACTTATCGCTACGACCGCGGCGAGCCGCGCGGCGCGCACAAGAAGAGCGCCGGCTGGGAAGGCCGCGGCGACTGCGTCGACTGCCACCAGTGCGTCACCGCCTGTCCGATGGGCATCGACATCCGCGACGGCGCGCAGCTCGAGTGCATCAACTGCGGCCTGTGCATCGACGCCTGCGACGAGATCATGCTCAAGGTCGAACGTCCGATCGGCCTGATCGCCTATGACACCGACGCGGCCGTCGAGGCTCGCGCGGCCGGCAAGCCGGCGGTCTATCGCCTGATCCGCTCGCGCACGGTGTTCTACGCCGTGGCCCTGGTGGTCGTCGGCGGATTGATGGCCTGGGGGCTGATGACCCGGCCGACCCTGGACGTCCACGTGCTGCATGACCGTAACCCGGTGTTCGTGCGGCTGCACGACGGCGCGGTGCGCAACGGCTACACGATCAAGATCGCCAACCGGACCTTCCAGGCCCAGACCTACGCCGTCGCCTTCGACGGGGCCAAGGGCGCGATCCTGAAGACCCCGGGCGACCGCGCCAGCCAGGACGTGCTCAAGGTCGAGGTTCCGGCCAACGAGGTGCGCGCCGTGCGCGTGTTCGTGACCCTGCCGCCGGACGCCATCACCGCCGCCAACATGTCCGCCGCCTTTGTCGTCACCGCTCCGGCCGCCGAGGAGCGCACCGAGACCACCTTCCTGTCAGGAGCTGCGAACGCGCCATGACCGCCCGCGCCGTAAAGAAGCCGTTCCGTATCACCGGTTGGCATGTGTTGTTTTCAGTGGTCGCCTTCTTCGGGGTGGTGATCGCAGTCGACAGCCTGTTCCTGGTGCTGGCCTATCGATCGCACCCGGGCCAGGTGTCGGTGACGCCCTACGAGGACGGCCTGGCCTACAACCGCGCCGTCGCCCAGCGCCGCACTCAGGCGGCGATAGGCTGGAGCGCCACCGCCGCGCCGGACGCCGGCGGAGTCGTCGTCGAGATCGCGGACGCAAAGGGCGAGCCGGTCTCCGGCCTGCAGCTCACCGGCCTCCTGCGCCGGCCGGCGACCGAGACCGGCGAGCTGCCGCTGACGTTCGAAGAGGCGGCGCCTGGCCGTTACCGCGCTCCCGCCAAGCCCGCCGCGGGAGCCTGGGATGTCCACGTTCAGAGCCAAGGGCAGGTCTTTCAAGCGGAGCGCCGACTGACATGGCCATGACCGCCGATCGCCAGGACTTCTCCGCGTTTCTACGCCCGGCCGAAGGCGGCGGCCGCTCGCTGGAGCTGTTGGTCAAGGGCGCCCGCTGCGCCGCCTGCATGTCCAAGATCGAGGGCGAGGTCCGCGCCCTGCCGGCCGTGGAGTCGGCGCGGCTGAACCTCACCACTGGCAAGCTGACCGTCGGCTTCGAGGCGGGGGCGGGCGATCCGAGCCTGGTGCTCGAGCGGCTCGACGGGCTCGGCTATCCGGCGACGCTCTACGATCCGGGCAAGGCCGCGGCCGCCCGCGACGCCGAGGGGCGCAAGCTGACCCTGGCGCTCGGCGTCGCGGCCTTCGGGGCCGGCAACGCGATGATGTTCTCGGTGCCGATCTGGGCGGGCCTATTTGGCCAGGAGCTTGGTCCGGCGACCCGCACGCTGATGATGTGGATGAGCGGAGTGATCGGCGCCCCGTGCGCGGTCTATGCCGGCATGCCGTTCTTCGAGTCGGCCTGGCGCTCGCTGCGCTCGGGCCGCGCCAACATGGACGTGCCGATCTCCATCGGGGTGATCCTGACGCTGGTGATCTCGTTCATCGAGACGGTGCTGCGCGGCCGTGACGCCTATTTCGACGCGGCCGTCACCCTGCTGTTCCTGCTGCTGATCGGGCGCTGGCTCGATCATCGGCTGCGCGCCAGCGCGCGCAGCGCGGCCGCCGACCTGCTGGCCATGCAGGCGCCGTCGGCGACCCTGGTCGGGGAAGACGGCGTCGAGCGCCGCATCCCGCTCAGCGAGGTCGCGCCGGGCGACGAACTCATCGTCCGGCCGGGCGAACGGATTCCGGTCGATGCGGTGATCGCCGCCGGGGTCTCCGAGCTCGACAAGTCGATGTTGACCGGCGAGACCCTGCCGGTCCGCGTGGCGGCGGGCGAGAGCTGTCAGGCCGGGGCCATGAACCTCGGCGGGGTTCTGCGCCTGCGCGCCGCCGCCCGCTCCGAAGATTCCGCCGTGGCGGCGATCGCCCGGCTGGTCGAGGCCGGCGCCCAATCCCGTTCGAAGTACGTGCAACTGGCCGACAAGGCCGCGGCGCTCTATGTGCCGATCATTCACTCGGCCGCGGCGCTGACCTTTGTCGGCGTCTGGGCGCTGGGCTTCGGACCGCGCGTAGCGCTGCTGCGCGCGGTCGCGGTGTTGATCATCACCTGTCCCTGCGCCCTGGGGCTGGCCGTTCCGGCGGTGCAGGTCACCGCCTCCGCGCGCCTGTTCCGGCGCGGGATCCTGGTCAAGTCTGGCGCGGCGCTGGAGCGGCTGGCCGAGGTCGACCATGTCGTGCTCGACAAGACCGGCGTGCTGACCGAGGGCCGCCCGCAGCTCATCGATCCGGTTCCGGCCGCCATCGCCATGGCTGCGCCGCTGGCCAAGGCCTCGGCCCATCCGTTGTCGCGGGCGCTGGCCGCCCACGCGGGGCCGACCTTGCTCGCCGACAATGTCGTGGAGACCCCAGGGCAGGGGGTCGAGGGCTATATCGGCGGGCGCCGCGCCCGGCTTGGCCGCGCGGCCTTCGTCGGCGTCGCCGGCGCGCCGAGCAGCGAGACCGAGCTGTGGTTCGGCGTCGAGGGTGAGACGAAGATCCGCTTCGTGTTCGCCGACCAGCTGCGTGCGGACGCTGCGGCCACCGTGGCGGCGCTGAAGGCGCGCGGCCTGACCGTCGAGATTCTCTCCGGAGACACCTTCTCGGCGGTGGCGCGGGCCGCCGACGCGGCCGGGGTCGAGGATTGGCGCGCGTCGCTGACGCCAGCCGACAAGGCCGCGCTGGTCGCCGAACGCACCGCCCAAGGCCGTAAGGTGCTGATGGTCGGCGATGGGCTGAACGACGCGGCGGCCCTGGCCGGGGCGCACGCCGGCATGGCGCCGGGCGCGGCGCTTGACGCCAGCCAGAACGCCGCGGACCTGGTCTTCTCCGGCGAGCGGCTGGGAGCGGTCGTCGAGGCGATCGACGTCTCGCGTTCTGCGCGCAAGCGGGCCCTGGAGAACTTCTCCTTCGCCGCGCTCTACAACCTGGTCGCCGCGCCGGCCGCGATGCTCGGCTTCGTCAATCCGTTCGTCGCCGCCCTGGCGATGTCGGGCTCGTCGCTGGTCGTGACCCTGAACGCCCTGCGCACCGGGGCGGGGAGACGCTGATGGATATCCTGATGTTCCTGGCCCCGGCCTCGGTGGCGCTGGCCCTGGTCGGGCTGGGCGCCTTCTGGTGGACGCTGCGCAGCGGCCAGTACGAAGACCCGGTCGGTGACGCTTCGCGGATTTTGGTTGAGCACGAGCGTCCCGATTGACGGATATCACGGCGCGCTTGGGCTGATCGGGCGAGATACCTGCGACACAACAGGAGCCGCCCGTGACCCTCACTGCGCTCAGAGACCCCCAGGCGCTGGCCGACCTCGTCGCCCGCTTCGACGGCCGCGCCCCACGCTACACCAGTTATCCGACCGCCGTGCAGTTCACCCCGGACGTCGGCGAGGCGACCTACCGCCGCTGGCTGGCCGAGCTGCCCGCGAGCGATCCGGTGTCGCTCTACATGCACATCCCGTTCTGCGCGCGACTGTGCTGGTACTGCGGCTGCAACACCCGCGCGGTGAACCGGCATGAGCCGATCACCGCCTATGTCGGCAAGCTGCTCGATGAGATCCGCCTGCTGGGCCAGGCGCTGCCGGGCAAGCTGCCGGCCAATGCGCTGCACTTCGGCGGCGGCACCCCGAACATGCTGGCGGTCGAGGAGCTCGACGTGCTGTTCGCCGCCCTCGGCGAGGTGTTCGACCTATCATCCGACATCGAGGTGGCGACCGAGATCGATCCGCCGGCCCTGACCCGCGAATGGGTCATGGCCTGCGCCGGCCACGGCCTGCGCCGCGCCAGCCTTGGCGTGCAGAACCTCGATCCGCAGGTGCAAGCCGCCGTCGACCGCAAGGGCACCATCGAGGAGGCGGCCCGCTGTGTCGGCTGGCTGCGCGAGGCTGGGGTCACCTCGATCAACTTCGACCTGATGTACGGCCTGCCGTATCAGACCACCGCCAACACGCTGGCGACCATTGACGCGGTGCTCGGCCTGCGCCCCGAGCGGCTGGCGCTGTTCGGCTATGCCCACGTGCCGTGGATGAAGTCACACCAGCAGCTGATCGCCGAGGAGGCGCTGCCGGGGCCGGCCGAGCGTCTCGACCAGAGCGAGACCGCCGCCGAACGGCTGATTGCTGAGGGCTATGTCCGCATCGGGCTCGACCACTTCGCGCTGCCGACCGACGAACTCGCGGTTGCGTTGGCGGAAGGGCGGCTACGCCGCAACTTCCAGGGTTACACGACCGACGCGGCCAAGACCCTGATCGGGATGGGGGCGTCGGCTATCGGCGCCTTCCCGCAAGGCTTCGTGCAAAACGTGACGAGAGAACTCGACTGGCGCTCGGCGCTGGATCGCGGCGAGCTGCCGATCGCGCGCGGCGTGGCGATCACCGACGAGGACCGGTTCCGCGGCGAGATCATCGAGCGACTGATGTGCGACTTCGCGGTGGACCTGCACGCGGTGCGCGCGCGCCACGGCCGCTCGCTGGCCGACTTGGCGCTGATCCTGGCGCGGCTGGAGCCGTTCCGGCGTGAAGGGCTGCTGCTGGCCGAAGGCGGCCGCGTGGACGTGGTCGGACACGGCCGGTTGGTCATCCGCTCGATCTGCGGGGCGGTGGACGCCTACTTCGACGCCCAGCAGGGCCGGCACGCCAAGGCGTTGTGACGGGAAGAAAAAGGGAAAATTCAGGCGGCGGCGAGGTCTTCCAGGGCCTCGCGATCGCGGACCCGGAAGCGGCGGCAGCTTTCGAACTCGACCACGCCGGAGGACTGGAGCTGGGTGATCATCCGAGACACGGTCTCGATGGTGAGCCCGAGGTAGTCGGCCATGTCCTGGCGGCCCATGGCCAGCTCGACGGCGGTCTCGCCACGGCGCTGGGCCAGGCCGAGCAGGAAGCTGGCCACGCGTTCGCTGGCGCTCTTACGGACCAGCAGGGTCAGGTGCTCGCGGGCGCTTTCGAGGTCGCGCACGGTGGCGTCCCACATCAGGTCCTTGAGCTCTTCCTCGCCGCCGGCGGCGAGCATGGCCTGGCGGCTGGCCGCCAGGATCACGCAGTCGCTGAGCGCTTCGGCGGCCATGCTGTGGCTGCCGGTCGTTTCCAGGCCGAAGACGTCGCCGGGATAATAGAAGTCGCCGATCGGGCGGCGGCCGTCGGCCATGAATCGCGAGGTGCGCACCGTGCCGCTGATCATTCGATAGACGAGATCGGCGCGCTCGCCCTGGCCGTAGATCTCTTCGTCCTTGGCGAAGGACATCGGCACGCCGATCCGGCTGATCAGGTCGTGGTCGTCACGGAGGATCGTTTCGCTGCAAGTCATACCCAACTCCCGATGACCTTTGACTAGGCCGGGGCGGGCGGGCGGAAAATTTCGGATCGTCCCTTACGGGCCGGCCCTTACGTACTCCTACGGAGGTCAGTTCACGCGGCGTGTGCGGCCGGCCCAATAGGGCTCACGCAGCTCGCGACGCAGGATCTTGCCCGAGGCGTTGCGGGGCAGGGCGTCGATGAAGTCGACGCTCTTGGGGGCCTTGAAGCCGGCGATGCGGGTGCGCGCGAAGGCGATGATGTCCTCCGGGTCGGGACTGGTCCCTGGCTTGGGCGCGACGATGGCCTTCACCGACTCGCCCCACTTGTCGTCGGGCACCCCGATCACCGCCACCTCGGCCACGTCCGGGTGGCCGTAGACCGCGCTCTCGACCTCGGCCGGATAGATGTTCTCGGCGCCGGAGATGATCATGTCCTTCACCCGGTCATGGATGAAGAGATAGCCGTCCTCGTCCAGGTAGCCGGCGTCGCCGGTGCGCAGCCAGCCGTCGGCCGCCACGGTCGCCGCGGTCGCGTCCGGCAGCCGCCAGTAGCCAGCCATGTTGGAGACCGAGCGGACCGCCACCTCGCCGACGGTGTTCGGCGGCAGGCTGGCGCCGGTCTCGTCGACGACCTTGATCTCGACCCCCGGCATCGGCAGGCCCGCCGCGCGCATCCGAGCGTTGCCGGCCGGGTCGTGGTCCTCCGGCGGCAGATAGACGATGGTGCCGCAGGTCTCGGTCATGCCGTACTGCTGGACGAAGCCGCAGCCGAACACCTCCATGCACTCGCGCAGCAGGTCCAGCGGGATCGGGCTGGCGCCGTAGAGGATGTACTTGAGGCGCGAGTAGTCGACCTCGCGCGCCCGCGGCTGGCGTACGACGATCTGGAGCGCCGCCGGGACCATGAACATCTTGGAAACGCGGTCGTGCTCGATGTAGTCGAGCACCTTGAACGGGTCGAATTCGCGGGCGACCACGCCCTTGGCCCCGTTCACCAGGCCGACGATGCCCCAGCCGGTGCCGCCGATGTGGCCGACCGGCATAGCGACCAGGCTGATGTCCTCCGGCGCCCACTGGTTCCACGACATCGGCGTTTCCTGGGCCCGGCGGCGGCCGCCCAGGATGTTGAGGTGGCTGAGCATCGCGCCCTTCGGGCGGCCCGTGGTTCCCGAGGTATAGAGCTGCACGGCGACGTCGCGTTCGTCGATCTCGACAGCTGGATCTTTGGCGGGCTGGGCGTCGCGCCAGGCCTCATAGGTAGGCCACTCGCTACCTGGCTCCATCGCCACGACCTTTAGGTCCGGCAGCTCGGCGGCGACCTTGCGGGCTGGTTCGAGCACCTCGGGGCCGACGAACAGCATTCTGGCCTGCGCGTCCCCGGCGATGTAGGCGATCTCCGGCGGGGCCAGGCGCCAGCCGATCGGGGCCATGATCACCCCGATCTTGGCCGCCCCGAACAGCAGCTCGAAATAGTGGTCGCTGTTCTTGCCGAGATAGGCGATGCGGTCGCCCTTCTTCAGGCCTTCAGCGAGCAGGGCCTGGGCGGCCTGATTGCTGGCGGCGTCGAACTGGGCGTAGGTGGTCTGCCGCCCCTCGAAGGTCAGGGCGACGGCGCCCGGCCGCTCGCGGGCATGAAAGCGCGGCGCGTCGGCCAGGGTCGGAATGGCGTTGAAGTCGACGGACGTTTGAGCCACGGGCGGCCTCCCTAAAGTCCGAGCACCAGGCGGGCGATGATGTCCCGCTGGATCTCGTTGGAGCCGCCATAGATCGAGGCGGCGCGATTGTTCAGGTACCGGGGCATGGCGATCAGCACTGCGTCAGGCCCGATGGGCGGTATGTTGGACCCCGCCTCGCGCGCGGCCGGTTGGTCGGGCGCGGCGTAGACGCCTGCGACTTCCAGCAGCAGTTCGTCGATCCGCTGCATGGCCTCGCCGCCCTGGGTCTTGAGCATGGAGGAGGCCGGGCCGGGGTTCTTGCCAGACGACAGTTCGGCCAGGATGCGCTGCTCGGAGACCTCGATGGCCTGGACGGCGATCTCGGTTTCCATGAGCCGGCGGCGGAAGCTCGCCTCGTTCAGGAGGCCGGCGTCGCGAGCTGTCCTGCGCAGCCTCTCCAGCATGACCTTCAGGCCCGGCGCAGAGCCGCCGCCGCGTTCGAACTCGAGCAGGTACTTGGCGACCGTCCAGCCCTGGTTCTCCTCGCCGATGCGCCCAGAAACGGGGACCCGGACGTTCTCGAAGAACACCTCGTTGACCTCGTGCTCGCCGGCCAGGGTGATGACCGGGCGGACCTTGATGCCCGGGGTCTGCATGTCCAGCAGCAGGAAGGTGATCCCGGCCTGCGGCTTGCCCTCGGCCAGAGTCCGCACCAGGCAGAACATGCGGTTGGCCCAGTGCGCGTGGGTGGTCCACAGCTTGGAGCCGTTGAGCACATAGTCGTCGCCGTCGCGCTCGGCGCGCAGTTTCAGGGCGGCCAGGTCCGAGCCGGCGCCAGGCTCGGAGTATCCCTGGCACCAGTAGTCTTCGCCTGAGAGGATCCGCGGCAGGTAATGCGCTTTCTGCGCCTCGGTCCCGTAGCCCATGATCACCGGGCCGACCATGCGCAGTCCCATGGGGGCCAGACTTGGCGCCCCGGCCCGGGCGCACTCGGCGGCGAAGATGTGCCGCTGCATCTCGTTCCAGCCCGGGCCGCCATAGGCCTTGGGCCAGCTCGGCGCGGCCCAGCCCTTGGCGTGCAGGATCTTCTGCCACGGCAGGCTGTGGCGCTTGTCGATGAAGACGCTGGTGGCGCGGCGTCCAGCCTCGCGCAGGTCGGGGGGCAGCGCCTCCTGCAGGAAGGCGCGCACCTCGTCGCGGAAGGCCAGTTCTTCGGCGGTCAGATCCAGGTTCACTTGGCGGGCGTCCTAGAAACGTCCGCGCAAGGTAACGCCGTAAGTCCGCGGCGGCGCAAGGAAAGTCGCGAAGGTGCCGGTCTGCAGCGGCTGGTCGACGACGACCTGGTTGTAGTCCTCGTCGGTCAGGTTCTGGGCCCACAGCTCGGCGGACCAGCGCTCATCCTGGCTGGCCAGCACCAGGCGGGCGTTGACCAGGGTCAGCGGCGGCTGGGATTTCAGCGGGTCGAGGTTGGAGCCGGTGTTGTACTCCGAGGTGTACTTGGCCGAGAGGCTGGCGCGGAATTCGAGGGTCTCGCTGACGGGGCGCTCGTAGTTGACCGTGCCGGCCGCCGACCACAGCGGCGCGTAGGAAAGGCGGGTGTTGGGCAGGCGCGGCGAGATGCCGGCCGGCGGCGCGAAGTCGCCGAACTGGGTTTCGGCGTAGGTGACGCCGCCCGTGAAGCTAAGCCCCTCGACCGGCGGGCGCCACATCAGGTCGACGTCGACGCCGCGCGAGACCACTTCCGGGATCGAGGCCACTAGCCAGCTGATGCCGGTGTAGGTGTTGAGCTGGAAGTCCTCGTAGGTCTGGTAGAACAGCGCGGCGTTGGCGACGAGGCCGTAATCGGCGGTGTTGGACTTTACGCCGAACTCGTAGCTGACCACGGTCTCGGCTGGGAAGCTGGTGTCGGGGTTGATGACCCCCGCCGCCAGGCGCGCGCGGTCGAGGTTGAAGCCGCCGCTCTTGAAGCCTTCGGCGTAGGAGGCGTAGGCCATGACCCCTTCGTTGAAGCGGTAGCTGGCCTTGAGCGTGCCGCTCCAGCGGCCTTCGCTCTGCTCCTGGTTGGTGACCACGGTGTTGAAGGCGGGGTCGGAGTGCGGCGCGCAGATGGCGGCGCGGGCCGTGAGCGGGATCGGGCGCACCAGGGCCGCGGCGCAGGCGTTGGCCGGCGCGGAGTTGGTGTAGTGGCTGCGCACCGTCTTTTCGTCGTCGGAGTAGCGTAGGCCCAGGGTCAGCTCGAGCGCCTCGGTCACCTTCCAGCTGTTGTTGGTGAACAGCGCCCAGCCCTTGGAGCTGTGGTCGTAGCTGTCGCGCGGCCCTGTGCCGGCCGGGAAGTTGGTCCCGAACGGCAGGCCGGTCAGCAGCGAGACGAAGGCGGGGTTGGGGCTGCCGGACGGGGCCGAGAACAGCAGGCCGAAGTAGGGCTCGTACGCCGTGCCGAAGGTGGTCGCGGCGGCGGCCTTGAGGTCCTCGTCGGAGTAGAACGCGCCGATCAGCCAGTTCACCGTCTCGGTCGAGCCGGCCAGGCGAAGTTCTTGCGAGAACGCCTTGATCTGATTGAAGCTCGAGCCGTCGGCGGCCCGATACCAGATGTCGGCCGACGAGAAGTCGATGTCCGATCCGTTCTCCGCCCGCCAGTCGCGGAAGGCGGTGATCGAGGTCAGCACCAGATCCTCGTTGATATCCCAGTTGAGCTCGGCCGAGACGCCCTGGTCGGTGATCTTGGAGCCCATGTCGCGGTTGGCGTTGGCGATCCGCGCGCCCGGGTTCGGCGGCCGCTGGACGCCTTCGTCGGCGGCCAGGGCGTCGACCAGCGCCGCCGTCGGCCCGGCGACGGTGACAAAGTTCACGCAGCAATGCTCGTCGCGGTCGGAATAGTCGGCCAGCAGCTTGATGCTGAGGCTGTCGGTCGGGGTGAACAGCAGCTGTCCGCGGACCGTGTAGTAGTTCTGGTCAGTGTCGTCAGTGCGGGTGCGCGGCCCGGCCCCGACGTGGACGTCGGCGAAGCCGTCGCGCTCGCGCTTGGCCGCGTAGAGGCGGCCGGCCAGCACGTCCTTGACGATCGGGCCGGTGACGCTGCCGGCCACGCCGAGCGCGCCGTGGTCGCCGACAGTCACTTCGCCCGCCGCCTCGAAATCGAAGGACGGGGCCTTGGTCAGCACGTTGATGACGCCCGCCGACGTATTCTTGCCGAATAGGGTGCCCTGCGGACCCTTCAGGATCTCCACGCGCTCCAGCTCGCCGAGGTCGCCGAACGCCACCCCGCTGCGGGCGCGATAGACACCGTCGATGACCGTGCCGACCGAGGATTCCAGACCGGGGTTGTCGCCAATGGTGCCGACGCCGCGGATCCGGGCCGAGGTCTGCGCCTCGCTGGTCGAGGAGGTGACGCTGAGCCCCGGGGCCAGGACCTGCAGGTCCTTGATGTCGCGGACGCCCGCATCCTGAAGTTGCCGTTGCGGAAGGGTGGTGACGACGATCGGCACGTCCTGAAGGTTCTGTTCGCGCTTCTGGGCGGTGACCACCAGCTCGGCGACCGTGCCGGAGTCCTGGGCCATGGCCGGACCGACCGCACAGGCGGCCGCGATGACCGCCCATGAGGCGGTCGTCAGTGCGTGTTTCATCTTCCCTCCCGCTGCCGGCGGCGCCGGCGAACCGTTCTTGCACATCGCCGTCTTGTCGCGGCGAGGCAGGAATGCTTGCAGAAATGGGCGTTGCGGGACAAGCTAACGGATGTGATAGGCGCCGCAGGGGAGGCAGGCCGTCGTGGCGATGAGCGGTGAATCTCACGATGAGTACGAGCTTATCGAGCGCCTCGCGGTCGACGTTCGTGACCGTGGACGCGAGATCGATCTGCCCTACATCGCGGTCAGCGCCGACATCGGAGATCCCGAGCCGATGCGCGATCGGCATGGCCGTCCGTTCGCCGAGACGCTCTTTCAGTGGCTCGATCCAGGGTTGCATTACTGGAAAGACCGCGGCTTCGCGCTGCGTTCGGCCTTCGTGTTCGCCTGCCGCTACACGGCTGAGCCGTTCTACTTCCAGGATGGACGCTTCGGCGCCTGGCGGCCGTCGCGCAGGCTACAGGCGATCGACGTGGTGCAGAGCGCCGACACGGTCGAGATCAGCACGGCGATCATCGCGCCGACCCACCTTCCGGGCGGGGTGATCGGGGCGATCGTCTGGGCCTCGCCGGAGGCCTTCGACGTACGGCCGGTGTTCGAGCAGCGGGCCGCCGAACTGTCGATCCTCTCGCTGCGCTTCATGGCCGCCTATAACGACCGGGGGCTGGACCCCGACGGCCTGGTCCACCTGACCCGTCGCGAGATCCAGTGTCTGAAGTGGGCGGCCAAGGGCAAGACCGACGGCGAGATCGCCGAGATCGTGAAGATCTCGATGCCGACCGTCCGGTTCCACATGCGCAACGCCGCGGACAAGATGGGCGTGGCGGGCCGGCCTCAGGCCGTCCACCGCGCCTCAGTGCTCGGCTATGTCGGCGAACGCCAGCGGGCCGCCAGGAGCTGAGCGGCTACTTCCATTTGGCCCGAAGCCGTTCCCGGAACAGATCGAGCCGTTCGGCCGCCGAACTCAGGGCCTGACTTCCACGACCGAGGACGGCCGCCAGATCGGCGTTGATCTGCTCGCGGCGGGATTCCTTGGTCTCGGGCAGCGGCGGCAGCACGTGGGCGAAGTAGGTGTTGTCGAGCAGCTTGTGCAGTAGGCGTTCGCCGGGGAACGGCTCGCCGTTGTTGATCGCTCGCGCCGCCTTCAGCAGCGTGCGGATGTCGTACTGGGTCGGGCTGAGGTCCGGTACCTGCTTGGGTAGGCCCAGCAGAGTGTAGACCGCGATGCGGGCCGTCCGCACCGAACTTTCCATCGTGAAGATGACGTCGTTGCTGGTCTCGACGAACTGCCCGAGCAGCCCAAGATTGGTGCAGCCGGCCGGGACGACATGCGGCCGGTCGCCCGCCGCGCGCGGCATGAACTGAGCGGTGATGTAAGGCATCAGCGCCAACCGGACCTTGGTAGCCGCGGCGACCGCGTCGAGCTGGCCCTCGATGCCCAGGTGGTGGCAGAGCTCGGCCAGGATCTCGCGGCCGGTGCAGGCCGGCATCGGCTTCTTCACATAGTCGCCGTCCTTGTCCATCAGCAGCGCGTAGACCCAGATCACCAGCACGTCCTTGGGCTGGTCGGGGAAGTGCGGCTGGCGATTGCAGGTGAAGCTGAGCACCCAGCTGGAGTCGGTGAAGGTGATGACCCCGCCCGTGACGGTCTTGCCGGAATAGGGATCGTTGACCGCCAGCTCCTTGAGCTTGTCGACGAACGGCGAGGGCTTGCAGGTCAGCGTCGCCGACTCCCACATCGAGCGGTCGACGTCGCCGTAGAACTTCTCGGGCTTGCCGAAGATCGGCGAGGCTTTGGCGAGATTGCGCCAAAGCGCCCAGTCGCTGCTCTCGCCCGGATCCCTGCGGTCGCGTTGCAGCACCGGGGCGTTGTCCAAGTCGCCATACGCCGTGCCCTCGGTCATCGAGCCAGTGACAGCGAAAACCAGGTCGTTGGGACGAACGGGGATGGAGCTGTCCTTGCCGCCGACCTTGCAGCGGATGGCGGTGACCGTCCGGGTCTCGCCCTCGACCGTCATGTCGAGGTCATAGGCGCGGGTGTCGAACTGCACCTTGACGCCCTTGTCGCGGAGCATCCGGGTCAGCGGCACGACGAAGCCGTCGTACTGATTGTACTTGGGGAAGACGAGGGCGGACATGTCGCCCAGCCCGTCGATCGCGTCGAGGAACCGGTGCATGTAGAGCTTCATCTCGAGAAGGCTTTGCCAGTTCTCGAAGGCGAACATCGATCGCCAGAGGTACCAGAAATTGGTCTCCAGGAAGCTCTCGCTGAAATAGTCCTCGATGGTCACGTCATCGAGGTCTTCCTTGCGCTTGAGCAGCAGGCGGATCAGCTCCCACTGGTGCGCCGTGGTCAGGCCAAGGGTCGAGAAGTCGCGGATCTGGCCGCGCTTGTGCATCAGCCGTGACTTGGAGAAGTTCGGGTCGTTGTCGTTGACCAGCCGGTACTCGTCGAGAACGCTGAACCCCTCGGGCAACTCCAGCGCCGGGACGTCCTGGAACAGGTCCCAGAAGTTGTCGTAGTTCCAGTTCATCTCGCGGCCGCCACGGACGATGTAGCCGGCTTGCGCGTCTCCGGCGCCGTCCAGCGAACCGCCGGTGACGTCGAGGGCGTCGAGGATGGTGATGTCCTCGCCCTTCATGCCGCCGTCCCGGATCATGTAGAACGCTGCCGCCAGGCCGGCGATGCCGCTGCCGATGACGTAGGCCTTGCGGCCCTCCACCGATTTGGGCGGAACCGGCCGGTGGCGCTGATAGGGGCCGACCATGTCGGGCGGGGGCAGGGTGTCCTGCGGTCCTTTGCGCCAGTAGGCGGCTGTGGCGTCTGCCTCGACCTTGAACTTGGAACCCGTGTCGCCGGCGCCTGCGCTCATGACATCCCTCTTTTCAGCAAAGGGACGCTGCTTGCCGCCCCGTGCCTTCGAGAACGCACGAGGCTCCAAATCGGGCTTTAGGGACTTTTCCGGAGTTGTCTGGCGGAAGGGGTGGGATTCGAACCCACGGTAGGCTTTCACCTACGGCGGTTTTCAAGACCGCTGCCTTAAACCACTCGGCCACCCTTCCGGAAGGACGGGCCTATAGCAGGCGTCGCGCTGCGTCTCCACCCATCGTCGATGCTTAATGAAATTCCCGCAGACATTAACCATGGGGCAAGTGTCGCGCGCCGAAGATGGCCGCCAGCGCTGGGGAGCGTAGGTTTGAAGGAGGGGGCGGCCCATGGCTCGCAACCATTCGTACGCGCCAGTTCGCGGCGTCCTAGTCGTGCTCGTGGGAACCGCAGCGCTGGCCGCCTGCGCCACGCCTCAGCCGCGCTACGCCGCCAAGCATCCGGTCGCGGGGCCAACCCCCGGCCAGCTGCCTAATGGGGCGGGCGGCCGATACAAGGTCGGGTCTCCCTATGAAGTCGGCGGCGTCTGGTACGTGCCCAAGGAAGATCCCGCCTATGATCAGGAAGGCACGGCCACCTGGTATGGCCAATCGCATCATCTGAAGACCACCGCCAACGGCGAGGTCTTCGACCGCTACGCGCTGTCGGGCGCCCACACGACGTTGCCGCTGCCGTCGATCGTCGAGGTGACCAATCTGGAAAACAACCGGACCGTCCAGGTTCGCGTCAACGACCGCGGCCCGTTCAAGGGCGGGGCGGTGATCGATGTGTCCCAGGAAGCGGCGCGCCAGCTCGGCTTCGAGCAGCAGGGCACCGCCCGGGTCCGCGTCCGCTATGTCGGCGCAGCTCCGCTCGGCGCGCCGGATTCCGGCCTACGCTATTCGGCCTACACCCCGGCGCCTGCGTCCTCGCAGCTGCCGGCAGGCCCGACGCCCTATGCTGGGCTGAACCCCGGTCCGGTCCAGACGCCGGTGGCCTCGCAACCGTTGGCGCCGCTGGCGCCGCTGGCGCCGGTGGCGTCCGCGCCGCTGACCCCAGCGCCGGTCGCAGCGGCCGCGGGCGGCGGGCTGATCTATCGGGTCCAGGCCGGGGCGTTCTCCGATCCGGCCAACGCCCAGCGCGTGGTCAGCCAGCTCGGCTCGGCGGTCGTCGCCAAGGTCGAGCCGTTCCAGCGTGCCGACGGCATGACCCTCTATCGGGTGATGGTCGACGGCACAGCCGACGAGGCCGCGGCCTTTGACCTGCGAGACCGCGTTGCGGCCTACGGTTTCACTGAAGCGCGCGTGGTCCGCCCCGGCGCCTGAGGCCCGTTCCTGAGGCAAGTCCGTCCGGCGGCGGGTCAATGCTGGACAAACGGGCCGAACCGGCCATTTTGGCCGGCGTGACGCGTGGGCGGTTCATCACTTTCGAAGGCGGCGAGGGCGCGGGCAAGTCGACGCAGGTCCGGCGCCTGGTCGCGCGCCTGCAGGCCGCCGGCCATGACGTTGTGGCCACGCGTGAACCGGGCGGCTCGCCCGGGGCCGAGGCGATCCGCAACCTTGTCCTGAAAGGCGATGCCGACCGCTGGAGCCCGGCCACTGAGACCCTGCTGATGTATGGGGCGCGGCGCGACCATATCGAACGGACCATCCTGCCGGCGCTGGCGCGTGGGGCGTGGGTGGTCTGCGATCGCTTCGCCGATTCCACGCGCGCCTATCAGGGCGGCGCCGGCGGCGTTGATCCGGACTTTATCACCGCGCTGGAGACCTTTGTCCTGGCTGACGTGCGCCCTGACCTGACCTTGGTGTTCGACCTGCCGGTGGAAGTCGGGCTGGCCCGCGCCGAGGCCTTCGCCAAGGCCGACGGGCATGCCGAGACGCGCTTTGAATCCAAGGGCGTGGCGTTCCACGAGCGGCTGCGGACGGCGTTCTGCGCCATCGCGGCGGCCGAACCCGACCGATGCGCGCTGATCGACGCCGCCCAGGGCATGGACGAGGTCGAGGCTCAGGTGTGGCGGGCGGTCGAGAGCCGGCTGGTTCATGGCTGACGCCGCGCCGCATCCGCGCCAGGTCTTCGATCTGAAGGGCCATGAAGCGGCCGAGACGGCTTTCGAGGAGGCGCGCGGCCGTGGCCGTCTGCACCATGCCTGGCTGCTGACCGGGACCGAGGGCGTGGGCAAGGCGACCTTCGCCTTTCGCGCCGCCCGCCGCTTGCTGGGCGCGCCGCCGAACCCCGCCTACGGCGTGCTTGGCGCGTCACCGGACCATCCGGTCAGCCGCCAGATCATCGCTCGCTCGCATCCGGACCTCATGGTTCTGGAGCGGGTCGGCGAAGACGGAAAGCCGCGCAAGCTGATCCCCGTCGACGAAGCCCGCAAGCTGAGCGACTTCTTCGCCAAGTCGCCGGCGTCGGCGCCGCACCGCGTGGCGATCATCGACGCGGCCGACGACCTCAACGTCAACGCGGCGAACGCCGTCTTGAAGACGCTGGAGGAGCCGCCAGCGCGCGGGGTGATCCTGCTGGTCTCGCACGCGCCGGGCGGGCTGTTGCCGACGATCAAGTCCCGCTGCCGGCGGCTGGGCTTCCAGCCGCTGCCGGAGACCGAGGTCACGGCCTTCGTCGAAGCGCGGACGACGGCCAATCCCGAAGAGGCCATTCGACTGGCGCGGATGTCCAAGGGCGCGCCCGGCAAGGCGCTGGCCCTGGCCTTGGCCGGGGCTGTGGCGGTCGATGACGCGGCCAAGGAGATTCTCCAGTCGCTGCCGGAGGTCGACGAGGCCCTGGCGCTGTCCCTGGCCGACCGTTTCCGCGGCGCGGAGGGGGCGGCGCAGTTCAATCTGTTGCTGGAGCGGCTCGCCGAGCGCGTGCATGGCCATGCCGTGCGGCTGGCCGCTGAGGGCTATGGCGGGCTTGATCGCTGGGCCCGAGCATGGGAGACGCTGCAGCGCCTCCCGCGGGAGGTCGAGGCCGTCAATCTCGACCGTGCGGACGCGTTCTTCACGGCCCTCACTGAACTGCGCGCCGCCGCGCGCGCCTGAAATCTCCGAATGCTGATCGACAGCCACGTAAACCTGCACGCACACCAGTTCGACGAAGACCGCGACGAGGTGATCGCGCGCGCCCGCGCCGCCGGGATCGAGCTGATGGTCAACATCAGCGACAAGGTCTCCGGCTTCGCCGCCGTGCGCGCCCTGGCCGACCATCCCGACATCTGGTGCACGGTCGGCACCCACCCGCATGAGGCCAAGGAGAACCCCGACCTCGCGGCCGCCGACCTCGTCGCCATCGCCGCCGATCCGCGCGTGGTCGGCATCGGCGAGACCGGGCTCGACTTCCACTATGATCTGAGCCCCCGCGACATCCAGGCCAATGTGTTCCGCCAGCATGTCGCCGCCGCACGCGAGACGGGCCTGCCGCTTGTGGTCCACACCCGCGAGGCCGACCAGCTGATGGGCGACATCCTCGAGGAGGAATACGCCGCCGGGCCGTTCAAGATGCTGATGCACTGCTACACCTCCGGCGCCGAACTGGCGGCGCGGGCGGCGGCGCTGGGCGCCTGGTTCTCGGTGTCGGGCATCGCCACGTTCAAGGCCGCCGAGGACGTTCGCGCCATCGTCCGCGAAATGCCGGCCGACCGCATCATCGTCGAAACCGACTGCCCCTATCTGGCGCCGGTGCCGCACCGTGGACGCCGCAACGAGCCGGCCTTCCTGCCGGACGTTCTGAACAAACTGGCGCAGATCCGCGGGTGGTCGAAGCACGACGCCGAGAAGCGGACTGAGGACGCGTTCTTCGCGCTGTTCGACCGGATCCCACGGCCATGAGCGGTCGGCTGGAGTTCACGATCCTCGGCTCCGGGTCGTCCGGCGGCGTGCCGCGGGCCGACGGCGACTGGGGCGCGTGCGACCCGGCGGAGCCGAAGAACCGCCGCCGCCGCTGCTCGCTGCTGGTGCGGCGGCTGGGGCAGGGGGCCGAGAACGACACCACCCTGATCGTCGACACCTCGCCCGATCTGGTCTGGCAGACGTCGGAGGCGGGAGCCAAGCGGCTGGATGCGGTGCTGCTGACCCATGATCATGCCGACCAGACCCACGGCATCGACGACATCCGCGCCTTCTTCATCCGTCAACGGGCGCGCATCGCCTGCTACATGGACGCGCCGACGGCGGCGAGCATGCAGCGTCGGTTCGGCTACGTCTTTCAGGGCGAGAACGGCTATCCGGCGATCGGCGACATCACCCCGCTCGCGCCCCACGGCCAGGCCTGGGCGGTCGACGGCCCCTCGGGCATGATCCCGGTGACGACCTTCGATCAAGACCATGGTGGTGTTAGGTCTATCGGATATCGCTTTGGAAATGTGGCCTATTCCAGCGATGTGGTCGGGCTGGACGAGGCGGCGTTCGCAGCCCTGGCCGGCCTCGACGTCTGGATCCTCGACGCGCTGCGTTGGCGGCCGCACCCGACCCACGCGCATGTCGACCTGGCGCTCGAATGGATCGCGCGGGTGCGCCCGCGGCGGGCGATCCTGACCAACATGCACATCGATCTCGACTACGCCGAGCTTGCAGCCCGGCTGCCGGAAGGGGTCGAACCGGCCTTCGACGGACTGCGTTTCGAACATGAATTGAGCGGCGATTTTACATGATTTCCTCGCCGCTTAAGCTTGGCTTCTTGGCGTCACGGAACGGCACCAGCATGCGCGCGATCGTGAACGCGGCGCGCGCCGGCGAGCTGTCGGCCGAACCGCGCCTGATGGTCAGCAACAACCGCAAGGCCGCGGCCCTTGAGTTTGCGGCCGAGCGCGGCGTGCCGAGCCTGGTCATCCCGACCCAATCGGATCCGGAGGCCGCCGATCGGGCGCTCTGCTCGGCGTTGGAGGACGCCGGGGTCGAGCTGGTGGTCCTGTCGGGCTACTTGCGACGCCTCGGACCGCGCACCCTTGGCCGCTATCGCAACCGGATCATCAACATCCATCCCGGCCTGCTGCCCGCGTTCGGCGGCGAGGGGATGTACGGCCGCCGGGTGCATGAAGCGGTCGTCGCCGCCGGCGTGGCCGAAAGCGGCGCGACCATCCACGCCGTCGACGAGATCTACGACCATGGGCCGGTGATTGAGCGCCGCACCGTGCCGGTGCTCCCGGGCGACACCGCCGAAGCGTTGGAGGCGCGGGTGGCGGCGATGGAGCCGGGCTTCTTCATCGAGACACTGGCCCGCATCGCCGCTGGCGAACTGCGCTTGCCCGACTAGCGCAGCGTCTTGACGATTTTCACGCGGCTGAAGTCCTCGGCTGCACGCCGCTCGAAGCCGAACGACTTGGCCGTGGTCAGCATCGCGGTGTTCTCCCGCGCCACGTCGCCCCAGACCTCGGCCAATCCCTCGGCCGCGGCGTAGTCTAGGATCTCGCCGAGCAGGAGCCGGCCCAGGCCCTTGTGCTGCTGGTCGGTGCGAACCATCAGCGCGAACTCGGCCGTCTCGCCCTGGGGATCGCCGGCCAGGCGCGAGACGCCGATGATTTTCTCGCCGTCGTCGACCACCAGCGCCATTTCGCGGTCGTAGTCGATCTGGGACAGGCGCTCGGGCCAGCCGGGAGGCAGGGTGCGGAAGCCGGAACGGAAGCGCAGGCGCACGTCCTCGGCGCTGCTGGCCTCGACCATGGCGGCGATCGCCGGACCATCCTGAGGACGGATCGCCCGCAGCGTCACGGTCTGGCCGCCCACCTCGATCTGGCGTTGCAGGCGGTCGGGATAGGGGAGGATCGCCATTCGCCCCCGGGCCTCGTCGGGCGCACGCAACCGAATCCGCGCCGCCAGGGCCAGGGCGCCGGACGCGTCCGCGAGCAGGGGATTGATGTCGAGCTCGGCGATCTCTGGCTCGCCGGCGGCGATCTGCGAGACCCGGACGATGACGTCGGCGATCGCGTCGAGGTCGGCGGCCGTATGGTCCCCGAACCCCTGCAGCAGGCGCGAAACGCGGGTGCGGCCGATCATGTCGCGGGCCAGGACGTCGTCGAGCGGCGGCAGGCCGATGACGTGGTCGGCGGTCACCTCGACGCTGATCCCGCCGGCGCCGAACATCACGATCGGTCCAAACAGGCTGTCCTGGGCGACGCCGACCAGGAGTTCGCGCGCCTCCGGCCGATGGATTAGCGGCTCGACCACCAGGCCTTCGATTCGCGCCTGGGGTCGCGCCTTGGCGACCCGCGCCATCATGGCCTGGGCCTCGATCTGGGTCTCCAGCGCGCCCTCGAGACCGAGCACAACGCCGCCGAGCTCGGACTTGTGGCTGACGTCCGGCGACAGGATCTTCAGCGCCACAGGGCCGCCGATCTCCTCGGCGATGCGGCCGGCTTCCTCCGGGGTCGCCGCGTCGCGGCCCTCCAGCGCCGGGACGCCGTAGGCCTTGAGCACTTCGCGCGCCTCGGGGTCGGTGAGGGTGAGGCGCCCGTCGGCGCGGGCCTTGGCGATCACCGCGCGTGCCTGCTCGCCGTTCGGCGCGGCCATGGCGCCAGGCGTGCGGATCAAGGCTTCCTGGTTCTTGCGGTGATCGACCATATGCATGAAGGCGCGGACCGCCTCGTCGGGGGTTTCGTGCGCGGGCACGCCCGCCGCCGCCAGTCGTCGGCGGCCCTCGGCGACCGCGGTCTGGCCCATCCAGGCGCTGAGCACCGGGCGATGGTAGCGCTTGGCCTTCAGCACCTCGACCACGGCGTCGGCGGCCGCGGTGCTGTCCTCCACCGCCGTGGGGCAGTTCATGACCAGCACGGCGTCGGCGTTGCGGTCTTCCAGCATGATCTCCAGCGCCCGGGCGTAGACCGGGGCGTGGGTGTCGCCGAGGATGTCGACCGGGTTGGCGCCGGACCAGTACTTCGGCGCGGTGGCGGCCAGTTTCTCCATGGTCTCTGGCGAGAGTTCGGCCAGGCGGCCGTCCTGCGCCTCAAGGGCGTCGGCGGCCATCACCCCGGCGCCGCCGCCGTTGGTGAGGATGGCCAGTCGGTCGCCATAGACCCGCATCCCGGCGCCCAGGGTCGACACCGCGTCGAACAGTTCGCGCAGGCCGCCGACCCGCAACATGCCGGCGCGGCGAAAGGCGGCTTCGTAGACCAGGTCGGAGCCGGCTAGGGCCCCGGTGTGTGTGAAGGCGGCCTCGGCGCCGGCCTTGCTGCGGCCGGCCTTGACCACGACCACCGGTTTGGCGCGCGAGGCGATCCGGCCGGCGGTCATGAACTTGCGCGCGTCGGTGATGCTCTCGACATAGAGCAGCACCCCATGGGTGTCGTAATCGAGCGCCAGGTAGTCGAGCAGGTCGCCAAAATCGATGTCGGCGGCGTCGCCGATGGTCAGCACGTGCGAGAACCCGACCCCGCGGGCATGCGCCCAGTCGATCGCCGCGGCTGCGACCGCCCCCGATTGCGACACCAGGGCCAGGCCGCCGGCCGCCGGGGCGAGGTGGGCGAAGCTGGCGTTGATCCCCTGGCGCGGCGACATGAAGCCCAGGCAGTTGGGGCCGAGGATCCGCATCAGCGTCGGCTTGGCGGCGTCGAGCATCTGCTGGCGCAGCGTCGCATCGACCCCGGCGCTGACCACGATGGCGGCCCGGCAGCCGGCCTGGGCCAGTTCGGCCACAATCCCCGGGACCGACGGCGCCGGCGTGGCGATCACCGCTAGATCCGGAACCAGCGGAAGCTCGGACACGCTGCGATAGGCGATGGACGAGCGGATCGCCCGCGCGCTCAGCGAAACCGGCAGCACCGGCCCCGAAAAGCCGCTCTCCAACAGGTTGCGCGACAGCACCTGGCCGACCGAGCCGGGCGCATTGCTGGCCCCGACCACTGCGATCGCGTTGGGGTGGAACAGCGCATCGAGGTTTCGCGTCGTCATGCCCGGCCTCCGTCTGCGCAATCGGCCAGGGGAATCTGACCGTCGTCAACACACCGCGCGTTGGCCCGTCGATCAAGTCGGCTTGCGCGCGGGCTCCCTCGAACGGGGGAGGTTGGCGCACCGACGAGCCGTTAGTCGTCGCGCTCGACCTGCCGGGCCAAGAACCGCCTGGCCAAGCTCGAGGAGCGCGGCGCGCGCTATTCAGCCTCTATCGGCATGCCGGCGGGGCAGGGGCCCGGCGGACAGGGTCAGCGGAGCACGCCGCAAGCCAGCCGGGCGCCGCCCCCGCCCAACGGATCAGGGGTGTCGGAGTAGGTGTCGGCGCCGACATGGACGATCACGGCATGGCCCTTCAGGGCGGCGACGTCGGTGATCCGGGGTGCAGTAAGCGTGGCTACGGCGCGGCCCTCGACGCTCGCCTCGATCCGCGGGAGGTCGGCCAGATGGCCGTCGCCGTGCGGCCCACGGTGCGCCGCAGTGCGCGCCGGATCCCAGTGCGGGCCGGCCGCGCCGGCCGGGGTCATGACGCCGGCGGCGTTCGGCGCATCGGCGCACGAGCCGGCCTCGTGGACATGAAAGCCGTGGGGGCCCGGCGGCAGGTCGTGCAGGTCGATCGTGAACAGGGCGCCCTTGGGCGACGGGGTGACCTTGATCACGCCCGCAGGACCGGGCGTCTGCACGGCGCTGGTGTAGACCATGTCGGCGGTCAGGACGGGTTCCGCAGCCTGGGCGGAGCCGGCGATGGTCAGCAGGGCGGCGATCGGACCGATCCTCAGCATATGAAGTTCCTTTGTTGATGCCCCGGCCTTCTGCCTGCGCGGGAGACGCTGCGCCTCCCTCGTACGGAGGAGGTCCCGCGTTTCTGTGTGGGCTACCGAGGCGTGGAAACCTCGAAAGATCGTCCGCCATGTCCTCGACCGGCCTTTGTCCTGGCGCCGCGCGCTGCGGTCCTGACCGCCGACCCGGCTCAGACGAGCGACGGCTGACTTGCGGGCGATTTCTGTCGTTGTCAGCTGGCGCTCGCCGCCGGCCGAGCGATCCGTGACGAAAATCGCGATCCCAGCCTGATCAAGGGCCTGATCGACGGCCGTCCGCTCAAAGCTCCGATCCGCGGCGACGCGGTCCCCGAACATGATGTGCATGTGTCTCTCTCCAGTTGTCGGAGAGAACGGCTAGGCTTCGGGCGTCCGGCAGCCGTGGCGACAGGCGTGAAATCAGCGTGAAATCGGCGGCCGAGGGTTGGCGAGCCCTGAGCCGCCGCTGACGGGGCCCAGTCAATTATTTCTGATAATATTTCTTAGGCGAAGAATGGTGAGGCCAATTACCAGGCTTCCAAGCCTGCCGCTCGAAAGATGCCCACCGCCTCCGCCACCGCAATGGCGGTTGGCGGCTGCGTCTCTCCCAGAGCGTATTCAAGCCCTAGCCGCTCCCATTTGTAGCGACCCATCTGGTGGAACGGCAGGATCTCCACGCGCTCCACGATTCCGAGCGACGCGGCGTACTCAGCCAGCCTGGCCATCTCCTCAGGCACATCGGTTAGGCCTGGCACCAGGACGTACCGGAGCCACATCTTATGTTTCATGTCCGCCAGTCGGCGTCCGAATTGGAGAACCCGCGAGTTGTCTTCGACGCCGGTCACACGCTTGTGCTGGGATGGCGAGAAGCCCTTCATGTCGAGGATGACGAGATCGATGTCGCCTAACTCCTGGTCCGAGAGCCTTTCGGAATAGAAGCCATTGGTTTCGATCGCCGTATGGACGCCGAGCGCCTTGGCCGCCTGGAGCAACCTGACGGCGAACCGGGTCTGCATCAGCGGCTCTCCGCCCGAGAGCGTGAAGCCGCCTTTCATCACCTTGAGGCCCTCGGCGTACTTGCGCAGCTCATCGACGGCCACGTCGAGGGGCACGGCCATGCCATTCGCAAGGGTCCAGGTGTCCGGATTGTGGCAAAAGCGACAGCGGAACATGCAGGACGTCGTCCACGCCACCAGCCGGATCCCTGGGCCGTCCACCGCCGATCCGGTCGTAAACGAGTGGAGGAAGCCGACGTCCCCCGTCGCCAGGGCCTGGCGGACGTCCAATTCGGCCAGGCCGGCGCTCTGGTCCAGACGCAGCTCATAGGGGGACTTGCCTTCCAGCGCGCCCCCTGCCCCGCCCGTGCCGCCCATCGCTCAGGCTCCGTGAAACGTGCGGTTGATGACATCCATCTGCTGGTCTCGCGTCAGGCGGATGAAGTTCACCGCGTAGCCGGAGACCCGGATGGTCAGGCTCGGATAGTTCTCCGGGTGCTCCATGGCGTCCAACAGCGTCTCACGGTTCAGCACGTTGACGTTCATGTGGTAGCCGGTGGACCCGAAGAAGGCGTCGAGGATCGAGGTCAGGTTGGTGATCCGGTCATCCTCGGTGTTGCCCAAGCCGCTGGGCACCAGGGTCGAGGTCAGGGAAATTCCGTCTGCGGCGTCGCGATAAGGGATCTTGGCGACGGACGCGGCCGAGGCGTGGATCCCGTGGCTATCGCGGCCATGCATCGGATTGGCGCCCGGGGCGAAGGGTTCGCCCTTTCGACGTCCGTCGGGCGTGTTGCCGGTGGCCTTGCCGTAGACGACGTTGGACGTGATCGTCAGCACCGACTGCGTGTGCTGGGCGTTGCGATAGGTCGGGTACTTGCGCAGCTTGCGCATGAAGGTCGAGACCAGCCAGGACGCAAACTGGTCGACGCGATTGTCATTGTTGCCGAAGGTCGGAAACTCACCCTCGGTTTCGTAGTCGACGATCAGGCCGGTCTCGTCGCGGACGACTTTCACCTTGGCGAACCGCATCGCCGACAGGCTGTCGGCGACGACCGACAGGCCGGCGATTCCGAACGCCATGGTCCGCAGCGGCGCATAGTCGTGCAGCGCCATCTCGATACGCTCATAGGCGTACTTGTCGTGCATGTAGTGGATGACGTTCATGGCGCTGACGTAGACGCCGGCCAGCCAATCCATCATCTGCTCGTACTTCCCGAGGACGTCGTCGAACTCGAGGTAATCGCCGCTTACCGCTGGAAACGCCGGGGCGATCTGCTCGCCTGAGACTTCGTCGCGCCCGCCGTTGATCGCGTAGAGCAGGCACTTGGCGAGGTTGGCGCGCGCGCCGAAGAACTGCATCTGCTTGCCCATCGCCATCGGCGAGACGCAGCAGGCGATGGCGCCATCATCCCCCCACGCCCGGCGCATGGTCTCGTCGCTCTCGAACTGCAACGAGCTGGTGTCGATCGCGACCTTGGCGGCGAAGCGCCGGAACGGCTCGGGCAGACGCGGCGAGTACCAGATGGTCAGGTTCGGTTCCGGCGCCGGGCCGAGATTGTAGAGCGTCTGCAGGAAGCGGAAGCTGGACTTGGTCACCAGGGGGCGGCCGTCATCCCCCACGCCGCCGATCGACTCGGTGACCCAGGTCGGGTCTCCGGCAAAGAGGTCGTCGTATTCCGGCGTGCGCAGGAAGCGGACGATCCGCAGCTTGATCACGAAGTCGTCGACGATCTCCTGAGCCTGCTCCTCAGTCAGGACGCCGTTGATCAGGTCGCGTTCAAAGTAGATGTCGAGGAAGGTGGAGGTCCGGCCTAGCGACATGGCCGCGCCGTTCTGCTCCTTCACCCCGGCCAGATAGCCGAAATAGAGCCATTGGACGGCCTCCTTGGCGGACTTCGCCGGCCCCGAGATGTCGAAGCCATACTTGGCGGCCATCTCCTTGAGTTCGCCCAGCGCACGAATTTGCTCGGCCAGCTCCTCACGGTCACGAATGATCTCGTCGGTGGACCAGGCGTCGTCGAGCGCAGCCTTCTCCTCCTTCTTTCGGGCGATCAGCCGGTCGACGCCATAGAGCGTCACGCGGCGATAGTCGCCGATGATCCGGCCGCGGCCGTAGGCGTCCGGCAGGCCGGTCAGGATATGGGAACTACGGCAACGGCGGATGTCGGAGGTGTAGGCGTCGAACACCGCATCGTTGTGCGTCTTGCGATGCTTGGTGAAAGTTTCGACCACGGCTGGATCGGGCTCGTACCCATAGGTCTGCAGCGCGGTCAGGACGAGCCGGAAGCCCCCGTTCGGCATGATCGCGCGCTTCAGTGGGGCGTCGGTCTGCAGCCCGACGATGATCTCGTTTTCCCGGTCGATGTACCCGGGGTCGTGGGCGGTGATCGAACTGGGGATCTGCGAGATGTCGAGAACGCTCTTCGCGCGCTCCTCGACAAACAACGCCTCGAGCTTGGCCCAGATCGCCTGGGTCCGCGGCGTCGGCCCGGCCAGAAAGCGATCGTCGCCGTAGTATGGGTCGACGTTCTGCTGAATGAAGTCGCGGACGTCGACCTCCCTGTCCCAGAGGGAGCGGCGAAATCCTGCCCAAGCGGCGTCTTCGGCAGGTGACGTGCGCGGCTCTAGAGTTTGCGTGAGCATCCTGTCCTCCATGGGCTATCTCGTGCTCGGACTGGCCTGGGCGGTCTGCGCGGCGCGGCCTGTCTCGCGCAGACAGAGGGTCAGCAGTATCGCCAGCGCGACCCCATAGATCAGAGGCTGGAAGGCCGCCTGGTAGTGGACCAGCTCCCGCTCCCCGCCCGCGCTGACGCGGGTCAGCAAGCCGCTGAACACGGGCCCCAGCAGAGCGGAGAAGGAGAAGTTGATGAAATTCACGACGCCGGTCGCCGTACCGCTGTGCTCGGGGCGGTTGGCCTCCTTGATCACGGTGTATGGCAGCATGGCGACGCCGGATGCGATGCCGGCCACGAGGCCAAGGCTGTAGGGCGGCAAGAGGTCTGGCGGACCATAGAGGATCAGCAGCAGGCAGAGCAGAAGCCCGGACGCCCCGAAGATGATCACCGGCTTGCGGCGCCCCAGCCGGTCCGAAACCATCCCGAACAACGGGCAACCGATGATCCAGCCGAACGGAACCGACGCCGAGCGCATGACCGCCAGGCCGTAGGGCATGTCGTGAGCTTCCTGGAGAAACCGTACGCCCCAGAGCATGTCGAAGATGGTGGTCGGAATGAAGATCAGGCCCGCGATCAGGCCGCAGAGGATGGATTGCGGATTGCGGAACACCACGCCGATCGCCACGACCGCTTCGCGCAGCGCCGCCGTCGTGCCGCCCTTGGCAGGGGCTCTGGGCGGCGGGCGCGGCAAGGAGACCAACAGCAATCCGGCGATCACGATGCCGGCCACGCCCATGAACAGCCAGAACTGGTTCCAAGGCAGGCCGCCGCCAATGGCCGGCCCGACGAGGAACTGCCCGGCCGAGCCGCCGGCCATGCCGAACATCTGGGTCACGCCGATCAGGGTCGCGGCCATCGACGCTGGGAAGTTGGTGGTGGCCAGGTAGGCCGCGCCGATCAGCGCGAAGACGCCTCCCGCCCCCTGCAGGAAGCGCCCGATGCTGGCCAGCGTTGGATCACCGGTGGCGAACAGAAGGGCCCCGACGCCGATGACGGCCGCTCCCATTGGGACAGCCCGGCGCGGACCGAGCTGGTCCATCGCCACGCCGGCCACCAGGCTGAACGGCGCATAGCCAAAATAGAAAAGTCCCAGCAACGAGGTCAGGCCAACGGCGGTGACGCCGAAGGCTTCGGTGAGTTGCGGCATCATCACCGCCGGCGCGGACCGCAGTACGTACTGATAGAAGTAGTAGATCGAGGTGATCAGCCAGGCGATCGTGACGGCTCGAAGAGCGCCCCTACCCTTCTGGTCCGGGACCTCGTTCACCTCCCGGGCCTCAGCAGAGGGCAGCCGAGACCGCGAGACCGCCTTGTGGGGTCTCGGCGTACCTGGAGCCCATCTCCTTGAGAGCGAGCGCCACGGCTGTGATCGCGACGGCCAATGTGGTTTGCATCGTGAACGCCTGAGGATCAGATCCTATGGCCGACATCGAAAGATATAATACGGTTGAAAACGCAGAGCCACCCAGAACACTACTCGTGTCCATCAGGATTCCCCTTGCTATCGACTTGGCCATTCGCATGTTATCATCAGCACTAACGGCTATATCACCTTGACCGTTGAGCTAAAATCAGGTGCAATACCAATATCCCCTTAGCGGATATGCGAGGGGGGTGTGGCAAGGCCCAACACGCTCATCGTGTGGCGGGCGACCATCCGCTCCTCGTCCGTTGGGACGACCCACACAGATGTGACCGAAGCGTCGGTGCTGATCAGCCCCGTTCCAGCGGCGTTCCGTCCGGCGTCAAGCTCCACGCCCAGCCAGCGACAGCCCTCGGCGACTTGCGCTCGGACATCGGCGTCGTTCTCGCCAATTCCACCGGTGAAGATAAGCCCGTCGATCCCGCCCAGGGCCGCGGCCAGCGATCCCACCTCCCGCACGAGGCGATAGCAAAAGAGCGCGATGGCCTCCGCGGCCTCCGGCGCCTTGGACGCCTTCAGCGCTTGCATATCGGAGGAGACGCCCGACACCCCCAAGAGCCCTGAGCGTCGGTAGACCAGATCCTCGATCTGCCGGGCGTCCATACCGCGAACGTCCATCAGCCAGATCAGCACGCCGGGATCCAGGTTCCCGCTGCGGGTGCCCATCATCAACCCGTCGACTGCAGTGAAGCCCATCGTGCTGGCGATGCTGCGGCCCTCGCGGACGGCGCAGGCGCTGGCCCCGTTGCCAAGGTGCGCAATCACCACCCGCCCGCCGGCAAGCTCCGGCGCCAGATCGCCAAGCCGGGAGGCGACGTATTCGTAGGACAAGCCGTGGAAACCGTATCGACGGACTCCAGCCTCGGTGATCTCCCGGGGCAGACCGAACAGCTGCGCCAGGTGCGGCTGACCGCGATGAAAGGCGGTGTCGAAGCAGGCGACCTGGGGAATGTGCGGCGCTGCTGCGGCGATCGCCTCGATGGGCGCAAGGTTGTGCGGCTGATGCAGCGGCGCGAGCGACGACAGTTCGGTGAGGTCTGAGATCACCTGCGCGTCCACTCTCACCGGCGCAGCATACTTCACCCCACCGTGGACGACGCGATGGCCCACTCCTGACACAGGACGCCCGTCGATCAGCGCGATCGCTGCCGCCAACAGGCGCTCGGTGGCCACGCCATGATCCACGCCTTCAGCGGGCCAGGTCTCTTCAACAACGGCCGCCCCCGCGGCGTCGGCGATCCTCAGTCGCGGCGAGACGCCGATTTGCTCGACGCGGCCACGGAAGCGCAGCTCTTCGCCCTCATAGAGGGCGAACTTGATGCTCGATGAGCCGGCGTTGAGGACTGCCACGTATCCGGTCATGGCCCGCCTCAAACAATCGCCGCCGCCGCGTCCGCACGCCGCGAGGCCGCCACCAGGAGCGCAACTGCGCACGAGGCCAGGCGCGTCAGCAGCGCATCGGCGCGGCTGGTCAGGATGATCGGCACTCGCGCGCCCATGACGATTCCGGCGGCGTCTGCGCCTGCCAGGAAGGACAGGCTCTTGGCCAGCATGTTCCCGGCCTCAAGATCGGGGACGACCAGGACGTTCGCCCGCCCCGCCACGGGCGAGACAATCCCCTTCACCGCCGCCGCCTCAGGGCTGATGGCGTTGTCGAGCGCCAAGGGGCCGTCCAGGACCGCCCCCGTGATCTGGCCCCGATCGGCCATCTTGCAGAGCGCCGCCGCTTCGATCGTCGAGGGCACCTTCGGATTGACCGTCTCCATGGCGCTCAGGATCGCCACGCGGACGTCAGTCACGCCCATGGCGCGGGCTAAGTCGATGGCGTTCTGGACCACGTCGATCTTGTCCTCGAGCGTCGGCGCGATGAGCACCGCCGCGTCGGTAATGATCAGCGGATGCGGGTGGCCGGGCACGTCCATGATGAAAGAGTGGCTGATGCGCCGCCCGGTCCGCAGTCCGGTGTCTCGGGCGACGACGGCGCCCATCACCTCGTCCGTGTGCAGGCTGCCTTTCATCAGGGCTTCGGCGCGCCCTGCCCTCACCAACTCCACCGCTTTGGCCGCGGAATCATGACTGTGGGCGGCGTCGACGATCTCGAAGGGCGAGATGTCGAGGCCCGCGCGCGCCGCCGCTTCCCTGATCCGATTTTGGGGCCCGACCAGGATCGGAGAAATCAGCGCCAGTTTGGCCGCCTCCACCGCGCTTTCGAGCGAGGCCTGGTCGCAGGGATGCGCGATGGCCGTCGTCGCGGACGGCAGGGCTTGCGCCTTCTTCACCAGGAGCTGGAATTTCTCGTGACCAGCCGGATCGAACCCAGCGAGATCGGACATGGCGACTCCTCCCGGGGAGCTTGGCGTCCAGGGACGCCAGCACGGCGATCCGGCTATTTCGCTGCGGCCTGCAACTCGCCTACCTTGTCGAGGTGGGCCTGAACCGAGACAGCCGCCTTTGCCGCCACTGGCTTGACCTCAGAATTTTCGCCGTCGCGGGCATAGTCCTGCAGGAGGGATAGTTCCGCCTTCTGCGCGGCCCGCTGCTGTTGAAGGTAGAGTTTGTCGAAGTCCTCAGGGCGGGCGGCGTTCAGGGCGTCGATCATGCTTTTGCCGCGTGGGCCAAGCGCAGTCGGGATCTTCTCGTTCGAAGCCTTGAAGAGCTGCACCATCTGTTGAGTCATTGCGGGGTGGTCAGTGACCATCGTCTTCGCGAATGCCTTCACCGCGGGAGACTGGGCCTTCGTTTCGGCGATTTTGCCGGCTTCGACCTCGTACATATTCGTCAAAGTCACGCCCCAGAGGAGCGTTGCCGTGCTTGGCGTGCCCGGGGTGGCGGGGGCCGTCACGATCAGCGGTTCGATGGGGGTGATCTCCTCGACGCTGACCGGGGCCGTAGCTTCCGCAACGGCGGGTGTCGACGGGGTCGTCGTGGCCGTGGGGGCCACCGGAACGGCTGCGTCCTGAGCGGACTCCTTTTTCTGGCAGGCGCTCAGCGCAAGCGCAGAAACGGCAGCGGCCGCGAGAAATGTCGCACGCTTCATAGTCGCGTCTCCCTCAGGACTAAGCCCGTGAAGAGTCGCAGCAAGGTCGGCCTAGCGGTAGCAGGGTAAACCCGAAGGCGCGGTGGAGTTTGTTTCTAGGCCCCTGGTGTTTCCTCCGGGCGGTGCGCACCGCGTTCTGGTGAACCCGACAAGCGTTCGCCTGGGCGAGATGACCAAGTCGTCACCTAATTTTTTGGATCAGTCGACGAAATCGGGCTTGTCAGGATTCACGAGACGGCATTAACTGACCAAATAGTCACCGAATGGCGCGACATGAGCACGATCAAGATTGACGACATCGCCTTCGTCCGTTTCCGGGCCCCTGATCTGACCCAGATGCGGGCCTTTCTTGAGGATTTCGGGTTGGCGACGGCCGAGCACGGCGGGCGCTTGTACGCCCGCGGTAGCGGCGACAGTCCGTTTTTGCACGTGACGGAGCTTGGGGATCCGGGCTTCGCCGGGCTGGGACTGCGGGCGGCGTCGATCGAGGATCTGCAGGACCTGGCCGCCGCTGAGGGCGCGCGGGTGGAGCCGCTCGACGCGCCCGGCGGCGGCCATGTGGTTCGGCTGACCGACCCCGATGGTCGCCTGGTCGAGGTGGTGGCCGGGCAGGCGCCCGCCTCTGCGCTCCCCCTCCCCGAACGCGAGGCCTGGAACACCGCCGCGGCCCGCAGTCGCCTGCGCCAGACCAAGCGCGTGGCGGGGGGACCAGCGCATGTCGTGCGCCTGGGCCATTGCGTGCTGAACGTGTCGGACTTCCGCGCCGTGGAGCGTTGGTACAAGGAGCGCTTCGGCTTCATCACCTCCGACGAGATCGCGCTGACGCCGGAATTCTCGGTCGGGGCCTTCCTACGCTGCGACCGCGGCGCGGCGCCGACCGATCACCACACGCTGTTCCTGATCCAGGCGCCCTCGGGCCCGGGCTTCAACCACGCCGCCTTCGAGGTCGCCGACTTCGACGACCTGATGGCTGGCCACCAGCAGCTGAAGGACGCTGGCCGCCACGCCGAGTGGGGCGTCGGCCGCCACATCCTGGGCAGCCAGATCTTCGACTACTGGCGCGACCCCTGGGGGCACACGCTCGAGCACTGGACGGACGGCGACCTTTTCACCGCCGACGACGGCTCAAACGTCGCCGGCCTCACCGACCTGATGGGGGTCCAGTGGGGCCCGGCCGCGCCGCCCACCATGGGCTGAGCGGCAGATTTTACGGAGAACCTTGCATGAAGCTCGCGACCTTCCAGGCCGGCGGGGCGCCGGAACTCGGCGTTGTCGCCGGCGACCGCATCATGCCGCTTAACCGCGCGGCGCCTGGCCTGCCGGCCGACATGATCGGCCTGATCGCGGCCTGGCCGCAGGTGGAGCGGGAGGTCCGCGCCATCGAGGCGGCGGCGGCCGGCGCCGTGCCCCTGGACCAGGTCCGCCTGCTGGCCCCGATCCGGCGCCCGGGCAAGATCATGGCCATCGGCCTGAACTACGCCGACCACATCGCCGAGAGCAATCTGGGCACGCCCGAGCATCAGGTCTGGTTCTCCAAGGCCCCGACGGCAGCCAACGGCCCCTTCGATCCGATCGACGTGCCGAAGGTCTCCCAAGCGCTCGACTACGAGGCCGAGATGGTGGCGGTGATCGGCGCCGGCGGCCGCCACATCGCCAAGGCGAACGCAGCTCAGGCAGTGTTCGGCTACTGCGTCGGCAACGACGCCACTGAGCGCGCCTGGCAGCACCGCACCCCGCAATGGGTGATCGGCAAGTCCTTCGACACCCACGCTCCGTTCGGCCCGTGGATCACCACGGCCGACGAGGTCGCCGATCCGCATGCGCTCGGCATCCGCTGCCAGGTCAACGGCGAGACGCGGCAGAACTCCAACACCCAGCATCTGGTGTTCAATGTCTGGGATCAGATCGAACACCTGTCGCAGGCCATGACCCTGGAGCCCGGCGACCTGATCTTCACCGGCACGCCCGGCGGCATCGGCGCAGCGATGAAGCCGATGCAGTTCCTCAAGGCCGGCGACGTGGTGCGCATCGAGATCGACCAGCTTGGCGCCATCGAGAACCCCTGTGCGCCGGAGCCCGACCGTGGCTGACGAGGGCTTCGACTGCGATGTCCTGGTGGTCGGGCTGGGGCCGGTCGGGGCGATGCTTGCGCTGCTGCTGGCCCGCAGCGGCGTCAGCGCCATCGCCCTGGACAAGGACACGGCCGTCTACCCGCTGCCCCGCGCCGCGCACTTCGATCACGAGATCATGCGGCTGTTCCAGCAGGTCGGGATCGCCGAGGAGGTCGGGCGCAACGCCCAGGCGGCGCCGGCCTACGAGTTTCGGGCGGCCGACGGTCAGGTGCTGATGCGGATCGACCTGCCGCAACTGGCCCCGTGCGGCTGGGCGGCCGGCTACATGTTCCACCAGCCGGCGGTCGAGAACGCGCTGCGCGAGCGGCTGGAGGCTGATCCGTTGGCCCAGATGCGCCTGGCCCATCGCTTCGTACGTTTGGAGCAGTACGCCGACGGCGTGACGGCGACGTTCGCCGGGCCCGACGGCGAGACGCAGATCCGCGCCCGCTACCTGGTCGGCTGCGACGGCGCCTCCAGCGCGGTGCGCGAGGCGATCGGCGGGGCGCTCGACGATTATCGCTTCGACGAACCCTGGCTGGTGATCGACGCGGTCGTCGAGCCGGGCGCGCGGCTGCCCGACGTGAACCTGCAGATCTGCGATCCGGCCCGCCCGACCACCTGCGTGCTGATGGGGCCGGGCCGGCACCGCTGGGAATTCATGCTGCTGCCGGGCGAAACCGCCGAGCAGGTGCTGGACGACGGCTTCATCACGCCGTTGATCGAGGCCTGGGACTGCGGGCCGGTGCGCCTCGAGCGCAAGGCCGTCTATCGCTTCCACGGCCTAGTCGCCAAGGACTGGCGCGCAGGGCGCGTGCTGCTGGCCGGCGACTCCGCCCACCAGATGCCGCCCTTCGCCGGTCAGGGCATGTGTTCGGGGCTGCGCGATGCGGCCAACCTCGCCTGGAAGCTTCGCGTCGTGCTGCGCGGCGAGGCGGACGACGCCCTGCTCGACACCTATCAGGCCGAACGCGAACCGCACGTGCGGACCTATATCGAGTTGGCCATCGGCATGGGCCGGGTGGTCTGCACCCAAGACCCGGAACTGGCGGCCCAGCGGGACGCGGGGATGCTGGCCCAGCGCGCTGCGGGCGTCGCTCCCCTGCCCCCGGCCGCGCCCGCGGCGCTGGCCAGCGCCGCGGTCATGACCGGCGCGTCAGGCGCTGGCGCGCTGTTCCCGCAGCCGGTTTGCGCCCAGGCCGGCAGGCTGGACGACGCTATCGGCGAGGGGCCGTGGCTGATCGCCCGCGAGCCTTGTCCGGAGGCGGCCGACTTCGCTATCGCGCTTTCGGATCCCCGCCTTGCGCCGTTCGCCCAGGACATCGACGCCTGGCTGGACCGTCACGGCGCCTCGGCCGTACTGGTCAGGCCTGATCGCTATGTTTTCGGGGCCGGCGAGCCGGCCGCGTTGGCGGCCGCGTATCGTCGCGCGCTGCGTCCCGTCTAGGAGTCTTCATGCTACGTCTGCACCACGCGCCCATGGCCTGCTCGCTCGCCAGCCGCTTCGCCCTGGCTGAGGCCGGCCTGACCCACGAGGTCGCCGTCGTCCGCACCGCCCGCGGCGAAAACCGCGCCGAGGCCTACCTGCAGATCAATCCGCGCGGCAAGGTTCCGGCCCTGCAGACCGACGACGGCGTGATCACCGAGTCGACCGCGATCTTGCCGTTCATCGCTGACCTGGCCCCGCAGGCCGGGCTGCTGCCGCCGGCGGGGTCCTTTGCGCGGGCTCAAGCCCAGGCGTGGCTCTCGTTCCTGTCGAGCACGGTGCATGCGGCCTATACCGGCGCCTTGCGGGCCGAGGCGTTCGAGGGCTGCGATCCTACGGCTGTCCGGGCCGTGCATGTGGCGCGGGTCGGGGCGGCGCTGCAGGAGGTCGACGCACATCTGGCCGAGCAGGATTATCTGCTGGGCGACTTCAGCCTTTGCGACCTCTATCTGCTGGTGTTTCTGCTGTGGCGCGGAGCCCCGGCGGTGGCCGGCAAGCTGCCGCCGCTGCCGAACCTCGATGCGTTTCAGCAAAGGATGCTGGCCCGCCCGGCGCTCGCCGCCATACTCGGCGAGGAGATGAAGCTGATGGCGGAGGGCTAGGGGCGGTGAGCGGCAAGCGGATCGAGCGGGCGCAGCAGACGCGGGCGGCGCTGGTGGCGGCCGGACGGCGGCTGTTCTGCGAGCATCCGGTGGACGCGGTGGCGATCGACGACATCGTCCAGGCTGCCGAGGTCTCCAAAGGCAGCTTCTACAACCACTTCCCCGACCGCGACGCGCTGGTCCGCGAGATCACCGCCGAGATCCGCGCCGAGGTCGAGCGCGCGGTGACCCGCGCCAACGCCGGGGTCGCCGATCCCGCCAAGCGCATGGCCCGAGCGGTTTGCGTCTACCTGCGCTATGCGGTTGATGATCCAGAGCGGGCGGGGGTGCTGGTGCGCATGCACAGCGGGCACACCTCGATCTCCACGCCGCTGAACAAGGGGCTGGTCGACGACATCGCCGACGGCCTGGCCCAGGGTCGCTTCGCGGTGGCGACGACGGAATCTGGCGTGCTGTTCGTGCTCGGCATTGCCCAGCTGGCGCTGATCCGCGTGACCCAGGAGCCGACGGCGCCGTTCGCCGTCAGCCTGGCCCAGCAGATGGGCACGCTGCTGCTGCGCGGCCTGGGCGTGCCCGGCGCGGAACCCGAAGCCATAGCCGCGCAGGCCGCCGACGAAATCGTTCGCCAGGGCGCGTTCCAGGACGCGCCGCCAGCCAAGGGAGCGGCCCATTGAGCCCGCGTCCGATCTCGCCCTTCGCGGGCATGGACATCCGCACCCTGGTCGACAACCAGGCGCGCATGCAGGCCGGCCGGCCCTGGCTGAGCTGGGAGCCCTTCGAGGGCGAGCCTCGTAGCTGGACCTACGACGCTTTCGCCGAGGCCCTGCGCCGGTTCGCGGCCGGTTTGCAGGCGCGCGGCGTGCGGCCTGACGACCGGGTGCTGGTCCATCTCGACAACTGCCCGGAGTCGGTGATCGCCTGGCTGGGCTGCGCCTATGCCGGCGCGGTTGCGGTGACCACCAACGCCAAGTCCAGCGCCGACGAGATCGCTTACTTCGCCGAGCACAGCGGCGCGGTCGGCGCGATCACTCAGCCGCGGTTCGCCGCCCTGGTCGCCGGGGCGGCGCCGGGGCTTGGCTGGCGCGTCGTCACCGAGACCGACAACGGCGCCCCGGCCGAGGCCCCTTCGGGCTTCGAACCCTTCGCGGCGATCGACGCCGACCCGGGCTCACTCAGCGAGCGGCCGCATGATCCCTGGGCGGATTTCGCCATCCAGTACACCTCGGGGACCACGGCGCGGCCGAAGGCGGTGCTCTGGACCCACGGCAATGCTCTGTGGGGCGCCAAGTCCTGCGCGCAGAACGAGGACCTGAGGCCGGACGACGTCCACCTAACCCACCTGCCGCTCTTCCACACCAACGCCCAGGCTTATTCGGTGCTGGCCTCGTTGTGGGCCGGAGCCCATGTGGTGCTGATGCCGCGGTTCTCGGCCTCGCGGTTCTGGCCGGCGTCGCTGAAGCACGGGGCGACCTGGACGTCTGTGGTGCCGTTCTGCGTCAAGGCGCTGGCGGCCCAGCCGTTGCCGCCGTCGCACAGCTACCGGTTCTGGGGCAATGCGATCTGCGAGCCGGCCTGGGACAAGCATTTCGGGGTCAAGACCATCGGCTGGTGGGGCATGACCGAGACCATCGCCCACGGCACGGTCGGCTCGGCCCGGCAACCGGACGCGCCGATGTCGATGGGCCGGCCTGCCCCCGGCTACGACATTCACGTCCTGGACGATGACGGACAGCCCGTGGCGCCCGGCGAGACCGGCGACCTGTTCGTCGGCGGTCAGCGCGGCTTGTCGCTATTCAAGGAGTACGCCGGCGATCCCGCGGCGACCGCGGCGGCCTTCCGCGAGGATGGCTTGTTCATCACCGGCGACCGCGTGCGGCTGGGGCTGGACGGCTTCCTCTACTTCGCCGACCGCTCGAAGGACATGCTGAAGGTCGGCGGCGAGAACGTCGCGGCCTCAGAGATCGAGCGCGTGATCGCCGCCGTCCCCGGCGTCGCAGAGGTCGCCGTCGTCGCCAAGCGCCATCCGATGCTCGACGAGGCGCCGGTGGCGTTCGTGATCCCCGCCGCCGGGGCGGAACCTGGGCTTGAGGCCCGGATCCTCGCCGCCTGCGCCCAGGCGCTCGCCAGCTTCAAGCAGCCGCACGAGATCCGGCTGGTGGAGAGCCTGCCGCGATCGACGCTGGAGAAGGTCGCCAAGGCCGAGTTGCGGGCGCTGCTCGTCGACAGCTGAAAAGGCCTGGTGGGTTGACCACGGCCCCCGTCCGGGTCCAAGCCCCGGCGAACGCGACGTAATCGGAGCAGGCCCGTGGACTTCTCGAAACTGCAGGCGACGAGCAAGATCACTGACCAGTGGTCCTACCCCCAGGCTCAGGCGAACCGCTCGGGCCTGCTGGCGGTGTCGCCCGGGCACAAGCTCTATTGGGAAGAGTACGGGAACCCGGACGGCGAGCCGGTGATGTTCCTGCATGGCGGCCCGGGCGGCGCGTGCGCCCCTGTGATGTCGCGGTTCTTCAATCCGGATCGCTATCGGGTGATCCTGTTCGATCAGCGCGGCTGCGGGAAGAGCGTGCCGACTGTCGCCTCGGCCGGGCCGAAGATCGCGCTGTCCGACAATACGACCGACCATCTGGTCGACGACATCAACGCCCTGCGCACGGCGCTGGCGATCGACGGCAAGATGCACGTGTTCGGCGGCAGCTGGGGCAGCACCCTGGCGCTGGTCTACGCCATCCGCCATCCGCAGAACGTCGCCTCGCTGGTCCTGCGCGGCATCTTCCTCGGCACCCGCGAGGACCTGCTCTACATGTACCAGGGCAATGCGGCGGTGTTCGCCGAGACGCCGTTCGCGCTGACCGAGCCGGGCGCCTACGTGACCTATCCCGAGGAATGGAAGGCCTTTGTCGAGGTCATCCCACCCGCCGACCGCGGCGACATCATGGGCGCCTACAAGGCTATCTTCGACATGATCCCGCAGTCTGAGGCCGAGCGCGAGCGGCAGCTGCAGGCCGCCGTGGCCTGGTCGGTCTGGGAAGGCACGATCTCGAACATGATCCCCGACAACGCCGACTCCGGAAAGTTCGGCGAGCCGGACTTCGCGCTCAGCTTCGCGCAGATCGAGGCGCACTTCTTCGCCAATGACCTGTTCCTCGAGCCCGACTACATCGTGCGCCACGCCGCGGCGCTGGCCGGCGTCCCGATCCACATCGTCCACGGCCGGTTCGACCAGGTCTGTCCCCTGCCCCAGGCCTCGCGCCTGGCCGCGACCCTCACCGAGCTCGGCGCGCCGCCAGCGACCTTCATCATGACCAACGCCGGTCACAGCGCCATGGAGCGCCAGACCGCCATGGCGCTGACCGCGATCATGGACGGCCTGCCGCGGCTCTAGCCCTCGATGATCGCGCGGATGCGGGTGGCCAGCTTCTCCATCGGGAACGGCTTGCTCAGCACGTGCATGCCGCGCTCCAGCCGGCCGTTGGAGATCGCCGCGTTCTCGGTGTAGCCGGTGATGAACATCACCTTCAGCTCCGGTCGTCGCAGACGCGCGGCGTCGGCCATCTGCTTGCCGTTCATGCCGCCGGGCAGGCCGACATCGGTGATCAGCAGGTCGATGACCACGTCCGATTCCAGCAACTTCAGCCCGGTCGCCGCGTCAGCCGCCTCGATGGCCTGGTAACCGAGCTCGGCCAGAGTGTCGCTGACCAGCATGCGGATGGTCGGCTCGTCGTCGACGATCAGCACCGTCTCGCCGCGCCCGGCCGGCGGGCTTGCCGCCCGGCCGATCGGCTGCTCGGCCAGCGCATCGCCCTGATGGCGCGGCAGGTAGATACGGACGGATGTCCCTTCCCCGACCTCGGAATAGATGCGGATTTGTCCGCCGGACTGCTTGGCGAAGCCGTAGATCATCGACAGGCCGAGCCCGGTGCCCTTCCCGGCCGGCTTGGTGGTGAAGAACGGTTCGCACACCCGTGTCAGCAGCTCGGGGCTGATGCCGCGCCCGGTGTCGCTGACGGCGACCGTCACGTACTCCCCCGGAGGCATGTCGCGATCGGCGCCCGCCGCCTCGTCGATCAGGGCGTTAAGCGTCTCGATGATCAGCCGGCCGCCCTCGCCCATCGCGTCCCGGCCGTTGATGCAGAGGTTGAGGATCGCGTTCTCGAGCTGGTTGGGGTCGCAGTAGCAGGGCCAGAGCTCGGCGCTGAGCTCGGTCTGCACGACGACGCCTGGTCCGACCGTGCGGCGAACCAGCTCCTCCATGCCCGCCACCAGCTTGTTGGCGTCGACCGCCTTCGGCTGCAGGGGCTGGCGCCGCGAGAAGGCCAGCAACCGGTGGGTCAGCGCCGCGGCCCGCGCGGTCGCGCCCTGCGCGGCGGTGATGTAGCGCTCCAGCTCGTTGATCCGGCCCTGGTCCAGCCGCCGCCGCATCAGGTCGAGACTGCCGGTCACGCCGGTCAGCAGGTTGTTGAAGTCGTGGGCCAAGCCGCCAGTCAACTGGCCGACCGCCTCCATCTTCTGGGCCTGGAACAGCGCCTGGCGCGAGCGTTCCAGCTCCAGCTGGGCTTCGCGTAGCTCGGTCATGTCGCGGGTGATCTTGGCGAAGCCGATCAGTTCGCCGTCGGCGCGCACCGGGTCGATGACCACCATGGCCCAAAAGCGCGTGCCGTCCTTGCGCAGGCGCCAGCCTTCGGCGGCGAAGCGCCCCTCGGCCCCGGCGACCCGCAGGGCGTTCTGCGGCGCGCCCGCGGCGCGATCCTCCGGCGTGTAGAAGCGGGCGAAATTGTCGCCGATGATCTCGGCGGCGGCATAGCCCTTGATCTTCTCGGCGCCGGCGTTCCAGCTGACCACCCGGCCGTCCAGATCAAGCATATAGATCGCATAGTCGACGACTGACTGGATCAGCCGCTCGTAGACCCGCTCGTCCACGGCCCGCGGCGTCTCGACTGAATGCCCCACCTGTTCCCCCTACGCCCGAACGCCGCAACTCCGGCGCTCGCCCTTTGATAGGGCTAATGACCGCCGTCGCATCGGGTTCCCCCACGTGAATCTAGGCGCCGGCGCCGCTCCGGCGCTAGCTTCCCGACCAATCAACGTCATGCAAGGGAGGACGCCGTGGCTCAGTCGCCAAAGGCCTGCATCATCGGCGCCGGCTGCTCGGGCTTCACGACCGCCAAGCGGCTGAAGGATCACGGCATTCCCTACGACTGCTTCGAGCTGTCGGACGACATCGGCGGCAACTGGTACTACCGCAATCCGAACGGGCTCTCGGCCTGCTACGAAAGCCTGCACATCGACACCTCGAAGTGGCGGCTGGCGTTCGAAGATTTTCCGGTCCCCGCCGACTGGCCCGACTTCCCGCACCACGCCCAGCTGTTCCAGTACTTCAAGGACTACGTCGACCACTTCGGCCTGCGCGAGACCATCACCTTCAACACTGCGGTCGAGAAGGCCCGCCGCACCGACGACGGCCTGTGGGAGGTGCGGCTGTCGACCGGCGAGACCCGGCTCTACGACGTGCTGTTCGTCTGCAACGGCCACCACTGGAGCCCGCGCGTCCCCGACTATGACGGCGAGTTCAACGGCGCGGCCTTCCATAGCCACGCCTATCGCGACCCGTTCGACCCAGTCGACATGCGCGGCAAGAACATCGTCGTGGTCGGCATGGGCAATTCGGCGATGGACATCGCCTCCGAGCTCGCCCAGCGGCCGATCGCCAAGAACCTCTGGGTCTCGGCCCGCCGCGGCGTCTGGGTGCTGCCCAAGTACATGAACGGCCGACCGGCCGACAAATCGGCCATGCCCTCCTGGATGCCGCGCAAGCTCGGCCTGTCGCTGGCCCGCGCAGCCATCAAGAAGTCGATCGGCAAGATGGAGGACTATGGCCTGCCCAAGCCCGACCACGAGCCGCTGGAGGCTCATCCGTCGGTGTCGGGCGAGTTCCTGACCCGCGCCGGCTGCGGCGACGTGAAGTTCAAGCCGGCGATCGAGCGGCTCGAGGGCGACCAGGTCCGCTTCGCCGACGGCAGTGTCGAGGACGTCGACGCGATCATCTTCGCCACCGGCTACGACATGCGCTTCCCGTTCTTCGATGATCCGGCCCTGGTTCCGGACGCCGATCATCGGCTGCCGCTGTTCAAGCGGATGATGAACCCGGCCGTGCCCAACCTCTTCTATATGGGCCTGGCCCAGCCGCTGCCGACGCTGGTCAACTTCGCCGAGCAGCAGGCCAAGCTGGCCGCGGCCTATCTGGCCGGTCGCTACCTGCCGCCCTCGCCGGCCGAGATGGCCGAGACCACCACGCGCGACGAGGAGGCGCATCTGGGCCAGTACTACCGGTCCAAGCGCCACACCATCCAGGTCGACTTCGGCGTCTATGTCGCCGACCTGCTGAAGGAGATCGTCCGCGGCGAGGCCCGCGCCAAGGCCGCCGGCTACGCGCCGCCGATCCCCGCCCGGGCCGGCGTCGCGGCCTAGGCGGTCCGCGTCACGCCGAACCGGCGCAGGACGTTGTGGGTGATGGTCGCCACGAACGGGTCCTGCGCCTTCAGGCCATGCGCCCATTCGGTCGTTCCGGTGTTGAACACCTCGCCCTCGCCGCGTTTGAAGCTGGCCAGCACCGCATGCCCGCGCAGCACAGCGGCCTGGGCCTCGGGGCTAGCGTTCCCGAACACCACGTTCGCGATCACGTCCAGCTTCTCGGGCGGGATGATCGGGTTGTAGCCGCGGCCGGCCTCCTCGCCGAAGGCGCACGGCGCGATGCCGATGATCTCGAGATTGGCCGGGACGCCGACGCTGGGGATCGCCTTGGGCAATCCGTCCTGGCCGAACTCGAACTTGCAGCCGTCGCTCTCGTAGCCGATCAGCGGCAGGTCGCCGCCCAGGATGTCGCCGTAGAACAGGTCCGAGCCTTCCAGCGCCCAGTGCTTGTCGTCGTAGATCGTGAAGCCGCCCTGCCCGCGTGAGACGCACATGCCCAGGCGGTGATAGCCGGCGAACACGAAGCTCAGGCCGGTCAGCGCCGCTTCGGGCTGCTCGAAGGCGGCGTGTGACCACAGATGCGTGGCGTCCTTGGCCGGCACATCCTCGGCCTCGAAGCCGCGCCACTTGTGGCAGATCAGGGTCTTGCCGTCGTTCTCCCAGCGCACCTTCCAGAAGCAGGTGTTGCCCGACAGGATGCCGACCTTGCCGCCAGCGTCGACGAAGCGCTCGACCTGCGCCCGCTGGCCGCCGGACCAGTACTCGCTGTGGCCGACGAAGAAGGCCGAGGCATAGTCCTTCAGCAGGTCCGGTTCAGCCTCCAGATCGTAGTCGGTGAAGACGTCGAAGACGTAGCCCTCGCGCTCGGCCCACTGCACGAACGCATGTTCCCATTTGTGCAGGAAGCCAGCGGACCCGTCATAGGGCGAGGCGCGGTGCTCCTTCATCCAGGCCGGCTCGCTGGCCCAGGGGCGTTCCTGGAAGCCGCGCTTGCGGGAATTGACCAGTCGCGGGGCGTCAGCCGGCGCAGCGGCGATCAGCGGCGCGAACGGCCGCTCGGTCGACAGCACGCCGATCGCCTGGTCCATCGCCTGATCGAACGGGACCTGACCGCTCATCAGCCCGGTGACGTTGGAATAGGCGTTGGCCCCGCCCCACCAGTTGTAGGCGTGATAGGTGTTGGTCGCCAGGACCAAGGCGGCTCGTGACTTCGGCTCGCCAAGCGGCGGCTTCACGCAGACGAAGTGGTGCGTCTCGGCCCCGGCCGCGTCGGTCAGCTTGATGTCATAGTAGCCCGAGCGCCAATCAGCCCCGACCTCGATCTCCAGGGTCGGCCGCCAGCCGCAGCCGTCGCGGTCGACGTTTTCCGGCACGGGTTGCAACTCGGTCGCCACGCCGTCCTGCGTCAGGACCACATCGTCGGTTCCACCGATCCTGGTGATCTGCAGCCGGCTCGGGCCTTGCGCGCTCGCCAGCAGGGTGAAGCGTTCGAGAGGCCGCACGCTCAGACGATCAGTGTAGCAACCCAGCATATGACACCCTCCCAGTGGCCACGATGTTGTGATAGTTTTTATTATTGCAGGGGGCCAAGGCGTTCGCCAACCCGCAATTTCCCTTGGCCTTTGATGCACGCGGTTTGAGCTGCTGTCGCCGCCAGAACACGCACCGCCGCCCACTTGCGCTCCCGTCGCAGACCCCCTCTTGCGCTATGATAGCTTTTGCTATCTCAAGGGCGCGCATCGCAGTTGCGACAAGAAGATTACGGGGATGAATATGAAGACGCTCTGGTTGATGGGCTGCGCCCTGGCGGCGCTCTCGGCGGGCGCGGCGCACGCGCAGGACAGCACCGCGATGGTCGAAGAGATCGTCGTCACCGCGCAAAAGCGGTCCGAGAACCTCCAGGACGTGCCGGTCGCCCTGACCGCCATCACCGGCCAGGCGCTGGCCAACCAGGGCGTCAACAACGTCGTGGCGCTGAACAATCTCGCGCCCGGCCTGCGGGTCAGCAGCGGCGACGCCGCAGCCAACCCGAAGATCTTCATCCGCGGCGTTGGCCTCAGCGACTTCAACCCGAACTCGTCGAGCGGCGTCGGCGTCTATGTCGACGGCGTCTACATCGGCTCGCCGCTAGCCCAGATGGCCGGTTTCTTCGACCTGGCCCAGGTCGAGGTGCTGCGCGGCCCGCAAGGCACGCTCTACGGCCGCAACACCAACGGCGGGGCGATCAACGTCACCACCAAGCGCCCGACCCAGACCTTCACCGCCGACGTGGCGGCTGAATACGCCACCTATAACGCGGTCAACCTGACCGCCGCGGTCGGCGGCCCGATCGTGCAGGACAAGCTCGCCTTCCGCGTCGCCGGCCAGTACGTCGCCGACGACGGCTTCACCTACAACCGCGTCACCGGCAACGACGTCAACGCCACCGACTATTGGGCCGGCCGCGCCCAGCTGCTGTTCACCCCGAGCGAGGACTTCGAGGTCCTGGCGCAGGTGAACCGCTTCGTGAACCGCGGCGACGCCACCGCCCCGCAGCACCGCGCCCTCTTCCCGGCGACGCCGGAGGCCGTCGGCCCGACCGGTTTCTGCGCCCCGGCGCTCTACTCCAGCGGCCAGTGCACCGACCTGCTCGGCTATGCCGACACCGACAACGACCGCTACGCCGGCGACTACAACCTCGAAGGCAAGGACAAGGTCGACCTGTTCGGCTCCTCGCTGGAAGCCAACTGGGACCTCGGCCCGGTCTCGCTGGTCTCCGTCACCGCATATCAGTGGGCGCATCGCAACGCCCTGGAGAACACCGACTCCAGCCCGCTGCAGATGATCGAGATCAACTACCTGTCGCGCTCGCAGCAGTTCACCCAGGAACTGCGCCTGCAGTCCAACGACCCGGCCGCGCGCCTGAAGTGGGTCGCGGGCCTCTACTACATGGACGAGACCATCAAGAATGCGACGCAGCAGGACATCCTGCGCGACCTGCGTCCGCTGTTCGTCACCCCGGACAACCCGACCGGCGCCAGCCTGGAAAACAGCGTCGCGGTGTTCGGCACGCCCTACACCCAGAAGACCAAGGGCTATGCGATCTTCGGCCAGGCTGACTACTCGCTGAACGATCGCCTGACCGCCACGGTCGGCCTGCGCTGGTCGGCCGACGACAAGGACTTCGACTATCGCAGCACCGCCGAGGGGTCGATCATTCTGCTCGAGTCCAAGCAGAGCAAGACCTTCTCCGACTGGTCGGGTCGCCTGGGCCTGCGCTACGAGGTCAATGACGACGTCAACGTCTACGCCACCTACAGCCGCGGCTATAAGGCGGGCGGCTTCTTCGGCGGCCTGGCGACCACGCCGGAAGAGCTCGAGCCCTACGACAACGAAATCCTCGACGCCTACGAGGTCGGCGTGAAGTCCGAGCTGTTCGACCGCCGCGTGCGCCTGAACATGTCGGCTTTCTATTACGACTACCAGAACCAGCAGGTGTTCGCCCAAGCCGTGCGCAACGGCCTGACGGTCCTGGTGCTCGACAACGCCGCCAGCTCCAAGGTCTACGGCGCCGAGGCCGACCTGACCGCGCGTCCGACCGAGAACCTCTCGATCACCGCCGGCCTGTCGCTGCTGAACGCCAAGTACGGCGAGTACGAGTCCGACGGCGACGACTTCACCGACAACCGCCTGCCGCAGTCGCCGAAGGTGACCTTCAACGCCGCGGTCAACTACAGCTTCCCGCTGGCCTCGGGCGCTTCGATCGTGACCAGCGCCGACGCGGCCTACTCGTCGAAGATCTACTTCGACAATTCCAACGCCGAGCGGCTGTCGCAGGACGGCGTCTGGATCGCCGGGGCTCAGGCCAGCTGGCGTTCGCCCGACACCTCGATCGAGGCCGGGGTGTTCGCCCGCAACGTCTTCAACGAGGACTACTTCGTGTCGATCTCCAACATCGACAGCCTCGGCCAGGACCTGCTGACCTACAACAGGCCGCGCAGCCTGGGCGTGTTCCTGCGCTACCACTACTAAGGTCTAAGACTAAGCTCTAGCGGCCCCGGCGTTTCTATGCGCCGGGGCTTAGCCATGCTTTCGCCGGGCGTCCCGGCCCTGCTATACAATTTGCGATCGTCGATCCGGCGAGAACCTGGAATCAAATGGCGAAACGCGCACCCGCTTCAGCCGCCGCAGGCGCGGCTCCCTCGCTCGACGCCAAGTCCCTGCCCTCGCGGCCGCGCGGCAAGAACACCTATGAAGTCGTGCTGGCCACCGCCGGCGAGGTGCTGGCCGAGGTCGGGTTCGAGCGGCTGACCACCAATCTCGTCTGCGAGCGAGCGGGGCTGACCCCGCCGGCGCTCTATCGCTATTTCCCGAACAAGTACGCGCTCGTCTCGGAGCTGGCCCGCCGCCTGATGGAGGCGCAGGATGAGGCGGTCTTCGAATGGCTCGACGAGGGCGGCGCGATCGCCAGCTCGCTCGAGGAAGCGGTCGCGAAGAACCTGCGGCTGCAGAAGCGGCAGATCGAGATAACTCGCAGCCAACCCGGCGGCCTTTGGATCCTGCGCGCCATCCGCGCGGTCCCGGCCTTCCAGGAGGTCCGCACCGCCTCGCGCAACACCGTCCTCGACCGCATGTTCGAGGTGCTGCGCCAGGCCTATCCGAACGTCAGCGACGATCATCTGCGGACCGCCATGCGGCTCTCCGAGCAGATGACCTACGCCGCGGTTGAGATGATCATTGAAGACCCCAGCCTCGACGACGACAAGGTCGCCGAGGAGGTCAGCTGGATGGTCAGCCTGTACTATCACCAGCTGCGGAAGCGGGCCGGGACGCCGTCAGCAGAGCGATAGCCGCCAGGGCGAGCACGAGAAGCACGGCCGACAGGCCGATGGCGCCCCTCACCTCGTCGTTGCTCACCACGAACGAGGCGACCAGCGGGCCGAAGCTGCTGCCCAGCAGCTGGGCGGTGCCGAGCTGCATGGCTGCTCGCCGGGTTGGGTCGAGCTGGATCAGCAATAGGGTTTGGAACGGTAGGGCGAACAGCCAGAGGAAGCCGAACACGGCTACGGCGCCCATGAACAGCGCCGCCTGCGGCGCGCCGAACAGGATGGCGAGGATGCCGCCGTTCAACGCGCCGACCGCCAGCAGGACGATCCCCGGCCGCTGCCAGCGCCGCGCCGCCAGCGTCGCCGCTGCTCCGCCGGCCACCTGCATGCCGAGCGCCACCGCCACCGCCAGGCCGGCCTGTTGGGCCGACATGCCGGAGAGCTCGGCCAGCGGCTCCAGATAGACCCAGAGCGCGACGATGAAAGCCATGAACAGGAAGCAGGCCGCCAAGCCAAGCAGCGGGCGCAGGCCGATGCCGCCGGAGCCCTTCTCCGCTTTGGGCAGCGGCGAGTAGCTGTCGGCTCCGGCCAGGGCGGCGATGGCGGTCAGTAGCGAGATGACGCCCAGCGCTTCCAGCGCGCCGTTGATGCCGAGCCAGGGCACGACCGTCGCCGGCAATGCCGCGGCCAGGACCAGCTGCGCCAGGGTCTGGACGGTCACGAACACGCCCGACAGATGCTCGGGACGCTGGGCGCGGGTGATGGTGCTGATCGCGGCCCAAAGCATCAGGCCCGCAAACACCCCGGCGGCGCCGCGCATGGCGATCACGCCTGCGCCGGTGACGAAGCAGGTGCCGAACATCGCGCCGGCATGGGCCACACAGGCCAGGGCCAGCTTCAACCGAACCCGGTCCGGCTTGAGGAACGCGGCGGCCAGGCCGCAGGTCAGGCCCAGCGCCAGCAGTTCGACGGTGGCGGCGAGCCCGATCTGCGAGGCGGTCAGCCGGCCTTCCGATTCAAGGCCGCCCAGCACCACAGGCTGCAGGCCCGCGATCAGCAGGGCGACGACGCCAATGGTCAGCGCGATCGTGACGTCCCGGCGGCTGGCGGCGGGAGCGCCCGCCACGCTGAGGGCCGCGGTCACGACTTCTGGCCGTAGGATTTGAAGCGCTGGAGAATGGTGTCCATCTCCTGCTTGTCGAGCAGCTTGGGGCCGCCGATCGCCAGCGTGCCCCAGTAGACCGCCGACTGCTCTTCGACTTCCTCGGCGATGGCCAGGGCGGCGTCGAGGTTGCGGGCGACGACGATCTGCCCGTGGTTGGCCATCAGCGCCGCAGCGCGCCCGTCAAGGGCCTCGACCACGGACTGGGCCAGTTCGGCCGACCCGAAGGTCGCATACGGCGCGACGGGCACGCTGGAGCCGCCGCCGACCGCGACCATGTAGTGCATCGGCGGGATCTCCAGCCCGGCGCAGGCCAGGATCGTCGCATGCCGCGAGTGGCAATGGACGACGGCGTTGGCGTCAGGCCGCCGGCTCAGCAGCCCCCAGTGCATCTGCCATTCGCTGGACGGCTTGAGGCTGCCCTCCGGCGTTGATCCGTCGGGCGCCACATAGACCATCTGCTCGGCGCTCAGCAGCGAGGGGACCACGCCGCTCGGGGTCACCAGCATGCCTTCGCCGAAGCGGGCCGAGACGTTGCCCGAGGTCCCGCGATTGAGGCCGCGGGCGTCCATCGCCCGCATCACATAGGCCATGCGCTCGCGTAGCTGGCCTTCGTCCATCTTCTGAGCCATCAGGCGCTCTCCGCCGTGCGCGCCGCGTTCATCGCCGCCTCGGTCGCTTCGAAATTCTCAAGTTTGCCCAGGGTCGCTAGGCCCTGCGCCACCTGCGCCGCCGTCGCGGTCGCGAACCGGCAGGCCTCTAGCGGCTCCCAGCCACGGTTCAGCGCGGCGATGAAGCCGGCGCAGTAGGAATCGCCGCAACTGGTGGTGTCGATCGGCGTGATCCTGTGAGCCGGCAGCGTAAACCGTCCGGTCGGCAGCACGATGTAAGACCCCTGCCCGCCGTTCTTGATGATGCAGGCCTTGGCCCCACGGGCGAGGAAAGCGTCCGCCGCGGCGTCCAGATCCTCGGTCCCGGTCAGCGCCAGCGCTTCGGCGGCGCTCGGCATGAAGTAGTCGACATAGGGCAGAAGCCGCTCCAGCTCCTGCAGCGCCGACGGCTGCGGCGAGATCAGGTCGCAGGTGATGATTGCGCCGGCTTCATGCGCCGCGCGCAGCAGCTCCGCGGCCGGGCCGCGGTCCAGTTTCGGCCCGCCAACGCCAGCATAGTGGAGGAAACGCGTCGCCTGAGCGGCGGCGAGGACCTCGTCGGTGACGGTCGCGAACATGCCCGCGCCCAGGGCGTGGAAGTTCGGGCGCCGGCCTTGCGAGTCGACGGCCAGAACGGTCGTCGAGGTTGGAGCGCCGGCCATGGTCGCAAGCAGCGAGGTGTCGACCCCGGCTTCTTCGAGCGCCATCCGCACGAAGCGCCCGATCAGGTCGCCGCCGACCGCCGAGGCCAGCTTCACCGGCACGCCCAGCGTCGCGGCGACCATCGCCGCGCCTGCTGCGGTCCCGGCCGGAGCGCAGGCGATGCCTTCGATGAGGGTCGTCCCCTCGCCGCTCGGCAGGCCGTCGATCGGCCGCGCGACGACGTCCAGCGTCGTCAGTCCAATGGTCAGCAGTCCGGACTTCATCGGTTCTCTCCCCTACGCCTTGATTAGTAAGCCCGGCTCGCTAGGATAGTCAAAACTATCTTAGAGGGGCCGACATGGTTTGGACGAACAGCAAGGACAGCGCGCTGCGTGAACGGGCGCAGGCGGTCATCCCCAACGGCATGTATGGCCACCAGTCGGTCATGCTCCTTCCCGACGACTATCCGCAGTTCTTCGACCGCGCCCAGGGCGCCTACCTCTGGGACATGGACGGCAACCGCTACGTCGACTTCCTCTGCGGTTATGGCCCCAACCTGTTCGGCTACGCGCATACGGGCATCGACCAAGCCTACTTCGACCGCGCCAAGCTCGGCGACACCATGACCGGCCCGGGCGAGGCCATGGTCCTGCTGGCCGAGGCGATGACCGCCCAAGTCAGTCACGCAGACTGGGCCATGTTCTGCAAGAACGGCACCGACGCCACGACCATGGCGATGATGATCGCCCGCAACCACACCAAGAAGAACACCATCGTCCTGGCCAAGGGCGCCTATCACGGCGCCGCGCCGTGGTGCACGCCGGTCAAGAACGGCGTCGCCCCCGCCGACCGCGCCAACCAAGTGTTCTACGAATACAACGACGTCGAGAGCCTCGAGGCCGCCGTGAAGGCCGCCGGCTCCGACCTGGCGGCGATCTTCGCCTCGCCGATCAAGCACGACACCTTCATCGACCAGGAACTGCCCAATCCCGAGTACGCCCGCCGGGCCCGCGAGCTCTGCGACGAGCACGGCGCGCTGCTGATCGTCGACGACGTCCGCGCCGGCTTCCGGCTAGCCCGCGACTGCAGCTGGGCGCTGGTGGATGTGAAGCCCGACCTCTCGACCTGGGGCAAGGCGATCGCCAACGGCCACCCGATCTCCGCCCTGCTGGGTTCGGACGTCTGCCGCTTCGCCGCGGCGACCATCTACGCCACCGGGTCCTACTGGTTCTCGGCGGCGCCGATGGCCGCGGCCCTGGAAACCCTGAAGCTGATCGCCCAGACCGACTACCTGGAGCACACCATCGCGCTCGGCGAGCGCCTGCGCAGCGGCCTGGACGAAGCGGCCGGCCGCCACGGCTTCGCCCTGCGCCAGACCGGCCCGGCCCAGCTGCCGCTCATCATGTTCGACGACGACCCGACCTCGGCCAAGGGCTACCTCTGGAACAACGCCCTCCTGAAGCGCGGCGTCTACTTCCATCCCTGGCACAACATGTTCATCTGCGCGGCGATGACGACCGCCGACATCGACGCCACGCTGAACGCCGCCGACGACGCCTTCAAGGTGGTCAAGGAGGCTGGACCGCTGGAGCCGGTCGCCAAGCTGGCCTTCCTGCACCAGATGGTCGACGGCCACTAGACGCTGGTCAGTGCCCGCCTTCGACCCAGGGCACGCCCGCCGTCAGGAAGTCTTCCGCTAAAGCCGCCTCCAACTCCAGCGCCTCCCAACGGCGCATGGGGTTGAGGTGGGCCACCAGGTCCGGCAACAGCCTTACGCCGAAGCGCCGAGCCGGACCACTCGCCTTGTATCCGGACTTGTGCTGGTCGAAGCGCATGTCCGGGTCGCGCGATGTCTGACCGACGTAGAGGCCCCACGGGTCGGGCCGTCGGTCGTCATGCAGTAGGATCACATAGACCGACTGCTTGGCGCCGGACGCGCCCCGCGTCGTGGCGCGCAGGCTCAAGGCCGCGCGCCGCGCTTTTCCCAACCAGTCAGGCGCCCCCTGGATCATGGCCGCCAGCCTAGTGGCTCGCCCCGAATGGAGCGAGCCTGCGATGCGGTCTCTAGAAGCGGCCGGTCGCAACGATCACTGCCGCCCCGACCGCCACCACAATCCAGAACTGTATTGCGATTAATTCGCAGTCGCTGTAGGTCGCCCTGGTGACGTTTGTGCGATTAACTCGCAAGAGCGGCGTGACGACCGTCTCGCATGCGGACAGGAAGGACCAAGATGCTGAAGATCACGACCCTGGCGCTGAGCAGCGCCCTGATGCTGGCAGGCGCGGCCCAGGCCCATGAAGTCTGGGTGGAGCGCGACGGCGCCGGCCCCGCGCGCGTCTATCTGGGCGAACCCGCCGATCCGGTGCCCGCGAACGGCGATCCGGAGTTCCCGAACCTGAAGGCGCCCGTGGTCTTCACGACTGACCGTGGCGCACCGGCCGCCCTCACCCGCAAGGCCGACCACATCGAAGCCGCGGTGAAGACGCCGGGGGACGTCCGCGTCCAGGATGACAACGTCTTCGCTCCGTGGAAGGGCGACGGCGACAAGCTGGAGGGCGCCGCCTACTACGCCCGCGCAGGCCGCGCCGAGACCGCCACCAAACTAGACCTGGAGATCGCGCCGGTCACCGCCAATAGCGACACCTTCGTCGTGGTCTGGAAAGGCCAGCCGCTGGCCGATGCCTCGGTAAACATCGTCAATCCCGACCGTTGGCAGAAGTCGTTCAAGACCGACGCCGCCGGTAAGGTGGCTGTGCCGACAAGTCTGAAGGGCCGCTACCTGCTCGCGGTCAGCCATCCCGTCGACGGCGAGGCGACTATCGGCGGCAAGCCGGTCGCCAAGGTCTATCACACCTCGACCCTGACCTTCGTGAAGTAACCCTCCCGCCCCCGGCGTCCTTGCGGCCGCCGGGGGCGGACCGCAATGCCAGTAATGGAGTACCGAGTGCCTGGATTTCGGGGGCGTGGCCTTGTCATTGCGTCGGTGGCCGCGACGTGCGTCCTGGCCGGCGGCTATTTTGCCTGGAAGACCTTGAGCGCCCCGGCCGAGGCCGAATCCGGCCCCCAGCCCGTGCCGGTTCGCGTCGCCGACGCCGCCGTCCGCCCGCTGGCGATCCATGTGAAGGCGCTCGGCTCGGTCACGCCGCTCAACACCGTCAATGTTCGAAGCCAGGTCGCCGGCGAACTGACCCACGTCAACTTCGCCGAGGGCCAGATGGTCCAGCGGGGCCAGCTGCTCGCACGGATCGACCCGGGCCCTTTCGAGGCCCAGGTCGCCGAAGCCCACGGTCAGAGCCGCCAGAACGAGGCGCAACTCCGCTACGCCCAGCAGCAGCTGCAGATCTACCGCGGGCTCGCCGACAAGCAGATCGTCGCCCAGACCCGCCTCGATCAGCAGGCGGCCCTGGTGGAGCAGCATGGCGGCGCCGTCGCCGCCGACCGCGGTCGCCTGGCCAACGCCCGTATCCAGCTCGACCGGACGCGGATCGTCGCTCCGATTTCCGGTCGTATCGGCCTGCGCCGGGCTGACCCCGGCAATATCCTCTCGGGCGGGACCGGCGAGATAATCGCCGTCATCACCCAGACCCGCCCGATCTCGGTCCTGTTCTCCGCGCCGGAGGGCCGGCTGCCCGAGATCCGCGCGGCGCTGGCCCAAGGCGGCGGCCTGGAGGTCAGCCTGTGGGACCGGGCCGAGAAGTCCGAACTCGCCCGCGGCAAGCTCTCGAACCTCGACAACCAGATTGATCCGCAGACTGGCGCCGTGCGTCTGCGCGCCACCTTCGGCAATGAAGACGAGAGCCTGTTCCCAAACCAGTTCGTGAACGTCCGCCTGACGGTCGGTCGGCTCGACAGCGCCGTCACCGCCCCGGATGCGGCGATCCAGCAGGGATCGTCCGGCCCCTATGCCTGGGTGGTCGACAAGTCCGGCGCCGCTCGGCTGCGCAAGCTGACGACCGGGCCGTCCAGCGACGGCGTCACCGCCGTCCATTCGGGTCTAGCGGCGGGCGATCGCGTGGTCGTCGAAGGCCTCGACCGCCTCAGCGAAGGCCGCAAGGTCCAGATCATCGCCCAGCCGGACTCCCAGGCCGTCCCGGCCAAGTCATGAACCCCTCGCGGATCTTCATTCTGCGTCCGGTCGCCACCGGGTTGCTGATGGCTGCGCTGTTGCTGGCCGGCCTGATCGCCTATCGGCTGCTGCCGGTCGCCGCCCTGCCCCAGGCCGACTATCCGGTCATCCAGGTGTTCACCTTCCAGCCGGGCGCGAGCGCCAAGGTCACGGCCGACACCATCACCTCGCCGCTGGAACGGCGTCTGGGCCAGATCCCGGGGTTGGAACAGATCTCGTCGTCCAGCTCGGGCGGCGCCTCAATGATCACGCTGCAGTTCTCACTCGAACTGCCGATGAGCATCGCCGAGCAGGAGGTGCAGGCGGCGATCGCCTCGGCCTCGGGCTTGCTGCCCGACGGCCTGCCGACGCCGCCGATCTATCGCAAGGTCAATCCGGCCGACGCGCCGATCCTGACGCTCGCCGTGACCTCGCAGGCCACGCCGTTGCATCAGGTCCACGACATGGTGGACACGCGCATCGCCCAGAAGCTGTCGCAGGTCTCCGGCGTCGGCAACATCACCCTGGCTGGCGGCCAACGCCCGGCCGTGCGCATCCAGGCCAATCCCCGCGCGCTCGCCGCGCACGGCCTGACCTTCGACGACATCCGCACCGCGGTCGCCGCCGGCAGCGTCAACCAGCCCAAGGGCGGCTTCGACGGCCCGCAGCGGTCGGTGATGATGGACGCCAACGACCAGCTGCGCTCGATCGAGGACTACCGCGCCCTGATCCTGGCCTGGCGCGAAGGCGCGCCGATCCGTCTCGAGCAGGTTGCGGGGGTGGTGGACGGGGTCGAGGACCGCCGTCTGGCCGCCTGGTCCGGCCCCTCGCCCGCCGTGCTCGTCAACATTCAGCGCCAGCCTGGCGCTAACGTCATCGGCGTGATCGATCGCATCAACGACCTGTTGCCCGAGCTGACCGCCACCCTGCCCGCGGACGTCAAGGTCGAGGTGCTGAGCGACCGAACCCGCGCCATCCGCTCCTCGATCACTCACGTGCAGATCGAGCTGCTGTTCGCGGTCGGCCTCGTGGTCGCCGTGACCTTCCTGTTCCTGCGCAGCGCGCGGGCCACGATCATCCCGGCAGTCGTCGTGCCGCTGTCGCTGATCGGCACGTTCGGCGCGATGCACCTGCTCGGCTACAGCGTGAACAACCTGACCCTGATGGCCCTGACCATCGCCGCCGGCTTCGTGGTCGACGACGCCATCGTCATGCTCGAGAACATCGCCCGCTATCTGGAGAAGGGCGAGGCGCCGCTGGCCGCCGCGCTGAAGGGCGCCAAGGAGATCGGCTTCACCCTGGTCTCCCTGACCATCTCCCTGATCGCCGTCCTGATCCCGCTGCTGTGCATGGGCGAAGTGGTCGGCCGCCTGTTCCGTGAGTTCGCCGTCACCCTGGCGGTGGCGATCCTGATCTCGTTGGTGGTCTCCCTGACCCTGACCCCGGCCATGTGCGCGCGGATGCTGCGCCCGCACGGCGCCCCGGCCCCAGGCTTCCTCGACGGCGTGATCGCCGGTTACGGGCGGGCCCTCGAGTGGGTGCTCGAACGCCGGCCGCTGTTCCTCGGGGTGACCAGCGCCACCATCGCCCTGCCGGCCTTGCTCTATGCCGTCGCGCCGAAAGGCTTCTTCCCGGTTCAGGACGGCGGCGCGATCCAGGTGGTCACCCGCGCGGCGCCCGACGTCTCGTTCCGACGGATGGCGGCCCAGCAGCAGACGGCTGTTCAGGCGATCCTGGAAGACCCGGCGGTCGAGAGCGTCTCATCGTTCATCGGCGTCGACGGCCAGAACGCCACCCCCAACGCTGGCCGTATGCAGATCAACCTGCACCCGCACGGTGAGCGACCGCCGGTGGCCAAGGTCATCGCCGGGCTGGAGAAGCGCACCGCCGGCCTGCCCGGGCTGCAGCTCTACATGCAGCCGACGCAGGAGCTGAACGTCGACGATCAAGTCGCGCGCAGCCAGTACCGCTTCAGCCTCTCCAGTCCGGACGGCGAACGCCTCGTCGTCTGGACGGCCCGCTTGGTCGAGCGGCTGTCAACCGTACCGCAGTTGCGCAACGTTTCCAGCGACCTGGAGCCCGGCGGCCTCGGCGCGCGGATCGTCATCGACCGCCAGGCCGCCGCCCGCCTGGGCGTCACCGCCGCCGATGTCGACTCCGCGCTCTACAGCGCGTTCGGCCAACGCCAGATCGCCACCCTGTTCACCCAGGCCAACCAGTACCGCGTGGTGCTGGAGGTCGCGCCCGACCAACAGTTTGGCCCCGAAACGCTGGAGCACGTCCACCTGAAGGCGGCGGGTGGCGGCCTCGTGCCGCTGTCCAGCTTCGCCAGCGTCGAACTTGAACCCACGCCGCTGTCGCACGCTCGGCTTGGCCAGTTTCCGGCCACGACGATCGCCTTCGACCTGGCGCCGGGCGCGGCGCTCGGCAAGGCCACCGCCGCCATCCAGGACGCCGCCCGGGACATCGGCCTGCCGGCCTCGGTGGAGCTGAAGTTCCAAGGCGCGGCGCGGGCCTTCGACGCCTCGCTCTCAGGGACGCTGTGGCTGATCATCGCCGCGGTCGTGGTGATGTATATCGTGCTGGGCGTGCTCTACGAGAGCCTAATCCACCCGGTCACCATCCTCTCGACCCTGCCATCGGCCGCCATCGGCGCGCTGCTGGCCCTGCTGCTGGCTGGCCGGCCGCTCGACCTGATCGCGGTGATCGGGATCATCCTGCTGATCGGGCTGGTGAAGAAGAACGGCATCATGATGGTGGACTTCGCGCTCGCCGCAGAGCGTGAGGAAAGCCTCACCCCGCGCGAGGCGATCCACCGCGCCGCACTACAGCGGTTCCGGCCGATCCTGATGACCACGCTGGCCGCCCTTGTCGGGGCCCTGCCGCTGATGTTCGCGACCGGCCCTGGGGCCGAACTGCGCCAGCCCCTAGGTCTGGTGATGGTCGGCGGCCTGGCGGTCAGCCAGATCCTGACCCTGTTCACCACGCCGGTGATCTACCTGGCCTTCGACGCCTTGGTCCGCCGCCGCCGTCCCGCTCCAGCCCTCGCCGCCGAAGCGCCGTGAAGCGTCCGTTCAATCCCGTCGAGACGTTCCTGCGGCGGCCGGTGGCGGCGCTGCTGCTCGCCGTCGCCCTGGTGCTTGCCGGGGCCGGCGCCTACCAGATCCTCCCGACCGCGCCGCTGCCCGAGGTCGACGTGCCGGTCATCGTCGTCGAGGCCAGCCTGCCGGGCGCCAATCCGCGCACCATGGCCGCTGCGGTCGCCACCCCGATGGAGCGGGCCATGGGCTCGATCGCCGGGATCACCGCGCTCAACTCGACCAGCGGCCAGGGCTCGACCTCGATCGAGCTGACCTTCGAACTCGACCGCGACATCAACGATGCGGCCCGCGACGTCCAGGCCGCGATCAACGCCTCGCGCGCCATGCTGCCGGCGGGCATGCCGTCAGAGCCGACCTATCGCAAGGTGAACCCGTCCCAAGCGCCGATCATGGTCCTGGCGCTCGCCTCGCCCAACCTGCCGCCCGGCGAACTCTACGATGCGGCCGCCACTATCCTGGCCCAGAAGCTCTCCCAGGCGCCTGGCGTCGGCGAGGTCAGCATCGGCGGCGCCGCCCTGCCCGCCGTGCGCGTGCAGATGAACCCGCACGCTCTTAACGGCTATGGCCTGGCGCTTGACGACGTGCGCAAGGCCATCGACGCGGCCGACCCCTCCGGACCGGTCGGCCGGGTCGAGGGCGGCGACCGGTTCTGGACCATCGTCTCCAGCGGTCAGCTGCGCAGGCCCGCCGACTACGCCGGCCTGGTGGTGGCCTGGCGCAACGACGCGCCGATCCGCCTGGGCGACGTCGCCCAGATCGTCGACGCCACCGAGAACCGCTACAGCCTCGGCTTCCACAACGACAAGCCGGCGGTGCTGGTCACGATCCGCCGCCAGCCGGGCGCCAACATCCTGGCCACCACCCAGGCGATCCACGCCGCCCTGCCCGGCCTGCGTGAACTGATGCCGGCCGACTCCAGCCTGACCGTGGTGCTCGACCGCAGCCCCGGCGTCCGCGCGACCCTGGCCGAAGCGCAGAAGACGCTGCTGATCTCCATCGTCCTGGTCGTGGCGGTCACCGCGCTGTTCCTGGGCCGCCTGCGCGCGGCGCTGGTGCCCAGCCTGGCGGTGCCGGTCACGCTGATCGCCGCCTTCGCGGGCATGGCGCTGATGGGTTTTTCGCTGAACAACCTCTCGGTCACCGCCTTGATCATCGCCGCCGGCCTTGTGGTCGACGACGCCATCGTCGTGCTCGAGAACATCACCCGCCACATGGACCAGGGTCTCTCGCCGCTGCGCGCCGCCCGGCGAGGCGTGGCGGAGGTCGGCTTCACCCTGGTCGCCATGAACATCGCCCTGGTCGTGGTGTTCGTCGCCATCCTGTTCATGGGCGGCCTCGTCGAAAAGCTGTTCCGCGAGTTCTCGCTCACGCTCGCAGTGACGGTGATGCTGTCGTTGGTCGTGTCGCTGACCCTGACCCCGACGCTTTGCGCGCGCCTGGCGCCGAAGGCCAGGAGCGGCCCGCCCGCAGGTCCGCAACGCGCTCTCAAGAGCCTGCGCGAAGCCTATGGTCGCTCCCTTGAGCGCACCCTGCGCCATCCCCTGGCAGCGGTCGGCGTGCTCGCGCTGGCCACCGCCCTGACCGTCGGCCTCTACACCTGGATCCCCAAGGGCATGCTGCCCGAACAGGACACCGGCCAGGTCAGCGGCTTCGCCCGCGGCGACGACGGCATCTCGTTCGCGGTCATGCAGCCCAAGATCGAAGCCTATCGCCGCCTGCTGCTGGCCGAGCCGGCGGTGGCCGACGTCGTCGGCTCGGCCGGGGGCGACAACGGCATCAACAACTCCTCGCTGATGATCCGTCTGAAACCGGCCTCGGAGCGTAACGAGACCTCGCAGCAGGTCATCGACCGCCTGCGCGAGGCGACCCCGAAGATCCCCGGCGGGGCGCTTTGGCTCAATCTTGACCAGGACATCGAGCTGGAGGCCCCCAGCCAGACCGGCGAACTGGAAGTCGTTCTGCGGGCCGACGACCTGCACCTCCTGAACCAATGGGCCCCGAAGATCTCACGCGCCATGGCCGCCCTGCCGGAGCTGACCGATGTCGAGGAGATCAGCGAGACCGGCAATCTGCAGGTCAATCTGGACATCGACCGCGACGCCGCCGCGCGCCTGGGCGTCGATGTCGCGACCGTCACCTCGGTGCTCAACAACGCTTTCAGCCAGCGCCAGGTCGCCACGCTCTACGACGCCCTCAACCAGTACCGCGTCATCCTCGAGCTGGAACCCGACCAGACCCGCGGTCCCGAAGCGCTGGAAATGGTGCACGTGATCGCCGCCGACGGCCGCAAGATCCCGCTCTCGGCCTTCACGACCTGGAGCTACAGCGTCAACTCCGACTGGGTCTGGCGCGAGCAGCTGTTCGCGGCCCGCTCCCTCGGCTTTTCGCTAGCGCCGGACGTGACCGCGCAGCAAGCCGAGCGCGCCATCCGCCAGGCGATGGCCGCCGCCTTCGTGCCCAACGACATCCAGGTCCGTATTGGCGGTGGCATGGACCTCACCAACAAGACCCTGTCCAACCAACCGCTGCTGATCGGCGGGGTCATCGTCGCGGTCTACATCGTGCTCGGGGTGCTCTACGAAAGCCTGCGCCACCCGCTGACAATTCTCTCGACCCTGCCGCCGGCCGGGCTGGGCGCGCTGCTGGCCCTGACCGCGACCGGCAAGCCGCTGACCCTGCTCGCGCTGCTCGGCCTCTTCCTACTGGTCGGCATGGTGATGAAGAACGCCATCCTGATGGTCGACTTCGCGCTGCGCGAACAGAGGCGCGCGGGCGTCGATGCGGCCCAAGCGATCTCGGCGGCGGCACGCACCCGCCTGCGGCCGATCCTGATGACCAACTGCGCCGCGATTCTGGGCGCCCTGCCGCTGGCGTTAGGGACCGGCGAAGGCTCGGAGATGCGCACTCCGCTGGGGGTGACCATCATCGGCGGGCTGCTGATCAGCCAACTGCTGACCCTCTACATCGTGCCGGCGGTCTATGTGTGCCTCGACGGGCGAGCGCTGCGACGGTCGCCCCAAACTCAACCGCTTCCCGCTGCCTCTCACACGGCCTAGACAACGTTACCAACGAGTCGGGAGGGATATATGGCGGGCATTACGAGGCGTAGCGCCATAGCCGCGGCAGCCGCGGTCGCCGTATCGAGCGAGGCCTCGGCCGCAGGGACGACGGACCGCCCCAACATCCTGTGGCTGGTCAGCGAGGACAACAATCCGCTGATCGGGGCCTACGGAGACCCGCTGGCCCATACGCCGACCATCGACGCCCTGGCGGCCAAGGGCGTGCTCTATCGCAACGCCTATTCCAACGCTCCCGTCTGCGCGCCCTCACGGTTCGGGATTCTGACCGGGGCCTATCCGGAGTCCTGCGCTCCGGCCGAACACATGCGGGCCCGCGCGGCGCTTCCTGCGGAACTGAAGACCTATCCGGAACTGCTGCGCGCCGCCGGCTATCACTGCACCAACAACGCCAAGACCGACTACAATTCGGACGTCGATCCGGCCAAGATCTGGGACCAGTCCGGCGCTAAGGCCCACTGGCGCGGGCGCCCCGCTGGCAAGCCCTTCATGGCCGTCTTCAACTACGAGACCACCCATGAATCACGGCTGTTCCTGAATCCGTCGCCCGGCCGGGTGGCGCCCGACCAGGTTCGCGTTCCGGCCTATCTGCCCGACACACCCGGCGTGCGCGGTGACTTCGCCAACTACTACAATCTCATCGAGAAGATGGACGGCCAGCTCGCCGAGCGTCTGGCCGAACTGGAGGCCGACGGGCTCGCCGACGAAACCATCGTCTTCTACTACTCCGACAACGGCGGCTCGCTGCCGCGCACCAAGCGCTACTGCTATGACGGCGGTCTTCGCTGCGCGCTGGTGGTCTGCCTGCCCCCCAAATGGGCGCATCTCAGCCCCCACAAGCCAGGCGCGAAGGTTCAGGCCCCGGTCAGCTTCATCGACCTCGCCCCGACTCTGCTTTCCCTCGCGGGCCTCGCGCCCACGCCACAGATGCAGGGCGCGGCCTTCCTCGGATCGAAAGCCAAGCCGGCCAAGACCTACGCCTTCGGCATGCGCGGCCGGATGGACGAACGCTACGACTTCGTCCGCACGGTCACCGACGGCCACTGGCGCTACATCCGCAACTACATGCCCCATCGCCCCTGGGGCATGCACGGCGCCTTCGAGTGGCTGGCCAAGGGCTATCAGGATTGGGAGAGCGCCTGGCGCGCGGGGACGCTCGACGCCGACCAGCGCCGGTTCTTCGAGACCAAGCCCTACGAGGAACTCTACGACCTCTCCGCCGATCCCGACCAGATCCGCAACCTGGCGGCCGAACCTTCGGCGAAACGGACGCTGGCCAAGCTGAGCACGGCGCTCGACCGCCACATGCTATCGATCGTCGACAACGGCTTCATACCGGAAGGCTCGCCGCTCGAAGGCTATGACGCCAGCCGGACCGGCGCCTACGCCCTGCCCAAGATCATGGCGCTGGCTTCGGCAGCCGCGAAAGGCGATCCCGCGAACCTTCTCACGTTCCAGACGACCCTCGCGGGCGAAGATCCTGTCGCCCGCTACTGGGCGGCGACTGGGTTGCTGATCCTTGGGCCTCGCGCGGCGCCGGCGAAGGCGGTCCTGCGCAAGGCGATGGTCGACGACGTCTCGCCCCAGGTTCGCGTCGTGACGGCCGAGGCCGTCGCGGGACTGGGCGACCTCGACAGTGCGCTTGCCGCCCTTACCGCACTGGCCGATGGCGACCAGCCCTGGCAGGTGAAGCTCCAGGCGCTCAACGCCCTGACGGCGCTCGGCGAGGCGGCTCGGCCGGCGCTGCCGACCTTCGAGCGCGCCGCCGCCAGTCCGCAGGAGTATCTGCGCAACGCCGGCCGCTACATGAGCGCGGTGCTCAAGGGCAAGTACACCCCGGCATACCCAGTCTTTCCGATGCCTGGCCGCGCCTAGTTCGCGGCCATCCAGGTCACGCAGGCATCCAGGATTTCGGCCAACACCTCGGGGTCCTTGCGGCCGCTCTTGGCGGGAGCGTGGAACGAGTGGTCTGCGAACTCAGCGAGCATCAGGCTCGCCCGCGGTCGGAGGCTCGCGACAGTCTCGTTGAGCAGATCCAGCCGGGCGAACTCGTCGTTGGTCCCCTGCAGGAACAGCATCGGGACCTCGATCTCCGCCAGATGCGCGGCCCGCTCGACTCCGGGCTTGCCTGGCGGGTGCAGCGGAAAGGCGAAGAACACCAATCCTCGCACGCCCGCCAGCGCCTGCTCGGCCTGGGCCTGCGAGGTCATCCGCCCGCCGAACGATCGGCCGCCGGCGAACAGCGGCAGGTCCGGCGCCAGGTCGGCCGCCTTCGCGAGCGCCGCCCGCACGGCCTCATGCGCCAGCGCGGGGCTGTCCGGGCGTTTCGAGCCGCGCTCCATGTAGAGGAAGTTGTAGCGCAGGGTCGCGATCCCCCGCTCCGCCAGCCCCTCGGCGGTGGCGGCCATCGCCTTGTGGGCCATGCCGGCGCCGGCGCCGTGAGCCAGGACCAGCAACGCCGTGGCGCCGTCCGGCCGGGTCCAGAGCCCCGAGACGCTGCGCTCGGCGTCCAGCTGGATGGTCACCTCTTCCATGGCTACAACCATTTCGATCGCTTGAACCGGGCATAGAGCACCAGGCAGATCGCCACGATGGCGAGCACCACCATCAGATAGCCGTAGCGCCACTTCAGTTCCGGCATGACCTCGAAGTTCATGCCGTAGATGCCCGCGATCGCGGTCGGCACGGCGAGGATCGCCGCCCAGGCCGCCAGCCGCCGGGTGATGGCGCCCTGGCGTTGCTGCTCCATCAGGCTGCTGGCTTCGAACACCGACGACAGCACTTCGCGCAGAGCCTCGACCAGCGAGGCCACCCGCCGGACGTGGTCGTAGACGTCGCGGAAGTAGGGCCGGACATCGAGGTCGATGCACGGCATCTCATGGTGTTCGAGGCGACTGGCCACCTCCTCCATCGGCCCGAGCACCCGCTTGAAACGCATCAGTTCACGGCGAAGGGCGAAGATGCGCAGCACTTCGGCCCGGCTTAGGAAGGCGTCGAGGGCGTAGCGCTCCATCTCCAACACCTTCTCCTCGATCGCATCGACGATCGGGAAGTAGCCGTCGACGATGAAGTCGAGCACGGCGTGCAGGATGTAGTCGGCGCCGTGCCTGAGCTGGGCCGGTGCGGCCTCAAGATGCTCGCGCAGCTCGATATGCGCCCGCGCCGAACCGTGGCGGACAGTGATGATGTGGCTAGGGCCGACAAAGATGTCGGTCTCGCCATAGCCGATCGTCTCGCCTTCCAGGTGGGCTGTGCGGGCGACCACGAACAGCTGGTCGCCATAGACGTCGACCTTCGGCAACTGGTCGGACTTCAGGGCGTCCTCGACCGCCAGCGGGTGCAGGTTGAAGCGCTGTTTCAGGACGTCGAGTTCGCTTTCGGTCGGCTCGAACAGGCCGATCCAGGCGAACTGTCCTGGTTCCATGTGCAGGCTGTCGGGGTCCTGCAGGTCGATGCCTCGCACCCGCCGGCCCTCGCCGTAGACATAGGCGGCTATGACGCTCATCGGGCTCACCACGAACAACGGGAATCGGCGGCAGTGTGCGCCTCCCCCGCGGCCCGGGCCAAGCCAGCCTAGCTGGCTAGCTCCGTTAGCAGATCCGGCTGGCGTGCGACGGCCAGCGCTGCGACCTCGCCGACGACGATCAGCACCGGACCGTCGAGGTGGCCGGGGATCATCTCGGCCAGTCCGGCGAGTACGCCTGTGAACAGCCGGGCCTCGGGCCGGCCGGCGTTCTCGACCGCCAGGACCGGGGTCACCGCCGGCCGGCCCGCAGCCAGCAGCCGCTCGCGGATCTCTCCGGCCGCCGCGCCGCCCATGTAAATCGCCAACGTCGCCTCCGGATCGGCGGCGGCCCGCCAGTCCTCAGCCAGGCTTCCCTGGTCCAGCCGCGCCGTGGTCAGCACCACGCGCCGCGCCTGGCCGCGATGGGTCAACGGGAAGCCGAACTGCGCCGCCGCGGCTGCAGCAGCGGTCACCCCCGGGATGACCTGCGCCTCGATGCCGGCCGCCTGCAGCGCCGCCATCTCCTCGCCGACCCGGCCGAACACCGACGGATCGCCGCCCTTCAGACGCACGACGTTGAGGCCGCGCCGCGCCAGCCGCACCATCAGCCGGTTGATCGTCGTCTGGGCCATGCTGGTTCGCCCGGCCCGCTTGCCGGTCTGGATTTTCAGGCAGTTGGCCGGCGCCAGGTCGAGGATCTCCTGCGGGACCAGGGCGTCGTAGAGCAGCGCCTGGGCCTCGCCCACCGCCCGCGCCGCGCGCACTGTCAGCAGATCGGCGGCGCCGGGTCCGGCTCCGACGAGCAGAACGCGTCCGGGGTCATGCGGCATGGCGCACCTCCTTGCTTTGGGTCTGGGCGATGATGCGGGCGATCTCAGGCCGGCAGGACCCGCAGGACGAACCGGCGCCCGTAGCCTCGCTGACGGCGTCGACCGTGCCGGCGCCGGCCTCGATCGCCGCGCCTATCTTGTCGGCCCGGACGCCGCGACAGGCGCAGACCAGCGGCGCGCTCTCGACCGCCCGCCCCGGAGCCCGCCCGATCAGTAACGCCGTGCGGTCGAGCGCACCCAGCGCGTCCTTGGCGAACAGCTCGGTCAGCCAGTCGCGCGGCGGCAGCGCGCCGCTCGTGGCCGTGAACAGCACCCGCTCCAGCGCCTCGCCGGCCAGATACGCTTCGCGCAGGCTGCCGGCGGCGGCGTCCTCGAAGCGCAGCGGTTCGCCCGTCGCGCCTTTGCTTAGCGCACGGCGCAGCGCCTCGCGCTCGGTCTCGTCGCCGCGCCCGGCGAACTCGTGCAACTGGCAGCCATGCTGCGGGATGCGCCGCCAGACGAGATCGAGTCCGGCCGGAGGCGACCAGCCGTCTCGAGCGATGAAGAAGCCGCGCCAGGTCTCGCGGTAGGGCCTCACCCGCGCCGGCGTGTGTTTGAACTCCGGCTGACCCGACTGCGGATCGACCGCCGCGGCGACCAGAGGGTTGGCCCGGCCGCTAGGCGCGAAGGCCTGCGTCCAGTGCATCGGCATGAAGATCGCGCCCCGCCGCTGGCGATCGCTGATCTTGGCCAGCGCGACAGCTTCGCCCTGTGCGGTCTGCACCCGCGCAAGCGCCCCGTCGATGACGCCCAGCCCCTCGGCGTCGGCCGGATGCATTTCGACATAGGGCTCGGGCGTGTGGCGGCAGAGGTCGGGGGCCAGCCCCGTCCGCGTCAGCGTATGCCAGTGATCACGCACCCGGCCGGTGTTGAGCGCCAACGGGAACGACGGGTCGGTCGCCTGCGCCGGCCCCTTGGCCTCCGTGACCACCATCCGCGCCCGGCCGTCCGGCGTCTGGAAGACGCCGTCCTCGAAGAGGCGCGCCGTGCCGCCGGTCGCCGTCACCGGCCATTGCACGGGCTCCAGCGCCTCGTAGGCCTGTGGCGTCAAGCCCGCCAACGGCCCCAGCGACAACGTCCGGCCCTGATTCTCGTAGTTGGTCAGTCGCGCCCACTCGCGGAACACCTGGGCAGGCGAGCGCCAGTCGAAAGCGTCGCGATGGCCCATCGCGCTGGCGACGTCGGCGATGATGCGCCAGTCGGCCCGCGCCTCGGCCGGCGGATCGAACAGCCGCCGCTGACGCGAGATCCGCCGCTCGGAGTTGGTGACCGTGCCGTCCTTCTCGCCCCAGGCCAGGGCCGGCAGCTTCACATGCGCGAAGTCCATGGTGTCGGTCTGCGCCATGCAGTCGGAGACCACCACGAACGGGCACGCGGCCAGCGCCGCGCGCACCTTGCCGGCGTTGGGCAGGCTGACCGCCGGATTGGTCGCCATCACCCACAGCGCCTTGATCTTGCCGTCGGCGATGGCGTCGAACATGTCGATCGCCTTCAGGCCCGGGCGCGGCGCGACGTCCTGTGCGCCCCAGAACCGCGCCACGCGAGCCCGCGAGACGTCGTCGAAGTCCATGTGCCCGGCCAGGGTCGTGGCCATGCCCCCGGTTTCGCGCCCGCCCATGGCGTTGGGCTGGCCGGTGATCGAGAACGGGCACGCGCCCGGCTTGCCGATCCGGCCGGTAGCCAGGTGGACATTGAGGATCGACAGGCCCTTCGCTACGCCTTGCGCCGACTGGTTGGCGCCCATCGAGAACAGGCTGACCGTCCGCGGCGTCTGGGCGAACCAGTCGAAGAACGTTTTCAGATCGGCCAAGGGCACGCCGCAGTCGGCCGCCACCGTCGCCGGCGACTGATCGTGCTGAGCCAGCGCCGCCTTAACCTCGGCGAAGCCAGAGACGTGAGCGGCGACATAGGCGGCGTCGACTACTCCGCGCCGGTCGAGCTCGGCCAGCAGGCCGTTCCACAGCCGCACGTCGCTCTGCGGCGCGAGCGCCAGATGCAGGTCGGCGACCTCGGCGGTGTCGGTGCGGCGCGGATCGATGACCACGTGCCGCTGGCCGCGCGCCTTGGCCTGCTCCATCCGCCGGAACAGCACGGGATGAGTCCAGGCCGCGTTGTGGCCCGAGAACACCACCAGGTCCGCGAGATCGAGGTCCTCGTAGCAGCCGGGCACGAGGTCGGCGCCGAACGCCTGCTTGTGAGCGACGACCGCCGAGGCCATGCAGAGCCGCGAATTGGTGTCGATATTCCCGGAGCCAATGAAGCCCTTCATCAGCTTGTTGGCGGCGTAGTAGTCCTCGGTCAGCAGTTGGCCCGAGACGTAGAACGCTACGGAGTCCGGCCCGTGCCGCGCGATCGTCTCGCGAAAGCGCCGGGCGACCAGGGCCGTGGCCTCGTCCCAGCTCGCGGCCCGGCGGCCGATCATCGGACTCAACAGCCGCCCGTCCAGCCCGACCGTCGCCCCCAGCGCCGAGCCCTTCGAGCACAGTCGCCCGAAGTTCGACGGATGCGACGCATCGCCCGCGACCTCCAGTATCCGTCCCTCGGCCCGCCCGGCGACGCCGCAGCCGACGCCGCAATAGGGGCAAGCCGTGCGAACTGCGCCCCCGCTCATCGCTTCAGCTCCGTCCCAGCAGCAGGCGGCCGTCGCGGACCTCCAACGGTACGACCGGCGTGCAGCCCTTGCCGCGGTCGGCGCCCATCGGCTCGCCGCTCGCCAAGTCGATCGACCAGTTGTGCAACGGGCAGGCCACCGCATGGCCGTGGATAATGCCCTGGCTCAGCGGCCCGCCCTTGTGGGGACAAGCGTCCTTCAGTGCGAACACCTTGCCGTCGCCGGTCCGGAAGATGGCGATGTCGCCATCCGGGGTCGGCACCCGGCGCGCGCCGCGTAGCGGGATATCGGTCACCGCCCCGACGTCGGTCCAAGCGATCGGATCTTTCACCAGCACGTTCATGACGGCGCGAACTCCATACGGCGGCTAAGCGGGTTGAACTCTTCGGCGTGACGGCCGGCGACGCGCTCGGCCCAGGGGTCGATGCGCGAGAAGCGCTGCGAGTAGGCGAACCGGTCGTAGAGCGCCTTGCGGGCCTCGGGATCCTCGACCTGGGCCTTGATGCTCTCCAGGCCGACGCGGGCCATCCACTTGTAGATCCGCTCCAGGTACCAGCCGTTCTCCCGGTAGAGCTGGGTCACGGCGCAGATCGTCCAGACCGCCTCGTCCTCGGTGACGACCTTGGTCAGCACCTCGGTCCCCTGGATGTGCAGGCCGGCCGCGCCACCGACGTGAATCTCGTAGCCGCTGTCGACGCAGATCACCCCGATGTCTTTGCAGGTCGCCTCGGCGCAGTTGCGCGGGCAGCCGGAGACGGCCAGCTTGACCTTGGCCGGCGCCCACGAGCCCCACATGAACTTCTCGAGCCGCACGCCCAGGCCGGTGGAATCCTGGGTTCCGAACCGGCACCAGTCGGAGCCGACGCAGGTCTTCACCGTCCGCAGGCCCTTGGCGTAGGCGTGGCCGCTGACCATGCCGGCCGCGTTGAGGTCCGCCCACACTGCCGGCAAGTCGTCCTTGCGGACCCCCAGCAGGTCGATGCGCTGCCCGCCGGTCACCTTCACCGCCGGCACGTCGAACTTCTCCACCACGTCGGCGATGGCCCGCAGTTCGGCGGCGCTGGTCATGCCGCCCCACATCCGCGGCACAACCGAATAGGTGCCGTCCTTCTGGATGTTGGCGTGGGCGCGCTCATTGATGAACCGCGACTGCTTGTCGTCGCGATACTCGCCTGGCCACGCGCAGAGCAGGTAGTAGTTCAGCGCCGGCCGGCACGAGGCGCAGCCGTCAGGCGTCGTCCACTCCAGCCCCTGCATGGCGGCTGGGATCGACTTCAGCCCCTCGGCGACGATACGTCGGCGGACCTCGTCGTGGCCCTTGGGCGTGCAGCCGCAGACCGGCTTGGGGCCCGTCTGCGCCTGGAAGCCGTCGCCCAAGGTCAGTTTCAGCAGCTTTTCGACCAGCGGCGTGCAGGAACCGCACGATGCCGACGCCTTGGTGACCGCGCGCACCGAATCCAGGGTGGACAGCCCCTGCCCGGTGATCGCGCCGGTGATCTCGCCCTTGCAGACGCCGTTGCAGCCGCAGACCTCGGCCTCGTCGGCCATGGCGGCAACGGCGGCGCTAGGGTCCAGGCCTCGAAGGCCCTCCGTCACGCTCTGGCCGAAGATCAGGGTTTCGCGGATGTCGGCGACCTGCGCCCCCGACTTCATCAGGTCGAAGTACCAGGGCCCGTCCGCCGCGTCGCCGAACAGCACCGCGCCGGCGACCTTGCCGTTCTCCAGCACGACGCGCTTGTAGACCCCGCGCCCGGCGTCACGGAACACGATGTCCTCGCACTCGGCGCCGCCCCCGAACTTGCCGGCCGAGAACACGTCCACGCCGGAGACCTTGAGCCGGGTCGAGAGCACCGAGCCTTCGTACGCGCCCTCGCCCTGGGTCAGGGTTTGGCCGAGCGCCTTGCACATCTCCCAGATCGGCGCGACCAGGCCATAGCATTGGCCCCGATGCTCGGCGCACTCGCCGACCGCCAGGATCGCCGGGTCGGAGGTGCGCATGGCGTCGTCGACGATGACGCCGCGGCCGATTTCGAGACCGCTGTCGCGGGCCAGCGCGACGTTTGGACGAATGCCGACCGCCATCACCAGGATGTCGCACGGCAGGACCCGCCCATCCTTCAGCTTCAGCCCCGCGACCTTTCCATCCTGTCCGACGATCTCCTCGGACTGGGCGCCGAGCACCGTGTCGACGCCGCGCTGGGCCATCGCCTCGACCAGCAGGAAGCCGGCGGAGGCGTCCAGCTGCCGCTCCATCAGCACGTCCATCAGGTGGATGACGGTCGCCGCCATGCCGCGGCGGACCAGGCCATAGGCCGCCTCAATGCCCAGCAGACCGCCGCCGATCACCACGGCCTTCGCGCCCGGCTTAGCGGCGGCCGCGACCATCGCTTCGACGTCGTCGAGGTCGCGGAAGGTGACTACGCCTTTGAGCTCGGCTCCCGGCAGCGGCAGCCGCACCGGGTCCGAACCCATGGCCAGCAGCAGCCGGTCATAGGGTTCGGCCAGTCCGGAGGCGGTGCGGACCACCTTCGTGTCGCGGTCGATCTGGGTCACCGCATGCCCGGCGTGCAGGGCGATGCCGTTGTCGCGGTACCAGGCCTCGTCGTTGAGGACGATGTCCTCGAAGGCCTTCTCCCCGGCCAGCACCGGCGAGAGCATGATCCGGTCGTAGTTCACCCGCGGCTCGGCGCCGAAGATGGTGATCTCGTAGCGGTCCGGGTCGCGCTTGAGCACTTCCTGCACCGCCCGGCAGCCGGCCATGCCGTTGCCGATGACGACGAGCTTTTCCTTGGGCATCGTAACGCTCCGGTCACAGAGGAAATCAAAGGCGAAGCGGGGCGCCGGCGGCCTGCGCGCCCCAGGTCTGGCGCCAACGCGCCTTGACCCCGGTCAAGCAAGCCAGGGCCAGCAGGGCGAGCCCTGCGAAAGCCAGCAGGCCGGGCTGGTAGCTGCCGGTCGCCTGTTTGGCCCAGCCGAGGCTGGCGGCGAGATAGAAGCCGCCGATCCCGCCAGTCATGCCGACCAGGCCGGTGACGACGCCGATCTCCTTGCCGAACCGCTGCGGCGCGAGCTGGAACACCGCGCCGTTGCCGGCGCCCAGCGCCATCATGCTGAACATCAGGACGCCGAGCGCGATGTAGGGATTGGCCGCCTCGAAGCTGGCCAGGGTCAGGCCGACCGCGGCCAGCATGTAGACGACCGTCAGGGTGCGGACCCCGCCGAAGCGGTCGGCCAGAGCTCCGCCGACCGGGCGGATGAACGAGCCGGCGAACACGCAGGCGGCGGTGAAGAATCCGGCGGTCACCGCCGACAGGCCGTACTCGGAGTTGAAGTAGATGGTCAGCGACGATGACAGGCCGACGAAGCCGCCGAATGTCACGCCATAGAGCAGCATCAGCCACCAGGCGTCAGCGGTGCGCAGCACTCCGAGGTACTCCGAGAGCTGCTTGGGCGGCGGACGGTTCGGCGCGTCCTTGGCGAAAATCAGGTAGACCACGAACGCGACCGCCAGCGGCAGCACCGCCAGGCCGATGACGTTGGTCCAGCCGAAGGTCTGGGCCAGGCCCGGCGCGAACAGCGCGGCCAGGGCGGTGCCCGAGTTGCCGGCGCCGGCGATCCCGAGCGCCAGGCCCTGGTGCTCAGGCGGATACCAGCGCGAGGCCAGCGGCAGGGCGACAGCGAACGATGCGCCGGCCACGCCCAGCACGACGCCGAGCATCAGCACCTGGTCGTAGCTGTTGATACCGAGGAACCAGGCCAGCCCCAGGCCCGCCATCACGATGACCTGGCCGATCAGGCCGGTCTTCTTGGGACCGATGTGATCGACCATCACCCCGGCGACCAACCGCAGGAGCGCGCCGGACAGCACCGGAATGGCGACCATAAACCCCTTCTGGCCGGGGTCGAGGTGCAGCGTCTTGGAAATGGCGACGCCCAGCGGGCCCAGGATCACCCAGACCATGAAGCTGAGGTCGAAATAGAGGAACGCCGAGAGCAGGGTCGGCGTGTGGCCCGACTTGAGGAATGAACGACTCAGCATGGCTGGTTGGCCCCGTGCAGGAATGAACGGAAGCGGCGGCGTCGCCGAAGGCGGAGGTCCGCCCGTCATCGGGCGGTTTTCCAGGGGCCGCGAACGCCGTTGTCCTGAGGCCGAGACCAGGAGACCCCGGCTCGGCGGGGGCGTCATCTGCAAATCAAACGCAGATGGCGAGCTCTTTGCTGCAGCGCAAAATCTTGGCGCCGTCCCAGAGCCGTGATCGGATTTTAGGCGTTCTGGCCGGCGCGAGCCGCCTCATAGAGATCCAGCCGGTACACCTGCCCCGCCACCGACGAGGCCTCGGCGTCGGCCGCGACCTGTCCCCAGCGCGCCATCTGGCCCAGTAGCCAAGCGGCCTGGGCGGGGCGTGGGGCGTTGGCCCCGTCGCGGTGGAAGATCACGTCGTCCAAGCTGGTCGCGATGGCGGCGCGCGGGGCGTCCACGTACGGCTCCCGGGCCAGCAGGCTCGACAGTTCGCCGCGATGCTCGGGCGCGTCGCACCAGGCCGCCGCCGCGATCAGCGCCCGCAGCAGCCGGTTCAGGATCTCGCCGTTTTCCTCGCCCCACTCCTGAGTCACGCCCAAGACCTTGTCCGGCGCCTTGCCCCACAGCTGCGAAGCGCGCACCGCCACCCGTCCCGCTCCGGAGGCGACGGCGACGCTGCTCCACGGCTCCCCGGCGCAGAAGCCCTCGATCACGCCGTCGGCGAGCAAGTCGGCCATGCGCGAGGGTGCGGCGACTGTCAGGCGGATGTCGTTGTCGGGGTCGACGCCCGCCGCTGCCAGCCAGTCGCGCAGCAGGTAGTTGTGCACCGAGTACGGATAGACGACGGCGAACGTCAGCGGGCTCGCCCCCTCCTTGCGCCGTCGCGCGATCAGCTTGGCCAGCGCCACCGCCTCGCCGTTCTCGCCCGGGGCCGCGGTCAGCCGTGTGGACAGCGTCACCGCCGCGCCGTTCAGGTTCAACGCCATCGGCGCGATCATCGGCGTCGGCTCGCTGCCCGCCCCCACGGTCGCAGCCAGCGCCAGCGGCGCCAGCATGTGGGCGCCGTCCAGCGCCCCGACCGCCACCTTGTCGCGGATCGTCGCCCACGACACCTCGCGGCTCAGCTCAACCTTCAAGCCCTCCGCCTCGAAGAACCCACGCTCCTTGGCGATCACCAGGGGCGCGCTGTCGGTCAGGGGCACGAAGCCCAACCTCAGGACCTCGCTGCGGCTCATGCGCCGTCTCCCTTCAGCACGCCCGCGAAGGCCAGCAGATCAGCCGCCACCGCCCCCAGCGGCCGCCCCGTGTCCATGGACAGCTTGCGGAGCAGCCGATAGGCCGCGTCCTCTTCCAGCCCGCGTTCTTTCATCAGCAGCGCCTTGGCCCGCTCGACCGTCTTGCGCGACGCCAGATCCGCCTTGGCCCGATCTAGATCCTGGCGCAGTTGGTTCATCAGCTGGAAGCGGGTCATCGCCACCTCCAGGATCGCCCGCACCCGGCCGACCGCCAGGCCGTCGACGATGTAGGCAGCGACTCCAGCGCGAACCGCCTCCTCCGCCAAGCCCGGTTCCGACCGATCGACGAACATCACCACGGGGCGTGGATTGGCCAGGCTGGTCTCGCGCAAGCTCTCCAGCGTGTCGCGATCGGGACTGTCGGCGGCGACGACCACGACGTCGGGACCGAAGCGGGCGACCTCCGCCTCGTCGAACACGGAGGCTCGCCGCACTTCCAGCGGCTCCACGCCGGCCAGGCCCTCGGCGACGAGGGCGGCCCGGGCGGGATCAGGATCGATGACGAGCACGCGCATGCCGCTCGACTAAGAGCGACATGGGGCGCTTGAGCAGGGGGCGAGGCGTACGCTTGTTGTTTGCAGCATTGAAACGCCCGGCGATCGGTCAGCCGGCGCCCGGTTTCTCGGCAGAATCCTCGCCAGGCATGCACGCCAACAGCGCATCACGCTCGCCTAACGTGTTCGCTCCACGGATTCGCGCCGTGACGTCCTGAGGGCATGCCGGCCGCGCCAGCCCAGCCCGTTCGGCCAGTCGGCCCAGCGGCCAGCCCGCTTCAGCCCCTGGCGGTACCGCGGAGAGGCTCAGGACCATCGGCAGATGCAGGCCGTCATAGGCCGCGCCTGGCTCGTCAGCCGCGAGCAATGTAGCCAGGTCCGCCGCCTGCAAGGTCGGTGCGTCGACAGCGAGCACGAGCGCTCGCGTACAGCCCGCCTCGTGCAACGCGCGGGCTCCGGCCAGCACGCCCCCGACCGGCCCGCCAAGCGGCGGCTCGTCGCGCACATGCGGCAGACCGTGCGAGGCGCCGCCGACGGTGATCACCGGGTTTGCTCCCACGGCCGCAGCCAGGGCCGCGACCCGCTCCACCGCGCTCGCTCCGCCCCAGATCTGCGTCGCCTTGTCGGCGCCCATCCGCGTGGAGCCGCCGCCCGTCAGGATCATCGCCCCTAGGACCGGGGTCATCTGGCGCGCGGCCCTAGCCGCACTTGACCTCTTTCACGATCCCGGTGGCCGCATCGTAGAAGAAATTCAGCCGCCGCTCGTTGAAGTCCATGGTGACCGGACAGGTCGTGCAGGCCACGCGCTGTAGGTTCGGCTGCACCGGCACCGGGATCTCCGAACGCGGGCGGCCGACGTACTTCTGAGCGGCTTCCGCGCCGCAGTGATCCGGCTCCTTCGGCTGCGGCGGCGGGGCCGGGGCAGGCTTCGGCGGCGCCGGCGGCGGCACCGGCGGGCTGTCGGCGCAGGCCGACAGGGCCATCAGGGTCACGCCAAGGATGATGAACGTCTTCATGCCTGCTTCTCCCATCCCCTCTCTTGTTGCTTCCAGTAGACCGCGGGATGCCCCTTGGATTTCACCGTCTTCCACTGGCTTCGCGCCACCGCCAACTGGGCCTCGTCGCGCCCGTCGAAGACGATCATGCATCGGGCGTAGCCGGCAAGGTCTCCCGGATCGGCGCCATCGACCACGAACAACACGTCCGCGCCGTTCGGATTGTCCATCGCCGTGGTCAGCAAGATCGGCTGGCGCGCCGGTTGCGGTTCGTCGGCGGTCCCGTGCGGCAAAAAGCTGTCGTCGCGATAGGCCCATAGCCAGCCATCCAGGTGCTCGATCCGCTCCGCCTCACGGGCGCGCACGATCGCCTTCCAACCGCGCCCGAGCGTGCGCTCGAGCAGATCGGGCAAGACCTGGTCCAGCCCGGAGCGCTCGAGGTGGTAGAACCAGACTTCGCAGGGCGCTTCGCTCACGCGCCCGCCTTCAGTCCCAGAAGTCGCGTCAGGGCCAGCATGCCGTTGGTCACCTCCGCCGGGTGTGTGGCCATGGACAGATGATGTAGATCGCGCCGCAGGGTCGGCCAGCCCAGCCGTCGCGCCTCTCCCGCCTCGCGTTCGTAGGCCTTCGAGAGCCGCAGGAAGCCCCAGCCCACGTCGCTGGGCAAGTCCGTCTGCGGCGCCGTCTCCTCGAACCAGGCCATCGGCGTGGCGGCCAGTTCGCCGATGAAGCGCTCGCGAACCGGGCCCTCCGGCAACAGGCTTTCCAGCGCGCCGGGTGGGAACCACTGATCCCAGGCCGGAATCATCCCCTCCTCCGCCTTGGATTTCAGGCTCGCCACCAGGCCGTCGCCCGCCGTCTCGAACCAGCAGCGGCCCGGATGGGGCGGGATGGCGTCGACATAGAGCACGCCGCGCACCTGGCCCTTGGCGGCCGCGACGATCGCGGGCGCGAGCCCGCCGGCCGCCGAGTGAACGGCCAGCACGAAGGGGCCGCCCTGGCTCAGCACCTGGGCCGCCACTGCCTGGGCCGCGCTTTCGTAATAGGGCGCCGCCAGCGCCGCCATCGGCGGGATCACCGGGCGCGTCGACTCGATCCCCCGAGCCGCCAGTTCGGCCGCGACCGGACCCCAGGCCGCCGGGCCCGTCAGCGGGCTATGAAGCAGGATGAATCGCATGGGAGTGTTCTAGCTCAGATGCTCCGTCACTGGGGGCTCTGAGATAAAAGGCTGACGGAGGGGCTCAAACCCCTCCGTCGCGCGGGCCTCAGCCCTCGTACTTGTCCTGAACCATGCGGTTCAGAAGCCGCACGCCAAAGCCGGTCGCGCCGTCCGGGATGGTCGGGACGGTCGAGGGCTTCTTCCAGGCGGTGGAGGCGATGTCCAGGTGCGCCCAGGGCACGTTGTTGACGAAGCGCTGGATGAACAGCGCCGCGGTGATCGAACCGCCCGGCCGACCGCCGGTGTTCTTCATGTCGGCGATCATCGAGTCGATGTTCTTGTCGTACTGGGCCGGCAGCGGCATGCGCCACAGCGGCTCGCCCTCGGCGCCCGAGGCCGCCAGCAGATTGGCCGACAGCTCGTCGTTATTCGAGAACAGGCCGGCGTAGTCGTTGCCGAGGCTGATGATGATCGCGCCGGTCAGGGTGGCCAGGTCGACCATGAACTTCGGCTTGAAGCGGTCCTGGCAGTACCAGATGGCGTCGGCCAGCACGAGGCGGCCTTCGGCGTCGGTGTTGATGATCTCGATGGTCTGGCCCGACATCGAGGTGACCACGTCGCCGGGGCGCTGGGCGTTGCCGTCAGGCATGTTCTCGACCAGGCCGAGGATGCCGATGGCGTTGACCTTGGCCTTACGGCCGGCCAGCACGTGCATGAGACCGGCCACGGCGCCGGCGCCGCCCATGTCCCACTTCATGTCTTCCATGCCGTCGGCCGGCTTGATCGAGATGCCGCCGGTGTCGAAGCAGACGCCCTTGCCGACGAAGGCGATCGGCTGGGCCTTTTTGTCGGCCGCGCCGTACCACTTGATGACGGCCAGCTGGCTTTCGCGGGCGCTGCCCTGACCGACGCCGAGCAGGCTGCCCATGCCGAGCTTTTCCATCTCGGCCTCGCCGAGGATCTCGACCTCGAGGCCGAGGGTCTCCAGCGCCTTCACGCGGCGGGCGAACTCGGCCGGGTACAACACGTTCGGCGGCTCGGAGACCAGGTCGCGCGAGAACGCCACCGCATCGGCCAGCGCGGCCAGCGGGGCGAAGGCGGCCCGCGCCTTGTCGGCGTCGGCGGCGACGATCTGGGTCTTGGCGATCGACGGCTTCTTGTCCGCCGGCTCCTTGGTCCGGTAGCGATCGAAGCGATAGGACGCCAGCCGCACGCCCAGGCCCGCGTGCGCCGCCGAGCCGCCGGCCGGCAGCTCCACACGCAGCGTCGTCAGGCCAGAGGTCTTCACCGCATTGTAGGCGCTCGCCGCGGCATGTTCAGCGGCCACGTCATCGAAGCCGTCCTTCTTGCCGCCACCGACCAGCAGGATGCGGCTTGCAGCGCCGGCGGCGCCCAGCACGTCCAGGATCTGGCCCTTGGCGCCGGTGAAGCGTTGGGCGGCGGCCGCGCGCGCCAGGGCCCCGCCGGCCTGGGCGTCGGTCTGGCCGGCAGCGCCGTCCAGGACCGCGCCTTCGAACACCACCAAGGCCAGGGCGCTCTTCTCGGGAAGCGCCGCGCCGACCGCGATGAACTCGATCTCCATAAGTCTCGAACTCCGAATAGAATTGGGCCCGCGCCCACCTCGCTCGAAAGCTTGGCCGTTCTTGCGGCGGTTGTGTGACGCGGCGACGCATGATTTAGAGCAGGTTCACGCCAAGGGCGCGCAAAATCCCCGGCCGAACCCCACTTTTCTGCCCATGCTGCTGATCGATCGCTATCTGCTCCGCCAGCTCCTCGGACCGGCCGTGCTCGCCACGGGCGCGCTGGCGGCTGTCGCCCTGCTCTCGCAGAGCCTTTCAGCGCTGGACCTCATCGTCGGCCAGCAGCAGAGCGCGCTCGTCTTCGCCAAGGTGACGCTGCTGGCCATGCCGCAGTTGGTCAACATGGTGCTGCCGATCGCCGTGTTCGTCGCCGCCCTGGTGTCGCTGAACCGGCTGCACACCGAACAGGAGATCGTCGTCTGCTTCGCGGGCGGAATGAGCCGCTGGCGGGTGATCTCGCCGGGCATTCGGCTGTCGGCGATGATCGCGCTGCTGGCGCTGGTCATGAATCTCTGGATCCAGCCGCTGGCGGCGCGCGAGATGCGCGAAACCCTGTTTGAGGTGCGCACAGACCTAGCCTCGACCCTGATCCGCGAAGGCGAGTTCACCAATCCGGCCCCCGGCCTGACCGTCTACGCGCAGTCGGTCGACCCCACGGGCCTGATCCACAACCTCTTCATCCATCAGGAAAAGGACGGCGGCGGCGCCACCACCTACACCGCCGAGGAAGGCCGCCTGGAGAAGCGCAACGGCAAGCCGGTGCTGACCATGCATCGCGGCTCCATGCAGGAGTTCGACAAGGCCGACGTCCTGAACTACCTGACCTTCGACGACTACCCGTACGAACTCGCGCCGTTCATGCGCAGCGACGAACTGATCCATTTCAAGCCGTCGGACCGCTACCTTCACGAATTGCTGTTCCCGGACCTCACCCAGGACTGGGAAAAGCGCAATCAGCTGAAGCTGCTGGCCGAAGGTCATAACCGTATCGCCAGCCCGCTCTACAACATCGCATTGATGGCGCTGGCCTTCGCCGCGATCATCGGCGGCGGTTTCAGCCGCATGGGCTATGGCCGGCGCATCGCAATCATGAGCGCGGTGGCCGTCGGCTTCCGGATCCTCGGCTTCGTCGTCCAGGCCGCCTCCGAGGAAGCAGCCTGGCTGAACGTACTGCAGTACGTCGTGCCCGTGGTCGCCACCTATGTCGGGCTGCGCGGGATCTTCCGCGAAAAAGTCTCGCGTTTCATCGACATGCGCCTGAAACCTCATCGGATCAGCCGTCATGGGGAGGCCGCCGCATGATCGGCGCCGGCAAGCTCGAACGCTACGTGATGGGTCGCACCCTGGCCGGCGTCGGCGCGGCGCTGGCGGTGATCTCGGCGGTGATCATCCTGGTCTCCTTCGTGAACCTCTCGCGCGAGGTCGCGGTGCGCGCCGACGTCGGCGTCGCCCAGTTGTTCGGGCTGACCCTGCTGCAGACGCCGTCCGTCGTGCTGCTGCTGCTCCCGTTCGTGTTCCTGTTCGGCGGCATCGCCGCCTATGTCGGCCTAAATCGCCGTTCGGAGCTGGTCGCCATGCGCGCGGCCGGGGTCTCGGCCTGGCGCTTCATTCTGCCGTCGGCGGCGGTCGCCTTTCTGATCGGCGTCGCCGTGGTGCTGGTGTTCAACCCGCTCGCCGCCTCGTTCAGCGCCAGATACGAATCCAACCGCGCCAACCTGATGGAGAACTACCTGACCGACGCCCCCAAGGAGGTGTGGCTGCGGCAGGGCGACGATCGGACCCAAATGGTCATCCACGCCAAGCAGCGCGACACCGAGCAGGGCCGCGTGCGCCTGCGCTCGGTCTCGGTCTTCGTCTATCAGAAGGATCGCGCCGGCCGTCCGGAGTTCAAGCGCCGGCTGGAAGCGGCGGAAGCGCAGCTCTTTCCCGGCTATTGGAAGCTCTGGGACGTGCGCGAGGCTAGCGCCGGCGAAAGCTCGGTGCGCTCGGACTCGCTGTCGATCCGATCCACCCTCGACGTAGAATCGGCCATGGAGCGGTACGCCGCCCCGGAATCCGTAGCCTTCTGGCGTCTGCCGGACGCCATCCGGCTGACCGAGCAGGCCGGCTTCTCGGGCAACGGCTACCGGCTGCGCTTCCAGCAGTTGCTGGCGACCCCGGTGCTGTTCGCGGCCATGTCGATCCTCGCCGCCGCCTTCTCGCTGCGCCTGGCGCGGCTGGGCGGGCTGGCGGGCCTCGCCGGCGCCGGTGTCGGCCTCGGCTTCATCGTATTTTTCTTCAATGAGTTTGCGGGCGCGCTCGCCGGCGCCGACATCATCCCGCTGTTCGCGGCCGCCTGGGCGCCGCCTGTGGTGGCGCTGCTGTCGGGTCTTGCACTGCTCTGTTACACCGAAGACGGTTGAATCGCCGGTCTGACCGGCTATGCATCACGCTTCAGGGTCCGCGCGAGGGGAGTTCATGAGTCTCGGCAGGCGTTCAGCCTCAGCCAAGCGCGGCCTGCTTGCAGGCGCAGCGCTGATGGTGTTCTGCGGCGCGGCCCAGGCGCAGGAGGCCGCGCGCGTGGCGCCGGCCTCTCCGGACGGCCTGGCGCCCGGCCAGCTCTACATGGAAGCTGACCTGGTCATCCGTGACGACAAGAACAAGATCACCACGGCCAAGGGCGAGGTCGAGGTCCGCTATCAGGGCCGCACCCTGCATGCTCAGGAACTGATCTACGACGAGGCCAAGGGCCTGATCCGCGCCCGCGGCGACACATCGATCATCAATGCCGACGGATCGGTGCAGTACGCCGACGAGATCGTCCTCGACGATGAGATGAAGGCCGGCGTCGCGACGGGATTCTCCTCCCGTCTGCCGCAGAACGTAAAGATGGCCGCGGCCAGCGCCGTGCGTCGCTCCGACACCATCAACGAGCTGAACCGCGCGATCTACACCCCGTGCGATATCTGCGCGCCAGACACCAAGACCGCCAAGGCCCCGACCTGGTCGATCAAGGCCGACAAGGTGGTCCAGGATAAGGAGCGCCAGCTCGTCTACTATCGGAACGCCGTCATCCAGGTGAAGGGCGTGCCGCTCATCTACCTGCCGATCTTCTGGCACCCGGACCCGCAGGCGCAGCGCAAGTCGGGCCTGCTGCCGCCGGAAATCTCCTTCTCGGATCGCCGCGGCGTCTCCTATGAGCAGCCCTATCTTTTCGTGCTGTCGCCATCTTCAGATTTGACGCTAAGCCCTCAAATCAACACGAAAGTTAACCCGCTGCTGAACGGGAAGCTGCGCAAGCGGTTCTATTCGGGCGGGCTCGAAGCGCGGTTCGGCTACACCTACGACGACGACATCGCCGCACCCCAGGGCCAGAGCGGCGACGAGACTTCACACAGCTACATCCTGGCGTCCGGCGCCTTCGCCATCAACGACAAGTGGCGCTGGGGCTTCACCGCCGAGCGAACCTCGGATGACCTGCTGTTCGACAAGTACGACATCGGCGGCGTCTACGAGGCCCGCGGCCCCTACGTCGCCGACGACCGGCGCCTGATCAGTCAGGTCTATACGATCCGCGAGGATCAGCGGTCCTACTTCTCGGCCGCGGCCTTCACCATCCAGGGCCTGCGTCCCGACGATAACGATCGCACCTTCCCGATCGTCGCCCCGCTGATCGAGTCCCGCTGGGAAGCCGAACCGGCGGTGCTGGGCGGCCGACTGCGCGTGCGCGCCAGCGCTGTCGCCCTGACCCGGGACCAATCGCCCATGAACGCGCCGCCGGAACGGCTCGACGGTCTCGACAGCCGCCGCGCCACAGGCGAGGTGGACTGGCGCACGACCTTCGTCTCCAAGACTGGCGTGGTGGTCTCGCCCTACGTCCAGGCCCGGATCGACGCCTATTCGATCGACGACAACCTCCAAGGCGTGCTGTCGAATGGCTCGCGCTCGGACAGCCTGATGCGCGGCCTGGGCGTCGCTGGGGCTGATGTAAGCTATCCTTTCTTCAAGCGTTACAAGAGCTTCACGGCAGTTCTTGAACCAATCGTCCAGGTGGCCTTGTCGCCCGACGTGAAGCAAGTCGTGCTCGGCTACGATACGACCGGCGCGCCGATCTATCTGAACGAAGATGGTCTCGCCTTCGAGTTCGATGAGACCAATCTCTTCCGGCCCAACAAATTCCCAGGTTACGACCTCTATGAGGACGGCATTCGGGCCAATGTGGGCGGACGGGCCTCGATCCTTTGGGATGACGGCCGTCGGGCAAGCGTCCTGGTCGGCCGCTCGCTGCGCACCGAAGACAACGACGTCTTCACCCAGGCCAGCGGCCTGCGCACCAAGTCCTCCGACTGGATCGTCGCGGCCTCGGCCGAACCGGTCCGCGGACTTTCTCTCTTCACGCGCGCTCGCCTGGATTCAGACGACCTGGCCGTGGCCCGCGCCGAGGCCGGAGCCAACGTCAACTCCAAGTGGGGCTTCGGCTATGTCCGCTATCTGCGCGACCGCTCCAGCCCCATCGCCACCGACACCAACGGACGGGTGGAGAACCTGGACCTCGGCGGCGAAGTCTATCTCACCAAGAATTGGTCGCTGACCGCCTACGGCAACCGCGACCTGCAGGCCGACGCCTGGGTGGTCCGAGACATCGGCGTGGCCTATCGCGACGAGTGTCTGCGCCTCGACGTCTACTATCGGCGCGAAGACGCCATCGGCAATCGCCTCGGCGCGACCGAGTCTCTCGGGTTCCGCCTAACCCTCGCCACATTGGGCGAACCGATATATGGCAACTGACAACCGCGGCCGCCCCGGTGCGCCGCCCGCTACGGCTACGCTAAGGAAGACCTCATCCATGATCCGCGCGCGTAAAGTCACGGGCCTTGCGGCGCGCGGCGTCGCCTTGGCCGCCGCCTTCGCCGCCGCGGCTGCGCCGCTATACGCGTTCGCCCAGGCCCCTGCCGCCGCTCCGGCCGCCGCAGCGCCTGCGCCAACTGCTGCGCCGGCGCCCGCTCCTGCGCCGCGCGGCCTGACTGAATCGGTCGCGGCCGTCGTCAACGACGACATCATCTCGACCTATGACCTGGCCCAACGGATGCGCCTGCTGATCGCCACGTCAGGCATCCAGCCGACCCAGCAGAACATCGCCCAGTTCCAGCGCGAGGCCCTCGTCTCGCTGGTCGACGAGCGCCTGCAGATCCAGGAGCTTCGCCGTCAGGAGAAGGAACAGAAGATCTCGTTGATCGCCGACTCCGCCGAGGTCGACGAAGAACTGACCGACATGGCCCGCAACAACAACATGTCGCTTGAGCAGTTCACCAACTCGCTGGCCGGCCAGGGCATCGGCGCCGCCACGCTGCGCGACCAGGTTCGGGCCCAGATCAGCTGGCAGCGGTGGATCCGCGGCCGTTACGGCTCGCGTCTCCGCGTCGGCGAGGATCAGGTCAAGGCCGTGCAGCAACGCATGGCCGCGGCGGCCTCCAAGCCGCAGTACCAGATCAGCGAAGTCTTCATCGACGCCAACCGCGTCGGCGGCATGGAGACTGCCGTCAACGGCGCCACCCAGCTGATTTCCCAGATGCAGCAAGGCGCGCCCTTCCCGGCCGTCGCCCGGCAGTTCTCGGCCTCGGCCACGGCGGCCAACGGCGGCGACGCCGGCTGGGTGACCGCGGGCGAGATGGCGCCGGAGATCGACGCCGCGCTCGACCAGATGCGGCCCGGCCAGCTGTCACAGCCGATCACGGTGCGCGACGGCGTTTACATCATCTTCCTGCGCGACAAGCGCTCCGGCGCCGCGGCCTCGGTCGTCCACCTGAAGCAAGCCGCTGTCGCCCTGCCGCAAAGCGCGACCGATGCGCAGGTCGCCGCCGCCACCGCCACGCTCGAAACCGTCCGCGGCCAGATCACCGGCTGCAGCGACATCGAAGCGAAGGCCGGTCGGGTCAACGGCGTCGTCGCCGGCGACCTCGGCGAGACCGAGATCAAGGACCTGGCGCCCGCGTTCCGCCAAGCGATCGAAACCCTGGAAACCGGTCAGATTTCGGGGCCGATCCGCACGAACGCCGGCCTCCACATCCTGGCGGTCTGCGGCAAGCGCGCCGGCGGAGCCGAAAGCCTGACCGCCGAGCAGATCGAAAGCCGGCTCTATGGCCAGCAGCTCAGCATGATCGCCCGCCGCTACATGCGTGACCTCCGGACGTCGGCGACGATCGAGACCCGGTGACCCTGCCCGACCAGCCGCCGCTCGCCCTCACCCTCGGCGATCCCGCCGGGGTTGGTCCGGAGATCGTCGTCAAGGCCTGGAACCAGCTCCGCCACGAAGGCCCTGCCTTCATGGTGGTCGGGGACGCCCAGTCGGTCGCCTCTGCATCCGGCGCCAACATGCGGACCGTCCGCCGGGTGACCACGCCCAAGGAAGCCGTGGCGGTCTTCAGCGAAGCGTTGCCCGTACTCGACATTCCGTTGCGCAGTCCGGTCATAGCCGGCCAGCCGTCCGCAACCGCCGCTCAGGCCATCATCCGCTGGATCGAGACCGCCGTCGGCCTGGCCTTGTCCGGTGCGGTCAGCGGGGTGGTCACCGCCCCGATCGCCAAGGCTCCGCTCTACGCGGCCGGCTTCGGCTTCCCCGGCCATACCGAGTTTCTCGGCGAACTGACCGCTGGCGCGCCTTACGAGGGTGCGCGCGGCCCAATCATGATGCTGGCGGTGCAGGGCCTGCGCACCACGCTGGTCACCGTCCACGAGCCGATTTCCAAAGTCGGCACCCTGCTCAGCATCGACGCCATCGTCAATGCAGGGCTCGTCACCGCCCAGGCCCTGCGCCGGGACTTCGGAATCTCCGAGCCGCGTCTGGCAGTGGCCGGCCTCAATCCGCATGCCGGCGAGGACGGAACCATCGGCCGCGAGGATGTCGAGATCATCGCGCCGGCTGTCACCGCATTGCGCGCCCAGGGCGTGAACGCCACAGGCCCCACTCCGGCCGACAGCCTGTTCCACGAGGCTGCCCGCGCCCGCTTCGACGCGGCCGTCTGCATGTATCACGACCAGGCGCTGATCCCGGTCAAGATGCTGGATTTCTGGGGCGGCGTGAACGTCACCCTTGGACTGCCGATCGTCCGCACTTCGCCCGATCACGGCACGGCGTTCGACATCGCCGGACGCGGCCTGGCTCGGCCCGACAGCCTGATCGCCGCCATTCGCATGGCTGACGAAATCGCTGCGCATCGCGCTCTCTGACTGCGGCGCGCCAACGGCCGGTTCTGTCGCCGGCGACTTGCCGACTCCCTCCGCGCATGGCCTTTTGCCCCGTTCTTGTCCGGGGAGTTCCGCACCATGCTCAATCGCCGCCACCTGCTCGCCGCCTCCGCTGGCGCAGCGAGCCTTGGAGCGTTCGCACCGGCCCGCGCCAAGACCACGGACGCGCAGGGCCAAGCCCTAGCGCTCTACGACCGGATCTTCGAGGGCATGCTGGCGGCCGATCCGCTCAACGCCTCGGGCCTCGGCCTCGACAAGGACGCCCGCGCCCCGCTCAAGTCGCGGGTCGGGGATCGCTCCGAGGCCGGCCGCATGGGCTCGTTTCAACCGCTGATCGACGCCCGCGACGCCCTGATGGCCATCGACCGCTCGACGCTCTCGGGCCGCAGCGTCACCGAGTATGACACCGTCACCTGGTACGCTGACCGCTGCGCCGAGGGCGCGCGCTTCGCCTTCGTCGGCGTTGATTCCTACGACTATCCTGTGCCCTACGTGCTCAGCCAGCTCACCGGCTGTTACCAGAAGGTCCCGGACGCCCTCGACACCAAGCACGTGATCGAGACCAGGGCTGACGCCGAGGCCTACCTTGCGCGCCTCACCGACTTCGCCAAGGCGATGAACGACGAGACCGCCCGCGCCAAGGACAACGCCGCCCTCGGCCTGATCCCGCCGGACTTCATCCTCGACAAGGCGCTGGCGCAGATGAACGCCCTGGCCGCCCAGAAGGGCGAGAGCTCGGGCCTGGCCGCTTCCGTGGGCCAGCGCGCCGCCGCCAAGGGCTTGGGAAGCGACTGGGCCGCCAAGGCCGCGGCAATCGTCGATGGTCCCGTCGCCCAGGCCCTTGCTGATCAGATCGGGCTGCTGACCGAGCAGCGCCGCACCGCGGTGCACGACGCGACCATCTCGCGCCAGCAGAGCACCGCGGCCTTCTACGAGTACGCCCTGCGCTTCCACACCACGACCAATCTGACGCCCGACGAGGCGCACAAGATCGGCCTTGAGCAGGTCGCCGACCTGACCGCCCGACTTGATCCGTTGCTCAAGGCCCAGGGCCTGACCCAGGGCACGGTCGCCGCGCGCCTGGACGCTTTCGCCAAGGACCCGGCCCAGTTCTATCCGAACACTGACGCTGGTCGGCAGGCTCTGCTCGCCGAACTGAACCGCCAGATGGCCGCCGTAAAGGCCGCCGCGCCGAAGATGTTCAACACCATCCCCAAGGGCGGTATGGAGATCCGGCGCGTGCCGCCGGCGATCGAGATCGGCGCGCCCCGCGGCTATGCCGAGAGCGGCTCGCTCGACGGCTCGCGGCCGGGGACCTACTACATCAACCTGCGCGACACGACCGAGTGGGCCAAATGGGCGCTGCCCACCCTCACCTATCACGAGGCGGTTCCTGGGCACCTGTTCCACGGCGCGCTCGTGCAGGAGGCCGGCGCCTCGCCCATGCTGTTCAAGAACATCGGCTTTACCGCCTATGGCGAGGGTTGGGGGCTCTATGCCGAGCAACTTGGCGACGAGCTCGGCATGTACGACGCCTATCCCGCGGGCCGCATCGGCTGGCTGCAGTCGTTCCTCTACCGCGCCGCCCGGATCGTCCTGGACACCGGCATTCACGGCAAGGGCTGGAGCCGCGAACAGGCGATCGCCTACATGCGCGACACCGTGGGTCTGCCGCAGGGCGCGGCCGAGAACGAGATCGACCGCTACGTCGTCTGGCCCGGTCAGGCCTGCGGCTACAAGATTGGCCACACCGAGATCGACCGCCTGCGCTCCAAGTCCAAGGCCGCCCTCGGCCCGAAGTTCGACGTCAAGGGCTTCCACGACGCTGTCCTGCTCGGCGGCTCGCTGCCGCTGGCCGTGCTCGAGCGCGTCGTCGATCAGTGGACGGTGTCTCAGCGCTGATGAGCGACCCGGCCGACCTCGCCCGCGAGCTGACCATCGACTTTGTCGGCGGCGCGGTCGGCCATCGCCACCGGTTCGGCGGCGGCCGCGGCCAGGATCTTCCGCGGGCCGCCGGGTTCGTGAAGGGGATCACGCCGAGCGTCATCGACGCCACGGCCGGCCTCGGCCGAGACGCCTTCCTGTTGGCCTCGTTGGGCGCGCAAGTGACGCTGATCGAGCGTTCGCCGCACGTACACGCTCGCCTCGCCGCCGGGCTGGAGGCCGCCGCCGGCGATCCCCAAACGGCGGAGGTCGTCGCCCGCATGACCCTGCTGCATGGCGACGCCCGCCAGCTGCTGACGACACTCTCCGCCGACGTGGTGATCGTCGACCCGATGCACCCCGAGCGGACCTCCACCGCCTTGGTGAAGAAGGACATGCGGCTGCTGCGCGACCTGGTCGGGACTGATCCGGACCAGCTCGAACTGATGCAGGCGGCGCTGGCCTGCGCTCGTAAGCGCGTGGTCCTGAAGTGGCCTCGAAAAGGCCCGCCGATGCTAGGCCTGCGCGCCCCCTCGCACCAGATTATCGGCAAGACGCTCCGCTACGACGTCTTCATGACCGGCGTCTGACGCCTTACTTTACGCCCTTCGAACTGAGACAATGCCCGCATGAGCGTCGCCTTCACCAAGGAGGGGGACAGCGAGTCGGTCGCCGCCGACCTGCCTGATCGCCCGATCTCTCCGCACCAGAACCTCGTCACCGCCAAGGGCCTGGCCCAGATCGAAGACGAGCTCGCCAAGGCCCGCATGGCCTACAGCGCCGCCCAGACGGCCGGCGACGTGCACGCCGACCGCACCGCCATGGCCAGGGCCACCCGCGACCTGCGCTACTATGGCGCTCGACGCGCCAACGCCCAGCTGGTCGAGCCCGACCTGTCGCTGGGCACCGTTCAGTTCGGCCGCACAGTCACCATCGAGCGCGAAGACGGCCGCCGCCAGACCTACGCCATCGTCGGCGAGGACGAGGCCGATCCCGCCGGCGGCTCGGTGTCCTACATCTCGCCGCTCGCCCGCGCCCTGCTCGGCAAGACGGTCGGCGACCTCGCCGACATCAATGGCGCCGAGGTCGAGGTGGTCGGGATCGAGTGATCTCTCGACGTCTTGAGGCTGGAATGGCTGGTACAGCGTCCTGATCGAATGCGGCGAAGGCGTCAGCCACCGCTGTCCCTGTTGCAAGCGCCTCACCTTGAAGGGACGAGGCATGTTCGAGGCCTGTCCCGTCTGCATTTGGGAGGACGACGGACAAGATGACCATGACGCCGATGTTGTCCGTGGCGGCCCAAATCGAACGCTCTCGCTGAACCAGGCTCGGGCCAACTACCTGGCCTACGGCGCCGCTGACGAGATCGTCTTGCCGTATGCGCGACCGCCGACAGGCGCCGAGCAGTAGCTATGGGGCGCCCGCCAACAGCCCCAGCAGCGTCTCGACACAGGCCGCCGAGTTCACCGCCGCGGCCTCGACCATCTCGTCATAGGTGAGGTGACTATCCCCGCCTGCCAGGTCCGAGAGCGTGCGGATCACGTAGAGCGGCACGCCCCAGGCCTGAGCGACGACCGCCACCGCGCCTGACTCCATATCGATGGCGTCCGCACCCAGGCGGGCGTGCAGTTCGTCGCGCGTGGCGGCGCAGTTCAGGAAGTAATCCGCTGTGACAACGCCGCCGAGCCGCGCGTCCAGCCGCTCGCTGACCGCCTGCGCCAAACTGACCAGGACAGCTCGCACTGAATTCTCGACCGGCTCGGGCGCGATCAGCGGCGGCGCGCCGACCGGGATCACCCCATAGGCAGTCGGTATGAACGCGCCGTCTGAGATGATCCCATAGTCGTGCACCGCGAGCCGGTCGGCGAGGAGCACAGACCCCACCCCGAGCGCCGGATTAAGTCCGCCGGCGACGCCGGAGAAGATCAGCGACCGCGCACCGAACATCGACAGCAGCAAGGTCGCGGCGGCCGCAGCGTTGACCTTGCCGATCCCCGCTTGCGCCAACACGATCGCCTCGCCCCCGAACCGCGCCCGCCAGACCTTGGTGGGGCCATGGACGTCCGGCTGCGGATCGGCGTGCAGGACCCCGCGCAGGGCGTCCATCTCTTCAGGCGTAGCGCAAAGGATCGCGTGCATGCGCGCGGCTTAGCACGGCCTCAGCGCCGCTGCCCCTCTTCCGCGGCGCGCAGGACGAAAGCCAGGATTTCCGCCACCGCCACGTAAAGTCGCTCGGGGATTTCGCTCTCCAGCTCGATGCTCGACAGCGCCTGGGCCAGAACCGCGTTCTTCTCGACCGGCACGCCATGCGCCTGCGCCGCCTGGATGATCTTCTCGCCGATCAGCCCACGCCCGCTGGCCACCACGCGCGGCGCGTGCGGCGCATCGTAGGTCAGGGCCACGGCCAGGGTCTTGCGGGGCGGCTCGCTCATGAGGTCTGGTCCACCAACCGCCCGGCTTCAGGTTCGGGCATGCGCGGCGCGCCGGCGTGGACGGCGATCTCAGCGCGGAAGTCAGCGCGCGCCAGCGCCGCGCCTAGCCGCTCGCGCCCCTCCTCCAGCCGCGCCAGCCCGCTCTCGCGCTCGGCCCACAGCCCGACGATCGCCTGGCCGCCGGCCAGCGAGACCCGGGCGTGGATCGGCCCCAGCGGCTCGATGTCCAGGGTGAAGGCGGCCCGCCAGGTGGGGTGCGTATCGCCGCCCTTGCCGCGACCGTCGCGGCTGATCTCGAACTGCGCCACCGCCGCGCCCTGCGGGGTGGTGAACGGCATCTCGAACATCCAGCGGGTCACTTGCGCCTCGACCGGCTCGTCCGCCGGCAGCGAGGCGATTTGCAACAGTTCCTGCCGCGCCACAGCGCTTTCGGTCTCGGCGAGCAGCCGCTGCCCGATCTGGCTGGGTGCGGCGTCCGCCGGCAGGCTTGGGCTGGCGGCCGGCTGGGCCCGCGGCCCCCCGGCGCGATAGGGCGGCGGCGGGGTCCGCGCCGGGGGGCGGGCGTCAGGCCCACGTGGGGCGCCAGCCAGCCACGCGCTGAGCGCCTGGCGCAGCACCAGCAGTCCGGCCTTCATGTCCTGGCCCATCGGCGAGACCTGCGGGGCAGCCGCCAGCTTCGCCTCAAGGAATAGTCCTGATTGCGACAACGCTCTGGCGACGTCTGCGCCTCCGACCCGCGCGTCAAACGGCGTGGCCTGGGCCAGCACCTGCGCCGCCGCCGAGCGAACGGGACTGGGCAGGGCGGGATTCCCCGCCGCCTGGGTCAGGTCCGCCATCAGCGGCGCCAGGCCGCCCTGGCGCGCCGCCGCCTGCTGCGCCGTCTGGGCCAGCATCTGGGACTGGACCTGGCCGGGATCGATATCGATCGAGGGCGCAGCCGGCGGCGCCACCGGAATCACCGGCCGCACCGGGGTCACCGGTATGGTCACCTGGGGCGCCAGCGGGCCTTGGATCGGCGTGATCGACACGGGCGACTCACCTGCCAAAAGTTGCCGACATCTTACCGACTGGGAGTGAAGCTCGGCTTAAGATCGCCCCCCTATTCCCACCTGAGCGGTGACTCGGAGGACCTTGCATGGACGCGGACATTGCTGGCGCTGAGGTCGTCCGCTGGCTGGATGGCCCCGAGGCGAGCGCCGACCTGCTCGTCGGATGCGGCTTCGACGACGGCGATAGCGAGGAACTCCTGTCGATCGTGGCGGTGGATCTGGACCATCGCCGGATCGCGTACGCCACGCCTGGCGGTGAGCGCTGGGTCCCGTTCGCCAGGTTGGCTGAGGGCGTGGTGGTCGCCAGCAGCGCTCTGCACGCCGCCGTCGACGCGGCGACACCGGCCAGCGTCCGGGAGGAAAACGCCGCCCATGACGAAATCCGCGACCTGGTCCCACAGCGACCGCCCTCACGCGAAGACCTGTTCGTTCTTCTGCAGGCGGTCCGCGATCACCGACGCGGGGTGACCCCCGACCGCGACGCGCGCCGCCTCCGCGCCAAGGCCCTGAAGCGCAGCGGAGCGTGGATCGCAGGCGTCGCCATCGCCGGCGGGTGGCGCGACGCTGCGATCGCGGGCGGCGCCTGGCCGCAGGGGGACATCGCCGTCCATCTGGCGCGGTTCCAACGGGAGGCCAAGGACCCGCGCGGCGCGCTGGCCACGCTCGCCGACCTCCGGTTCGCCCGTCCGCCCCTGACCGAGCGCCAGCGTGCGATCGTCGCCACCATGGAGGGCGCCGCGCACGCCGACCTCTTCGAAGCCCAGCGGCGCAACGCAGAGCATCTTGAGCGCGCCTTCGCGTGCGCGGCCCAAGCCTGGGCCATCGCCCCGAAGGACGAGGAGGCCAACGCGCTTTATCAACGGCTTCACGCCCTGACGCCCAAGCGCCCCTAGCTCTGCAGGCGCAGCGCCCGCGTCACCGCCTTGGCGTAGGTCGGGCCTACATCGACGACCGCCCCGTCCTCAAGATGCAGCTGCATCGGGCCACGGCCGGTGCGGGTGACCCGCCGGACCGCCTCCAGCCGCACGAAGGCCGAGCGCCGCACCCGCATCAACTGGGCCGGATCCACCCGTTGGGCGAGCTCTCCCATGGTGATCCGTAAAATGTGGCGGCGTCCCGCAGCGTGGATGATCGCGTAGTCCTTCGCCGCCTCGATCCGCTGGATCTGGGCGATGGGCACCCGCACGTAGCCTGCTCGCTCCGCCACACACAGGGCCGTCTCATAACTCCTAGCCTGGCAGACGCACGTAACGGGCGACGCTACCCACCGCCCCAAGCGGTCTTGGGTGATCTCTCTCGCCGCCGTATCGGCCCGCACGAGCGCCAGTCCCATCGTCACAAGTCCCTGTGTCAGTTGCTTGCATGCACGTTAGCGAATCCGCCGCCGACGCCGCCTCCCCCGTTCGGACGAGGTCGCCCCTGCCCTTTGCGCGCCGCGCCTGCTATTGGGGCGGCGCAATGCCCCTCGACCAGCTCCCGCCCCTGCGTGAAACCCTCGCCGAGCACGATCTTCTGGCCAAGAAGAGCTTCGGCCAGCACTTCCTGCTGGACCTCAACATCACGCGGAAGATCGCCCGGCTGGCCGAGGTCGGCGAAGGCGACCACGTGATCGAGGTCGGTCCTGGCCCCGGCGGCCTCACGCGCGCCCTGCTGGAAACCGGCGCCAAGGTCACCGCGGTGGAGGCGGACCCGCGTTTCGCGCCGCTGCTCGAGGAACTCTCCGTCGCCTCCGGCGGTGCGCTTACCCTGCGCCTGGAAGACGCACTGAAGACCAACGAGGCCGAGGTCGCCGCCGGCGCTCCGGCCCACATCGTCTCCAACCTGCCCTACAACGTCGGCACGCCGCTGCTGATCAAGTGGCTGACGGGCGCCTTCACGCCCGCCTCGATGACCCTGATGTTCCAGAAGGAAGTCGCCGACCGCATCGCCGCCGAGCCGGGGTCCGACGCCTATGGGCGGCTCTCGGTCATCGCCCAGGCGACCAGCCACACCGCCGTCGTCATGGACGTCCCGGCCCGCGCCTTCACCCCGCCGCCCAAGGTCGCGTCTGCAGTGGCGCGGCTGACCCCGCGCGACGACCGCCCGGCGCCCGAGCGGCTCGACGCCCTGCAGCGGGTCACCGCCGCGGCTTTCGGTCAGCGTCGCAAGATGCTGCGCTCCAGCTTGAAGGTCCTCGGCGGCGCCGAGCTCTGCGAAGCTGCCGGCATCGCGCCGGAAGCCCGTGCCGAGACCATCGACATTCCAGGCTTCCTGGCGCTCGCCGACGCCCTGCGCCAGCGCTAGCCGAACATCTTGGCCCGCAGCCGGCGCATGCCGCCGATCCAACGGTCATAGTCTGCGGTTTTGCGCTGCATGTAGGTCAGCACGACCGGGTGCGGCAGGATCAGGAAGCTCTCGGCCGCCAAGCCCTGCACCACGCTCTCCGCCACCTCGTCGGGGCTCAGCACCCCGTCCAGGTTCTGCGGCTGAGAGGCGCTGTCTCCCTGACGCAGCATAGCGGTGTCGACGCCTTGTGGGCACAGGATCGAGACCTTGATGCCTTGATCGCCGTGGGTGATGGCCAGCGACTCGGCAAAGCCCACCGCTGCATGCTTGGTGGTCGAGTAGACCGCCCCGCCGATCTGCGACAGCAGGCCCGCCGCCGAGATGGTGTTGAGCAGATAGCCGCCGCCGCGCACCTGCATCCCCGGGATGGCCGCCCGCGCTGCATGCACGTGCGCCATGACGTTGACGTTCCAGGCCCGGTTCCAGACGGCGTCCGGCGAGGAGGCCGCGCTCTGCTTATCCGGATCGCCATCGCCGACCCCGGCGTTGGAGCAGAAGAGATCGATGCCGCCATGGCGCGCCTCGATGTCGGCGACCATCGCCGTCACCGCTGCGCCGTCGCTGACGTCCAGCGTCACCGCCTCGCCGCCGATCTCCTTGGCCACCGCCGCGGCGCCCTCGCCGTTGCGGTCGGCCACGATCACCGCCTTGGCACCCTCGCGTGCGAAGCGACGGGCGAGCCCCGCGCCGATCCCCTCAGCGCCGCCGGTGACGACGACGACCTTGCCCTTAACGTCCATGGAAATGCGTCCTCTTGATCAGGCTTGCGCCGCGTCGGCGTAACCGGCGTACGAGTTCTTCATGCTGGCGTGATTGAGCAGCATCTGCGCGACCTGCTTCTCGCCCTTGGCGTCGAACACCCGCGTGCGCACCCAGTAGGATTCCGTGCGCTTGCTCTCGGCCAACGCGACGATCTCCCGCCGCAGCACGTACTCCTCGCCGACGAACAACGGCCCATCGATCAGCTTGATCTCCTGGTCAGCGAACAGCCCGACGGCGGGCCCCTTCACCGGGAACGCCGCCTCACGGCTCGAGTACTCGAGCAGTACGCTCAGCATCTCGAACGGAATGATCGGCCGGCCCCACGGCGAGGCCGCCGCGTCGGAGTACACAGGGGAGTTCTCGGTGATCTTGGCCAGCTTCTGGTTCAGGCTGAACGGATAGAGCGCGCCCATGTGCTGGTCGGGATCCATGCGGACCCGCTCGTCCTTTGCGCCGGTCATGCCGACCTTCAGGTCCTCCAGGATCAGCAGCTTGCCGGGTGGGCGCAGCGCCGCCATCCGGGCCTCCAACAGGCTCGGCTCGGTCTGCGGCCCGATGCTGGCGCTGGCCTCCAGGACCGGGGTGCCGTCAGCCTTTTCGGCCCAGACCCGCGTCCGGGTCGCGCCCTCGGCGGGGAGCTCGGCGAAGGCGCGGACCTCCTCGCCCTCGACCACCATGTTCAGGAAGTGCGATGAGATACAGCCGCTCTCGTACCAGCGCTGGCCCCAGATCTTGGCCAGCAGCGGCTGGAACTGGCTGAAATGCGTCGGCCCCTCGATCGGCCCGGCCCGGAAGCCCAGCTTCTCGGCCATGGCGTCGTCATGGATCGAAGAGTGACCGCCATATTCCTGGTCAGCCAGCATCTGCTGCGGCTTGCGCAGCGGACCGGCCAAGCTGAGGGGCGTGTCGAAGCTCATGGGGCATCTCCTAAGCGGGCATGCGCCGGCGACGGCGCATCACTCTCTATAGACGCACGCCCGAAAAACTCGAACAACCGTTTGAATGGGCGCCGCCGATCACCCCTTGATGAACCGCAGCAGGTCGGCTGCTGATGGGCGGTCGCAAGCACAGCGAGCATCAGCATGCCTCAATAGACGCGCTCAAAGCGCCATCCGGTGAAGCTCAAGAGCAGCATCCCAGTCTGTCGTACGGGGCCAGCCCCTGGCATCCAGCGGTTCACGTAGCGATACGAGCCGCGGTCATTGGCTTCCAGAATCCACCTGGAGCCGTCTGAGCCCCCGCGACACCCCCCAGGCGCAAGGTTCAGAGCATCGCCGGTTGCGAGCACTCGGTTCAATTCCACCACCTCGGCGGCGCTCAGCATCCTTTCCACACGCTCGCCAATGCGACCCGGACCATATCCTCCGGCCCCGGTCAGCTTCTTGGCGGTCAGCCGCATCCTGCCGTCAGGAAGCTCATCGACGCGGATGATGACCGGCGCGTGGAAAGTCGGCAGCCAGGTGAATCTGTAGCTCCTCGAGCCATCGGTCGGAGCCGCCCGCGACGCCAGATAAAGCGACGGTTCGCCGGCCGCTCGGAGATGACCCGAGTACCACCCGGCCTCGAAGTCATCGAGGGCCCTTCCGCTGGTGTCAGGCGGATCAAGATCTTCGCAGTGCGCCCCAGTCATGCTCCAGAGTTCAGGCGCGAAGTACTGCTGCGGTGGAAGCCAATCGAGCCGTCCCGCCCCGGCCGCCGCGACGACAAACGCAAACCCAATCGCGCCTAAAGTCATCACCAAGGCCAGGGAACTGACCCCGACTTCGCCTGCTTTGGGCGGCCAACTCGGGATCGTGTAAGGTCTCGACCGCGCCCTCTGCCGGTAAGGCGCTGGGAAGTCGGCGCCGTTTCGGACAGATGTAGGAAGCGGCGCCTGAACGTCGACACGCGGTCGCCGCAGGCTCCACCAAGCATACCCGGTCGCCGCGCCGGGGAGCGCGCCCAGGAGCGCAAAGGGCATAGAGAAGGGCGTCGACGTCGCCAACATCATCGCACCGCCGACGAACGTGAAGCCGCCGGCCGCGCCGCCAAGGATGTAGGACGCCGTGCTTTCGAGATGTACCCGACGCAGGACGACCGCAAGCGGAACGCCGACCACCACGGCGGCGCTCATGACCACGCCCAGTGCACGCGCCGCGGCGACGCCGACGGCGACCCAGACTGCCAGGGGGCCATCCGGATTCCAGTAGCGCGTGGAAACTGCGGCGGCGATCCCAAGCCAGGGAATGGCCGCGGCGATCAGGCTACCAAACAGCACGGCCTTGAAGAGCGCGTTCGCAGCAGGCCAAAAGCCGTTTTGGTTCGCACCTCTCGCCACCGGCCGCGCCCCCCGTTCGCAGCCCACGATCTCGCACCGGTCAGGCCGATACGGTCAAGCCCCGCCAAAGCCAGTCGAGCAGCCTGTCAGTACGGAAGGCCCCGATAGCCGTAGTCGAACGCGCCATAGGGTCGCCCGCCGCCCCAGTAGGAACGATAGCCGTTCTTCTCCTGGCCGATGGTCAGCGCCAGCGTCCCGGTCTCGCCAAGCGGCATGACGCTGGTGATGTAGCCGCTACGATAGCCGCCGGTCCCCACCGCGACGCCCACTTCGCCATGGATCTGGCGATCTCTCGGCAGTCGCACGCCCTCGCCATAGGCCTCTTCCGGCGTCGTCGCGGCCGGCGATTCGGCCAGCCAGCGCTTGATCTGCTCGGCGGTGTCCAAGACCTCGGGCTGGGGGGCGATCGTCGCCGGCGCCGCCGGTTCGGCGGCCGCGAGGTTGATTTCCGAAGGCGCGGCGCCGGTGGCGCCGGCGGTGCTCATCGCCTCCTGGGCCTGGGCGACGCCCGTCATCAGGACCAGCACGGCCGAAGCCGCCAGAATGGTACGCGTACGCATGTCAAAAGGCGCCTCCAAGCGCGCCATAGCTTAGGCAGCCGATATGGGCGCTCATAAGGCGCTAGCCAAGCAGCGAGACCGCCCCGCCCCATGCCAGCTTGCCGCCTACCGCGATCAGCAGAAGGTAGATGATCCGATAGAAGTTCCCGGCCGGGACCCGCCGCACCAGCCACACGCCAGCCCAGGTCGAGGCGATGGCCAGCGGCAGCAGGACCAGGGCCGTCATCATCGCCTCGCGTGTGAACTGCCCCAGCGCCCAGTAGGCCGGGACCTTCATCCAGTTCACGACGGCGAAGAAGATCGCGCTGGTGCCGATGAACACGTCGCGCGGCAAGTTCTTGGGCATCACGTAGATCTGGAACGGCGGCCCGCCGGCATGGGCGATCTGGCTGGTGAAGCCGGCTGTCACGCCGGCCAGCACGCCGCGCCAGGGCAGCCGCTCCACCCGCGCCGGCTTCTGCGGCGCCGAGCCGCGCTCCGCCCATAGCCGCATCAGCGCAAAGACGATCGACACCGCCCCGACCGCCAGCTCGACCGCGCCGGGTTTGACGAACGCCGCCAGCGAGTAGCCCAGGGCGATGCCTCCGGCCGCACTCGGCAGCATGATCGCCAACACGCTCCGGTCCCAGGTCTTGCGGAACGACCAGACGCTGACGACGTCCTGAACGATCAGAATCGGCAGGGTGATCGAGGCCGCCAGCACCGGCGACACCGCCAGCGCCATCATCGGCACAGCGATGACGCCGATCCCGGAGAACCCGCCCTTGGCCAGGCCCAGCAGGATCACCGCCGGGATCGCGACGGCGTAGAAGAAGGGGTCGGTCAGCAGGGGGACGTTACTTCCGCTTGCCGAGTTCGGCGGCGATATCCTTGACGTTGTGGCCGACCTTGCGGTGCGCGGCGATCACCTGCTCGGGCTTCACGCCCCAGCGCTTGGCCCAGAACGCCACCTCGTGGCGCTCACGGATGTCCAGCCGCACGTTGTCGCGAAAGTCCCGCTTGCCCTTGGGTTCGGCCATGATCGCCTCCGTGATCGGCCCTGGCTACCAAGTCCGCTCGGCGGCGCCTACCCTATTGCGGCGCGCTCGGCCGGCTGACCACGAACGCCGCACATAGGCCCAGAGCCCCAGCCACCGCGAGCGCCAGCCACAGGTTCGGATGCACCGACAGGAAGAAGACGGCGAACCCCGCCGCCATGCCGGTGCAGGCCAGCACCTTCGCCCGCCGGGGAATCGCGCCGTGGGCGCGCCAGTCGCGGACCAGCGGCCCGAACTGCTTGTGGTTCAGGATCCAGGCTTCCATGCGCGGCGACGACTTGGCGAAACAGGCCGCAGCGATGATCAGGAACACCGTCGTCGGCAGCAAAGGCAGGAACGCGCCGGCTATGCCCAACGCGGTAAACCCCAAGCCCAGAAACAGATAAAGCGCGCGCGTCATGCCAATTGAGAGTCTCTCTCAAAAGCCGCCACTGCGATAGGGGTCAAACGGCCAAATCTGCGAAGCGCTGCGCCAACGCGACATTGACCGCCTCGTAGGCGGGGACGAAGTCGCGCGCGATCTTTGCCTTGCTCCAGGTCGCCGGCAGCAGCCCGCCCAGCAGTTCGGTGTGCAGCACGTGCGTGCCCGCGGCGTGCGGGGTCAGCAAGAAGCCATGCCGGCCGGCGAACAGCAGCGGCACGTGACCCGACCAGGCCAGCTCTCGCCCGGGCTCGGCGGCGACGATCCGCACGGTCTGGCGGATGACGCCCTGCCCCGCCAGGTTTCGGAACGCCATCCTCGCCCGCGTCCCCAGCTTCGCCTCGCCGCGGACTTCCAGGTTCAACGGATTCCATTCGCTGTAACGGGCGAAGTCGGCCAGCACGGCCCAGACTTGATCTGGCGTGGCCGGGATGATCGCCTCGGTGCGGATCTGATGCATGGCGCGACTATATTCGCAAAACCCGCGCCGACTGCCATTGTCGAGCCATGGCGAACACCGACCTCGCGACACGGACCTACAATCACGGCTGGCGGCTGGACCCGATCATCCGCAGCCTGCTCGATACCGACTTCTACAAACTGTTGATGCTGCAGCTGATCTGGAGCCTGCACCCCGAGGTCCAGGCCACCTTCTCGCTGATCAACCGCACCCGCCACGTCCGCCTGGCCGACATCGTCGACGAGGGCGAGCTGCGCGCCCAGCTCGACCACGCCCGCACCCTGTCCTTCTCCAAGAAGGAGCTGATCTGGCTGGCCGGCAACACCTTCTACGGCGAGACGCAGATGTTCAAACCAGGCTTCATCGCCTGGCTCGCCGACTTCCGCCTGCCGGCCTACGAATTGACCAAGCGCGACGGCCAGTATGAGCTCAGCTTTCACGGCCCCTGGACCCACACCAGCATGTGGGAGATCCCGGCCCTGGCCATCATCAACGAACTGCGCACCCGCACCGTGCTGCGCGGCCAGGGGCGCTTCGCGCTCGACATCACCTACGCCCGCGCCAAGGCCAAGTTATGGGAGAAGGTCGAGCGCCTCCGAAAGCTGGACGGCCTGCTGATCTCCGACTTCGGCACCCGCCGGCGCCACTCATTTCTCTGGCAGCGCTGGTGCGTCGAGGCGCTCAAGGAGGGCCTAGGCGAGGCCGTGCTCGGCACCTCAAACGTCCTCTTGGCGATGGACGGCGACCTTGAGGCGATCGGGACCAACGCCCATGAACTGCCGATGGTCGCCGCAGCCCTGGCCGACACTGATGAAGCGCTGCGCGCCGCACCCTATCGCGTGCTTGACGAATGGCGGCGCACCTATGGCGGCAACCTCCTGGTCGCCCTGCCCGACGCCTTCGGCACCCGCGCCTTCCTGGCCGACGCGCCCGACTGGGTCGCTGACTGGACCGGCTTTCGCCCCGACAGCGCGCCGCCGATCGAGGGCGGCGAGGAGATTATCGCCTGGTGGAAGGCCAAGGGCCGCGACCCGCGCGACAAGCTGCTGGTGTTCTCCGACGGCATGGACATCGACTCGATCGAGGAAGCCCACCGCCACTTCACCGGCCGCGTGCGCATGAGCTTTGGTTGGGGCACTAATCTGACCAACGACTTCAAGGGCTGCTTGCCCGGCGGCGGCGACGCCCTCGACCCGATCTCGCTGGTCTGCAAGGTCACGCAGGCTAACGGCCGCCCGGCCGTGAAGCTCTCCGACAATCCCGAAAAGGCCACCGGCGACCCGGCCGAAATCGTCCGCTATCTGCGTGTCTTCGGCGAGGCTGGACGCCACGCCCATCCGGTCAGCGTCTAAGCCCTGCACCAAAACTCTCACCTGCCTCTGCAACCAAAACGGGCCGGATGCGCTTCCTTGCACTGCCTCCGGGGTTGCGCATCGACTGCGGGTGGAGGCTGCAAGTTCAAGCGAAGCGTCGATCCGGCCGCCTCCTCGTGGAGCGCGGGCCATGAGGCGTACCCAGTGATATAATTTTTGGAACAACCCCTTATATTTGCGTGATCAGCGGCATACCATTGTCACGATTATGCCTTATCACGGTCTTTTGGTCGCCGAATTGCCCGGTCAGCTTGGGGATGCCTCGGGGGAGGCCTCACAGATGTACGGGAGACCTCATGCGTTCCATCTTCACCTACGGGGCTGCGGCCCTCGCCCTCGCCATCGCCGCTCCGGCCTTCGCTCAAGACGCTTCTGAGCCGACCGCCCCGCCGGCGAAGGACGCCAGCGCCACCGCCGCCACCCTGGCCGTCGGGGCCACCGTGAAGGATAAGACCGGCGCCAGTATCGGCACGGTCACCGAAGTGAAGCCCGACGCCGCCGGCCAGCAGGTCGCGACGATCAAGATGGGCTCGGACACCTTCGCGGTCGAAACCAACAAGCTGGCGATCGCCGACGGCTCGGCGACGATCAACGCCACAGCCGCCGAACTGAAGACGATGCTGAAGAAGTAGGTCACTTCAGAAGAAGTAATCGCTTCGGGCGCGCTCCGGTCCAGCCGGGCGCGCCTTTCTGCGCCGGAACCTGTCCGGTCACGGCAGGTCTCGTCCGACCCAGCCGCCGCGCACCCGTCGCGGTTTAACGGAAAACGTAGACCTCGCCGCCAGCGCGCTCCGGCAACGGCCCAGCCGCCACCGACAGTTCCGCCCGCCGCCCGCCGCACACGCAGCGCATACGGTCGGTGAACGCCCGCAATGGCAAGCCGCCCAAGCCCTGCGCCACCCAATGGCTCGGGTCGCACGGGGCCGCCCGCTCGCAACCTGGCGAGGCGCAGCGCGCCACCAGATGCCTGTCGATTCCAACGCACGCCAGCAGCGGCTCACGTTGCATGTCACCCCAGCTCTTCTCGTTCATGTCCGCCTCCAGGGTCGGAACAAAAGCAGAACGCAAAGACATGCGCGACTCCGTCTGGGTTGTGCGTCGAAATCATCCCCAACTTCTGAGGACGCCGACCAAGCAGCACCATCCGAAGAGTCGCGGCCACGCCAAACAGCCGGCGGGCGCGCTGCCTACGAATTCCTGTGAGCGCCTTGGCTTCAAGCTGAGATAAAATTCGCTAGCGCCCCCGCCGGCCTCCGATGCAAGCTTGGCTGAACACGAGGCTGACGCATGCGAACGCTCGAGGGGCCTGGCAGCGAACAACGTCTTCACCGCCTACAGGCAAGGTTTCGGCGCGCTTCGCCCGGCCGCCGGAACCGCATTCTCACGTGGGACCGCTTGTGGTTCCTGGTCGGCTGCGGCCTGTTGTTCGCCGCGAGCTACACCTTCACCTCGACCAGCCTCGATTTCGGTTCGCCGCTCGTCGCCGTCCGGCACTTCGTCGCGATCGGCAACTGCCAAACCGCATCGTATGTCGGCTTGGCGCCTGCTCGCCGAAGCGAACCTGGCTATTGGGCGACCAACGATCGAGACAAGGACGGCGTCGCCTGCGAATGGGGCTGACGACTATTCCTCCAGCAGCCCCTCGACGAACGCCGGCAGCCACGGATTACGGCCGGGCTTCATCCGCTCCGATCGGTAGATGTGGCCGAGATCGGCATAGGCCCGATCGAAATTCTTGTTGACGATGACGTAGTCATAGAGCCGCCAGTGCTCGATCTCGTCCTTGCCCTTCACCAGCCGCTTCTGGATCACCTCTTCGCTGTCCTGGGCGCGCGCATGCAGCCGCCGCGACAGGTCCTCCCAGGACGGCGGCAGGATGAACACCCGCACGCTGTCCTCGGGCGCGGCGTCGGCCACCTGCTTGGCGCCTTGCCAGTCGATGTCGAACAGTACGTCCTTGCCGGCCTCCAGGGCCGCCATCACCGGCGCCTTGGGCGTGCCATAACGATTGTCGTGGACGTCGGCCCATTCGAGGAACTCCCCGCGGGCGATCATCGCGTCGAAGGTCGGGCGATCGACGAAGTAGTACTCCCGGCCCTCCTCCTCGCCCGGGCGGGGCGGGCGCGTGGTGCACGAGATCGAGAGCATCAGGTCGCTGTGGTCGGCCACCAGCCGCCGCGACAGCGAGGTCTTGCCCGCGCCCGACGGCGAGGACACCAGCAGCATCATCCCGCGGCGGGTGGTTTCCCAGGGCCTGGGATGGTCGTGTCCGTCAGTCATTCGTCACTCTCGCACGTTCGGAGCGCCGCTTAACAGATACCGGCCTTGCGGCGGAAGTGACTCGATGCACCACTTCGAGGCCGCAGCGCCCTCTGCGACGAACAGTCCTGACCTACTCGACGTTCTGAACTTGCTCGCGGAACTGCTCGATCGTCGCCTTGAGCTCCAGCCCGACCGTGGTCAGCGCGCCCAGCGCCGACTTCGAACACAGGGTGTTGGCCTCGCGCATGAATTCCTGGGTCAGGAAGTCCAGCCGCCGCCCCTGCGGCCCCTCGGCGGCGATGTGGGTCCGGGCCGCCTCTACGTGCGCCCCCAGCCGGTCCAGCTCCTCGCGCACATCGGCCTTCACGGCCATGGCCGCGGCCTCGGTGACGATCTTGTCCTCGCCGGCCGCCTCGCCGACCAGTTCGGCCATCCGTCGAGCGAAGCGCTCCTTGATCGCTGCAGGTTGCCCCTCGGCCAGGCCCTGGGCGTCGCCCACCAGGGCCTCGATCTTGTCGACCAAGCCGATCAGCACGGCGGTGAGCGCCAAGCCCTCCTCACGGCGCGAGGCGGCCAGCGCGTCGAGCGCCGCGCCGACCGACAGCGCGATCGCCGCCTGCAGCGTGGCCTGGGCCTCCGGATCGTCGTCGCCCTCGGCGGCCTCGATGACCCCACGCAGCGCAAAAAGCCCATCCACGCTCGGCGGTCCGGCCTTGCCGGCCGCGATCAGCCCCTCGCCCATCGTCAGATAGCGGGCCAGAACCTCTTCGTTGATCCGCACTTCGACGCTGCTGTCGGCGCACTTGGCCTGGACACCGACGTTGACCTGCCCGCGCGCAAAGCGCGCCTGAGCCCCGTCGCGGGCGGCCCGGTCCAGTTGATCGAAGCCTGGAGGGCCGCGGAAGCGAACCTCCAGATTGCGCCCGTTGACCGAGCGCGCCTCGACCGCCCAGCTCCAATCCCCCGCCGCGCCCTCGGCACGGCCGAACCCCGTCATCCCAGATAGCGGCATGGATAAGCCGGTCCCTCGAAGCTGCACAATCGTCATCAGTCTACACGGCGCGCCGACCGCGAAGCCAACTCAAACCCGCAAACCCACCATCGATATCCATGGTCGACTCCTCATCAGCTTCAGCGTCAAGTTGCAGTTGGAACAGGACGGAGATCGCCATGGCCGTGGTCAGAAGTATCGCCGGCGCCGCCGCGATCTATTTCTGCGCATTGTTCACGGCGCTCGGCGTGTCGCGGCTGGTTCGGGATCTAGTGGATCTCGTCGGCGTCGAGCCGGTGTTCGGCCACATCGCCGGGGCGCTGATTGTCGCCTTCGCCCTGTTGCCCTGGGCGGGGTTTGCGGTGCGGACCTTCGCCATCCCGCCGTCCATTCCCCAGCGGCTCGCAGTCGGCGTGGGCGCGGTGGTCATGCTGTTCGTGTTGGCCGCGCTCGAACTGACCTTCTTCCGCCGCTTCCTCGAGGCCGAACTGAACCAGCCCGGCGACCGCACGTCGGCGTGGATCACTCTGGCTCTATTGCTGTACGCGGCGATCCTGCCGGCGTTTCGCGCACGCCGCGACCCGCGCGATTAGCGCGGGTCGCAAGCCGCTCGTCCTTAGCGGCGGACGATCTCCACGCGCCGCGCCTCGACGTCGGGCGTTGCGGCTGGCCCGTTCTCGACCGCGGTCGGCGCCACCATCTCGATGTTGGCGGCGGGAACCCCAGCCGTAACCAGCCGGTCGCGAACCGCTTCGGCCCGTTGCATCGCCAGGCGTTCGTTGAGCGGCAAGTTGCCGGTGCGATCGGTGTAGCCGGTGATGCCGACCCGCAGGTTGTCCTGCTTGATCGCCGCGGCCGCTTCCTCGATCAACCGCGCGTCGTCCGCGCCGATCGCCGCCGAGCCCAAAGCGAAGTGGACGGCGGCTGGCAAGCCGACGATCGCTGCAGGCGCTGGCGCAGGGGTGACTGGAACCGGAGCGACGACTTCGGCCCGCGGGGCGACCACGGCGGGAGCCGCAGGCCTCACCTCGGCGACGGGAGCGGTAGGCGCTGTCGATTGACGCCCGAGAAAGAACCAGGCCAGCAACGCCAGAGCCGCCAGGCCCAGCAGCCAGGGCAACCAAGCGCCCATACCCGAGCGACGCGCCGGCGCCGCCGCGGGCCCGCGGGCATAGACCGGCGCCGCAGGCGGCGGTCGATCTTCGACCCTGTGAACCCGGTCGCCGAAGTCGGCGACAGTCGCCGATGCGTCGGTCGCCGCGCTGGCCACTGACGCCGCTGCGCCGGCTCCGAGGGCGCCGGCCGCCAGCCCAGCCTTGCCGATGCCGCCGGCGATGTCCGTGCCGCCGAAGACCGACAGCTTCCGAAAATGCTCGGCTAGCAGATAGTAGACGGTCACTCGGTTCTTGGTGCGATCGGCGTGCATCCGGTCGCCGACGCCCATAATCGCGTCGTCCAGTTCGGCGTCGCTGTGCGCGAGGCCGAGCTTCTTCTTGAGGAAATTCTCGCGAACCCGCCGAAGTTCCTCGGGTTCGGTGAAGGAAACGAGCGACGAGTCACGGTTGTGCAGGGCGATCCCGCAATACCGCACGATCGCATCGATCACCTTGGAATCGGCGTTGGGAACATACTTCCTGACGTCGATGGCCCAGTCTTCCGCCATGGCCTGTCCTCCGATCCGTTTGACGGGCGTCGAACGGGGCGCGAGGGATCGCGTCCGGGATCGACCTCTCACCGATAGGACCATGGCGCGACGCGGGCGCTAGGGCCGTTTGCGGAGTGGGTCGAGGGATTTACCTTAGGAAATTGCGGCGCCGCTTACCGTTGCTTCACGGCGACGCTGATGCGTCCGCCCCGGGAATTGTCCGGCGTGGCTAGCGGCCGGACTGCTCTGCAGCCTTCTCCTGCAAGGCGCCGGCCTTTTCCTGAAGCGCGGCCGCAGCGCGCTGCTTCTCGACGACCCGCCATTTGGCGACATTCTTGAGATGCTCGTCGTAGGTGGTCGCGAAGACATGCCCTCCGGAGCCATCAGCCACGAAGAACAGATCATCGCTGGCCGGGGGATCAAGCACCGCAGCCAGCGCGGCGCGGCCTGGATTGGCGATCGGCGTCGGCGGCAGGCCGTCGATCTGATAGGTGTTGTAAGGGTTCGGCTGGGCCATTTCCGAGGCCCGCAGTCCGCGGCCCAGCGGCTTGCCGCCGTTCAGGCCGTAGATGATCGTCGGGTCGCTCTCCAGCCGCATCCCCTTGCGCAGGCGGTTGATGAACACCGCGGCGACCTGCGGACGCTCGCTGGCGATGCCGGTCTCCTTCTCGACGATCGAGGCCAAGGTCACCGCCTCGTCCGGCGTCTTGACCGGCAGGCCTGGCTGACGCTTCTCCCAAAGCAGCACCAGCAATTCGTCGCGCGCGTCCATCATCCGCTTCAGTACGGCCGAGCGATCCTCGCCGCGCTCGTACTGGTACGTCTCAGGCAGGATGGAGCCTTCCGGCGGCGCGGCGACCACACCGCTTAAATCCGGCCGCGCCATGAGGGCGGCGACCGCGGCCTCGGAGGTCATGCCCTCGGGGATGGTCACCTGATGGATGATGATCTTGCCGTCGCGGATGTCGCGCAGGATCGACGCTAGCGAAGCGCGGCTCTTGAACTCGTACTCGCCGGCCTTCAGCGACTTCGCCGCGCCGGTGAACTGGGCGGCGGCGGCGAACAGCGACTTCGATCGGATGGCCCCGGCCCCCTCAAGGGTGGAAGCGATTTCCGTCAGGCCGGCGCCCTTGCGCAGCATGACCACGCGGGTCTCGCCCCCATCGGTGGCCGGCCCTGGTCCCTGGTAGGACCACAGCGCCCAGACCAGGACCAGCGCCGCGACAACGCCCAGAGTCGCGGCTGCGCTGCCCAGGATAATCCTGAACCTGCGCGCAGGCGGCAGGGCGCCCGACGGCTTGCGCCGTCCGCGGGCGGCAGACTTACGCGGCTTGCGGCTCACGTGACCTTCTTGAACACCACGGACGCGTTGGTGCCGCCGAAGCCGAAGCTGTTGGACAGCGCCACGTCGATCTTCATCGGCTTGGCCTTGTGCGGAACCAGGTCGATCTGCGTCTCCACCGACGGATTGTCGAGGTTGATGGTCGGCGGCGCGATCTGATCGCGGATCGCCAGCACCGTGAACGCCGACTCGATGGCGCCGGCCGCGCCGAGCAGGTGTCCGGTCGCCGACTTGGTCGACGACATGGTCAGGTTTTTCGCCGCATTGCCCAGCAACCTGGTGACGGCGCCCAGTTCGATCTCGTCGCCGAGCGGCGTCGAAGTGCCGTGGGCGTTCACATAGTCGATTTCGGAGACGTCGATGCCGGCGTCCTTGATCGCCGCGCGCATGGCGCGGAAGCCGCCGTCGCCGTCCTCGGCCGGGGCGGTGATGTGATAGGCGTCGCCGGCCAGGCCGTAACCGGCCACTTCGGCGTAGATCTTCGCGCCGCGGGCCTTAGCATGTTCGTACTCTTCCAGCACCAGCACGCCGGCGCCCTCACCCATCACGAAGCCGTCGCGGCCCTTGTCATAGGGGCGGCTGGCCTTCTGCGGCTCATCGTTGAAGCCGGTCGACATGGCGCGGCAGGCAATGAAGCCCGCGACGCCGACCGGGCAGATGGCCGCTTCGGCCCCGCCGGCGATCATCACGTCGGCGTCGCCGTACTTGATCAGACGGGCGGCGTCGCCGATTGCGTGCGCGCCGGTGGCGCAGGCGGTGACGACCGAGTGGTTCGGGCCCTTGAAACCGTGACGGATCGAGACCTGGCCCGACGCCAGGTTGATCAGGGCCGAGGGGATGAAGAACGGGCTGACGCGGCGCGGGCCCTTCTCGAACAGCTCGACGCTGGTCTTCTCGATGGTGGCGAGGCCGCCGATCCCAGAGCCAATGATGACCCCGGTGCGTTCCTTGTCCTCCTCGCTTTCCGGGACCCAGCCCGAATCCTTCACGGCTTCGTCGGCCGCGGCGATCGCATAGAGGATGAAGTCGTCGACCCGACGCTGATCTTTCGGCGCCAGGGTGTCGTCCGGGTTGAACGAGCCAGGCACGCCTTCGCCGCCGCCGCCGCGTCCGTCGACCCGCGGCACTTCGCAGGCGACCTGACAGGCATAGTCGGTGGGATCGAAGGTGGTGATGCGCCCCGCCCCGGACTTGCCTTCAAGAATGGCTTTCCAGGTGAGCTCGGCGCCTTGGCCGAGGGGGGTCAGCAAACCAATGCCGGTGACGACGACACGACGCATGCGCGGGCCTCCAAACGCAGACCGCCGCGAACTCCGAAGAGCTTCGCGGCGGCCGAATATTCAATGAATTCCGTGGATTCGCCTTAGGCGCCCAGGCGCTCACCGATGAACTTCACCGCATCGCCGACGGTCTGGATGTGCTCGGCGGCGTCATCCGGGATCTCGATGTCGAACTCTTCTTCGAAGGCCATGACCAGCTCGACGTTGTCGAGGCTGTCAGCGCCCAGGTCGTCGATGAAGCTCGCCTTTTCGGTGACCTTCTCGGGGTCGGCGTCCAGATGTTCGATGACGATCTTACGCACGCGCTCGAGGATGTCGGACATTCGCTTAAGTCCCTTGTGTTTGTCTAAATCCATCTGCGACGGTCGACGGGATGTCAACCGTTGCAAACATACAGGTTGAGACCTTCGCCTCGCCGGTTCGGGCGGCGACGTAGCATGTTCGCCACGGCCACGCCAGCGGGCTCAGATCATGGCCATGCCGCCGTTCACATGCAGGGTTTGGCCCGTCATGTAAGCGGCCTCATCGCTGGCCAGATAGACGCAGGCGGCGGCCACTTCACTGCCCGTTCCCAGCCGTCCGGCGGGGATCGTACCCATGATCTGGGCCTTCTGCTGCTCGTTCAGGGCGTCGGTCATCGGGCTTTCGATGAACCCCGGCGCCACGCAATTCACCGTGATCCCGCGGGTCGCGACCTCTTGGGCCAGCGCCTTCGAGAAGCCGATCATACCGGCCTTGGAGGCAGCGTAGTTGGCTTGGCCCGGATTCCCCATCACGCCCACGACGGAAGTGATGCCGATGATTCGCCCATGGCGCCGCTTCATCATGCCGCGCATCGCCGCCCGGCTGAGCCGGAAGTAGCTCTCGAGATTGACCTTCAGGACCGCGTCCCAGTCCTCGTCCTTCATCCGCATCAGCAGGCCGTCGCGGGTGATTCCCGCGTTGGCGACCAGGACGTCGATCCCGCTCCCCGTCACCTCTTCGGCGCGGCTGATCAGCGTGTCGACCGATGCTGGGTCAGACAGGTTGGCGGGCACGGCCGAGGTGCGCTCGCCCAGTTGCTGGGCCAAATCCTGCAACACGGCTTCGCGGGTGCCTGACAGCACCACATGCGCACCGGCGGCGTGCAGCGCCTTGGCGATCTCACCGCCGATGCCGCCGGTCGCCCCGGTGACCAGGGCGGTCTTTCCTGTCAGGTCGAACATCTCAGAGTCCCTTCGCGAAGGCTTCAAGGTCGGCAGGCGCGTTGAGCGGCGTCGCCTCGGCGTCCGGGGCGATGCGCTTGGCCATGCCCGACAGCACCTTGCCGGCGCCGGCCTCGGCGAAGCGGGTGACGCCGCCCTCGCCGGCCAGCCAGATCATGCTCTCGCGCCAGCGCACGCGGCCGGTGACTTGTTCCACCAGCAGGCGGCGAATCTCTTCCGGGTCGAGCGTCGGGCGCGCCGTGACGTTGGCCACGACCGGCGCGCGCGGCGCCAGGATCGTGGCGCTCGCCAGGGCCTGCGCCATCTCGTCGGCGGCGGGCTGCATCAGCGGACAGTGGAAGGGCGCCGAGACGTTCAGCGGAATCGCTCGCGCACCTAGCTCCTTGGCCTTCTCGATGGCCACGTCGACCGCGGCCTTATCGCCCGAGATCACCACGTTGCCGTTATTGTTGTCGTTGGCGACGACGCAGACACCAACCTTCGAACCGGCTTCGGCGGCGGCCTCGGCCAGCGCGACATCGGTCTTCGGTCCGATCAGCGACGCCATGGCGCCGGCGCCAACCGGCACCGCACGCTGCATGGCCTGGCCGCGCAACTTCAGCAGCCTCGCCGTGTCGGCGAGGCTGATCGCGCCAGCGGCCGCCAGGGCCGAGTATTCGCCCAGCGAGTGACCGGCGACGAAGGCGGCCTTCTCGATGCCGACGCCGAACTCCTTCTCCAGGGTCCGGGTCACGGCCAGCGACACGGCCATCAGCGCCGGTTGGGCGTTCTCGGTCAGGGTCAGGTCGCCTTCCGGGCCCTCGCGCATCAGCGCGAACAGCTTCTGGCCCAGGGCGTCGTCGACTTCCTGGAAGACCTCACGAGCAGAGGCGAAGGCCTCGGCGAGGTCCGCGCCCATCCCGACAGCTTGGCTGCCCTGGCCAGGAAAAATGAAGGCGAGGCTCATTGCGCGTCTCCCACGCACTTACGATTCCGAGCCGGGAGGGTTAGTGGAGAAGCCAAGCCCCGGCAAGGCGGCGATCGAGAACGGGAGGACGTCATGCGCGCGGTGATCCGGCGAAACAAGCAATTGGTCTGCGACGAGATCGCCGAGTTGAAGCCCGATCAGGGGCAGGTGCTGGTCCGCACGCTCGCCTGCGGAATCTGCGGCTCGGACCTGCACGCGTTGCACCACATGGAACACATGATCGACCTCACCCGCCGCGCCGGCGGCATGGGCGACGGCTTCGATCCGACCGCCGACACTGTCTTCGGCCACGAGTTCTGCGCTGAGATCCTCGAGCACGGGCCCGGCACGACCGGCGCGCTCAAGGCCGGCACGCGAGTCGTTTCGATTCCGGCCACGCTGACCCCGGTCGGCGGCGTCGAGATGCTGGGCTTCTCGAACAACCTGCCCGGCGGTTTTTCCGAACGCATGATCCTCTCCGAGGCGCTGCTTCTGCCGGTGCCCAACGGTCTGCCCACTGACAAGGCCGCCCTCACCGAGCCGTTCGCCGTCGGCGCCCACGCCGTGGCCAAGGCGCGGCTCGATCCCAACAGCGTCGCCCTGGTGGTGGGCTGCGGCCCCGTCGGCCTGGCGGTGATCGCCGGCCTCAAGGCCCGCGGTCACGGCCCGGTCATCGCCGCCGACTTCTCGCCCCGCCGCCGCGCCGCGGCCGAGATGCTGGGCGCGGACGTAGTGATCGACCCGGCCGTCGAGAGCCCGCACGCCCGCTGGGAAGGCTTTGGCGTGCCCACGGCCCGGGCGGCCCAGAACATGGTCCGGATGATGGGCGGCAGCTTCGGCCGTCCCGTGGTGTTCGAATGCGTCGGCTCGCCCGGGGTCGTGCAAAGCCTGATCGAGGCCTCCCCTGCCGGATCTCAGATCGTCGTCGCCGGCGTCTGCATGGAGACCGATCGCATCGAGCCGGCGATCGCCATCACCAAGGAGATCGAGCTGACGTTCGTGTTCGGCTACACGCCCGAAGAGTTCGCCGCGACCCTGCACGATATCGCCGAGGGCAAGATCGACGTCAGCAACGTGGTCACCGGCACCGTCGGACTCGACGGCGTCGCCCAGGCCTTCAAGGATCTTGGCGATCCTGAGGCGCACGTGAAGATCCTCGTCCAGCCCTAGAGCTTCATGGGGCTGGCGTAACCCGTCAGCTCCAGATAGCCGCGCCCGCCCTCGCTGCGCACCGCCCCTTCCCAATAGACGGGGCCGCCGGAGGCGCGGCTGTCGAGCTCTTGGTCGTCGAACAGCGGCTTCAGGCTCCAGCGCCGGGCGCCGCCAGGCGCCTGCACGGTCACCGTCCGCTCGACCGGATAGACCGCGCCCGTCCGCCGCGAGCGCCAGTTCCGTTGCGACGTGAAGCGCACCTGAGAGGGGCCGAACCGGACGGCGCGGCCATCCGGGCCCCGGAGCGATCCGCCGGCCCACAACGCCTTGCCGCTCGCGTCTCGCACCTGGAATGCCATCAGCGCTCCGCCGTCGTCGAGATTGAGACCAACCCAGTCCCAGCCGACCGCCGCCGGATCCAGCAGGGTCGAGGACCACTCGCGATCCAGCCACGCCGTACCCGCCACCTTGACCGCTTTCCCGCCGCGTTGAACCGTTCCGGCGACCTTCAGCTGCGGCAGGCTGTAGTAGTAGCTGGCCTGCGTCGCCAGTGGGCCCTTACGGCTGAACCCGCTCTCCCCCTGCAGCAGCACCGGCTGGGTCGGGGTGAAGGCCAAATCGAGGTCAAAGCCCTCGCCGGCGACCTTGGTGGTGAAACGTCCGTCTGCGCCGCGCCGCAGTCGCCAGTCGTCGATCACCAGATCGGCGTCGCCGACCGCCGCCTGCGCCAGCCCGAACCCCGCCCGCGCAATCCGCTGCCCGTGCATCAGCTTACCGACCATCGGATCGGAAATCGCAGCGTGGGCGAACAGGACCTGACGCGGCGCGAAGGCGCTGGGATTGTCGCTCGCGGCCGGAGGTCGCGAACGGAAGAACGTCACCTGGAATCCAAGATCCTTGGCGTCCTCGGTGCGCAGCCAGCCGGTCACGTACCACCACTCGGTCCTGAAATCGGGGTGCGCACCATGATCGGCGGGGAACCGTAGCGCCACGCCGGGCAGCACGAGGGGATAGCGCGGCGCCTGGGCCTGCGCGGGCACGGTCCAGCCGACGAGCAGCGCCAGAAACGCCAGCATCCAGCGCCGCATCACCAATCCTCCCGCACGGAGCGTACGGCGTCCGCCGACACCGCGCGCCGTCCGGCCAACAGCGCCGTACCGGCGGCGGACAGGACGAGCGCGAGGCCCACGCAGGCCAGCAACCCCCAGGGCAGCCGCGTCTCCATCGTCCAGTGAAACGATTGTGGGTTCACCACATGGATCAGCACCTGGCTCATGATCAGCCCCAACCCGATCCCGGCCAGGCCGCCCACCGCGCCCAGCAAGGCGCCCTCGGTCGCCAGCATCGCGACGATCTGGCGGCGAGTGACGCCCAGGTGCCGCAGCATCCCGAACTCCTTGGTCCGCGCCAGGGTCTGGGCCGAGATCGTCGCCGCCACCCCCGCCAGCCCGACCACGATGGCGATGGCCTCCAGGCCGTAGGTCACCGCAAAGCTCCGGTCGAACAGGCGGAGCGCCATGTCGCGGATCACTCTCGGCTCGGCGACGGTCACCCGTCCGGCCAGTCGCGATGGGACGTTGGCTTCGATCGCTTCAGCCACCGCGCGATGGTCCGCTCCAGGCGCAAGGGTGATGGACGCCTCGCTGCGGGACCGGTCACCGGTCAGCGCCGTGTAGTCGTGGCTCTCCAGCGTCACCGCTCCATGTTGCCGGGCATAGTCGCGCCAGATTCCGGTCACGAAGAACCCCTGCGGCTGCGCCCCGCCGATCGGCAGGTCGATCCGCTGTCCGACCTTCCAGCCGTAAAGCCATGCGGCGGGCTCAGACACATAGATCGGGATCGTCCCGGCCGGCGCTTCCGCGGTCCGGCCGATCATCGGCGGCGCACCGGCGTCCAGTCCGCCTTCGGGGCGCGCGATCAGCGCCAAAGGCGGCGCGTCCGCGCTCATCCGCAGCGTCGTGGTGCGCATGAAGGCCATACGCGCGACGCCCGGCGTCGCCGCCAGCCTCGCCTGCTCGTCAGGATCAAATCCGCCGCCCGTCCCCGCCGCTTCGATCCGCAGGTAGAGATCAGCCGGCAGCACCTGCGCCAGCCAGTCCTCGACCGAGCCTCGGAAGCTGGAGACCATCACGGCCATCGCCACCATCAGGCTGGTGCTGGCCACCACGCCGCAGAGCGCCACCGCCGCCTGGGTCGGCGCGCCCCAAAGCCGCTTGATCGCCAGGTCCGGAGCGATGCTCGCGAACCAGCGGTCTTTCAGTCCTGATAGCAGTACTCGCGCCAGCCGCGGCATCGCCGCCACCCCGCCCGCCAGCAGCAAGGCCATCGCGGCATAGCCGAGCAACGGCACGCCACCGATCGCCGGCCCGAAGGCCGCCGCGGTCCCCGCGGCCAGCAACAGGACCGAAGGCCAAATCGCCGGCGTCGCGCGCGGGTCGACGGCGTCGCCGGCGTTCTTCAGCGCCACGGCCGGCTGGGCGCGGGCGGCCTCGCGCGCCGGAGCCAGACTACCGACGACCGCAGTCGCCAAACCGAGCGCCAGGAACAGCAGGGCCGGGCCCGGGGCGAGGACCAGTTGCGGTTTGGAAGCGCCGAAATACCCGCCGCCAAGGTCACCGCCGAGCAGTGTCAGGGCGCCGTCGGCGAGCGCGAAGCCGAGACCGATCCCGACGATGCCGCCGGCCAGCCCGACGCCGACTCCCTCGGCCATCACCTGGGCGAGCAGCACTCGACGGCGCACGCCCAACACTCTCAAAAGCGCGAATTGCGGACGCCGCCGGGCGACGGAAAGCGACTGCGCCGAATAGACGAGGAAGCCGCCGGTCAGCAGCGCCATCAACGCCAGCATGTCGAGATTGACCCGATAGGCGCGGCTGAGGCTGTCGCTACGCCTCGCCTCGCTCTCCTGACTGACCAGTTGGGCGTCGTTCGGCAGCGCCGCCCGCAGCTGATCGGCCACCTGCGCGACATCCGTTCCTTTGACGAGCTTGAGGTCCAGCCGTTGCAGCCGGCCAAGCGTGCCGAGCCGCCACTGCGCCGCGGCGATGTCGAGCACCGCCAGCCGCCGCTCGTCACCGACCCCTGGCAGTACGCCCGCAATCCGGAAGGCGGCGCGCCGACCGCCGGCGCTCAGTTCGATCTCCTGGCCGATCGCGCGCCCTTGCAGCGCCGCCGGCGAGAGGAAGACGGCGCGCTCATCGAAGGCCGCCTCCATCGTCGGGCCTCTCGCGTCGTCGCCCTCGGCCGCCAACGGCCGGCCGATCAGGCTCGGGGTCACGTACGCTGCGCGCAGGACGTCGAGGCCAAGCACGGTGAGGGTCTCGCCCGGCCGCTCTGTCCCCGCCTCCAGCTCGACGACCGGACTGACAGCGGCGACCTCGGCCTTCCGGGCGAGTTCAGGATAGAGGCCTTCGGCGAAGCCGCGCGCCGTTGTCGAGCGCACCTGCAGCTCGGCCTCGCCATTGACCGCGCTGACGGCCTTGGAAAATTCGCTAAGCGCCGAGGCGTTTACCAGGTGCACGGCCAAGCCGAGCGCGACGCCGACCGCGATGGCCGCCGCGGCGGTGATCACCCGCATCGGATGAGCCCGCCACTCGCCGAGGATCATCCAGCGGGCGGCCAGGCCGCGCTGCTCAGGCGCGCGGGCGTTCGACAAGGCCGTTCCGTCCCAGGATGAGCACGCGGTCGGCCGCGGCGGCCGCGACCTCGGAGTGGGTGACCAGCACCACAGCGGCGCCAGACCGGCGCACTTCCTCTGCGAACACCTGCAGCACGCGGTTGGCGGTTTCGGGGTCGAGGTTGCCGGTCGGCTCATCGGCCAGCAACAGGTCCGGCTGGTGGATCAAGGCTCGGGCGATCGCCACCCGCTGCATCTCGCCGCCCGACAGCTGCCGCGGATAGTCGCCGGCGCGGCCGGCCAGGCCGACCGCCCCCAGCATCTGTTCGGCGCGCTCCAAAGCGCGGGCGCCTCGCTGGCCTTGCAGCGCCAACGGCAGGGCGACGTTCTGGCCGAGGGTCAGGTGCGGCAGGATGTGGAACGCCTGGAAGACGAAGCCGACCCGGTCGCGCCGCAGCAGCGTGCGGGCGTCGTCGTCCAGTCCGGCTAGGTCGACGCCGTCGATGGCGATGGCCCCATTGTCGGCCTGATCCAGCCCCGCGATCAGGTTCAGCAGGGTCGACTTGCCGACGCCGGACTCGCCCATGATCGCCACGAACTCACCTGCCCCTAGGCGCAGGTCCAGCCGTTCGAACAGCACACGCCCGCCGGGAACCGACTTGGTGAGGTCTGAAATCTGCAGAACGGGCGCGGTCATCGGCGACATCCTAGCCTGAACCGCGCCCTTCCAAGCTAGGACGGTTTGGGCGGCGGCGGCGCCAGGCGGCGCTGGGCCAGGGCCGTGCAGGAGGCGATGCCGATCGGACCGCTCTCGTCGTAGACGCGGGCGTCGCCCACGGCCACGCCGTCGTCAGCGCCGTGATAGACGCTTTCGAAGCCGACCCATTCGGTGTCGGGCAGCTTGTGCAGATAGAGTGTCACGTCCGAGTTGATGTAGCCGAGACCCTGGTCGCCGACGTGGGTCAGAGGGCTGACGAAGTCGCAGGCCACCGCCACACGCTGGAACGGGGTCAGCGGCTCGCCCTCGACGACGTCGCGCACCTCGCTCATCCAGGTTCGGCGCTGCTCGGCCGTGGCGAAGCCGCCGCTGATGGGGCGTGAGGCCCACATGCCGCCCATGCCGCCGCGGTTCTCCGGTTCAGGGATGTCCAGCGGCGACGGGACGCTCCACGTGCCCGGCTTCCAGACGTTGCCTTCCGAGTTCTCGGTGCGCTTGAGGAACTGGCAGGAGGCGCGCGCCATGCTGACGCCGCCCGAAATGAACTCGGCGTCGACCACGCGGATACGGCCGCCCTCGCGGACGACCGTGGTCGTCACCTCGATCGGATCGAAGCCGGGCAGCTTGTACATGTCGACGGTCAGGCGCGCAGGGATGAATTCCGCGTCGCCGTGCTTCTGCTCGAGCACGAAGCCGAGAAGACCAATGATGACCCGTCCATGGAGAGAATTGGGATTCCAGGGACCGCGGCCGGCGGGAGTTGGGACGTAAAATTGACCGTCCCGTTTGAAAAAGGGTTCGTTCGTCATGGCGCGGGACCATGACGGATTCCAACGGCAGAGCCTAGTTTACGGGCGAGATCGGAAGGCCTTTCCCTCTGCGCCGCCGGACGACGAATTTCCTTTCGCCGCCGCGCATTTGCGCGCCGTGAACGGACTGCCTTAAGCTCCAGCTTAAGCAAGATCACTCCGAGAGGCAGTTCCCAGATGCGTTTCCAGTTCCTTGGAAAATTTGCGGCCGGCGCCACCTTGTGCGGCATGACCGCATTTCCCGCCGCCGCCCTGCCCGATCCGAACGACCCGTACGTCTACATGGAGGAGATCGAGGGCGCCCGCGCCATGGCGTTCGCCAAGGCCGAGAACGAACGCTCGCTGCCGCAGCTGCAGAACGATCCCCGCTACTCAAAGCTCTATGACGACGCCCTGGCCATCGCCACGGCCAAGGACCGGATCACGGTCGTGGGCTTCGCCGGCGACGGCGCGCTGCGCAACTTCTGGCAGGACGCAGATCACGTCCGCGGCCTGCTGCGCTCGACCACGCTCGACAGCTACCGGACCGGCAAGCCGGAATGGCGCACCATCCTGGACGTCGACGCCTTGGCCAAGGCCGAGGGCAAGAACTGGGTCTACAGCGGGTCGACCTGCCTGCCTCCCGACGACCGTCTGTGTCTGATCTCGCTGTCGAACGGCGGCAAGGACGCCGTCGAGGTCCGCGAGTTCGACGTCCAGACCGGCCAGTTCGTGACCGGCGGTTTCCTGCTGCCCGAGGGCAAGCACCGGGTGACCTGGGTCGACGCCGACACCTTGGCCGTCGCCACCGAATGGACCAAGGGCGAAGTCACGACCTCCGGCTATCCCTATGTGATCAAGCTGCTGAAGCGCGGTCAGCCGCTGGCCGACGCCCGCGAAGTGTTCCGCGGCAAGGCTGACGACGGCGGCTACGGCGTCAGTCCGGTGGCCCTGCGCGACGCCGACGGCAAGCTGCAGGCGCTGCTGGCGGCCCGCCCGCTCGACACGTTCAACGCCGAATTCCACCTGCTGGACGAGCGCGGCGCCCGCAAACTGGGCGTCCCGCTCCGGTCCTCACCCGAGGGCCTCATCGACGGCCAGTTGCTGCTCACCCTTGAACAGGACTGGGAGGGCCATGGCCAAAGCGGCGACCTGCTCGCCATCGACCTCGCCGCCCTCAAGGCCGCGCCCGACGCACCGAAAACGACGCCGATCTTCCGCCCCACGACCAGTCAGGCGATCCAGCAGGTGGCGACCACCCGCAACCGACTGGTCGTCGCTCTGTTCGACAACGTGAAGGGTGAGGTCCTCAGCTTCAGCCATGGTCCGGCCGGCTGGAGCTCGACCAAGCTCGACCTGCCGAAGGACTCGACCATCGCCATCGCCTCGGCCTCCGACCGCGACGACCGGATGATCCTGCAGGTGTCCAGCTTCCTCACGCCCTCGACCCAGGTGATGGCCGACGCGGGCTCGGGCGCCCACGAGACGCTGCGCACCCTGCCCGCCCGGTTCGACGCCTCCAACCAGATGGTCGAGCAGCATTGGGCGATCTCGAGGGACGGGACCAAGATCCCTTACTTCCTGATCCGCTCGAAGAGCCTGAAGTTCGACGGCCAGGCCCCGACCCTGCTCTACGCCTATGGCGGTTTCCAGGTCTCACAGGCCCCGGGCTACGCCGCCACGGTCGGCAAGCTTTGGCTGGAGCGTGGCGGCGCCTATGCGATCGCCAACATCCGCGGCGGCGGCGAGTTCGGCCCGCGCTGGCACGAGGCCGGCCTGAAACTGAACCGCCAGCGGGTCTACGACGACTTCTTCGCGGTTTCCGAGGACCTGATCGCCCGCAAGATCACCAGCCCCGCCAAGCTGGGCATCATGGGCGGCTCCAACGGCGGCCTGCTGATGGGCGTGGCCCTGACCCAGCGGCCCGAGCTCTACAAGGCCGTGGTCATCCAGGTGCCGCTGTTCGACATGATCGGCTACACCCACATCGGGGCCGGTGCCTCGTGGGTCGGCGAGTACGGCGATCCGGCCAATCCGGAAGAGCGCAAGGTCATCGACACCTACTCGCCCTACCAGAAGCTGGCCAAGGGCCAGCCCTATCCGCGCGTCTTCCTGGAGACCTCGACCAAGGACGACCGCGTCCATCCGGCCCATGCGCGCAAGGCCGCGGCCCGGCTCAAGGAGCTCGGCTACGACTACCTCTATTACGAGAACATCGACGGCGGTCACGCCGCCGCCGCGAACCTCAACGAAACCGCCAAGCGCCAGGCGCTCGAATACACCTATCTCAGCCAGCAGCTGATGGACTGAAGGCGGAGCCCGGGCGAGCCTCCACCGCCCGGGCCTCCACCTCGTCACCGCACTCCGAGCAGGTCATCACCGGCTGGAAGTCGCAGCCGCAGGCCTTGTGCCGCCGCAGGATCGGCGGACCGCGCCCGTCGTCGTAGTGCCGGTCGCCCCAGCTGACGATCGCCAGGACCACCGGATAGAGATCCAGGCCCTTCTCGGTCAGCCGGTACTCGTGTCGGACTGGACGGTCCTGATAGGCGACCTTGGCCAGCACCCCCTCGTCGGTCAGCACCTTCAGCCGGTCGGCGATGATCGTGCGTGAAATGCCCAGGCGCTCCTGGAACGCCTCGAACCGCCGCACGCCGAGAAAGCAGTCGCGCAGGATCAGCAGCGTCCAGCGGTCGCCTATAACCGCCACCGACCGCGCCAGGGAACACGGCTCACGGCTCAGATCATCCCATTTCATCGCCGGCTCCATCCGCCATTGACCAAGTCCAGATTCGATACCATGGTCCGTCCAGAAAATAAACTTATTGGAGACGAGCCATGGCGGCCTGTCTTGTGGTCGGCGCCGGCGACGGCGTCGGCGGAGCGATAGCACGTGCCTTCGCCGCCGAGGGCATGGAGGTCTGCATCACGCGGCGGGCCCGAAATCTCGAGCAGTTGGAAGAGCTGGCCCAGTCGATCCGCGACGGCGGAGGCAAGGCCCGCGCCTACGGTGTCGACGCCCGCTCCGAGGACGAGATGATCGCCCTCGTCGACAAGATCGAGGCCGAGGTCGGTCCGCTGGAAGTGGTCGTCTTCAACATCGGCGCGAACGTCCGCTTCAGCCTGACCGACACCACGAGCCGCGTGTTCCATAAGGTCTGGGAGATGGCCTGCTTCGCCGGCTTCCTGACCGGGCGCGAGGCGGCCCGGGTGATGATTCCACGCGGCCGCGGCACGATCCTCTTCACCGGCGCTTCGGCCTCGCTGCGCGGACGTCAAGGCTTCTCGGCCTTCGCCGCGGCCAAACATGGGCTGCGCGCCCTGGCCCAATCGGCCGCCCGCGAACTCGGCCCCCAGGGGATCCACATCGCGCACGTGGTGGTCGACGGCTCCATCGACGGGGTCTTCTCACGCGCCAACATCCCCGACCTGGATGCGCGGCTGGAGGGCGACAGCATCCTCAAGCCGGACGAGATCGCCGCCAACTATGTCTGGCTGCACAAACAACAACGCTCGGCCTGGACGCACGAACTAGATCTGCGCCCCTGGACCGAGACCTGGTGAGGACCGCCCATGACCAAGACCGTCGAGTTCATCTTCGACTTCGGCAGCCCCAACGCCTACCTGGCCTACGGGGTGTTGAAGGACATCGCCGCCCGCACCGGCGCGCATGTCGTGCTGACGCCCTGCCTGCTGGGCGGCCTCTTTAAGATCACCGGCAACCAGGCCCCGATGACCGCCTTCGGCGGGATCCAGGGCAAGCTCGCCTACGAGGCGCTGGAGACCAAGCGCTTCGTCGCCAAGCACGAGCTCGACCGCTACCAGTTCAACCCGCATTTCCCGGTCAACACCCTGCTGATCATGCGCGGTCTCGTCGCCGCGCGGCGCCAGGGCGTCGAGCGGGCCTATCTCGATGTGGTCATGGCCGGCATGTGGGAACGCGGGCTGAAGATGGACGACCCCCAGGTGGTCGCCGTCGCGCTAAGCGAGGCCGGCCTCGACGCCAAGGCGATCCTCGAGGCGACGCAGGACCCTGAAGTGAAGGCCGAACTGCTGGCCAACACCGAGCGCGCGGCCGCCCGCGGCGCCTTTGGAATTCCCACCTTCTTCGTCGGCGACGAGATGTTCTTCGGCAAGGAACGGCTGGGTCAGGTCGAGGAAGAACTGGCGGCCTAGCGCCGCCGGCTCGAACCGGTCTAACTCTCGCTCCTGGGGGAGCTGGAGCCGGCTATGGACGTGGATTCGACGGGCGGGGCGGTGACGGGCGCGATGATGGGCGCCGCCGTCGAGAAACCGACGGGCAAGGCTGGCGCGCATAGCGGCCATTGCGACGACTGCGGCGCCGAGGTCACGGGGCGGTTTTGCGCCAACTGCGGCCAGCCGGCCCACACCCACCGCACGCTGTTGCACCTGGGCGAAGAGATCCTGCACGGGGTCATGCACTTCGACAGCCGGATCTGGCGCACCCTGCCGCTGCTGGTCGCCAATCCCGGCCGGCTGACCCGCGAGTGGGTGCTGGGCAAGCGGACGCGCTACGTCTCGCCGCTGGCCATGTACCTGTTCACTGTCTTCGTGATGTTCATGATCCTGAGCTTCATGCCGGTGAAAACTCAGATTCAGGCGGCGGAGACCGCGGTGCGCGACGCCGCCAGCGGACCAGCCTCCACCGGCACGACATACATGATAGCCACCAACGAGGTGGTGCAGGCCGAGACGGCGCTGGAGAACGCCCCCAAAGGCGACGACCCGGCCTCAGTCGCCAAACGGGCGGAACTGATGACGCGACTGGCGGCCGCGCGCGAGGCCGAAAGGGCCGCCGATGCGGCGATGGCGGAGTCCCCCAGCGCCCCTAACGTCGCGGTGATGGGCGCCAATTTGGCCGACAACCTGCGCACCGCCGCCGCCAACGGCGACCTCAAGGTCAACACCGGCGACAAGGCGCTGGACAAGAAGCTGCTGAAAAAGCTGCAAAACCCGGAGCTCACGCTCTACAAGCTGCAACAGACCTTCTACAAATTCTCGTTCCTGCTTATCCCCATATCGATCCCGTTCGTGGCCTTGCTGTTCCTCTGGAAGCGCGGCTTCACGCTCTACGACCACGGGGTCTTCGTGCTCTATTCGCTGACCTTCATGGCCATGCTGATCATGGTAACCGCGGGGCTCATGCGCTTTGGCGGCGTGATGGCCGTCATCGCCCTGCTCGCCGCGACGGCCATCGTGCCGGCGCACATGTTCGCCCAGGTGAAAGGCGCCTACGGCCTATCGACGTTCGCGGCGCTCTGGCGGACGGGCATGCTGCTGCTGTTCTGCAGCCTGGCGCTCTCGCTGTTCCTCACCGCGGTCGTGGTGCTCGGGGTCGCGGGCTAACCGCTAGAAGAACTGCGCCAGGTTGCGGCGGACCCGCTCCAAAACGGGTTCGTCGTTCTCGTCGATCTCGAACGTCTGACCGGTGATGGTCTCGAAGGCCTGGATATAGACGCCCGCCGTATCGACCAGCATCTGCGCCGGGATCTCCGGGATCGGATCCTTGTAGGGATCACAGCGCTCGGCGACCCAGGCCCGGACGAAGTCCTTGTCGAAGCTATCGGGACGCTGCCCAGCGGCAAAGCGCTGCGGATAGCTCTCGGCGAACCAGTAGCGGCTTGAATCAGGCGTGTGGATCTCGTCGGCCAGGATGATCTGACCGTCGGCGTCGACGCCGAACTCGTACTTGGTGTCGACCAGGATCAGACCGCGCTCGGCGGCGATCTCCTGCCCGCGGGCGAACAGGGCCAGGGCGTACTTCGACAGCGTCTCCCACTGGTCGGCGGTCAGCAGACCCTGCTCGACGATCTGCGCCGGCGTCAGCGGCTCATCGTGGCCGCCGTCGAACGCCTTGGAGGTCGGGGTGATGATCGGGTGCGGCAGCTTCTGATTGTCGGCCATGCCGTCCGGCAGGCGATGGCCGTACATCTCCCGCTCGCCCTTCTTGTAGAGCGTCAGGATCGAAGTGCCCGTCGTCCCGGCCAGATAGCCGCGCACCACGATCTCGACCGGCAAGATGTCCAGGCGACGCCCGATCACCACGTTGGGATCAGGATAGGCCAGCACGTGATTGGGGCAGATGTCGCCGGTCTTCTCGAACCAGAAGCGCGCGGTCTGGGTCAGGACCTGGCCCTTGAACGGAATCGCCGCCAGGATGCGGTCAAAGGCGCTGATCCGGTCGCTGGCGATGATGATCCGCCGGCCGTCCGGCAGGTCGTAATTGTCCCGCACCTTGCCGTAGTAGGGGTTCGGCAGTTCGGGAATGATCGCGTCGCGCAGAACGCGGTGAGCGTTGCGAGCCAGGGCCGTCTTGTCCATGGGGGTATCCGCGCCGGAGACTTGAAACGGCTCTCTAGCCTATTGCGCGCCCGGAACGCTACTGGCCGGCGCCCATCGTCTGCATGATCCGCGCGATCGCCGGCAGCATCAGCACCCCGATCAGGCATGGGAAAATGAACAGGATCAGCGGGACGGTCAGCTTCACCGGCAGCGCCAGCGCCTTCTCCTCGGCCCGCAGCATGCGCTTGGCCCGCATGTCGAGAGAGAACACCGACAGGGTCTCGCCCAGGCTGGTCCCCATCTCCTCGGCCTGACGCAGCATGGTCGCCAGCGCGCGGGCGTCGTCGATCCCGAGCCGTTCGGCGAACGACGACCAGGCGTCCTTGCGCGCCTTGCCGGCCCGCAGCTCCAGGGTCAGCATTCGCAGGTGGATGGTCAGCCGCGGATAGCGTCGCACCAGTTCGTCGGCGACCCGCGAGACGGCGGCGTCCAGGCTGAGCCCAGCCTCCACCGACGCCACCAGCAGGTCGAGCAGATCGGGAAAGCCGTCGGCGTACTCCAGCTCCCGGCTTTTCTGGCGCGCCTTCAACACCTGGTCGGGGCCGAGCAGCGCCGCACCGGCGAACACGCAGGCCACCGCGACCGCGGCGAAGCCCCCGCCCTTCAGGGCGAACGGCAGCACGATGATCACTGCCAGCGTGGCGGCCGCGAGCGCGGCGGCGCGAGCGCCCAGATAGTAGATCGCGGCCTCGCGGTTGAAGAAGCCCGCCCGGGTCAGCCGCATGCGCAGCTCTGAAATCTGCGAGGGGTCGCGGATCGCCGCCTGCTGGCCGAGCCGACGCACGCCATTGGCCACGCGACCGAGCAGCGGCGCCTGTCCGAGTGAATGCCCACCGGCCGCTGAGGTCGCCGCGCCCGGCGACTGGAAGCGCGCGCGGCGTTGCGCTCGTAGCCGCATCTCCCCCGCCATCACCGCAGCCCCGCCAAGCGCGGCGACGGCCAGCAGCGCGAACGCCGCCAAGGTCATCAAGTTCTGGATCTGCGCGATGTCCATGGTCAGATCCGCATGTCGATCATTTTGCGCATGACTAGGTTGCCGATGAGCATCCATGCGCCGATCACGATGAGCCCGATCCGCACCATCGGCAGATGGATGACGTCGCCATAGAAGTCAGGCGACAGCAGGACGATCGCCCCTGCCGCCAGGAACGGCGCGGCGGTCAGGATCAGCGCCGAGGCGCGGCCTTCAGCGGTGGCGGCCTTGATCTTCAAGCGCATCCGCAGCCGGTCGCGAACGGTCGCGGCATTGAGCTTGAGCAGGCCCGTCAGGTTTCCGCCCGCCCGTTCCTGCAACCGGACGGTGGCGGCGAACAGATCGACATCGGGATGTTGGCACCGGACCGACATCCGGTTGATGGCCTGCTCCAGCGTCGCGCCGTAGGCGATCTCATCGGCGGCCATGCCGAATTCCGAGCCGATCGGATCGGGCATTTCGCGACCGACAAGGTTCACGGCCGTCGGCACCGGATGCCCAGCCTCGAGACTGCGGACGATGATCTCCAGCGCTTGCGGCAGCTGCTGTCCTAGCGCCACGGCTCGCCGGCCGGCCTTGACCTTCAGGAAGCCGATCGGGCCGACGACTCCCAGCAGCACTGCGCCCAGCGGGATCATCAGCAACTCGCGCGTTCCGGCGAACGCGAGGATCGCGCCAGTCAGCGCCAAGCCGGCGACAATCGCCAGCCAACGCCGTCCGTTGTACGGCACGCCTGAGCGGACGATCAGGTCGCTCAGCCAAGCCCAGCCGCCACGCGCGTCGCCAGCGGCGTTGAGCCCGCGCTGCTTGCGCAGTTCGATCACCAGTTCGGCGATGGAGCCGCCGGTCCGCTCGGCGACCAGCAGCCGGCGATTGACCTGTTGCTTGACCTTCGCGGTCCGCAGCAGCCCAACCAAGGCCTGCACCGCCGCGAACACGGCGGCGAACACCAGCACCAGATAGACGGACGTCGCATCGAACGACATCAGCCGAGCACCCGGTTCGGGTCGAAATAGGCCGTGTCGTAGGCGATGCCCCGGCGCATCATCTCGTCGAGGCAACGCGGACGCAGGCCTGAGGCCCGGAACTCGCCGTGCACCACGCCGTCGGCGGTCGTGTGGCTGCGGTGGAAGGCGAAGATCTCCTGCATCTGGACCACCTGGCCCTCCATGCCGACGATCTCGCTGACGCTCATCATCTTCCGCTTGCCGTCCGACATCCGCATGATCTGGATGATCATCCCGACGGCCGAGGCGATCTGGCCTCGCACCGCCTCCGGCGACAGCTTCATTCCCGACATCGCCACCATCTGCTCAAGGCGGGTGATCGCATCGCGCGGGGTGTTGGCGTGGATCGTGGCCATCGAGCCTTCGTGGCCGGTGTTCATGGCCTGCAGCATGTCGAAGGCTTCCTCGCCCCGAACTTCCCCCAGGATCACCCGGTCCGGGCGCATCCGCAGAGCGTTCTTGACCAGCTCGCGCTGACGGATTTCGCCCTTGCCTTCGATGTTCGGCGGCCGGGTCTCCATCCGCACCACATGCGGCTGCTGCAACTGCAGTTCGGCGGCGTCCTCAATGGTGATCAGCCGCTCCTTGGTGCTGATGGCTGAGGACAGGGCGTTGAGCAGCGTCGTCTTGCCCGAGCCGGTGCCCCCGGAGATCACCGTCGAGACCCGCGCCTTGACCGCCCCATGCAGGAACTCGGCGACGCAAGCCGGCATTGCGCCGACCTCGACAAGCTTCTCCAGCGTGTAGGGCTTCTTCGAGAACTTCCGGATCGACACGCACGCGCCGTCGATGGCGATCGGCGCAATGGCGGCGTTCACGCGGCTGCCGTCCGACAGACGCGCGTCCACCATGGGCTGGCTCTCGTCGATCCGCCGACCGACGCCCGCCACGATCCGATTGACGATCCGCAGCAGGTGGTCGTTGTCGCGGAACCGGACCGGCGTCGGCTCCAGCTCGCCGCGCCGCTCGACATAGACCTGGAACGGGCCGTTGATCAGGATGTCGTTGATGCTGTCGTCCTTGAGCAGCGGCTCGATCGGACCCAGGCCCACCATCTCGTCGTGGACCGAGGCGCCCAGTTCCTCCAGTTCAGTGGTGTTCAGCACCAGGCGTTCGGCGCGGGCGAAGTCGGCGACCAGCGCCAGGACCTGGCGCCGCAACTCGCCCTCGGCCAGGCTTTCCAGCTTGGAAAGATCCAGTTCGTCGATCAGCCGCGCGTGCAGCTTGAGCTTGATGTCCAGCAGGTGATCGGTCGGCGCCGGCGGCGGCGGGGCCGCCGCTTCGACCGACCGAACCTCCGGAGCCGCCGGCTCGGGCCGGGGAGCGAGCGTGAAACGTCCCATCAGGCGGCCCTCCGCGGACGCCAGCCGCTACGGCGCGCAGCCGGCGTCTGCACGCCCAGCAACCGGTCAACGACCGCCGCTACATCGCGGACGATCTTCGATTTCGGGCGGTGCTGGCTGATCGGTCCACCCAGGTTGACCGACGCGGCCGCGGCCTCCCAATCCGAACTGATCCCGGCCTCGGCCTTGCGCTCCAACGCGCGTTCGGCTTCTGCGACCGAGGGTGCGGGGCCGAACATCCGGCTGGCCAACCGGTTGAGCACGATCCGGGTGCGCACGCCGACCGGCAGGCCGGCCTCGATCTCGCTGGCCAGGGCCCGCGCCGCCAGCAGCGCCGGCACCGTCAATTCCGAGACCACAAAGATCTCGTCGGATCCGGCCAGCACCTCGAGCGTCCACGGCCGGCGATGCCGAGGCATGTCGATGACCACGAACTCGTAGGCCTCGCAGGCGATTTCCAGGATCCGCAACACCGCGTCCTTGGAAATCTGCTCAAAGGCGAGCGGATCACGCGGGCACGCCAGCAGGTCAAATCCCTTTGCGACCGGCGTCGTGAACGCCGCCAGCAACGCCGCGTCCATGCGTTCGGCGGCTGGCCCGAACTCGGCCAGACCCATCGCAGGCGTCGCCCCGAGATAGGCCGCAGCGGCCCCGTCGGCGAGATGCAGATCAATCAAGCAGACCGCGTGGTCGCGATTGGCGCGCGCCGCCAGCATCGCGGCGAACTCAATCGCCAGGGTCGTGGCGCCCGCCCCGCCGACCGCCCCGACGATCGACCAGCAGCGTGACGTGCTGTCCGCCGCGGCCGGGGCCTGCGCGCCGGCCGCATCCAGCAGGCCGAACACCGCCTCGCGCACCTGGTCGTCGCTGTAGGGCGGCTCCACGACGTCCGACTGGGGCAACCGCATCGCCACCCGCACCAAACCCGCCGGCAGTCTCGTCCCGACCAGCAGCACCGGCGGCGCCTGGCCCGAGGCCGCCAGGGTTTCGAGCGCCGCTGTCAGCGCTTGCGGGTCAAGGCTGTCGACGTCCACCAGCGCCAGGTCGACCGACGCGCTCCGAGCCTCGGCCAGGCGCTCCAGCCCGGCGGTCTCCATCGCCGCGCCGAACAGGGGCCCCCGCGCCAGCGGCGAGAGACTGGGCCCCACCGCCAGGACGCGTCGGCCAAGAATGCTCCAGTGGGTCATGACTGCGACCTCGTACTCACGCGCTACTGTCCTGCCGGGCCGGTCCCGACCGGCGCCGACAACGGCTTGTCGAGCGACATGCCCATCAGGATCAGGTCGATCGGATTGGTTTCCCGCCCGGCCATGATCCGGGTCTCGCCGGTCAAGTCGTCGGCGGTGGCCAGGCGCGGCGTGACGATGATCACCAGCTCCGACTCCTGGCGCTTCCAGCGCGCCGAACGGAACAGCGAGCCGAGCACCGGCACCTGTCCGATGCCTGGCAGCTGCCGGATCGCGTTGGCGTAGTCCTGCTGGAAGAGGCCGGCCACCGCGAAGCTCTCGCCGGACTTCAGCTCAACCGTGGTCGCGGCGCGCCGCACGGTCAGCGAGGGGACCTCCATGCCGTTGAGGCGCAGATTGGCGCGGGTGTCGAGGGCGCTGACCTCCGGCGCCACCAGAAGGCGGATCAGGCCGTTGTCCTGGACCACGGGCTCGAAATCGAGCTTCACCCCGAACTCGCGGAATTCGATCGTCACGGTGTCGCGCCCGTTCGGCACCGGGAACGGGAACTCGCCGCCGGCCAGGAAACTGGCCTTCTGGCCCGACAGCGCGACCAGGTTCGGCCGCGCGAGGGTCCGGACGACGCCCTTCTCCTCCAGCGCCTGCAGCACCAGGTCGATGTCGACGGACCCGATCGAGCCGCTGACCTGCAGAACGCCCTGCGGCGTGCTTGGCCCGATCAGGCCCGAGCCGGTGGCCAGCGCGAAATTGACGCCGTCGGTGGCGGCCAGGTTGAACCCGACGTCCTTCAGGTCCGAACGCCCGGCCTCCAGCACGCGGACCTCCAGGATCACCTGCTGGGAGGCGCGGACGGTCAGGGCGCTGGTCACGCTCTCGGGTGCGAACTTGTCGGCCAGGGTCTTGGCTCTGCTGGCGACCGCGGTCGTCGAGACCTCGCCGGTCAACAGCAAGCCTTCGCCCAGGTTGCGAACCTTGATGAGCTCGCCGGGGATGGCCGCCGCCAGATCCGATTGCAGGGCTTCGGCGTCATAGCCGACCCGCACGTCGACGACCTCCTGCAGCGCACCGCCGTGGCCGTAGATCAGCAGGTTCGTGGCGCCCAACGCCTTGCCGCGCACATAGAAGCTGCGGTCCGTGGTGGCCACGATCTGCGCAGTGTCGGGCTGGGCGACCACGATCTTGGAGGCTGGACCGTCCAGCCGGAATGAAAGCGACTTGTTCTTCGGCACGTTGATCGTGCGGCTGCGCACGGCCTCGCTGACGAAAGATTCGGCCTGGGCCGGAACGTGGGCCAGGCCGAGGGCGCAGGCCAGAGCGGCCATGGCGATACGCGACATCGGTTTGACGCTTTGCATTGGGGGTTACTCGCCGGGGTGCTTGGCCCCGCCCTCCCCCTCGACAATGGTGATCAGCGAGCGGCTGCTCCCGCTGGACTGCGGCGCCCGCCAGGGACGAACGGTTGCGGCCGCCGCAGCGCGCGGCGCGCCGACGACGACTTCCCGCGCCCCAATCGGGGCGGCCGGCTCGACCTCGGCTTGGCCCAACGCCCGCAGCGCCAGCGACAGCGAGCCGAGGTTGGCCGCGACCGCCAGCTTCTGCGCGTCGCGCACGCTGACCTCCAGGGTCGCGGTGCTCGGCGCCTCGGGCTTGTTGGACGTCGGATCGGCGTTGAGGTCGACGCCCAGCACGCGAACGTTCTGGATCACCACCTCGGCCTGAAGGATCTTGTGGGTGTTGTCGTCCGACAGGTTGCGCATCAGCACCACATCGACGCGATCGCCCGGCAGGGCGTGCCCGCCGACGCCGGAGACGTCCGAAACCCCGATCGTATAGGCGCGCATCCCCGGTCCGATCTCGGCGGCCACGGACGGCCGCGCGCCAGGCCCGCTCAGCTTGGTCGGCAACAGCGGCTCGCGCGCCAGAATTGGCGACAGCGCGACCGGGGCCCCGCCGTCGTCCTGGGCCAGGACCTGGTCGATGGTCGTGAAGGCGCCGGCAGGCGCTGCGTCACGCGGGATCTGCACGAGCTTGAGATGGTCGGCGGCGAGGCGCTCGCCGTACTTGATGTCTTTGGCGGCGACCACGACCGGGACGCCGCTGACGACCGGGGCGGGCGTCGCCGCGACCGCGACATTGCTGTGCGCCGGCAGGGCGACCTTGGCGACAAACAACGCACCCAGGCCAAGGGCGGCGGACGCGCCCAAGCTCACCATAGTCCCAACCCGCATCGCCCCACCCCTGGATGCTACGCAACATCAATGAGTTAACGATGACGCTGTTGCGATAACCGTAACAAAGAAGGTCAACGCGGCGTCAACTAAGGCCAAGCTTGGGACGACGAGCGTTCGCTGACCGTGGAGCTCCATTCGGCGCGCAGACAAGCCGCCGCTGGGCGCCTATAGTGCAAGGGATTCCGGAGGATCCCACATGCGCCGTCTCGCCCTCGCCGCCGCCGTCGCGGCGCTCGCCGCCACCCCCGCGTTCGCTGCACTCAAGGAGGGCGCCAAGGCCCCGGACTTCACCGCCCAGGGGTTCCAGGCCGGCAAGCCGATAACCTTTTCGATGGCCCAGGCCCGCAAGAGCGGCCCGGTGGTGCTGTACTTCTTCCCGGCCGCCGAGACCGCCGGCTGCAACCTCGAGGCGCGCCTGTTCGCGGAGTCGATCGACCAGTTCAAGGCTCAGGGCGCGACGGTGATCGGCGTCACCGCCGGCAACCTCGACAAGCTCGCCTCGTTTTCGGCCGACACCGAGAAGTGCTCGGGCAAGTTCCCGGTCGCCGCCGACCCCAGCGCCAAGATCGCCGCCACCTACGACGCCAGCCTGGCGGTGAAGCCGGGCTGGTCGAACCGAACCTCATACGTGATCTCGCCCTCCGGCGAGGTGATCCACGCCTATTCCGACCTGAAGGCCAACGACCACGTCACCGAGACCCTCACGGCGGTGAAGGCCTGGCGCGCCAAGCATCCGAAGTAGCGGTCACGAGGCCGTCGACCTCGGAACCTTCTGATCGCAATCGAGCACCTCGCACATTCCAGCGAGCATCTCGGTCTGCATCTCGGGCATGAGGTCGTTCATCAGCGGGGCCATCTTGGCGCTGAGCTGCGGGGACTTCTCGATCAAGGCCTGGCCGCTCGGCCCTTCGTAGAAGGCCACCACGTCCTCCAGTTCTTTCTCGGTGAACACCTCGGCCAGCATGGGCGCCATCTGCGTGCTCATCTTGGCCATCATCTTCCGCGAGACCTCGCGGACCACGCCCATGACCGCCTCGCGCTTCTCCGGGGGCAGACTGTCGAGGCTTCCGCCCATGACCGTTGGCCCCAACTGGTTCACCACGCTGGTGACAGTCGTCTCCAGCTTCATCGCCTTGACGTAGCGCTGGGCCAGATCCAACTGACGGGCCGTTGGCGCGGTCTGGGCGCTCGCCGCGCCCGCCAGGAGCATCGCCGCAAGTCCCGCGGCCAAGCTCGTTCCGATCCGCACCCGCATGTGTCCAACTCCCGATTGCAAGAGATCCGAAGCTGCACCGCGCGCCCAGGCGTAGCAACGGCGGAAAAGCCTTGCCCTACAACCGCTTTTCCCGTACTAGCCCGCCTCTTCACGGAAGGCGGTCTTGGGCCGGAACGCGAAAGGATCGGGAAACTCCCGATCGCCGCGCCACAAGAGCCATCGTTTCCGACACTTACCCGGTGTCGGGCGCGCCGCCTTCCAAATGGGAAAAGGAAACATGGCGCTCTACGAGCACGTTGTTATTTCGCGGCAGGATATCTCGCCGCAACAGGCTGAAGCCCTGAACGACCAAATCAAGGCTCTGATCGAAGAAGGCGGCGGGTCCGTCGCGAAGATCGAGTACTGGGGTCTTCGGAACCTCACCTACCGCATCAAGAAGAACCGCAAGGGGCACTACTCCCTGCTCGCCATCGACGCCCCCCCGGCGGCGGTGAAGGAGATGGAGCGTCAGCTGGGCCTGAACGAAGACGTTCTGCGCACCCTGACCGTCCGCGTCGAGGAACTCGATCTCGAGCTCTCCCCGGTTCTGGCTCGCCGCGATCGCGAACGCGAACCGCGCCGTGAAGAATTCCAAAGCTAAGAAAGGGAGGGATCACCATGACTGACGAAACCTCCGCGGCTCCGGCTGCTCCCGCCGCTGGCGGCGCCCGCCGCCCGTTCTTCCGCCGCCGCAAGGTGTGCCCGTTCTCCGGCGCCAACGCTCCGAAGATCGACTACAAGGACGTGAAGCTGCTGCAGCGCTACGTCTCCGAGCGCGGCAAGATCGTGCCGTCGCGCATCACTGCGGTGTCGGCCAAGAAGCAACGCGAACTGGCTCGCGCCATCAAGCGCGCTCGCTTCCTCGCCCTCCTGCCCTACGTCGTGAAGTAAGGGGGACCGACACATGAAAGTTGTTCTGCTCGAACGCGTCGAAGGCCGTGGCGGCCTGGGCGACGTGGTCACCGTCAAAGACGGCTACGCCCGCAACTACCTTCTGCCCCGCCAGAAGGCCCTGCGCGCGACCGCCGCGAACCTGAAGGTCTTCGACGCCCAGCGCGCCGAGATCGAAGCCCGCAACCAGAAGACCAAGGACGCCGCCGGCAAGGCTGGCGAAGCCCTGGACGGCACCTCGTACATCCTGATCCGTCAGGCTGGCGAAACCGGCCAACTCTACGGTTCGGTGACGGGTCGCGACGTGGCCGACATGGTCAATGCCGAAGGCGGCAAGATCGACCGCGCCATGGTCATTCTCGACAAGCCGATCAAGACGCTCGGCGTTCACCCCGTGAAGGTTCGCCTGCACGCGGAAGTGACCGTCAACGTCAACATCAACATCGCCCGCAGCCAGGACGAGGCCGAGCGCCAAGCCCGCGGTGAAAACGTGATCGCCTCGCAATTCGAGGAAGATCGCGCGGCCGATGAGCAAGCCGCCCAGGACATGCTGGAAGGCGGCGCTGGCCAACAGGACGGCGACTACGGCGACCACTAACGCCGGACGCAGTCCAAAGACTTCAGGAGCGGCGCGGGTCCTCGGATCCGCGCCGCTTTCATTTTGACTGCACTCAAGATTGCAGTTTCAAGCCGCCACGCCCCATGATGATCTGACCCCGCGTCCAAGATGGGGATACGGGGATGACGACAGCACCGACTGCCAGCGCGAGCTTCGATTTCGGCCGGGTGGTGTCGAACACCTTCCAAGTCGTCATGGCCAACTTCCGTGAACTGGCGATTCTGGCCGTGCTGCTGGCGGGCCTCCCAGCCGCGCTCCTGGGATGGGGCCAGGTCGCGTTGACCACGCCTATAGAAGGCGGCGCCGCATCCGTCGGTTCAGGTCTGCTCCTGCTGATCGCCGGCTACATATTCAGCCTGATCGGCTCGGTCCTGCTGCAGGCGACGACCGTCCGCGCCACCGTCGCGACCCTCAACGGCGATCCAACCTCCGCATTCAGCGAACTGGGCCGGTCCATGTCGTCGATCCTTCCGCTTATCGGACTGGCGATCGTCATCGGGCTGTCGGTCGCGATCGGGTTCCTGTTCCTGATCGTGCCCGGAGTCATTCTCGCCGTGGTCTGGATCGTCGCCACCCCAGCCTACGTGATCGAGCGGCCAGGAGTGTTTGGCAGCCTGGGGCGCAGTCGCAGGCTGACAAGCGGCCATCGCTGGCCGATCTTTGGCCTGCTGGTCGTCTACATCGTCGCCTACATCGTCATCTCGACGGTTGTCAGCGGAATCTTCGGCGTCGCTGCGGCGATTGGCGGCGGCTTCAGCGGCATGGCGATCGCCGCCACCGCCTCCAACGCGATTCTGGGCGCCGCTAGCGGCGTGCTCCTGTCGGCCGGCGTCGCCGCCATCTACTACGAACTGCGGATGATCAAGGAGGGCGTCGGCCCCGCGCAGCTGGCCGCCGTGTTCGACTGATCCGTCAGGCGGCGTGCTTGTCGCGCCGCCGCCGGCCCATCAGCATCCGTCCCTCCAGGCGGCCGCGCAGCGCGGCGTAGTAAGCGCTGAGAAAGTCGTAGTCGTCCTGATCCGGCGACGCGCTCCAGGCGATCTTGGCGCTGATCCTTTCGGCCACCGCGCGCACAGTGCGGCGATCACGACGCCGGATCACCTCCTCCAGGACGTGCAGTTCCTTCTCCCCGTACGCGTCGAGCTGTGTGGGCGTGAACGGGTAGCGCACCAGCCGCTCGGAGCCCTCGACCGCCATGTCTCGGGTCAGGCGCTGGCTCGGCGTGCGCACGACCCAAGTGCCGCCGACCAGGTCGCCGATCCGCAATCGGTCGCGGTTGAACAGCGGGAACAGCGCGAAGATCCCCACCCAGATCACGGCCAGCAGGTACATCCACGCCTGCCCGCCGCCTTCCTGAGTCCGGATCATGATCACCGACAGCGGCATGAACACTTCCAGCTCGCGCATGGCGTTGCGGACCAACACGCCCTCCGCCCGCAGCCGCCCGCCATCGCGCGCCGCCACGCGCAGGCCCACAAGCCGCTTGCCGGGCGTCGCCGCCGCCGCGCCCAGTTCGAAGGCGGTGAAGTAGAAGTTGCGGAGCAGAAAGGCGACCAGCAGCCAGATGATCGCGGCGATCTCCGTCCCCGCCTGCCCGCCGGTGGTCAGCCCCGCCGCAAAGGCCAGCATGGTCAGCGCAATCAGCGCCGCAACAATGATCACCGTGTCGATGAAGAAGGCCGCCGCGCGCTGACCGCCGTCGCCGATCTGCAACCGCAGATCGACGCCCTCGGGCGTTACGAAGACGCGCGTGGCCTTGTCACCGGCGCTCACGAGCGGGCCTCGCGGCGCGGGCCGTAGAAGTACACCGCCCATAGCAGAGCCGTGGTCGCGGCGACCGCATAGCGGATCAGGTCGTTGTTGATCAGCTGCCGGCCGAAGCCTTCCAGCAGGCCGGCGAAGAACAGCATCACCACCACCCCGCCCATCACGGCGCCGGCGGTCCGCCCCGCAGCCGTCAGGGCGTCAAGTCGCGACAGCACGCCCGGGAAGGCCAGCGACCAGCCGACCCTGATCCCGGCAGCCCCCGCCAGCATGACGGCGAACAGTTCGGTGACTCCATGGATCAGCAGCCAGCCGCCGAGCTCGAAGCCCAGTCCGCGGCTGAAGTAGAGCGTGAGAAAGGCGCCCAGCGTCGCGCCGTTGTAGATCAGCAGCATCAGGCTCGGGACGCAGAACGCAAACCCTAGCGCGAACGCCAACAGAGCCACCTGGGCGTTGTGGGTGAACAGGAAGGTGGCGAACACCGACAAGCCGTCGCCCGAGCCCCCGCCGTCATAGAGCATCTCGCGCAGCGCCTCGGTGCTGGCCGCCGGATCACGCCCGCCAGCCAGGGCTTCGGGCACGAACACGTGGTACCACTGCGCATCGTGGGCGATCAGCAGCGCCGCTGCGACCGCGCCCAGCGCCGTCAGCAGCGCCGCCACGACGGTCTCGCGCCAGACGCCGCGCACCGCCGCCGGCCAGTCCTTGCGGAAGAACCCGCCCAGCCGATCCAGCAGTGTCGAGCGCGAGCCATAGACGAAGAAATAGGCGCGCGCCGACAGCACCTCGAGGTAGTCGATCAAGCCGCGGTCCAGCGAGGTCTCGCGCGCCACGCTCAGGGCCGACAGCGTCGAGCGGTACAGCACAGGGATCGCCAGGATTTCATCGTCTGACAGGCTGGCGACCGAGCGCTTCTCGGCGCGGTCCATCAGCCGCTCCAGACGCTTCCAGTCGGCCTCTCGCTCCTCGCGGAAGCGCTGGCTCTTGAGCGCAGCGGTCACAACAGGTCCTTCCGCTTGAGGTCCAGATAGGCGTTGATCACCGACGGGCCGATCCGTTCGGCCGGCGTCTCGACGATGTGCACGCCCAGCCGGCGCAGCCGCGAGATCACCAGTTCCCGCTCACGCCGCAGACTGCCGGCGAACACGGCCCGGGCGACGTCCTCCGGCTCCCTCGGCTCCGCGGCGATCATCTCTCCCAGCTCCTTGTCCTGCAGGACGACGAACATGATCAGGTGCCGGCCAACCAGGCGACCAACCGACTCGATCATCAACTGGGCCGCGGTCTGGTCGGTGAAGTCGGTGAACACCACGATCAGCGAGCGCCGCTGCAACTCGCCGGCCAGCACCGAAAGCCCCAACGTGTAGTTGGTCTCCTCGGTCGAATAGTCGATGCGGTCGGCCATCTGCTGCAGCACCCCGAAGGCGCTGGGTCCGCCCACTGCGCCGGTCGACAGCCGCGGCGCCGCATCGAACGCGAACAGGCCGGCCCGGTCGCCCGAGCGCAGGCAGGCGTGGGCGAGCAGCAGCGCGCCATTGATCGCGCGATCGATCCGCGGCGCGCCGTCGATGGGCTCGCTCATCGCGCGGCCGCAGTCCATCGCCATGACGACGTTGTGGTTGCGCTCGGTCCGGAACTCCTTGGCCAGCAGCAGCGCGTGACGCGCCGACTGCTTCCAGTCCACCGCCCGCCGATCCATCCCCGGCTGGAAATCACGCAGCGCGTGGAACTCCGATCCCTCCCCGATCTCGATCTGCGCCTTGGCGCCAAACAGCGCGTTGCGGGCGAACAGGCGCACGGCCTCGTCACGGACCCATTGCAGGTCGGTGGTGACTGCCAGGTTGTAGTCGAGCGCGAAGGTCTTCTGCTTCCAGACCAGGCCCAACGGACCCCGCCAGCGGATCCAGAGCGCCTCAAGGGCCACCAGGCCGCGACGCTGCGGCGTGAAGGCCATGCAGATCTCGGCCGCGCCGTCCTCGATCTCGGCGGTCACGCCCCGCGTCGCCAGGCCCAGGCGCTCGCCCGCCGCCAGCGCCGCCTCCAACGAGCGCGGCGCCGTTCCGGCGAACCGCGCAACGAACCGCGCCTCGCCCGGCCGCGCGACCGCGGCGCTCAGCGGCGGAACGGCGTCCAGCGTCACCCCATCGCGCGCCGCCGACTGCATCGCGTCGACGAACATCAGCAACAGCAGCACCGCAGCCCAGGCCAGGCCGACCGCCCACAATGGTTCGGCCACGCTCCCCGCGATCAGCGCGAGGGGCGCTCCAGCCGCGACGGCCAAGGCAGCGCGTCGCGTCGGATAGATCACCGCGGGGCCGCCACCTGGTCGATCAGCGCTGCCAGCACCTGGTCGACGCGACGCCCCTCGATCTCGGCCGCCGGCGACAGGATCACCCGGTGACGGAGGGCCGGCGGCGCCAGCGTCTTGACGTCATCGGGGATCACATAGTCGCGTCCGTCCAGCGCGGCGTGCGCGCGCGCCGCCAGCGCCAGCATGGCGCCGGCCCGCGGCGAGGCCCCGGTCTCGATGTCGGCCGATTCACGCGTGGCCCGGATCAGATCGACGATGTAGGCCGCGACCTCGTCGGTCAGTCGCACCTGGGCGACCGCCGCCACCGCCGCCTCCACGCCCGCCCGGTCGAGCACTGTGCGTACGCCAAGCTCGGCCGGGCTCGGCAGCCCTGCGCGCGAGCCATGCGCGCTCACGATCGCCAGTTCGTCGGTACGGCCCGGATAGTCCAGCACGTGCTTGAACAGGAACCGGTCCAGCTGCGCCTCCGGCAGCGGATAGGTGCCCTGCTGCTCGATCGGGTTCTGGGTCGCGACGACCGTGAACCGCGCGCTCAGTTCATGCGATTGCCCGTCGATGGTGATGCGCCGCTCCTGCATGGCCTCCAGCAGCGCCGCCTGCGTCTTGGGCGGGGTTCGGTTGATCTCGTCGGCCAGCAGCAGTTCACAGAACACCGGCCCGCGAGTCAGCGTGAAGGTGCTGGTCTGGAAGTTGAACAGGTTGGCGCCGATGATGTCGCCCGGCATCAGGTCCGGCGTGAACTGGATGCGGCCGTAGTCCAGGCCCAGGCTGGCGGCGAAGGTCTGGGCCAGCAGGGTCTTGGCCGTGCCCGGAGGACCTTCGAGCAGTACGTGGCCGCCCGCAAACAGCGCGGTCAGCAGCAGGCCCACCGCCGTCTCCTGGCCGATGACCGCCTTGCCGATCTCGCCGCGAATACCCTCGGCCAGCGCCTTCACCTCAGCGACGTTCACGCATCATCTCCAGTCTCCAACGATAGAGGTCTCGGGCGACCTCCATCAGATCCGCCTTGGTGCGCGCCGCCCGGGCGCGTTCGATCAGGTTCGAAATTCGGTGCGAGGCTCCGCTGGCGGCGCCAAGGCGATCCAGCACGGCGTCCAGTTCGTCGCCCTCGAGCCCCCGCGGCGCCCCGACCGCACGCGCGGCCTCGGCCCGCACCATCTCTGCGTAGGGCGCGGCCATTCGGTGCTCGCGCCGCGCCATGCGGACCAGGCCGGCGGTGTTGTCCGCTAGCGCCCGCTTGCCCAGCGCCACGGCGCGCGCCTGCCCCTGCGCCGGTCCGAACCGCACCGCCGCCTGCACGCCGACCAGGATCAGCGCCGCCAGCAGGCAGAGCGTCGCGCCCAGCAGCGGCGGCTCCAGCATCAGGCGCAGCGGATTGAGCGAGCGCTCGAAGCCGTGCAGCGTCAGGTCGAAGACAACCGGAACGCCCTGGGCGCGGATCACCGACAGCAGTTCGATCGCCGCCCTCGCGCCGGCCAGCGTCTTCATCCCCGCCGTATCGAGAAAATCCGGATCGGCCAGCACATAGACGCCAGTCTTCTGGTTCATCACCAGCACGCCGCGGCCGGCGTCATCGACGACGACCGGGATCCAACCCGGCCCGGACAGGGTCGCCAGGTTCTCGATGCGCGGCTGCACCCCGACGGGTCGCCCATCCGGCCGCGCCAGACGCACCGACGCGCTCCCAGGCCGCCGCTGCAGGGTCAGCCCTTGTCGCCACGGCTCGGGCAGCACCTTCAGCACCGCGACGTCCGGCGCCTCGCCAACCGCGCGGACCCAACTGCGGCGCGCCGGGTGCGGGATCGTCACCCACTTGGGCAGCACGACCAGCACCGGGCCGGCATGCTCGATGTCGCTGAGCCGCGTGGGGCTTGTGCCCAAGGCTGGCGTCAGCACCAGCAGGCCCTCCCCCGCCGTGGCCGACAGCGCGCCGCGCCGCATGACGACCGGGGTTCCCGACTCTTCCAGCAGACGCGCCACGGCGGCGAAGCCGACCGCCGAGCGCGACAGTGCGTGGCCCTGGCCGTTGTCGCCCGAACGCAGCTCCGGTTCATAGGCCGCCAGCAGTCCGAGACCAGCCAGCGACACGCAGCCGACCAGCACCAGCACCAACATCACCATGGGCGAAAACGCCCGGCTGCGATCAGTGGTCATGACCACCCCGCCGGCAGTGCGAAGGCCTCATAGTCCCGACGGCATTCGGCATAGTCGGCCGCCACGACCGGCGCGCCCCCGAACAGGCTCGCCTCGACCACGCTTCCGATCTTGGCGAAGGCCGGTCGCGCGACCGGCGGCAAGGCCGTCAGCCCCGCGATCTCGCGCGTGGTCAAGGCCGGACGCACCGATCGCGGCCGACGTCGCTCAATGTCCTCGACGCTGCGCAGCAGGATCAGGTGCGCGGCCTCGGCATAGCGCCCCTCGGCCGCCAACGCGTCGGCCGCGGTCAGCAGATCGCGCGCCGCGGCCGCGTCGGGGCGCCACTCGGGAACGGCTTCGGCCAGCGCGGTCTTGGCCCTCGCCGCCGGCATCCGCAGGCGCAGGACCTCGCGCACCAGCGCGTACAGCACCAGGGCGGCGATCAGCGCCACCCCGATCCAGAAGACGTACTTCAGCAGGGGCGCGATCGCCTCGAACGCCTCGGCGATCCACTTCAGCCACTCGGGAATCTCCGGCGGCTTGAATTCGGTGCGGTCGAACTGGAATCCGCGATCGCGCAGCAACTCGGCGTGCGCCGCCGCAAGCGGATCGCCCGCCTTGCCGACAGGGGCGCCTGCTTCCACGCCTCGTTGCATCGCCACCCCGGAACAACCGATCCTTGATTAGTACGGCCCCGATCCGGCGGCGTCGACTCCAAGCTTGCGCGGCCGCCGACGGGCGCCGCGCAACCGCCACTACCCTGCGTTTTCTGCAAAGCGTTGCAATTATGTGCTTCCGCAAGCCGCGATCAATTCCTACCATTTCAGTAGGGCCATAATCCGCCCGCCGCGTGGCGGGAAAAATAATCTGGGGATATCAATGACGTATCGCGTACTGTTGCTCGCGGCGACTTCCGCCGTGAGTCTGTTTTCTGGCGTGGCTTACGCTCAATCGGGCGCTGGTGAAGTCGAAGAACTGGTCGTCACCGGCACCCGCACCGAGGGCCGCTCCCGGCTCGAAACTCTCGCCCCCGTGGATGTGATCAGCGCCGACGCGCTGCAGCAGCGCGGCACGACCGAACTGGCGACCGCGCTGGCGACTGCGGTCCCGTCCATCACCTTCCCGCGCCCCTCGAACACCGACGGCACCGACGCCATCCGCCCGGCCACCCTGCGCGGCCAGGGCCCGGACCAGACCCTAGTGCTGGTCAACGGCACGCGCCGTCACGCCACCGCGCTCGTCAACACCAACGGCTCGGTGGGCCGCGGCTCGGCCGCCGTCGACCTCAACGCCATTCCGTCGAGCGCCATCGACCGCATCGAGGTGCTGCGTGACGGCGCCTCGGCCCAGTACGGCTCCGACGCTATCGCCGGCGTCATCAACATGCGCCTGCGCGAAGCCGCCAGCGGCGGCGGCCTGTCGGTGACCTACGGCTCGTACCTCACCAGCTTCGACGGCTACTACGGCCGCAAGGACGACATCAGCGACGGCGCCACCACCACGGTGTCCGGCTGGCAGGGCCTGAGCTTCCTCGGCGACGGCTTCCTGACGCTCTCGGCCGAGTACCGCTCGCGCGAGAACACCAACCGCAGCGACATCGACATGCGCGTCACTCCCAACCGTATCACCTCGCGGTTCGGCGACGCCGACGTCGACGACATCTCGTTCTACGCCAACGCCGGCAAGTCGCTGAACGACATCTGGGACCTCTACGGCTGGTACGGCTACCAGCACCGCGACGCCTCCAGCGCCGCGACCTATCGCCTGCCGACCGACACCCAGCAGAACATCCTGTCGGTCTATCCGAACGGCTACCTGCCCTATCTGACGACCGACACCGAGGATAACAGCGCCGGCCTCGGCGTCCGCGGCCAGATCGCCGGGTTCAACGCCGACTTCAACATCGTCTACGGCAAGAACGATATCGACTTCGGCGTCCAGAACACCATCAACCCGTCGTATGGCCCGACCTCGCCGACCTCGTTCCAGGCCGGCGGCCTGACCTACGACCAACTGGTCTTCGGCGCCGACTTCAGCCGTGAGTTCGACGTCGGCCTGGCTGGCCCGCTGAACGTCGCCTTCGGCCTCGAGGCGCGCAAAGAGACTTACAAGATCAACCAGGGCGAAGTCGCTTCGTACGCCCGCGGCCCGGTCACCGGCGTGGCCTTCGGCTCGCGCGGCTTCGCCGGCTTCACCCCGTCCAATGAGGTGGATGTCGATCGCGACAACGTCGGCGTCTATGTCGACCTGGAAGGCAAGGTCACCGAACAACTGACCCTGTCGGCCGCCGTCCGCTACGAGGACTATTCCGACTTCGGGGACACCACGACCGGCAAGTTCGCCGCCCGCTACGAGTTCTCGCCGGAGTTCGCCGTCCGCGGCGCGATCTCCAGCGGCTTCCGCGCCCCGGCGCTGCAACAACAGTACTTCACCTCGACCTCGATCCTCTACATCGACAACGTCCCCTACGAGACCGGCACCTACCCGGCCACCAGTCCGGTCGCCCGGGCCCTAGGCGCCGAGCCGCTGAAGGCCGAGACCTCCGACAACTACGCGCTTGGCTTCGTCTTCCGCCGCGGGGCCTTCGAACTCACGGTCGACGGCTACAAGATCGACGTGAAGGACCGCATCGTCCTCTCGGAAACCCTGACCGGCAGCCCGACGGCAGCCCCGGGGACCAACGCCCGGGTGATCTACGACCTGCTTTCGCCGCTCGGCGCGACTGCAGCCCGCTTCTTCATCAACGGCGTCGACACCGAGACCGTCGGCGTCGATGTGGTGGCGCGCTATCGCATCGTCGACGAGCAGGCCGGGACCTTCGACCTGACCGCGGCGGCCAACTACAACGACGTCGACGTCACCAAGACCCCGGTGACCAAGACCTCGATCCTGCCGACCCCGACCTCGCTCTTCGCCCGCCAGGCGACGCTGCGCTTCGAAGACGGCACGCCCAAGCACAAGCTGGCCCTGCAGGGCGACTGGAACCGCGAGGCCTGGGGCGCCACCGTGCGCACCACGATCTATGGCGACGTCCTTTCGCCGGGCGCAGCCCTGGACGGCAGCGGCGACAACCGCACCGGCACGCGCGGCCTCGTCGACCTGGAAGCCCGCTACACCTTCCCGATCGGCCTGACCGCCTCCGTGGGCGCCGACAACGTCTTCGACGTCTATCCGCGCCAGATTACGCCGAACCAGAACACGACCTCGGCGTCGCCGTTCTCGTCGTTCTCGCCGTTCGGGTTCAACGGCCGCTTCGTCTACGGCCGCCTGGCCTACAAGTGGTAGCCTAGGCGCTACGACCGGAACTGACGCGGCGCAGGGCTATCTCGGCCCTGCGCCGCTGTCGTTTCACAGCTATCCACAGGGGCGACATTTCTCCTGTGGGTTCCGCTGACATCGGCGCAGACCGCCCCCCTCTGGGTTAGGTATCTGTAAAGCGATGTCCATCGTTCCCGCCCTCGATCTCCGCCCCGCCCAGAACGACGCCGCGATCCCGCATGCGCCGGCGAACATCGAGGCCGAACAGGCCCTGCTGGGCGCCCTGCTGTACGATAACGCCGCCTTCGAACGGCTCGGCGACTTCCTGCAGGCCCGCCATTTCTACGAACCGTTCCACCAGCGGCTGTTCACCGCGCTCGAATCCGCCGTCCGCAAGGGCCAGCTCGCCGAGCCGATCCTGTTGGCCGAGCAGTTCAACCGCGATCCGGCGTTCGAGGAACTGGGCGGCATTCGCTACCTGGCCGACCTTGTCGACCGCGCGCCCCCGGCCGCCAACGCGCCGGACTATTCACGCGCCATCTACGACCTAGCGCTACGCCGCGACTTGATCCGGATCGGCGGCGAAATCGCCCTGACCGCCCAGCAGGGCGACGCCGAACGTTCGGCCCGGGACCAGATCGAGGCCGCCGAAGCCCAGCTGTTCACCCTAGCCGAGGCCGGCGGCACCAATCAGGGTTTCGTGCCGTTCGCCGAGGCCGTGCACGGCGCCGTGACCCTGGCGGCGGAGGCGCACGCCCGTGACGGGGGTCTGGCCGGCATCTCGACCGGCCTGCTCGACCTTGACCGCAAGATCGGCGGCCTGCACCCGTCCGACCTGCTGATCCTCGCCGCCCGTCCGTCGATGGGAAAGACCTCGCTGGCCTGTAACATCGCCTTCGACGTCGCGCGCCACTACGCGTGGGAGCCGCAGCCCGACGGCACTAAGAAGACCGTCTCCGGCGGCGTCGTCGCGTTCTTCTCGCTCGAAATGTCCGCCGACCAGCTGGCCATGCGTCTGCTGGCCGAGAGTTCCGGGGTTTCCGGCGACAAGCTGCGGAAGGGCGAAATCGACGCCCTGGAGTTCAGCCGTATCCGCGACGCCGCCCTGGAGATCCAGGACGCGCCGCTGTTCATCGACGCCACCGGCGGCATCACCATCGCCAAGCTCGCCGCCCGGGCCCGTCGCCTGAAGCGGACCCATGGCCTCGACCTGATCGTCATCGACTACCTCCAGCTCGTCACCGGCGGCGATGGCAAGAGCGACAACCGGGTGCAGGAAGTCTCCATGATCACCCAGTCGATGAAGGCCTTGGCCAAGGAGCTGGCGGTGCCGGTCATCGCCCTGTCGCAGCTCTCCCGTCAGGTGGAAAACCGCGAGGACAAGCGGCCCCAGCTCTCCGACCTGCGGGAATCCGGCTCGATCGAACAGGACGCCGACATGGTCATGTTCATCTACCGCGAGAGCTACTACCTCGGCCGAGCCGAGCCCCGCGAAGGCACCCCAGAACACCTGACCTGGCAGGAGGAGATGGACCGCTGCCAGGGCACGGCCGACGTGATCATCGCCAAGCAGCGTCACGGTCCCATCGGCACGGTGAAACTGTCCTTCGACTCGGACATCACCAAGTTCGGCAACCTGGCGCACAGCCACTTCTACACGTCAGACGACTAAGCCGTCGGGCAAGCCCTCTTCAGCGATCGGAATAGGCCCGGCCTCGCGCCGCCCGCCGGGCTCGGCTATGGGACAGGCGATGTCTTCCTCCTCCCCTGCGCGCCTGACCATCGATCTCGACGCGCTCGCGCACAACTTCGCCGTCCTGCGCGCCGCCGCTCCAGGCGCCGACGCCGCTCCGGTGATCAAGGCCGACGGTTATGGTCTGGGCGCCGGTCCAGTCGGGCGCCGGCTGTGGGCGGAGGGCGCGCGCGCCTTTTACGTCGCACGACTGTCAGAAGGCGTGGCGCTGCGCGCGGAACTCTGCCCCGAGCGTCCGGCCGCTATCTACGTGCTGGACGGCTTCCTGCCCGCCGATGGGCCGCGCCTGGCCGGGTCCGGACTGACGCCCGTGCTGGAGAGCCTGCCTCAGATCGAAGCTGCGAACGCCTACGCGGCCTCGGCTGGCCCGCTGCCCATCGTCCTCCAGGTGGACACCGGCATGAACCGCCAGGGTGTCACGCTCGAAGAGGCCCGGGCGCTCGCCGCGGCCCCTGACCGGTTGCGTCACCTCGAGGTCCAGGTGTTGATGAGCCACCTCGGCTCGGCCACCGATCCGGCCGATGCGCGCAACGCGCTGCAACTTGAGCGCTTCAACCAGGTGCGCCCGTTGTTTCCGAACGCCCGGGCCAGCTTCGCAGCGTCGGCCGGCATCATGCTGGGCGAAGACTACCGCGCCGACATCATCCGTCCCGGCATCAGCCTCTACGGGGGCGGCCCGGAAGAACGGCCCGATCCGCGGCTCAAGGCCGTGGCCAAGCTTGAGGCCAAGATCCTCTACATCCGCAACGTCCAGCCCGGCGAAACCATCGGCTACGGCTCGCGGGTCGTCGCCGACCGTCCGATCCGCATGGCCGTGGTCGGGGCCGGCTACGCTGACGGCGTCATCCGCGCCTCGCAACGCGGCGGCTACGCCTGGTACGCAGGCGCGCGCCGCCAGGTGCTGATCGTGACCATGGACCTGATCGGCGTCGACCTGGGCCAAACTCCAGCCGCCATCGGCGACTATGTGGAACTGCTGGGGCCAAACGTGCTGATCGACGACATCGCCACGGCCGCCGGCACCGTGGCGCACGAGTGCCTCGTGCGCCTGGGCGGACGGCCTGAGCGGGTCTACATCGGCGAGGCCTAGCCTTTCGACAGCGCTTCCAGCTTGGCCGGCCCGATCGCCGCCACCGCCAACTTCAGCTCGTCGATGCTCGCGCCCTCGCCCTCGGCCGCGACCATGAAACGGTCGCCGACCAGCACGCTATACTGACCATGGCGCGTGGCGCTGTCGTAGGACTCCTGCGTCATCCGCCCGTCGACCTTGCCGACCTTCTCGTATTTGCCGTTCGACTCGCTCGACGACTGCATGTTGAACGCGCTGGCCATACCGGCCAGGGCCCCGGCCGCGCCCAGGTCGGTGACGCTGAGCCGGATCTTGGCGTCGCCCTTGGTGTAGACCCCCTCGGCCTGCGAGCCGGACATCCCGGCCGCTCCGCCCGAGCCGGTGGTCAGATCGGTGCGAGCGTAGCCGGCGATCGCTTCGGGCAAGTAGGCCTTCAGGACGTCGGGCTGGATCGCCTCGGGGCCCTCGCCGCTTTCCATTTGCTTGGCCGCGGCCTCCATCTGCTTGGAGGCCTCCTCCAGTTTGCCCAGATCGACCGACTTGTCGCCGATCTGCACGGTGTTGGAGCTCAAGGCGCCGGCCGCGCCCATACCCGCCAGGCCCAGGCCGCCGACCAGCGTCGTCGCCGCCGTGATCAGGAAGGACAGGATGATCGCCACGATCACGGTGACCGCCGTGTAGCCGAACGCCTTCTCCGGCGGCGACTTCATGAGCTTCGGCAAGCCGAGATAGAGCAGATAGATCCCGTAGAGGGACGCCAGGATCGCCAGCACGCCGATGATCGGCAGCAGCGCGAACACCCCCGCGATCCAGCCGGCCGTGCTCGAATAGACGGCCAGCTTCATCGCCTGGACCTGGTTCTTCTGGCCGTCGAACGACGGCGCCAGGCCATCGATGATCAGGCCCAGCACGAACACCATCACCAGGTTCAGCACGTAGCCCATGACCGCGCTGACCAGCCCGAAGAGGATGGGCATCTTGATCCCGAACGCGCCGCCGATCAGCGATCCGCCGATCAGGCCGCAGATGGCGGGGATCAGGGCCAGTATGGCCGCGTAGTTCTTGAAGAGCCCGGCCGTGGTCGCCGGCTCAGCCTCGATCTGGTCCCACGTCGGGGACGGCTTCAACAGGATCGACTTAACACGCTCAACCAGCCCCGACGTCGCGGCCCCCGGTTCCACTGCGCTCATTCACGCCTCCACCCTTGGAAAACCCATCGCCCTACTCGCGTAACGTGAATCTATCTCATGGCATTCGACGGACGCCAACTTCGGCGCGACGGACTTGCGCCGCGACCGCCGCTAGACTGCGCATTTGTACGAATCACGGAGTTCGCATGGCCCGCGACGGCGCTGTCTATGTCTGCCAGTCCTGCGGCGCGGTGCAGAACAAGTGGGCCGGACAGTGCCCGGCCTGCAGCGCCTGGAACACCCTGGTCGAAGAGGTCCAGAGCCGCCCCCCCGGCGCCCTGGCCCCCACGAAGGCCAGCCGCGCGCGCGGCGTCAACTTCCAGGGCCTGGAGGACGAGGTTCCCGCCCCGCCGCGGATCTCGACCGGCGTCGACGAATTCGACCGCGTCTGCGGCGGTGGCGTGGTGCCGGGCTCGGCCATCCTGCTAGGCGGCGATCCGGGGGTCGGCAAGTCGACCCTGCTGCTGCAGGTGGCCGCCAACGCCGCACGTCGCGGCGTGCGTTGCGCCTACATCTCCGGCGAAGAGGCTATCGAACAGGTCCGCGGCCGCGCGCAGCGCATGGGCCTGGCCGACGCGCCGGTGCGCCTGGCCGCTGAAACCTCGCTGCGCGACATCCTCGACAGCCTCAAGCGCGAGAAGTTCGACCTCGTCGTCATCGACTCCATCCAGACCATGTGGAGCGACGCGCACGAGGCCGCGCCCGGTTCGGTCACCCAGGTCCGCGCCGCCGCCGGCGAGTTGGTGAGGCTGGCCAAGAAGCAATCGGTGGCCATGATCCTGGTCGGCCACGTCACCAAAGACGGCGCCATCGCCGGTCCGCGCGTGGTCGAACACATGGTCGACGCCGTCCTGACCTTCGAGGGCGAGCGCGGCTATCCGTTCCGTATCCTGCGCGGCACCAAGAACCGCTTCGGCGCCACCGACGAGATCGGGGTCTTCGAAATGGGCGACGCCGGCCTCGGCGAAGTCCGCAATCCGTCGGCCCTGTTCCTCGACACCTCGGGCGAGCGGGCCGCCGGCGCAGCGGTGTTCGCCGGCATCGAGGGCTCGCGCCCGGTTTTGGTCGAGTTCCAGGCCCTGGTCGCGCCGTCGGCCTACGGCACGCCGCGGCGCGCCGTCGTCGGCTGGGATTCCGGACGCCTGGCCATGGTGCTGGCGGTGCTGGAGGCCCGCTGCGGCCTCTCGCTCGGCGACCGCGACGTCTATCTGAACGTCGCCGGCGGCCTGCGGGTCACCGAGCCCGCCGCCGACCTGGCCGCCGCAGCCGCCCTCGCCTCCTCGGCCCTCGATGAGGCGTTGCCTCAGGACTGCGTGGTGTTCGGAGAGATCGGGCTGTCGGGCGACATCCGTTCGGTCAGCCGTATGGACTCGCGCATGAAGGAGGCCGCCAAGCTCGGCTTCAAGCGCGTGCTGGGGCCACAGGGGCTCGATGACGGCGGGGCCATGAAGGTCACCGGTGCGCCGCGGCTGGCGGACGCCATCCGCCGCATCGGTGAATGCCAGTGGGAGTAGCTGGCTTGCCCTGGTTCGACATCATCGTCCTGGCCGTGCTGCTGATCTCGGCCGCCGTCGGGTTCTTCAGCGGCGCGACCCGCGAGATGGTCCGGGCGCTCTCCTTCGTGTTGGCGGCCGTCGTCGCGGTGTTCGGCCTGCGCTGGACCGCCCCCATCGGCCGCAGCCTGGTGGACACGCCGCCCTGGGCCGGCGCGGTCGTGGCCGGGCTCGCCGCCTTCATCATCGTCTATGCGACATTGCGCGTCACCGGCGGGGCCATGGTGCGCGGCGTGCACAGCACCCATGTACTCGGCGTTCTGGACCGTACCGTCGGTCTCGGATTCGGCCTCGTGCGCGCGCTCGTGGTCCTGGGCGCCCTCCATCTGGCGTTCCAGGCGGCGACTCCGCCCGACCGGGTTCCGCGGTGGATGACGGGTGCGGCGTTTTATCCTCTGACCGGCGCGGCGGCCAAATCGCTAAAAGCCTTCGCGCCCAAGGGCTTAGACATGGCAGGTAAACTCGCGCCCACAATCGGGGACGCAGTTCGTGAAGGTTCGGCGACGGACCGGGGTGACTCTGAAGACGCCCAAGGCTATGACCCCGGCGAACGACGCAGGCTGGACGATCTGGTGGAGAAATCCCGATGACTCAGGATCAAGATCGATGGCGCCAGCCGACCTTCCGCGATCCTGACGACGATACTCCCCGGCTCGAATGCGGGGTCTTCGGCGTCTACGACACCGCCGCTGCGGCGGCGGTCACCGCGCTGGGTCTGCACGCCCTCCAACACCGCGGCCAGGAGGCCTGCGGCATCGCGGTCTTCGACGGCCAGCGCTTCCATACCGAGCGCCACATGGGCCATGTCGGCGACGCATTCGCCGGTCACGACCTGGTGGATCGCCTTCCGGGTCACTCGGCCATCGGCCACACCCGCTACTCGACGGCCGGCGGCAGCTTCATCCGCAACGTCCAGCCGATGTTCGCCGACCTCGAGGCCGGCGGCGTGGCCCTGGCCCACAACGGCAACCTCACCAACTTCCTGACCCTGCGCGAGCAGCTCGTCGCTGAAGGCGCGATCTTCCAGTCGACCTCGGACTCCGAGGTGATCCTTCACCTGCTGGCCCGTTCGCGGAAAGCCAAGTTCGTCGAGCGCTTCGTCGACGCCCTCTCCAAGATCGAAGGCGGCTACGCCCTCGTCGCCCTGACCAACAAGAAGCTGATCGGCGTCCGTGACCCGCTGGGCATCCGCCCGCTGGTGCTCGGCGACCTCGACGGCAAGCCGGTCCTGGCGTCGGAGACCTGCGCCCTCGACATGATCGGCGCCAAGTTCGTTCGCGACGTCGAGCACGGCGAGATGGTGGTCATCGACCACAAGGGCATCCGCAGCATGAAGCCGTTCCCGGCGGCCCGCGCGCGTCCCTGCATCTTCGAGTACGTCTACTTCGCCCGCCCGGACTCGGTCGTGAACGGCCGCTCGGTCTATGACGTGCGCAAGCGCATGGGCCGGCGCCTGGCCCAGGAAAGCCACGTGCCGGTCGACGTCGTCGTGCCAGTGCCCGACTCCGGCGTCCCCGCCGCCCTCGGCTATTCGCAGGAAACCGGCGTGCCCTTCGAGATGGGCATCATCCGCAACCACTATGTCGGCCGGACCTTCATCCAGCCGACCCAGGGCGCCCGCGAGCTGGGCGTTCGCATGAAGCTCTCGCCGAACCGCAACGTCCTGGCCGGCAAGCGCGTGATGCTGATCGACGACTCCATCGTCCGCGGCACCAACTCGGTCCGCGTCGTGCGCATGGTTCGCGAGGCCGGCGCCGCCGAGGTCCACCTGCGCTCGGCCTCGCCGCCGATCATGTGGCCCGACTACTACGGCATCGACATGCCCGACCGCGAGCACCTGCTGGCGGCCAACAAGTCGGTCGAGGAGATCGCCAAGATCCTCGACGTCGACTCGATGGGCTACCTCTCGGTCGAAGGCCTCTACGAAGCCATGCAGGCCGCCCCGCGCGACCCGGTCAATCCGCAGTTCACCGACCACTACTTCACCGGCGACTACCCGACCCGTCTGCTGGACCGGGAAATCGCCGAGGGACGTAACGACGGCGCCGACCGTCAGCTGTCGTTCCTGGTCGACGCGTGAGGCCAGGCCCGCGGGCCTGGCTCAAGACGCTAGGCCTGGATTGGTACATCGCCGCGATCGTCGGAATGGTGGTGCTCGCCTCCATCCTGCCGGCGCGCGGCGCCGCCGCCCCGATTGTCTCCGACCTGACCAAGGCCGGGATCGCGCTCGTCTTCTTCTTGCACGGCGCCAAGCTCAGCCAGGAGGCCGTGATCAAGGGCCTGCTGCACTGGCGGCTGCACGGCCTGGTGCTGGGCGCCACCTTCATCCTCTGGCCGCTCCTCGGCCTCGGGGCCTCGGCGCTGCCGGGCTGGATCGTGCCGGCCGTGCTGGCGCCGGGCCTTGTCTACCTCGCCTGCCTGCCCTCGACGATCCAGTCGGCCATCGGCTTCACCGCCATCGGCAAGGGCAACGTCGCGGCGGCGGTCTGCGGGGCGTCGGTCTCCAATCTACTGGGCATGTTCATCACTCCGCTGCTGGTCGGCATGCTGCTCGGGGCCGAGGGCGGCGGTCTCTCGTTCTCGTCGTTCGAAGCCATCCTGCTGCAGCTGCTGGCGCCGTTCCTGGCCGGCCAAATGCTGCGCCGCTGGATCGGCGGTTGGATCACGCGCCATGCCAAGCCGCTCGGCCTGGTCGACAAGTTCTCAATCCTGCTGGTGGTCTACAACGCCTTCTCCGGCGCGGTCGTCGCCGGCATCTGGTCCAAGGTCTCGGCCCTCGATCTCATCCGCATCATCCTGGTCTGCCTGGTGCTGCTGGCGATCTCGCTGGGCTTCATGATCTGGGTCGCCCGCGTCCGCGGCTTCCCGAAGGAAGACGAAATCGCCATCGCCTTCGCCGGCTGCAACAAGAGCCTGGCGGCCGGCGTGCCCATGGCCGGCGTGCTGTTCCCGGCCGCGACGGTAGGGTTCGTGCTTCTGCCGGTGATGCTGTACCACCAGTTCCAACTCATGCTCTGCGCCGTCCTGGCGCAGCGCTACGCCCAACGTCCGCTTCAAGAGCCAAGTCATGACTGAGTCCCTTCCCCTCGACGGCCGCATCGCCCTGGTCACCGGCGCCACGCGCGGCATCGGCCGCGAATGCGCTCTGGCCCTCGCCAAGGCGGGCGCGCACGTCATCGCCGTGGGCCGCAATCAGGGCGCGCTGGAATCCCTCGACGACGAGATCAAGGAAGCGACCGGCAAGTCGGCCACCCTGGTGCCGCTGGACCTGATGAAGGGCGAAGACATCGACGGCCTCGGCCTGGCGATCCACCAGCGCTTCCAGCGCCTCGACATCCTGGTGCACGCTGCGGCGATCCTCGGCGGCCTGACCCCGGTGTCGCACATCGATCCGCCGATCTGGGACCGGGTGGTCAGCGCCAACCTGACCGCCACCTATCGCTTGATCCGCTCCACCGAACGGCTGCTGCGCGAGTCCGACGCCGGCCGCGGCCTGTTCTTCACCTCCGGTCGTGTCGAGCGTCCGAAGGCCTTCTGGGGCGCCTATGGAGCCACCAAGGCCGCCGTCGAGCACCTGGTCCGCACCTGGGCAGACGAGCTGGAAAACACGACCGTGCGCGCCGCGCTGATCGATCCGGGCGCCATGCGCACCAAGATGCGCGCCGAAGCCATGCCCGGCGAGGATCCGATGGACCTGCCGCACCCGTCGGAGATCGGCCCGCTGATCGTGGAACTGGCCCAGGCTGACCTGGGCCTGCCGAAGACTACCGTCCGCTTTTCCGATTGGCAGTCGGCCGGGACGCCCGCTTCGGCTTGACGCCGGGGCGGTTCAGCTTGGCGGCGCGGCCCTTCGGGGTGGGGCCCGCGCCGACCTTCGCCTTGCCGGGCGCGACCTGCTTGGTCTTCGGCTTCACCTTGGGCTTCGGCTTGGCGGCGACCTCGGCGGCGACGGCTCCAGCCTCAGCCTTGGCGCGCACCGCCGCCACGCCCTTCGGCGTCACAACCTTCTTGCCCAGCTTCGGCGCGAACGTCGGCACGGACGAGCGCGGCGCCGGTCCGCCCTTTTCCTCGCCCTCGGCGTAGGGGTTCTTGTTCGACTTGACGGTCAGCCGCATCGGCACGCCGGGCATGTCGAAGCTCTCGCGCAGCGAGTTGATAAGATACCGGCGATAGTGGTCCGGCAGCTGGTCGGCCCGGCTCGCGAACAGCACGAAGGTCGGCGGGCGCGCCTTGATCTGCGCCATATACTTCGGCTTCACGCGGCGGCCGCCGACGGCGGGCGGCGGGTGCCGTTCCAACGCCATCTTCAGCCAGTCGTTGAGGTCGCGGGTCTTTACCTTGGTCGACCAGTCGCCATGCACCTTGAACACCGACGGCATCAGCCGGTCCAGGTGCCGGCCGGTTTCCGCCGACAGCGCCACGACCGGAGAGCCGCGCAGCTGCGGCAGCAGCCGGCCGGCTTCCTCGGTGATTTCCTTCAGGGTCGCGCCCTGGTTCTCGATCAGGTCCCACTTGGCTAGGCAGAACACCAGGCCGCGGCCTTCGCGCTCGACCAGGTCGGCGATCTGCAGGTCCTGGATCTCGAACGGATGGGTGGCGTCCATCACCAGGATCACCACCTCGGCGAAGGTGATCGCCCTGATGGTGTCGCTGGTCGAGAGCTTCTCGAGCTTTTCCTGCACCTTGGCCTTGCGGCGCAGACCGGCCGTATCGACCAGCCGCACCGGACGGCCTTCCCAGGTCCAGTCGACCGGGATGGCGTCGCGGGTGATGCCGGCCTCGGGGCCGGTCAGCAGCCGGTCCTCGCCGATCAGCTTGTTGACCAGAGTCGACTTGCCGGCGTTCGGACGACCGACGATGGCGATGCGGATCGGCTTCTCGCCCTCGTCCTCATCCTCATCCTCGATCTCGGGCCAGGCCACGAGCAGGGCCTGGTAGAGATCGGCCATGCCCTCGCCGTGCTCGGCCGAGATCGCCACCGGCTCGCCCAGGCCCAGGCCGAAGGCCTCGTTGACTCCGGCGTCGCTGGCTTTGCCCTCAGCCTTGTTGGCGGCCAGGATCACCGGCTTGTCATGACGACGCAGGATCTCGGCGAACACCTCGTCCATCGGCGTCACGCCCTCGCGGGCGTCGACCACAAACAGGGCGACGTCGGCCTCCTCGATGGCCAGCACCGTTTGCTGGCGCATGCGCGATTCCAGGCTGTCGTCGGTGACATCCTCGAAGCCGGCGGTGTCGATCAGTTCCAGGTCGAGGTCGCCGATCCGGCCGGAGCCGAAGCGCCGGTCACGGGTGACGCCGGGCTGGTCGTCGACGATCGCGAGCTTCTTGCCCGCCAGCCGGTTAAACAATGTCGACTTGCCGACATTGGGCCGTCCGACGATAGCGAGCCGCATAGGCATAAAATCAGCTTCCGCTTAGCGCAGCGCGATCAGTTGCGCCTTGTCGGTCGCAACATACACCGTACCAGCGACGGCGATCGGGCTGATCAGGGTCGGCGAACCAAGGTTCACCGTTTTCTCGACGACACCGGTCTTGGCGTTCAGGGCGACCAACTCGCCGGTCGAGCCGGCCAGGATCAACTTGTTAGAGGCCAGCAGCGGGCTCGACCAGATCGGACGCGTGGTGAACTTCTTCTTGCCGATGCCCATGAAGCCGCCGCCGTTCGACTCGCGGTCCTTGCCCAGGTCGGTGATCCAGTAGATCTGGCCGCTCTCGCGAGCCACGCAGATCACTTCGCCAGCCTTGGAGACCACATAGACCACATCGCCCGCCGGCCACGGCGAGGTGATGCCGGTCACCGGCAGGCTCCAGCGCGCCTGGCCGGTGCGCAGGTCGGTCGCAGCGAACACGCCCGAGTGGCTGACCGCGAAGACGTCGCCCTGATAGATCACCGGACGGCCCGGAATGTCGCGGATTTCCGACAGCGCGTTGTTGCGGTTAGCGCGGCTCAGCGCCTCGTTCCACAGGTCGTTGCCATTGGCCGCGCGCAGCGCGACCAGTTCGCCCGAGCCGAACGAGGCCACGACCGTGTCGCCCGACACCGCCGGGCTGGACGCGGCCAGGATGCGCGCCGATTCGGACAGCGCCTGATAGGTCCAGCCGGTCGCGCCGGTTGCGGCGTCAAAGGTCAGCAGGGTGTTGTCCACCGCCACCGCGAACACCCGACCGCCCGACACCGTCGGGGCCGCGTGAATCGGCTGCTCGGTGCTCGTGCGCCAAGTCACCGCGCCAGTGTCGGCGTTGAGCTGGGCGGCGAAGCGGTAGCCGGAGGTGACGTAGAGCTTGCCGTCGGCCAGGGCCAGGCCGCCGCCGAAGGCTTCCTTGTCGCGCTTGGACTCAGGGCGCAGGTTGGTGCGCCACAGTTGCGCGCCCGACTGGGCGTCGAACGCCGAGACCGAGGCCTCGCCGTCCATCACATAGATTTTGCCGTTGGCCGCAACCGGGGTCGCGGTCACGTGCGCGCCGCGGTCCGACCCGGCGCCGAAGCCGCGCTTCCAGGCGATCGACAGACTGCCGCCGGCCTCGACATGGCCCATCGACTGCTCAGGCGAACCGCCCGGCAGCGACCAGCTGGCGTTGACTTCCGGGGTCGGCAGGAAGAAGTCCGCGCCCTTCAGGGCTTCGGCCACTTCCAGGGTCTGGTCGGCCGCGACGATGGCGATGCGTTCGCCTTCCGAAGCGACTTCCTGCGGGCCCTCATCGCCCTTGTTGAACGGATTGAGCCGATTGACGGTCGAGCAGCCGGTCACGGCGACGCTCGCCGCCAGGAACAGAGCAAGGAGGCTGGTACGGCGCATGGACGTCATTGGGCTCCGGGGGCGGACTGTTGCGGGGCGGCCTGGGGAGCGAGGCCCGGGGGGACGGCGCCGGGCGGCAGTTGCACCGGCGGCGGCAGGGCGATGGCGGCCTTCACGATCGCCGGCAGGGCCTTGGCCGAGCCGGAGTCGATCAGGGCCTTGGCCGCTTCCGCGCGCTGGCGCGAGCCCTCGCCGGCGTCGGCCATCAGCCCGATCACCGTGAAGTCGCTACGCGCGCCGGCCAGGTCTCCGGCCATCAGCTTGGAAAAGGCCAGGGCCTCACGCGCCTCGGCGCGGTAGGGGCGGCCTTCTTCGGTGAGCGGCGTCAGGCGCGCCTCCATGTCCTTGTAGGGAGCCGTGTCCAGCAAGGCGAAGGCGGATTTGAGGCGGGCGGCGTCGCCGATGATGTTGTTCGGCGCAGCTTCGGCGGCTTCGTCGAACAGCTTCACCGCCTCGGCGGTCTTGTTGTCGGCGATCTTCAGGCCGCCCAGGTGCTGCAGCGCCAGCGACTTGTAGGCCTTGGAGGAGCCCTGCCCCACCTCGCCCCACAGACGGATCGCATCGTCGCGGCGGCCGGCGTTGAACGCCTCGATCGCCTGCGCGTACTTTTCCGAGGCCTCGGCCGCAGCCTGGCTGCGGAAGTGCTGATAGCCCCAGACCGCCAGGGCGGCGACCAGCGCCACCACCAGCACGCCGCCGAGAATCGGCAGCACCCTCAGCGCAATCGACTTGTAGCGCTCGGAGCGAAGCTGCTCCTCGACTTCATCAAAGACATCGACCACGTCGGGGGACTCCGCGCGAATAGGCGTTAGTGTTCAGAGCGGCGGAACCTATAGCGGTGGGCGCGCGGCTGCAACGCCGGACCGTCGCTCCGTCCCCGCTCAAACCCTTGGCGCGACGATCGCCTCAAAGCCGGCGGCGCAGTAGTCGAACAGCCGCGCCCGTACGGCCGCCAGATCGGTCGACCGGCACAGCCCCTCCGACAGCTGATCGATCCGGCCGGTCTCCGACAGCGCCAGCATCATCGAGCCGGTCAGGAACTGGTAGCCCCAGTAGAGGTCCGGGGACTGCGCCTGCGGCATGACCTTGCGCAGGGTGTCGATGAACTGGTGCACCACGGGGTCGAAATAGTGGTGCATCGTTTCGCCGCCCCAGGCCGGCGTGTTGTTCACCAGCGCAACGAGCCGGAAATAGTTCTTCCAGCCCGGCTCGCCGGTCAGCGACATCTCGATCAACGGGTCGATAAAGGCGGCGACCACCCCGCGCGGGGTCATCTGTCCGCCGCTCTGCACTTCGTAGGCCGCCATGGCCTCGACCCGCACGGCGTTGAGAATCTCAGCCCGCCGCGCGAACACCGCGTCGAACAGGTCGCGCTTGGCGCCGAAGTAGTAGTGGATCAAGGCGGTGTCGACGCCGGCCTCGGCGGCGACCTGGCGGGTGGTCACGCCATAGAAGCCATGCGCCGCGAACAGCTGCTCGGCAGCGTCCAGAATCGCCTTGCGCAGGTCGGGGCCCTCGCCCTTGCGCCGGCGACCGCGGCCGGGGGGCGCTGGTTCGGCCGCCCGGCTCACTTCGGTGCGCCCTCGACGCCCTTGGCCAGGCAGGTGACCGCCATGTCGGCGGTGACATTGCCAACCGTGCGGAAGATGTCCGGGATCGTTTCCACGGCCAGCAGGATCGGCAGCAGTTCCAGCGGCACCCCCATGATCAGGCAGATCGGACCGGTGGTGGTGAAGAAGGTGATCTGGCCCGGCAGCCCGACCGAGGCCAGGCTGATCACCGCGGCCACGCCGATCCCCGCCGCCAGCAGCGCCGCGTTCAACGGCACGCCGAAGACATGGGCGCAGTAGATCGCCACACCGAGGTTCGCCGCCGGACTGGTGATCCGAAACAGCGACACGGCCAGCGGCAGCACGACGCCGATGCTGGCCTCGGACGCGCCCAGCTGGCGCGTACCGGCGATCATCGCCGGTAGCGAGGCGATCGAGGACTGGGTCGAAAACGCCACCGCCTGGGCCGGGGCAGCAGCGCGGGCGAAGGCCAGCAGCGGCACGCCGGCGGCCAGGGCCAGCAGATAGGACAGCAGCCCGACGGCGATGCAGACGCCCGACAGGATCAGAATGTAGTGCCCTAGCGCGCCGGCCGCGCCGAAACCCGCCTTGGCGCCTACGATCAGGGCCAGGGCGAACACCCCGATCGGCGCGACCAGCAGCACCCACTGGACCAGCACCAGCATGGTGTCCATCACCGCCTGGAAGACGTTGGTCAGCCCGTTGCGCAGCTCGGTGCGGATGCGGGTCAGCGCCAGCCCGAACAGCAGCGCGAACACCACCAGCGGGGCCATGTTGGTCTCGGCCGCCGCTTCGATCGGGTTGGTCGGGATGAAGGCGCGCAGCCACGCGCCCATGGTCGGGAAATCGGGCACTTTCTGGGTTGAATGGCCGGCTGCTTCGCGCAGGCCGGCGACCGCCGCCTGCGGCGCTGGCCAGGCCGCTAGCACGCCTGACACCGCCAGCGCCGAGAACAGCGCGCTGGCCAGCAGCAGCGCTCCAAACAGGCCGAGCGCCCGCGCCGCCGTGCCGCCCGCCGCAGCCGTCCCGGCCGCCGCTGACACGCCGACCACCAGCAGCGAGAACACCAGCGGCACGATCGTCATCCGCAAGGCGTCGAGCCACAAGCCGCCGATCGGGTCGGCGACCGCGATGATCCGGTCGATCGACGGATGCTCGGCCAGCGCCGCGCCCACCATCAGCCCGGCGACCAGCGCCAGCAGGATACGTACGGTCGTCTGGGCGCCGGCCGCCCGGATCACGTTCAGAAGCTTGGCCATCGCGCTGAAACTAGTGTGCGTTCGAGCCGGCGCGAAACCGGATTTCGCCACGCTGCGGCGATCGGAGCGCGTATCGCCTGTCGCTTCGGCGACGTTCGCTCGCGCCGCACGCACCTTAGAACAACCACACAACGCATTGTTTTTGCGTAGATTGTCGTTGTGCGAATGAAGCTGACACATGGAGGTGCACACCGCACCGCCACAGCGCCGCAGCATCGAAACTATCTATCTATTCAATAGGATAAGTTGATTGGGCGGAGCGCTGGATCGGCCCTAAGCTTCACCCATCAGGGAGGACCGGCGATGATCATATCGCTGCCTCCGGTCAGCGCGGACCTCGAAGCCGTCGGCCGGAGACTGAAAGCCGTCCGAGAGGCCAGAGGCTTGGCGCTCGACGATCTCGCCGACCGGGCGAGGATTCCGCACGCGCAGCTGTCGATGGCCGAGCATGGCCGATGGCGGCTGCCCTCGGCGCAGATGCACGCGCTAATCACTGCGCTGCACGTCTCGCCCCGGATCCTGTTCGAGCCGGGGCTGGACGTTTCAGGACTACGAAGGCTCTAGCCAGCCTTGGCGAAGTAGATCTCGGCCGGCCCGGGGAAGCGGCGCGCGCGCACGTCGTCGGCATAGCCGGCGACCGCCTTGCTGATCTCGCCGCGCAGGTCGCCGTAGCGGCGCACGAACTTCGGGGTCCAGTCGAACAGACCCAGCATATCGTCGGTGACCAGGATCTGGCCGTCGCAGCCGGCCGAAGCGCCGATGCCGATGGTCGGAACCGAGATCGCCTCGGTGATCTCGCGGGCCAGGCCCTCGGCGACGCCCTCGACCACGACCGCAAAGGCGCCGGCCTCCGCGGTGGCCTTGGCCTCCTGCAGGATGCGGGCGCGCTCGTCGCCGCCCTTGCCCTTGGCCTTGAAGCCGCCGTCGACGTGCACCGCCTGCGGGCGCAGGCCGACGTGACCCATGACCGGGATGCCGCGCTTGACCAGGTAGTCGATGGTCTCAACCACAGTCGGACCGCTCTCGACCTTGATCGCCTGGGCGCCGGTCTCCTTCATCACCCGCGCCGCGTTGGCGTAGGCGACTTCGGGCGAGCCCTCGTACGAGCCGAACGGCATGTCGACGACCACCATCGCCCGCTTCGACGTCCGCATGACCGCCTGGCCATGCAGGATCATCATCTCCAGCGTCACGCCGACCGTGTTGGGCAGGCCGTGCACGACCATGCCCAGCGAGTCGCCGACCAGCAGCAGGTCGCAGTGCTCGTCGAGCAACTCGGCCATCGGGGCCGTATACGCCGTGAGGCAGACCACCGGCACTCCACCCTTCCGGGCGGCGATATCCGGCGCCGCAATGCGCCTGACCATTTCCTGACGCTGAGCCGACATGGCTAGAACTCCTCGAACACTCGGGTCACCACGAAGCCGATGGCGAGCACCGCCATTCCGCTGGCGATCCATACCACGGAAGACCCCGCCGGCAGCGCTGCAAGCAGATCTGAGCGCGGGGCCAATTGCTGCACCCCGGCCTGGAGCAGCCGCGTCGAGCCTTCCGACGCGTTTTCCACCTGATGGACGAAGTTCGACATGATCAGCTGGCTGGCGCCGATGACGCCGCCGGCCAGCCCCGCGGCGCCGATGATCCAGCGGCGGATGTTCCAGCCGCGGTTCAGCTTGCGCTCCACTGAAACGGCGAAAGCCTTCTCGTCCGAGAAGGCGGGCGGTTCAGCGAAAAGGCGTTCAAGACGCCGCTCGAATTCGAGCTCAACCATTTCCGCGCCTCCCTTCCAGCGGAGCGCCATCGGCCGGCGCCAATCGCGCTCGGAGCTTCTCCAGACCACGTTTGACATGGGACTTGACCGTTCCAAGCGGCAGATTCAAGGCGTCGGCGGCTTCCGCGTGGGAGAGCCCCGCGCCGTAGCACATCGACACGCAGATCCGCTCCGCAGCACCCAGCCCCCGCAAGGCGTCGTCCAGGTCCATCCGGCCTGCGGCGTCGGGCGGCGCGGCGACATCCTCGGCCTCGTCCGCCGCGGTCAGCGCCGCGATCTTCCGCTCGCGCTGCAGGCGGCGCAGATAGGCGCGCGCTGCGATCTTGCGGACCCAGGCGACGAACGTCCCCTGGCCGCGGAACTCGCCGATCCGCTCGAAGGCCGTCAGGAACGCGTCCTGCGCCACGTCGTCGGCTTCCGCCGGCGGCGCGCCCATCCGGCGCAGCAGGCCGCGCACCGCCGAGCCGTGCCGGCGGACCAGCTCGCCGAACGCCGAGCGGTCGCCCGCCGCGGCCAGCGCGGCCAATTCCACGTCGTGGGCGCTTGCCAGCCTGTTGTTTTGAGAGCCCGACATCAGGGGCTTTCCCCTCCCCTTTGCGGGCTACTTGCCGCGGGAGATGAACGACAGCGCGATCAGCGCCAGGCCGATGAAGCCCGGGAACGCCGCCACGCCCAGCATCGGATAGAGCGCGTCCGGCTCGTTGAACGACACCGCCACGCCCAGCGAGGCGAAACCGACCGCCACGCCCAGCCAGATGATCCCGGCGCGCATGTCGCGATAGGACGAGGGCGGCGCCTTGGCGTCGCTGGTCAGCGCCTGGACGACCTCGGGCGGCAGTTCGGCGCCCTTCTCGATCGAGGCGCGCAGCGTCTCCTGGAGCTTCTGACGCTCCAGGCTCTTCAGATATCGCGGCACGATGACGATCGCGGCGACCATTGCGAAGAACCCTAGTGGGACCAGGATGCCTTCCATTGTGCTCTTCCTTCTCTCAGTGCGGATGGCTCATCGGCCCCGTTCTGATGGGAAGAGGCGCCGGCCTAAGCGTACGGATGCAGGCGGGCGCATGAAATGTTCTTCATGTTAGCCCCCAGCCTCAATCTAGCTGAACTTCGCCGCGTAGGCGTCTGGCTTGAAGCCGACCAATAGCTGGCCGCCGACGTCCAACACCGGGCGCTTGATCATCGACGGTTGGGCCAACATCAGCGCGATGGCCTTGTCCTGGTTCAGGTCGGCCTTGTCGGCGTCGGCCAGCTTGCGGAACGTGGTGCCCGAGCGGTTCAGCAGCACCTCCCAGCCCACCTGGCCGGCCCAGCGCTCCAGGCTGGCGCGGTCGATCCCGACCGCCTTGTAGTCGTGGAAGGCATAGGCCACGCCATGATCGTCCAGCCAGGTGCGCGCCTTCTTCATCGTGTCGCACGCCTTGATGCCGTAGATCGTCGTCGTCATCGCGAATCCGCCTGGGTCTAGCCAGGCTCCGACTTATCGCGACTACATCGTCAGCGCCACGCGCCCTTCGATCCGGCCGCCCCGCAGGTCGTCCAGCACGGCGTTGACCTCGGCCAGGGGCCGGGCGGTCACGGTCGCCCTCACCTTGCCGTCGGCGGCGAAGGCGATCGACTCCGTCAGGTCCCGGCGCGTGCCGACGATCGAGCCGCGCACCGTGATGCGCTTGAGCACCACGTCGAAAATGGGGGTCGGAAAATCGCCGGGCGGCAGGCCGACCAGAGCCACCGTGCCACGCCGCCGCGCGCAGGCGATGGCCTGCTGGAAGGCCGGTGGCGACACTGCGGTGACCAGCACGCCGTGCGCGCCGCCGTCCGTCACCCGCTGCACGCGCTCGACCGCGTCTGGCTGGCGCGCGTCGATCGCCAAGTCCGCGCCCAGATGGGACGCCAGGTCCAGCTTGTCCTGAGCGACGTCGATCGCCACGACGTTCAGGCCCATGGCCTTGGCGTACTGGATCGCCACATGCCCCAGACCGCCGATGCCGGAAATCACCACCCACTCGCCGGGCCGCGCCTCGGTTTCCTTCAGGCCCTTATAGGTCGTCACCCCGGCGCAAAGGATCGGCGCCATAGCCACAAAGTCGACGTCCTTCGGCAGGCGCCCGACGAAGGGGGCGCTGGCCAGAACGTACTGCGCATAGGCCCCGTTGACGCTGTAACCGGTGTTGCGCTGGCGGGTGCACAGGGTCTCCCAGCCGGTCTCGCAGTACTCGCAGGCCCGGCAGGCGTCGTAGAGCCAGGGCACGCCGACGGCGTCGCCCTCCTTCAGGTCGGCGACCCCGGCGCCCACCGCGGCGACGTGGCCGACGCCCTCATGCCCCGGCACCAGCGGCAAGGTCGGCTTGACCGGCCAGTCGCCGTCGATGGCGTGCAGGTCGGTGTGGCAGACGCCGCACGCGACCACCTTGACCAGCACCTCGCCTGGCCCCGGCTGCGGTACTGGCAACTCCTCGATGGTCAACGGCTGGCCGAAGGCGCGCGCGACCGCGGCTTTCATCATCATGGGAAGCCCTCCAGGGGATCCGACGCCATTTCGTCGCTTCACCAATTCGGTCGCGCGGCGCTGGTTCCACGCCACGCGGCCGCGTCTTGCTTCGGGCATGAAAAAGGCCCGGCGGAGCTTGCCGCCGGGCCTCTCGCCTCGATCTTCGCCGACTTAGCGGGCGGCGACGATGATGATCTCGACCTTGTAGTCCGGGGTCGCCAGCTTGGCCTCGCCGGTGGCGCGGGCCGGGGCGTCCTTGCCGTCGACCCACTTGTCCCACACCGCGTTCATTTCCGCGAAGTCGGCCATGTCGGCCAGCCAGATGGTGGCGGTCAGGATCTTCGACTTCTCACTGCCGGTCTGCGCCAGCAGCTTTTCGATCTGGGCCAGCACCGCCTGCGTCTGGGCGGTGACGCTTTCGCCCGGCGCGCCGACCTGGCCGGCCAGATAGACCGTGTCGCCGTGGACGACGGCCTGGCTCATGCGGGGGCCGGCTTCGATACGTTCGATCGCCATGGGGCTCATTTCCTTCTCAGTTTGAATATCGCGAGATCGCCAGATCCCGGGTGTCGATGGCGCTCGCAACGCCGCTGATCACGTCGGCGATCACCTGCCCTGATCCGCAGGCCATCGTCCAGCCGAGGGTGCCGTGTCCAGTGTTGAGGTAGAGGTTTCGGACCGGCGTGGCGCCGACCACGGGGGTGCCGTCCGGCGTCATCGGCCGCAGGCCCGACCAGAAGCTCGCCGCCGCGGCGTCGCCCGCCCCGGGGAACAGGCTCTGCATGGAATGCTCCAGCGTCCGCCGCCGCCGCGGATGCAGGTCGTTGTTGAAGCCGGAAATCTCGGCCATGCCGCCGACCCGGATGCGGTCGCCCAGCCGGGTGATCGCCACCTTGTAGCTCTCGTCCAGCAGGGTCGAGACTGGCGCGCGCTCGGCGTCGAGGATCGGGGCGGTGATCGAGTAACCCTTCACCGGATAGACCGGCAGCTTCATCCCGAAGGGCCGAACCAGAGCGGGCGAATAGCTGCCCATGGCCACCAGGAAGGCGTCGGCGCTCACCTCGCCGCGGCTGGTCCGCACGGCGGCGATCTGGTCGCCCTCCTTACGCAGGCCGGCGATGGCGGTGTCGTACTGGAACTCGACGCCCAGCCCCTTGGCCAGCTCGGCGAGCGCATTGGTGAACTTGAAACAGTCGCCCGTCTCGTCGTTGGGCAGCCGCAGGCCGCCGACGATCGGCTCCAGCGCGTTGACGAGGCCGGGCTCCGCGACGGCGCAACCGGCGGCGTCCAGCACCTCGTAGGGCACGCCATAGGACTTCAGCACCTCGACGTCCTTGCCGATGCCGTCCATCTGCGCCTGGGTGCGGAACAGCTGCAGCGTGCCGCGGCTGCGCTCGTCATAGGCGATACCGGTGTCGGCCCGCAGGGCGATCAGCAGGTCGCGGCTGTACTCCGCCAGCCGCACCATGCGGCTCTTGTTGAGCGCATAGCGGCCCTCGGTGCAGTTGCGCAGGATCGACAGCAACCAGCCGATCGTCGCCGCGTCGAGCTTGGGCCGCAGGATCAGCGGCGCATGCTCCATCAGCAGCCACTTCACCGCCTTGGCCGGAATGCCCGGCCCGGCCCAGGGCGAGGCATAGCCCGGCGAGATCTCGCCGGCGTTGGCGAAGCTGGTTTCCAGCGCCGGCCCCGGCTGGCGCTCGAGCACCGTCACCTCGTGACCGGCCTTGGCGAGGTAGTAGGCGGAGGTGACGCCGATCACCCCGCCGCCGAGGACTGCCACCTTCATGCGTCGATCTCCACGCGCGCGTCATGGGTCAGGTAGGTGCGCGAGAAGCGCTTCCCCAGCCCGGTCAGGATTTCATAGGCGATGGTCTCGGCCGCCTCGGCGACCGCTTCCAACGTCTGATGCGGGCCGATCAGCTCGACGAAGTCGCCTTCGTCCAACGCCCCCTCCGGCAGGTCGCTGACGTCCAGGGTCATGCTGTCCATCGACACCCGTCCGACGATCGGCAGGCGCACATCGCCGAAGTAGGCGGCCGCCCGGCCGCCGAGCCGCCGCGGCCAACCGTCCGCATAGCCGATGCTCACCGTCGCCAGCCGCCGCCGCGTGCTCGCGACATAGGTCAGGCCGTAGCCGACGCCGGCCCCGGCCTCCACCGTCCGCAGTTGGATCACCTTGGCGTCCAACCGCAGGACCGGCAGCACAGGGCTCGCCACGCCTTCGATCGGCGCCGCGCCGTAGAGCGCCAGCCCCGGCCGCACGAGGTCCTGCCGGAACTCCGAGGCGATAAACACGCCGGCCGAATTGGCAAGCGAGCGCGGCAGGCCAGGGCCGATGCGATCAGCCAGCGCCTCAAAGCGCGCCAACTGCTCCTGGTTCGCCGCCGCGCCCGGCGTGTCGCCACAGGCCAGATGGCTCATCACCAGCACCACCTCGACATCGTCGTTCAGGTCTGTGGGCAGGTCGTCGATGTCGCTGGGGGCCAGGCCCAGCCGCGACATGCCGCTGTCGACCTGGATTACGCCTGGCAACCGCGCGCCGCGGCGCCGGGCCTCGGCCCGCCAGCGCGCGACCTGGCCGAGGGAATTCAGCACCGGCACGACACCGGCTGCGGCGCAGGCCGCTTCCGCGCCGGGCGGTAACCCGTTCAGAACGTAGATCCGCGCGTCGGCCGGGACCTGCGGGGCGAGGTCCAGGGCCTCGGCGATCATGGCGACGAAGAAATCGCGGCAGCCGGCCTGCGCCAGCGTTTGCGCGACGCGGGCCGCGCCCAATCCATAAGCCTCGGCCTTCACGACGGCAGCGGCGCGGGCGGGCGCTGCGCGGGCGGCGATCAGCGCATAGTTCGCGCGCAAGGCGGCAAGGTCGATGGTCAGGCGCCCGCCCGCCAGGGCCTCGGCCGGATCTTGAAAACTCGCCATCCCTCGCCTCCCGTCTGTCGGCGCGGTAGAGGCTACTCGAAGATTATTCGAACGTTTCGTCTCATTGTCGTATGATCAGCGACAATCAAGCGACTTGCGCACCAATCTTGCACGGCCAAGCAATACATGACCATCGCCCTGGACGATACCGATCGCAGCCTGATCCGACTCCTGCGTCTGGACGGCCGCCGGCCCAACAGCGAACTGGCGGCCGAGGTCGGGCTCTCGGCCTCGGCCTGCCTGCGCCGTATCCGCATGCTGGAGGAACGCGGCGTCATCCGCGGCTACACCGCCATCGTCGCCGCGCCGGACACCGAAGAGCGGATCATCGCCATCGTGCGCCTGACCCTCGAAAAGCAGACCGAGGAATATCTGCGCCGTTTCGAGGCCGCCGTGCGCGAGCACCCCGAGATCGAGGAGTGCTACCTGATGACCGGCGACGTCGACTACATCCTGCGGGTCTCCGGCGCGAGCACGGCCGACTACGAGGCGATCCACACCGACATCCTCTCGCGGTTGCCGGGCGTCGCCCGCATCCACTCCAGCCTGGCGATGCGCAACGTCCTCCAGCAGCGCCCCGCGCGCCGTAAACCTACCAGCTGAACCGCAGGCCGGCGGCGGCGCTCTGGGCGCTGTCGCTCTTGGCAAGGCGCGTATCGAAGCTGGCGAACAGCTCGCCAGCCTTGCCCACCCGGGTCGTCACCGCCATCCCGAACGAAAGACTGTCGCGATCCAACGCCACGCTGCGGGACGTGAAACCCGCGCCGGAGGCGCCCGTGAAGGCCGCGTCGATCGCCGCCTGTTCATCGCCCAGTTCGTGCAGCCACACCGCTTGCCCTTCGATCCGGGTCGCGCTACGCGCGGTCTGCAGGTCCGCCGCCGCCCGCACGCCCAGTCCTGTTCGCCAGCTCTCCAGCGTCATGTCCTGCGCGACCAGGCCCAGCCCCTCGCCGCCACGTTCGGTGAAACCGCCCTGGTCGATCCGGCCATAGCGCAGCGACGCCAGCGGGCTGACCATCGCTCCGGCCACGTCCAGGTCATAGGCGGCCTCTGCAAAGGCCATCGCCCGAGTCCCATCGTACTTCGACCAGGCCAGGCGGGTTTCGTCGGCCAGCGCCAGCTCCCGCCGCATCGTACTGTCCAGCCGTCCATAGCTCAGCCAGCCTCCGACGCCGAACCGACCGCGTTCGACCCGCCCGTAGGCCGCCGCCTCGTAGGCCTGGACCTTGCCCCGAGCGCCGAAGTCGTCGAACTCGGCGGTGAGATCGTCATACCCAAAGCTGACCCCGGCGATCAGCTCCGGCGTCAACCGCCAGTCGCGCCCAGCCGCGACGCCGCCCCGGCGGTGATCTGCGCCCGACGCGTCCTGGTCACCGTCCAGGCGTCCCCATCCGGCTTGCGCGCGCATCCACGTTCCAGGCTCGCCGCCATCACCCAGCCGGCGGCCCAGCGCCGGCTCGATCCCGCCGTCCCCGTTCAGCGCCAGCGCGGCCAGCGAGCCATAGGCCTGTGCGGACAGCGACGCGAAGCTGCGGCGGGCGGCCGCCACGTCCGCGTGCTGCAAACCAGCCGCCCCGGCGATAAAGCCCTCGTCTCCGGCGACCAAGCCGCGCTCGATGGCGCCCGCGACAGCGCATTGATTGCCGCCCGTGCAGACCGAGGCGTCATCAAACGCCAGCCGCCGCAGCGTCAGGTTCACGGCGCCGTCCTGGTAGCTGAGCGAGGTCGACAGGAACGCCGTCTTCGCGCCTTCCACCGCGGCGAAGGCGCCGCTCACGCCGCCGTCGGCGGTCACGACACTCTGCGTGTACGAGTTGCGGTAGAGGCCCGGCGTCAACTGCGTCTCCACCACGCCGCCCTCGATCCGCACCGCGCCGCCGACGGAAATGCTGTTGATCGCCCCCATCGGGCCCATCGCCGCCAGAACGCGGCTGCTCGGCGCAAGCTCGAGGTCGCCGGTGACTGTCAGCGGCCCCGCCTCGCCACCGAGGCGCCCCTCATTGCGGACCGAGCCGTAGATCGTTCCCACCCCGCTCAGCCCTCCCCGCTCGCCGACGAAGGCCTCAGACGCAATAGAGCCCTGCACGACGAGCGTTCCCCCCAGCACCTGCGTCCGGCCCGCATAGCTGCTGTCCCCATAGAGGACGAGCGTCCCGTCGCCCTGCTTGGTCAGCCCGCCGTCGCCGGCGATGTCGTTGAGCCAGTTGCTCACGCCGCCGGGCTGGGCGACGACGAAATCGCCCCAATCGAAACGCCCCGGGCCGCCGACGGCCTTGCCGGCGTTCAACAGCCCGTAGCCGTAGACATCGTCCACGCCCGGCGCGCCAATGTCCGTGGCTGTGCCCAGCAACGTCTGACGGACTTGGTCCGTCGTGAAATGGGGAAACTTCTGCCAGACCAGCGCCGCGGCGCCGGAAACGTAGGGCGCGGCGAAGCTGGTGCCCTCGCCTCCCACGATCTGATCGTCCGGCGTCTGCAGGGTAACGCCGAACCCATCGACCCTTATATCGCCGCCCGGCGCCGCCAGGCACCAGTTCATCGCCACGCCGCAGGCGTTGGCGTAGGAGGCCAGATCACCGCTGAAGCCCACGGCGGTCACGGCCAGCCAGCCGCGCTCCAACTCCGGGAAATAGTACGGGTAGGCAGATTCGATGTTCGCCTGATCCATGGCGTTGTTATGGGTGATGAAGATCATCAATGCGCCGCGGTCCACGGACGAGCGCGCGCCGGCGACAAGCTCCGGGTTCATCCGCTCAACGTCGAGCGCCGTGAAATCCGTGGCGGCGTCCTCGATGGCGCCCCAACTGTTGTTGATGATGCGTACGCCCTGATCAAGCAGGTCGTTCCAGGCTCGCGCGACGATCGGCGGCGAGGTCATCCAGCCCTCTTCGTCGAGTATCCGCGCGTTCACCACCTGGGCGCCCGGCGCCACGCCGTGCATGCCGACGCCGTCCCGCCGCCCGACAATGATCGACGACACTGGTGTGCCGTGCCAGCTGGGATCGACCAGCACAGGACTTTCAAGCACATAGTCGTAGCCGCCCGCGACCTGTCCCCTGAGCTCCGAGCTGACCGTGATGCCGCTGTCGACCACCCCGACCTTGACCCCGCTGCCGTCCACGCCCTGCGCGTAGGCATAGTCGGCGTTGATCATCGGCAAGCCCCAGGTCATCCAGAACTCGTCGGTTTGATAGACGGTAGGGTCGCCCCACTCCTGGGCTGTGGCGGCGGTCGCCAGGCACGTCGAAAGCATCAGCGTCGCCAGGACGCTACGGCGCAGTTTGGTCATCCCCATCCCCCACATCCGGCGCCAGCGGCCGGAGCGCCCCCGCTTGCGCCAGCGCGCGAGTGAATTCAACTCAGGATCGTGATTAATTCGCGCACTGAGCGAATTTCATGCGGCGCGTCGCCGTCTCGTTCGCCTCCCGGTCGGCGGCTCCGAGCGGTTTCGTCCCACCGATCGCCGCCTTCGTAGAACCCTGCTTCAGCTTCCGGGCCGCCTGCGGGATGGCTCCGACACGCAACCCTGGAGGATCGTCTTGCGTGTTCTGCCGCTGCTCGCGATCGGATCGCTACTGTCGACCACGGCCGTCCCGCTGAGCGCTGAGGCGGCCGCCTGCGCTAGCGGCTGGGCCGGGACCGTTCAGTACACGCGCGACCAAGCTAACAGCGACGCCAAGACCGAGCAGCGCGTCACCGGCAAGGGCACGGAGACGACCAACTGGTCGATGACCTCGAACTACAGCGCGCAGGTTTCGGTCCGTCCTGCGCCTGAGCCGGAGCTCAGCCTGGCCCGCGCGAACATCAGCCTGAGTTCCGTCTCCTCCGAGACCAAGTCCGCCCAGGACAAGTATGTCTGCCCGCACGAGCGAACGCCGCGGGCCATGTCCGGCTCCTTCGTCAGCAAGAGCGAGACCCGAGGGACTGGCGCCGGGCTGGAGGCCGACGTCCATGTCGGCGTGGACTCGGACGGAACCTACAGCGTCAGCGTCAAGCTGCCGGAGATAGAAGGGACCGTTTCGGGCTCGGACTCTTCGAGCTACAGCGGCCAGTGCACGGCCAAGCAGGGCGCGAACCAGTCGATCGCTGGCCTGCCTACGACGATCCAGGGCTATTCCTTCTCGAGCAGCGGCGCGGATCGCGCCTCCTCCCCCGACGCCGACCGGCTGACCGGCAGCCACACGGTCTCGGCCTACGGCGTGACCGAAACCCTGAAGTGGAACCTGCGCCGCTGCGGCGGCGACCTGCGGCTGGTCGACGTCAAGTTCGAGGACATGCGCTTCCCGACCTGGGAGGCCTGGCAGGAGATCTCCGAACAGAAGGGCACGGTCGACGGCAACATCGTCCGGATCACCGCCACCGTCGCCAACGACGGCGCCGAGGACAAGTTCGCCACGATCAAGTTCCGCGACACCTACAAGGGCGACAAGTGGGACGGCGCAAAGCCGGACGGCTTACTGGAGGAAGCCTCCGTCGAGGTTCCCGCCGGCGAACAGCGCGAGGTGTCGTTCAAGTGGGATTCCTCCGGCTACGCCTGGTACGACGACGGACGCCCCAGATTGACCCAGCGCATCAAGACCGAGCTCGAAGACGCCGGAAAGAAGGTCGACGACAAGACCCAGAACCTGAAGGTGGCCCCCAAGCCGCTCGTGCTCGTGCACGGCCTCTGGTCGAACTGGACAGCCTGGGAGAGCTGGCAGAACATCCTGACCACCAGCCACTCCTACGACTGGAAGGCGTTCCCGGTCGGTCAGAAGCCCGAGCATGGCCGGATGCACACCGGCGAGGAACTCGCCAACACCGAGCCAACCAACACGATCGTCCAGAACGCCATCGAGCTCGGCCTGTACGTCAAGTACGCCCAGCAAGACCGCAACGCCTGGCATGTCGATATCGTCGCTCATTCGATGGGCGGTCTGATCAGCCGGCGCTACATCCACGCGACCATGCCGACCTATCCGGACGGCAAACCACAGGTCGCGCACCTCGTCATGCTCGGCACGCCGAACATGGGCAGCCGCTGCGCGGACATCATCAGCGCGCCGCTGGAAACTGCGGGACGGTCGATGGACGCCCTGCGCGAGCTGCGGCCGAGCGTGGTCGCCGAATTCAACGCCGTTCATACCGAACGCAAAGGGGTGGAGTTCTCGGTGCTCGCCGGAAATCCCCTGCCCGCCGTCTGCTACATGTACGACGAGAACGATGGCGTGGTGACCGTGCCGTCGGCGACGTGGGCCATCACCGACACCGAGCTGACCAGCGCGCTGCACACCGAAATGGCCGACGCTGAGGGCTTCTCCTCGTTCGTGAAGCCGCGCGTCGCGATCGGCCCGGCCAAGCAGACGCCGATCAAGCTCTCGGCGCTCGAAGCCACGACCTTCGGCTTCGACGCGGCCGAACGGACGGACGTCTTCACGCCGGACTTTTCGAAGATCGTGAAGCTGGCGCCCGGCCAGACCCTGAAGGTCGACGTCCCGGTCAAGGCGGCGAGCGACTTCGGCATGACCTTCATCGCAGGCAGCATGGTCTCGGCGACCGTGAGCGACGACAAGGGCGCCATCGTGGGCGCGAACCTCAAGGACACGCCCGCAGCCGGCCAGCTCTTCCGATCGATCTACGCCGCGCGTTCGGTCGCCCAGGCGACCTGGACGCTGACCCTGCAGAACGACGACCAGGCCGAACGGGAGGTCATCCTCTCGACCTGGTCGAAACCCAGCTGACGGCGCCTTTGTGGAAGGCGGCGGGCTAAACCTGCCGCTAGCCCGCTATTCCCACTCGATCGTGCCGGGCGGCTTCGACGTCACGTCATAGACGACGCGGTTGACGCCGCGGACCTCGTTGATGATCCGCGTGGCGCAGCGGCCGAGAACTTCCCAAGGAAATTCAAAGAAGTCCGCCGTCATCCCGTCGGTTGAGGTGACGGCCCGCAGGGCCAGAACGTCCTCGTAGGTACGGGCGTCGCCCATCACCCCTACCGTCTTAACCGGCAGCAATACGGCGAACGCCTGCCAGATGCTGTCGTAGAGCCCAGCCTTGCGGATTTCGTCGAGATAGATGGCGTCGGCCTGCTGCAGAACGGCGACCTTTTCCCGGGTGATCTCGCCCGGAATGCGGATGGCCAAACCCGGGCCGGGGAACGGATGGCGGCCGACGAACTGCGGCGGCAGGCCCAGCTCGACGCCGAGCACCCGCACCTCGTCCTTGAACAGTTCGCGCAGCGGCTCGACCAGCTTGAGCTTCATGTAGTCGGGCAGACCGCCGACATTGTGGTGGCTCTTGATCACCGCCGACGGGCCGCCGCGCGCCGAGACGCTTTCGATCACGTCGGGATAAAGCGTGCCCTGGGCGAGGAAGTTGGCCCCGTCGATCTTGGCCGCTTCCTTATCGAAGACGTCGATGAACAGGCGGCCGATCGTCTTGCGCTTGGTCTCGGGGTCCGAGACCCCGGCCAGCTCGCCGAGGAAAAGATCACCGGCGTCAACGTGCACGAGCGGAATGTTGTAGTGGTCGCGGAACATGGTCACGACCTGCGTGGCCTCATCCTTGCGCAGCAGACCGGTGTCGACGAACACGCAGGTCAGCTGATCGCCGATCGCTTCGTGGATCAGAACCGCGGCCACCGAGGAGTCTACGCCGCCCGAGAGGCCGCAGATCACCTTGCCCTCGCCCACCTGGTCGCGGATCTTCTGAACCATCTCCTGGCGGAACGCCGCCATGGTCCAGTCGCCCTTCAGCCCGGCGATCTTGTGGGTGAAGTTGCGGAGCATCAGCGCGCCGCGCGGCGTGTGCGCCACTTCCGGATGGAACTGGATGCCGTAATAGCGGCGGCCTTCGTCGGCGATCACCGCGAAGGGCGAGCCCTCCGACACCGCAACCGCCTCGAAGCCCATCGGCAGGGCCGTGACCTTGTCGCCGTGGCTCATCCAGACGGTTTCGCGATGGCCGACGCCGCCGAACCCGTCCAGCAGCGGGCTTTCCTTGACGATTTCGATCTCGGCGCGGCCGAACTCGCGGGTGGTGCCCGGCTCGACCCGGCCGCCCAGCTCGGCGCACATGGTCTGCTCGCCGTAGCAAATGCCCAGCACCGGCACGCCCAGCTCGAAGACCTTCTTGGTCACCGCCGGGCTTTCGTCCTCGTGCACGCTGGCCGGGCCGCCAGACAGGATCACCGCCTTCGGCGAGAAGCCCCCGAGCACGTCGTCGATCTTGTCGAAGGGATGGATCTCGCAATAGACGCCGCTCTCGCGCACCCGGCGGGCGATGAGCTGGGTCACCTGGCTGCCGAAATCGACGATCAGGACTTTCTCGTGGGCGGATTGGGTCATTGCGGGGTCCATTTGGCGCGCTCAAGCACGGCGACGAAGAAGCCGTCGGTGGCCGAGCTGCGGGGCGAAAGGCGAAGGAAACCCTCCGCCGTGAGATTGGATACGAGGTGCGGATTGGCGGTGGCCGGGATCACCCGGAAGTCCATCCAGCGCTCGAGGAAGGCCGCGACGCGGTCCTCGTCCTCCTCGGGCAGCACCGAACAGGTGACGTAGACGATCCGTCCGCCCGGCTTCACGAACTGGACGCCGTGATCGAGCACCGCGTCCTGGTCGGCCGTGCGCTGGGCCAGGGTCGCCGGCTTCAGCCGCCACTTGGTGTCGGGGTGCCGGCGCCAAGCGCCCGTGCCGGTGCAAGGCGCATCGATGAAGACGACATCGATCTTGCCGTCGAGGCCCTTCAGGGCGTCCGGATAGATCGGCGAGCGAACCTGCAGGTTGCGCACGCCCGCGCGCTCGGAGCGGCGAACCGTATCGGCCAGCCGACGCGCCTCGCTGTCATAGGCGTAGATCTGCCCCTTGTTGGCCATCGCCGCGGCCAGGGCCAGGGTCTTGCCCCCGCCCCCAGCGCAGAGGTCGAGCACCTGCTTGCCCGCAATGTCGCCAGCAGCCTGCGCGGCGATCTGCGAGGCCAGGTCCTGGACTTCGAACCAGCCCTTGGAGAAGGCTGGAACGGCTTCCAGCGACTGGCTGCGCTGGCTTGGATCAGGGGCTGCGATACGCAAGGCGTTCGGCAGCACACCGGTCGGCTCGGCGTTCAGCGGCGCCAAGGCCTTCAGCGCCTGCTCGGCGTCGGTCTTCAAGGTGTTGACCCGCAGGTCGACCGGCGCGCGCTCGGAGAGCATCGCGCCTTCCAGGGCCGCCTCGTGGCCAAACGCCCGCGAGAACGACGGCTGCAGCCACTCGGGATAGTCGCCGCGGATCGACGGCGGCGCATCGGCCAGATCGCGTGGCTGGACCAGGGCGGCGCGCTCGGCTTCGCTGAGCGGCCCCGGCCCGTGCGGCGCATCGCCAGCCGCTTCGGCGATCCGCTCCACCGGCCAGTTCCACAGCACGTGCAAGGCGCAGAAGGCTGCGGCCCGCGGGCTGTCGTCACCCATCCGCCAGCCCAGCGACCGGCGGCGGCGCAGGACGTCGAGCACCAGCCCGGAGATCCAGGCCCGGTCCTTCGATCCAGCAAAACGAGACGCATCCCCCCACGCCTTCAGCGCCAGCTTCACAGGCCGGTGGCGCGTCTCGACGTCGGTGAGGATCTCGATGGCTGCGGAGAGGCGTCCGCCGTCACGCAAGGGCTGTTCTCATAGTCAGAGGAAGATGGCGGCCACGACCGCCAAAGTGCCGCCGAACCCAACGAACCAGACCAGGCTGCGCACGAAGGGAACGGCGAGGATGTAGGCGACCGGATGCAGGGCGCGGGCGACGACATAGAGCAGCGAGCCCCACATCGTCAGATCGCCAAGCCTAGCCGCGAGGTACGCCACGACCACCGCCGCAGCGTGAAGCGGAAACGTCTCCATGAAGTTGGAGAACGAACGCTCCAGCCGCGCGGCGTTTCCGGAAAGCGGCCGGGGCTCGTCACGCGGGCCCCTGCCCCATTCCAGGCCTTGCTGGCCCCGAGCCGCGACCGCCGCCCAGAGCAACTGGACGACGCCGATGATCACGGCCACCCCCAGCAGCTTCAGTTCGACGGCCATGGTCATCAGACCGGGCTCGTATAGTTCGGCGACTCGCGGGTCATCATCACGTCGTGGACGTGGCTCTCGCGGAGCCCCGCGCCGGTGATGCGGATAAACCGCGCCTTGTTACGGAAGGTCTCGAGGTCGCCGGCGCCCACATAGCCCATGGCCGCCCGCAGGCCGCCGACCATCTGGTGCAGGATGGCCCCGATCGGGCCCTTGTAGGCGACTTGGCCCTCGATGCCTTCCGGCACCAGCTTCAGCGCCGAGACTTCCTTCTGGAAGTAGCGGTCGGCCGAGCCGTTGGCCATCGCACCCAGCGATCCCATCCCGCGATAGGCCTTGTAGGACCGGCCCTGGTAGAGGAACACCTCGCCCGGCGCCTCGTCGGTGCCGGCGAACGCCGAGCCCATCATCGCCACCTGGGCGCCCATGGCCAAAGCCTTGGCCAGATCGCCCGAGTACTTGATGCCGCCGTCGGCGATGACCGGCACATCCGTACCCTTGGCGGCGCGGACGGCGTCGGCGATGGCGGTCAGCTGCGGCACGCCCACGCCCGCGACGATACGGGTGGTGCAGATCGAGCCTGGACCGATGCCGACCTTCACAGCGTCGGCGCCGGCGTCGATCAGAGCACGTGCGCCTTCGTAGGTGGCGACGTTACCGGCGACGATCTGCACGCGGTTGGTTTCGCGCTTCAAGCGGCCGACGGCCTTGGAAACGTCGGCGTTGTGGCCGTGGGCGGTGTCGATCACCACCACGTCCACGCCGGCGTCGACCAGCGCCATCGAGCGCTCGTAGCCGGCGTCGCCGACCGTCGAGGCCGCGCCGACCAGCAGACGCCCTTGGGCGTCCTTGGCGGCGGACGGATAGGCCTGGGCCTTCTCCATGTCCTTGACCGTGATCAGGCCGACCGCGTGATAGTCGTCATCGACGACGATCAGGCGTTCGATCTTGTGCTTGCGCAGCAGCTCGCGCGCCTCGGCCTGGCTGACGCCCTGGCGGACAACGATCAGGTTGTCCTTGGTCATCAGCTCCTTGGCCGGGATGTCGTCGCGGCCTTCGAACCGCATGTCGCGGTTGGTCAGGATGCCGACCAGCTTGCCGGTGCCAGGCTCGACGACCGGGAAGCCCGAGATCTTACGGCGCGCCTTGATCTCGCGGACCTCGCGCAGCGTGGTCTCCGGATGGATGGTCAGCGGGTTGATGACCATCCCGCTCTCATAGCGCTTCACCTCCCGGACCTGATCGGCCTGCTCCTCGACCGTGAGGTTCCGGTGCAGCACGCCCAGACCGCCGGCCTGGGCCATGGCGATGGCCAGGCGGCTTTCGGTGACCGTGTCCATGGCGGAGGACACGAGGGGGATGTTGAGACTGATTTCGCGAGTGAACTTGGTGGCGGTGTCCACCTGGGTTGGCATCACATCGGATGCGCCCGGTTCCAGCAAAACGTCGTCGAAGGTGAGACCTTCGCGAATGTCCATGTAAGGCTCCATTTTGCGAGCCGCGTATAAGCCCTCTCGGGCGCTCCCGGCAAGGGCCGGATCGAGCGTAATCATGCCGCAGCGTGCTCCTTTTGGGGTTGGGAACGGTTCTGAAGGCCGAAAGTCATGGCGAACATGACCAGGCAGAGGCCCGATGACAGCGCCAGCGCGGCCCTCGGCGACTCTGCTAGCGCCATGCCGTAGAACGCAGGGCCGCCGACCTGCAGCACCAGCGCGGGGCGTGACAGCAAAGCCAAGCGATAGCCGTAATTCGCAGGTCCGAAGAGGTTGAGCGGCAGCACGCCCTTGGCGACCGTGATCATGCCGTTGCCGCCGCCCTGCCCCAAGGCCAGCAATGGCGCGGCGCTGGCGCCGATACCGGCGAGCGACGCCGCGCCCATCGGATGCAGCAGCGTCGCCAGTCGCGTCGAGAGCAGGATCGGCACACGTCGCAGGATCGTAAACTCGGCCAATCGCACGCCGACGGCCGCGAACCCTACAAGGCCGGCGACCGCCGCCGCATGCGCAGGCGTCAGGCCGAAACCGGCCAGCAGCCGCGGCAGGTGGCTGGCCATAGCGCTGGAGATGAACCAGGCGCAGGCGAAGATCGTCGCGAGCTGAACCATCCGGCGGTCCCAGACCACGGGTTGGGAGGGCTGGTCAGCAGAATGCCGGGCGTCAGGAACCACTCGCGGCGTGACCAAGGCGACCAGCGGCAGGCAGATCAGCAGATGCGCCGCCGCCCATGCCAGGCAAGCGCCGCGCCATCCCCAGGTCTCGGCCAACCAGGCGGTCACCGGCCAACCGACGGCCGAACCCAAGCCGCCGAGCACGGCCACGCCCGTGATCGGCCGCCGCGCCTCCTCGCCATAGAGCGCCACCAGAATGGCGAACGGCGTGCCGTACATTCCGATGGTCATGCCGAGCCCCAACGCGGCCATGCCCACGCCGAATCCGACGACGTTCGGAGCCGCGGCCAGGAGCAACAGCGCGAGGGCAAAGATCACGTTCGAGACGAGCAGCACGACCTTGCCGCCGCTGCGGTCGATCCAACGACCGGCGGCGGTCGAGAGCAGTGGCGACACCGCAAGAGACGCAGATGTCAGGGCGAATATGAGGGTCGGCGCGAGGCGGAGGTCATCGGCAATCGGATCGCCCAGAGCTCCCATCAAATAGTAGCTCGAAGCGAAGGCGACGATTTGGCTCAGGCCCAGGACCAGCGTGACAAGCAACTTAGGCGGTCGCGACTGGGTGGGCTCTCCTGACATGGCGAGCTTCTGAGGCAATTGGCGCTTTGAGGAAAACGATATATTTGACGCTAAATGTTCGAAAATCTCACATCCAGCGCCATGCCGTCGCTCAACGCACTTCGGGCGTTCGAGGCTATGGCGCGGACCGGCCGCGCCACGCTGGCGGCCGAGGAGCTGCACGTCACCCACAGCGCGGTGAGCCGGCAGGTCAAGGCGCTTGAAGAAGCGCTGGGCGTTCGGCTGTTCACCGGCCCGAAGCATCGGCTAGAGCTGACCCAGGCTGGCCGCGATCTCTTGCCTGCACTCACCGGCGCATTCGATCAGATCGCCCAGGCGGTGCGTCACGTGCGATCCGGCGGCGAAGACCTGCTCATTGCGGTCAATGCCAGCGTCTCCGTGAAGTGGCTTATTCCAAGGCTCGGCGGCTTTACCACTGCGCATCCGAACGTGAACCTGCAGCTCGCCGAACTGCCGTCGCACGCCACCTCGTATCGCGGCGCCCATGCGGTGGTGCGTATCGTGCCAAGCAGCCGGCTGGCTGAGGCCGGGGCGACTTCGCTCATTCAGAGCCACCTCGGCGTCGTGATGTCGCCCGGGCTGGCCGAACGCTTCAGCGCCGACGCGCTGAAGGCGCCGCGGCTGATGGCGCAGACGCATCCGCAAGGCTGGGCGATCTGGGCGGCCTTGGCCGGGGTCGAGTTGCCGCCGGGCCCTGAGCAGCCGTTCGCCCATCTGCACTTTGCGCTGGACGCTGCAATCGCCGGCCTGGGCGTGGCGGTGATGCCCTGGCCGTTGGTGGCCGACTACGTTCGCGCCGGCCGCCTCGTCGCGCCGTTCGGGTTTCGGAAGGCCGAAAGCGCCTTTGCGCTGCTCGCCGCGCCGGGCGTCAGCAGCAGGGCGCTGGATCAGTTCAGGGCTTGGTTGATTGCGGAGGGCGCCAAGACGACGCCCCCGCCCAACTGAGCGCCCTCAGTTCCCCTTAAAGCCCGTGGCCACGAGATAGACCTCGGAGCTGTCGGCCCGGCTGGCCTTGGGCTTGATGTTCCTGACGTCGGTGAAGTGGCGCTTGAGATTGGCGATCACATCGGCCGTCTCGCCCCCCTGGAACGCCTTGGCGACAAACGCTCCACCGGGCCGCAGGACGCTGATCGCAAAATCGGCGGCGGCCTCGATCAGGCCCATGATCCGCAAGTGGTCGGTGCGCTTGTGACCGACCGTATTGGGCGCCATGTCCGACAGCACCACGTCTGGCAGGCCGCCCAGTAGTTCGATGAGCTTGGGGCCGCACTCTGGATCGGTGAAGTCCATTTCCAGGATGTGGGCCGGCGGCAGCGGGTCGACGGGGAGCAGGTCGACCCCGACGATGTTGGTGACGCCGCGCTCGATGGCCACCTGAGTCCAACCGCCCGGCGCGAGGCCCAGGTCGATGACCCGCGCCCCCGGCTTCAACAGCTTCAGCCGGTCGTCGAGCTCGGTCATCTTGTAGGCCGCGCGGCTGCGATAGCCATGCGCCCGGGCCTTAGCCGAGAAGGGGTCGTTGATCTGACGGTTCAGCCAGGCCTGCTGCGAAGGCGTGCGGTCCTTTGCTGTCTTCAGGCGGGCAGGCTTGCCCCGGCCCTCTTCCAGTCCGCCTGACGGCGGCTTGACCATACGCTTGCGGGGAGGTTCGCTCATTCCGAGGCGTTTACAGCGGAACCGGCGCCCGATCCACGCCCGCGCCGCCGCCGACGACGACGTTTGCGCTTTCCGGCCCCCGACATCAGCGACATCAGGATGCCTTCGCGCAGACCGCGATCGGCGACGCGGACCCGCGTGCAGGGCCACAGTTCCTGCACCGCTTGGAGAATTGCAGCGCCGGCCAACACCAGATCTGCGCGGTCGGGCCCAATGCAGGGCTGGCCCGCGCGCTCCTGCGGGCTCAGTTGCAACAGCATCTGGGCGGCGGCGTCGCACTGCGTCCGGCTCATCCAGATCCCGTCGACGACGCTGCGGTCATAGCGGCGAAGGCCCAGGTGCATCCCCGCCAGGCTGGTGATCGCCCCGGAGGTGCCGACCAGATGGGCCGCGCCGGCGTCGAACACCGGCCGCAGGTCGTCGGCGTGCCGGAACTCGGCAAGCTCCCCCTTCACCGCGTCAACCATGGCCCGGAACCACGCCTCGGTCGCACGCTCCCCCTCCGGGAATCGCTCCGCCAAGGTGACGACGCCGATGGGAATCGACAGCCACGCCTTGATCGGCAGCTGCGAGGCCGAAAACTTCCCGAGCTCGGTCTCCAGGCCGCCGGCGGTCAGGTCGACCCAGGAGAGCTCCGTCGATCCGCCGCCGACGTCGACCACTAGCGCCGCCTGCGCCTGGCGGTCGAGCAGGTTCAGGCATCCCGCCACCGACAGATGCGCTTCCTCGCGCGGGGTGATGATCTGCAGGTTCAGCCCGGTTTCAGCGGCGACGCGAGCGACGAACTCCTTGCCGTTCTCGGCGGCGCGGCAGGCCTGGGTGGCGATCGCCTTGAGCTTGATCACCTTGCGGCGACGAACCTTTTCGGCGCTGACCTTGAGAGCGGCCAGGGCGCGCTCCATGGCTGCGTCAGATAGTCGCCCCGTCTGCGACAGCCCCTCGCCGAGGCGAACAATCCTCGAATACGCCTCTACGACGCGAAATCCTCGCCCCATAGGGGTTGCGATGAGCAGGCGGCAATTGTTCGTACCCAGATCGAGCGCGCCATAGCACTGCGAATCCGCCGACGACGCGACTGGGCCCTTGCGGGCTGCGCCCTCCGCTATCCGATCAAGCGTCGCGGTCACCGGAACGGCGACCAAAACGCTTGCGCTTCAAGGCCTTGGAACACGTTCGGCCCGAACGTGCTCAACAGCGCCACCCTCATGGACCGACATCCGTCCCTAGCAGGCGCCGACGCCGACGCCTCGTTTCACAGGCGACTGTAGCAAGGCGGTTCGCCTCTCGGAAGGCGCGCACTTGCGCGGCGAACGATGAGCAGTACGTTCACCTCCCAGTTAGGCGCCGGGGTCTAGAGTCGGTTTTATGGACGCTCGAATCGAAAAAAGCGGACGAGACTTGGTGGCGCCCCCGACGGTGCTCACCGAAGCACGTCTGGCCAAGTACGCCATCGGACAGGTCGTCCGCCATCGGCACTACCCGTTCCGCGGCGTGATCTTCGACGTCGATCCGACGTTCGCCAACACCGAGCAGTGGTGGCTGTCGATCCCCGAGGAAATCCGCCCCCGCAAGGATCAGCCGTTCTACCACCTGCTGGCTGAAAACGACGAGAACGCCTACGTCGCCTATGTCTCGGAACAGAACCTTATGCCCGACGACAGCGGCGAACCGGTCGGGCACCCGCAAGCTGCGCTGATCTTCGAATCCTTCGAACAAGGCCACTACGTGCTGCGCCCGCGGATCAGCCACTAACGACCCGGCAAGGGCGCTCCGACGCAATCTTTATCCGCCGAACCCTGATTTTCAGGCACAGTTCGAACGGAAGTTTCCGGGCGACGCGCTCATTCTACCGCCATGAGCGCAGACGGTATCAACACCACCCCGCCGCCCGGAGCCCGGGCCGATTGGACCATCGATCAGGACTGGGCGAGCTACAGCCAGGCTGAGCACCAGGTCTGGATGACGCTCTATGAGCGCCAGTCCCAGCTGTTGCCCGGCCGCGCCTGCGACGCCTTCCTGAAGGGTCTGGACGCTCTGGACCTACATCGCGGCGGTATTCCCGAGTTTGAACGCATCAATGAGGAACTGCGCAAACTGACCGGCTGGTCGGTGGTCGCCGTGCCCGGCCTGGTGCCTGACGCGATCTTCTTCGATCACCTGGCCAACCGCCGCTTCCCGGCGGGACGCTTCATCCGGCAGCCGCACGAGCTCGACTATCTCCAAGAGCCCGACGTGTTCCATGACGTGTTCGGCCATGTGCCGATGCTGACCGACCCGATCTTCGCCGACTACATGCAAGCCTATGGCGAGGGCGGCTTGCGCGCGCTCGGCCGCGGCCAGTTACACAATCTGGCGCGCCTCTACTGGTACACGGTCGAGTTTGGGCTGATGGAGACCCCGCAGGGCCTGAGGATCTATGGAGCCGGCATCGTCTCGAGCCGCGCGGAATCGATTTTTGCGCTCGACGATCCCTCCCCCAACCGGATCGGCTTCGACCTCGAACGGGTGATGCGCACGCCCTATCGGATCGACGACTTCCAGCAGGTTTACTTCGTCATTCCATCGCTGAGGGCCTTGCGAGAATCCACGCTGGCCGACTTCTCGGCCATCTACGCACGACTGGAAGGTCAGCCGGACATCGCAATCGATACGATGTCCCCGGGCGACCGCATCTTCACCTGCGGCACGCAGACCTACGCCCAGCGCGGCGGTCGGCTAGCGGCCGGCTAGCCGCCGGCCTTCTCACGATCCAGCAGCGTCTGGATGCCCTTCTGGATCTCCGCCCGCTGGGCCGGCGTGAACACGCGGTAGCGCTGGGCCTTGGGGCCGGAGGCTGCGCCGATCTCCTCGTCGGTGACGTAGATGAAGCGGCCTTGAAAGGCGCCTGTCATCGGCAGACCGCTCGTCATCCGCATGCCCTCGAGCCGGACGGCGCAGTTCTCGAGCGTGTCGATGTTCGGCGCGATCGGGCGGAAGTCCGGCTTACCGTTCATGCCCTCCACCATGCGCCAGCACACCCCCGGGTTGCTCGGGGCGGTAAGCGGCTTCTCGCAGGCGCTCAACAACAAGGGCGTCAACAGAGCCGCAATGAGCCGTCGCATCGTCAGTAGTCCTTGCGCCAACGAACGGCGAGCTTGCCATCCCCCTGGCTGGCGAGCTTCGAGAGGATGGACAGATTGCGCCCGAGTCGCCACTCCACCTGCGCCGACGGACCGTCGCGCCCGCCCCCGGTGATCTCCAGGTAGACGTCGTCGGTCAGGTACTTGCCGCCCGAGACCGTGACCCCGGACTCATCGCCCCCCGCCAGCGACAGCCGATCGAGGCCGGCGAAGGTGCGCAGGTTGCCGACCACGTCGAAGCCGCCGCCGCCAGCGAGCGACGACAGGGCTGAGGCCAGCTGCGCGGCCTCGAGCGGCGAGAGCTGAGACGCCGAACGCCCGAACAGCACCTGCGACAGGACCTCGTCATTGGGCAAGGTCGGCACCGAGGTCAGCGTGATCTCCGGCTTGGCCGCCGTGCCGCGGATCCGCACCACGGCGGTCAGCGAAGGATCGTCGCGCGTCGCCGAAAGATCGAGGCGGATCGCCTGCGGCGAGGTCGCCAAATAGACCACGCCCCGGTCGTCGAACTCAAAACGCTTGCCGGCGAAGTCATATTCGCCGCGCACGACACGCGCCGTGCCCGACAGCGACGGTCGCGCCGTGGTGCCGCCGACCTTGGCGTCCAGCGACAGCTCGACGTCCAGCCCCTTGCCACGCAGATAGATCCGGCGCGGAGCCTTGAGCGTGACGTCCAGCGTCATCGCCAGCCCGCGACGCTCCACCGGCTGCAACGAACCGGAGACATCGGCTGGCTTGTTGATCTCGATGACGTCCATGTTCACCACGCCAGAGCTGCCGGTGAGCTTGGCGGCGACGTCGGCGCGATCGATGGTGAGATCCCCGGCCAGACGCACCTTGCCGTCCGCCGCCCGGTCGAGAGTCGCCTGCCCAGACGCCGAGGCGGTCGCCAGATCGTTGTCGATCAGCCGGAAGTTCTTGAGGTCCAGCTTGAAGGTCGACGCCCCGTTGCGCAGCAGGCTGAGCCGGCCCGAGCCGGCCAGCGAGCCGCCGTGCCCGTCCGCCCCAGTCGCTTGGACGATGTTCACCGCGTTGTCGGCGAGGCTCGCACGCAGCGTAACGTCGGTGAGAACTAGGCCAGTGGCGCCGTCGGAGAAGCGCCCCTTGTCGACCTCGGCCTGACCAACGGCGCGTGGATCGGCCAACGTCCCACTGAGCGTGCCTTGCATCTGCACGTGGCCAGCCAGCTCCCGCTCGCCGCCGACCAGCAGGTCCCACAGCGGCTTGATCTCACCGTCGGCGAGGAACGTTCCGCGCATCGGCCGCGTGCGGGCGATGGCGATCCGGAACGGGCTGGCGCTGGTCTCGGCCGGCAGTACGACCTGGGCGTTCGCCCGCAGCCCATGCTCGTTGGTGACGGCCGCGTCGAGTTCGAGCGTGTCCTCCGACAGCTTCGCCTTCAGCACGCCGTCCAGGCCCTGTTCGCGTGGCGAGCCCCTGCCCCGTGCATCGTCAAGCTTGGCTTCCAGCGTCCCGCCCAACCGTCCACCCTGGCCGGTCAGGACGAGCGTGCCGTCGGCGCGTCCAGTGAGATCGGAGTTGATCAGACCGAGCCCGAGTTGCTGAACTTGAGCGCGGATCTCGGCGGCGTCCTTTTTAAGGCTCGCATCCAAGTCGATGCGGCCGCCGTCCGTGGCCGCAAGACGCAGGCGCGCGCTGCGCTCAGCGCCGCCGAAACGAAGAACCGCCGGCTCGACAGTCTTCAAGTTGCGCCTGCCGTAAGCTCCGTCGCCGCCGAACGTGAGTTCATAACCCGGGTCCTCGGCCGACAGCGTCCCGGCGCCGTCCAGTCGCCAGCGTTCGCTGGCCGAAACGCCCTGTAGCCGGGCCTGGTACGGCAAGCGCGAGAGCGGCCCATCGGCGGTGACCGCGCCGCTGCGCACCGCAAAGCGAGAGCCCGGAAGCACCGCATCGCTGGCCGTCAGGTTCAGGGTGGCGCGCGGCCCGCCGGCCGCGTCAACGATCTTCACCGCGCCCGTCAAAGCTCCGCCGTCGAGAAAGGCGCCCTTGACCACCCGCACCTTGAGGTCGGCCGCCGAGGGCGTCGCCTTGCGAAGCGACACCGCCCCGCTGGCGGTCAGCCCTCCAGCGTCTACCGACAGATCCGAGAGGTCGACGCCGCCCCGCGGGAAACTGAACGCCGAGCGCGCCGCCGCCGGTCCGAACTCGCTGGCGGCTGTCAGGGCGACAACGCCGCTGGAGCCTCCTGATCCCCGCATGAAGCTCAAGGTGAGTTTGGCGGCCTTCAGCGGCAGTCGAGGCAGATCAATGGCCTCGATGTCAGCGAGCAGGTCCGCGCGCGGCGCTGAAGGCCTCCCGGTGATGGCGCCGGTCCCGCTAGCCTTGCCGGTGATCTCGACCGGCCCCGCCCGGAACGGCCCGGTCGCCGACCAATCGAGCTTGAAGCGCATTGCGCCCGCCTCATCCAGCACCCCGGCGGTGGTGGCGTTGATCGCCGCGCCGTCGAGGGCCCCGCTCGTGATCGACACCTTGCGACCGGCGACATCGGCCCGGGCGTGCAGGCTGGGCGTTGTCCCCAGCAAGCGATCGAGTTCCGAGAAGCCGGACGCGAACCGCTCGCCCTTGGCGTCGAGGCTCAGCGCCCAAGGCTTGCCGGCCCCGCCCTGGCTGGCCGACCAATCGGCCATGAGCGCGCCGCTTGCGCCCGCCCTGGCGGCCGCCAGGTTCGAGAAGGCCGCCGTCCCCTTGAAATTGAGCCCGCCCAGCAGGCTGCGGCCGCCGCTGGCGTCGACCTTCAGCCCCGCACCGGTCGCCTCGACCTTGCGAAGCATCAAGCGGCCGTCCGCCAGCCTGGCGGCGTCAATGACCGCGGTGGGGCGCGCGCCCAGCAGGGCCGCCGCGAGCCCCGTGCCACGCCCGCCGGCTCCGGCGAGACGCCCTTCGAGCGCCAGGACCTTGTCCTTGCGGGTCAGCTCGAACGGCCCAGAGACCCGATCCAGACCGTATTCACCGAGCTTTACGCGCGCGACGTCCGCGCCGCCGACGAACCGCAGATCATCCAACCTTCCGGTCAGCACGCCGTCGACGCGCCCAAGGCCCATGGACGGGCCGCCGGTGACCTTGGAGAGTTCCCGCGCCGAAGCGGTCAGCGCCACGCCCTTTGGGCCCGTGCGTCGCTCGCCCAGATTCGCCTTGCCCTTCGCGGTGACGACGACGTTCTCCGACGTCAGATCGGCCTCCAGGTCGAACAAGCCCTGCTCGGCCTTGCGCCCCGTCACCACGAACTGAACCTGCGGCCCGAGCCGCGCCACCAGCGCCTGGGTATGTGTCGAGGCCGCGAGTTCGACGCGCCCCTGCGCTGATCCGCCTTCCGGTCCCCATACGCCGGATGCGTCCACCGGCCGGCTGGCGCCGCTTTCGGCAAGCGCCGAGAAGCGGCCTGTCGAGGCCTCGCCCCTGGCGTTCACGTGAAGAAGGAAGGGCTGGTCGGGCGCCAGCCCGAGAGCCCCAGCCAAAGCCCCGCCCTGGGCTTCACGCGCATCGGCCTGCAGGATCAGGGGCCGGCCGCCGCCAAAATCGAACCGGGCGTCGAGATGGTCGCCCGGATGCAGCACGCTCGCCGCCTTCACCGTCCCCTTCTGTCCGCCATTGCGGCGCATGAGTTCGATCGACGCGTCGACATCGTAGACCCCGCGGGTCCGCGCCAACTCAGGCATCAGTTCGACCCGCCCGACGGCGCGATCAATGACCACGTCGATTGGCATGCCCTCGGATGGCCGCTTCGGCTCGCTCACCGGGCGGCGATAGACGATCAGGTGCTCGGCGCTCACGCTGGTGGCGTGGAAGCGGCGATCAAGCAGGTCCGTGAAACGCCACGTCAGGCGCAGATTGCGCCCCTCGATCCACACGCCCTTGGGGTCGCGGATGACCACCCGCCGGACGCTGAAATCACGCCAGATGTCGCCGCTCAGCCCTTCCAGATAGAGCCTGCCGAAGCGGCCGACCTTGAGGCCGTTCGCCCGCGTCTCGATGATCGAGCGTCCTTGAGGCGACAGCGCGCCGTACCGCCCAGCCAGAAGCGCCGCAGCGGCCAGCGTCAGAAGCAACGCGCAGACCGCGAACACGGCCAGCCCCCACCGGCGGCGCGCCTTCTTCTTCGGCGCGGCCGGCGCCTCCGCGGTCTCGTTCGGCGTCTCGGTCAAAAGCTCTGCCCGATGCTGAGATAGATCTGGAACGACGGGTCGCCTTCACGCTTGTCGAGCGGTACGGCGATGTCGGCGCGGATCGGGCCAAAGCCGAGGTCGTAACGAACGCCGACCCCGACCCCGACGCTGAAGTCGTCGCCGGTAGGGAACTCGTTGGTGCCGACGGCGCCGGCGTCCACGAACGCCACCACGCCCCAGCGCTCGCCGATCTTCTGTCGCAGCTCGAGCGACGTCTCCAACAGCGAGATCCCGCCTTCGGGGGTGTTGTCGATATCGCGCGGCCCGATGGCCTGGTAGGCGTAGCCGCGTACCGAGCCGCCGCCGCCGGCGTAGAAACGGCGAGACGCCGGCACCTCGGGAATGCTCCCGCCGATCATCGCGCCCGCCTTGAGGCGACCGGCCAGAACTGTGCGCGCCTTCTCGTCCAGCGGGACGTAGACGGTGCCTTGGCTCTGAATTTTCAGATACGCCATGCTCTCGTCGCCGATCAGGTAGGTGGGCTCGGCGCGGACATCGAGACGCCAGCCCCGCTTGGGATCCAGCGGATCGTCGGAGCGGTCGAGGGCGCCGGCGGCCAGTCCCGCCACTGTGAGAAGCCTGTCTCCCAGCGAAGAAACCTGGATTGTCTGCTTCTCCTCGACCGAGCCGTAGTCGAGTGACCCGCCCAAAGTGAGGTACGATGTCTTCCTGAAGCGTCGGGTGACGTCCGCACGAATGCCGACGCCGGTTTCGTCATAAGCGTCGGTGCGGTTCGAATAAGCTCCACCGCCGGCCTTGAGCGACTGCTGCGGCCGCCGCCAGTGCGGCAAGGTCAGCTCCGCGTCCAACCGGCTGTCGATGTTCGAGGCCCGCGCCAGCATCGCCAGCGTATCGGCCCGGCCGAGTACGTTGTAGCGGGTCCATCGGGCGTCGGCGCCGAAGCCCTCGGTCGTCGAATAGCTGGCCCCGAGCTCCAGGGTCCGCGGCTTGCGGTCGGACAAGCTCAACAGGATAGGGCGCCGGCCGTCCGGCTCGGCTTGGTCCTTCGGGGCCAGCGACACAGTGACGGAATCGTAGACCCCGGTGTCGAGCAGCCGTCGCTCAAGCTCGCCGACGTCTTCGGGGTCGTAGACCTCACCAGCCTTCCACGGCGCCAAGCTCTCCAGCCAGCCTCTGCGACTGCGTCCCGCCTCACCGACGATCTTCAGCCCGCCCAGATGCACCAGTTCGCCGGCCGCGATCTTGTAGGTCGGGCGGACCGTCTTGTCGGCGTGGTCGACGATGACCTCGCGCGGCTGGGCGGCGGCGTCGGCATAGCCCCGCTTCTGCACGGCCGCGACGATGCGGCCTTCGGCGTTGATAACGTCCACGGCCCGGCCCGGGGCGCCGGTCGCCAGGCCCATGACCACCTCGCCGGACTGCTGGACGCTCTCGATCGGGGCTGGTGCGATCCAGTCGATCTGCGGGTCAGAGAGCGTGAAGCGGGGTCCTGGGGTCACACGGATGATGGCGGTGGGCGGGTCGCCGTCTCCGACGTCGGGATCCACCTCGTAAGCGTAGTAACCTTCCGAGCGCAGCACCGCGATGGCGTCTTCCCCGGCGTCGTTTGCGCGGCGTCGCGCCTCGAAGCGGTTGGCGACAGGTTTGTCGGTTTCGCCGACGGCGCGATCGATCGCCTCGCGCAGGTCGCTGTCGAGCTGACCTTCGATGGTCGCGCGCGGGGACTCCGCCCTGGCCGTCCCAGACGCACAAATGGCCGCCGAGGCGGCGACCGCGACGACCAATCGTCCCACGCCAATCCTTTCACAAGCGCCCCGCTCACGGTGTAGCCCGCGTCGCGCTCGCCTGTCACCCACCAGCGATCGACGAAGGCGCCGCCCTCGCGGGCGCCTGCCTGCTCATTTCGTAGGCGTCTGCGCCGGGCGCGTCGGCTGGGTCGGATTTCCGGCCTCAAGCGCCCCCGGCTTTCCTAAGCTTTTCCAGCGAACCGCAGGAAAGGGCTGGCGGGTGGAGTACGGTGTGGCGACCCAGGACCCTGATTGCACCACGGACGCGCAGGCGGTGCCGCCGCCGGTGACGCCCTACGACGAAATGCTGACCAGCGTCGGCGGCGTGCGCGATCATTATGCCGGCCTACATCAGCGGATCGCGACCCTGTCCGCGGCCGAAATGGCCGAGCGCCAGCGAACGCTGGAGCGCTACTTCCTGCTGCAAGGCATCACCTTCACCGTCTATGGCGGCGAAAGCAGCACCGAGCGGATCATTCCCACCGACCTCTTGCCGCGGATCATTCCTGCCGCCGAGTGGCAACGGATCGAGGCTGGGCTGACCCAGCGCCTGCGCGCGCTCAACATGTTCCTCGCGGACATCTACGGCGCCCAGCAGATCCTGATGGATGGTGTCGTGCCCCGCGAACTGGTGCTGGGCGCACCGTCCTACCGGCGCGAAATGCAGAATCTCTACGTCCCGCACGAGGCCTACGCCAACGTCTGCGGTTCGGACCTGATCCGCCAGCCGGACGGCGCCTACGCGGTTCTCGAAGACAATCTGCGGGTCCCTTCCGGGGTCTCCTACATGCTGGCCAACCGCGAGGCCTCGCGTCGCACCTTCCCTGGATCATTCCGTGAGGCCGGCGTGCGGGCCATCGACCGCTATCCCGACCTGCTGCTCACCACGCTGAAGAGCATGGCGGCCGATTGGCGGCCCAACCCCCAAATCGTGGTGCTGACGCCTGGGGTCTACAACTCGGCCTACTACGAACACGCCTATCTCGCGCGGCTGATGGGCTGCCCGCTGGTCGAGGGCCGAGACCTCGTCGTGCACGACAACATGGTCTACATGCGGACCACGACCGGTCTGCGGCGGATCGACGTGATCTATCGCCGTGTCGACGACGACTTCATCGATCCCCTCACCTTCCGACGCGATTCCGCGTTGGGCTCGGCCGGCCTGTTCAACGCCTATCGGGCCGGCAACGTGGTGATCTGCAACGCGCCCGGGACCGGCGTGGCCGACGACAAGGCCGTCTACGCCTACGTGCCGGCGATCATCCGCTACTATCTCGGCGAAGACGCCATCCTGCCGAACATCGAGACCTATCTCTGCCGCGAGCCGACCCAGCTCGCGCACGTGCTGGCCAATCTCGACAAGCTTGTAGTCAAGGCGGTGGGCGCCTCAGGCGGCTACGGCATGCTGATCGGACCGCACGCAAGCCGCAAGGAGCGCGAGGCGTTCGCCATGGCCATCGCCGCTGATCCTGCCAACTACATCGCCCAGCCGACGATCCAGCTTTCGACCGCGCCCTGCCTGATCGATGGCGAGATCGAGCCGCGCCACGTCGACCTCCGCCCCTTCATCCTCTCGGGAGAGAAAATTGTGGTGACGCCGGGCGCTCTCACCCGCGTGGCCCTGAAAAAGGGATCGCTGGTCGTCAACTCGAGCCAGGGCGGCGGCTCCAAAGACACCTGGGTACTGGAATCCACGCCGACAGGAGCCCATCCATGATGCTCGCCCGCGTGGCCGACAGTCTCTACTGGATCGGTCGCTACGTCGAACGGGCCGAACATCTGTGCCGCCTCAGCGACGTCATGCTCAACGCCACCCTGGACCGCAACGAAGCCGCCGGGCTGGTCTCGCGCATCGTGCTGTCGGCGGTCGGGGACACCGAACTGCACCGCGCCGACGATCCCTATCAGCTCGCCCTGGCGCTGGCGCTGGACCGGCACGACGGCGGCTCGATCGTCTCCTCGCTGGCGCTTGCCCGCGAGAACGCACGGCAGGTTCGAGACCAGATCACGACGGAGACCTGGGAGCGCCTCAACATGCTCCACCTGCGGGTCACGGCCGCCGAGGCGCCGCGCGCCTTTGGCGACGGCCCTTCGGCGTTTCTGCACGACATCATCGCCGACCTGCACCTGTTCAAGGGCGCCGCCGACGCAACAATGAGCCACGGCGAGGGCTGGCGCTTCCTACTGCTGGGCGTGCACCTGGAACGCGCCCAGCTCATCGGGCGGCTGCTTGAGGCCTGCTTTGGCCTGCGCCGCGCACCGGAGGACCACATGGCCCTGATGGGGGTGCTGCGGATGAGCTGTGCCCTGGAGCCTTACCTGCGCCGGTTCACCGCCGATGTGCAGCCGCGCAAGGTCCTGGAATTCCTGCTGCTCGACGAGGAGTTCCCACGCTCGATGCGCTTTTGCACCGCCCGGATCGAAGAATATTTGAGTTCGGCCGCGCGCCATGCCGATGCCGGGGGACACTCACCGCCAGAGCGCCTGGCCGGACGCCTGCGCGCACGCCTCCAGTACGCCGACATGGACGAGTACGACGGCGCCAGCGGCCTGATCTCCAGCGTGCTGGAGGACTGCGCCGCCCTCCATCAGTCGATCTACGACACCTTCGTCGCCTACTCCCTCGAAACCCGGCTGCCGGCCTAGGGACCGCCCCATCCATGCTTCTCGAAGTCCGGCACGTCACCCAATACCACTACGCCGAACCCGTCCGCGAAAGCGTCATGGAGGTTTGGATGCAGCCGCAGAAGACCGCTCGCCAGCGGCTCGTGTCGTTCGACCTCGACGTCGATCCGGCCGCGCAGCTGTTCTCCTATGCCGACCCGTTCGGCAACGCTGTCTACCACTTCGATGTCCCCCAGCCCCATGACCGGCTGCGGATCATGGTCAACGCCGCTGTGGAGACCCAGGCGCCGCCCGCGTTGCCCGACGGCCTTGATCACGGCGAGTGGGATCGCCTGCGCAGCGACTTCGTCCGCGGCGAAAACTTCGACTTCCTGGCCTTTGGCGGCTTCGCCGTCGAGACCGACGCCCTGCGCGCCTACATCGCCGAGCACGGTCTGGACGAGCTGCGCCGACGTGATCCGCTCAACGCCGTGCGGGCGTTGTCAGAGACCATCTACACCTCGTTCGACTACGAGCCCGGCGTCACCCACGCCGACAGCCCCATCGACCTGGCTCTCGGCGCCGGCCGCGGCGTCTGCCAGGACTTCGCCCACATTATGATCGCCATCTGCCGAGGATGGGGCCTCCCGGCACGCTACGTCTCAGGTTATCTGTTCACGGATCGGCAGGCTGGCGACCGCTCTGATCCCGACGCCACCCACGCCTGGGTCGAAGTGTTCCTGCCGTCACTGCGCTGGGTCGGTTTCGACCCGACCAACAACGTGCTGGCCGGCGAGCGCCATGTCGCAGCGGCCGTCGGCCGCGACTATAACGACGTGCCGCCCTCACGCGGGGTCTACAAGGGCGACGCTGAAAGCCAGCTCGTGGTCGGGGTCTCGGTGCGGCGCGCCCGTACCGCGCCCACGGAACCGGAATTCATCCGCATGGCTCAGCCGTCGTTCGCCCGCGGCGGCCGTCGACGGCCTGCCGGGACGCCAGCCTATGACCAGCAACAGCAGCAGCAACAGCAGTAGCCGACGTCAACGCAGGGGGAACGTCACCATCACCACGCCGCTGGTCTCCTCGCCTCCGGCCGAACGATAGGCGGCGCGGGCCGCCAGGTTCTCCTCGTCAGTCAGCACCCAGGCCTCGGAACAATCCAACTCACGAGCCAGCGCCAGCAGCCGATCCAGCAACCGGCGGGCAAGACCCCGTCGTTGGTGACTCGGCGCGACGCCGACCTCATTGATCCAAAGCTGAGGCGCCTTGTCAGGGTGGACGTAGTGCACAGCCGAGGCGAACCCGACCACGACGCCATCGTCGATCGCCACCACCAGGTGATGACGTTGATCGGCCAAGAACTCCGACCAGAACGCAGGATCGACCGCTTCGTCGAAGACCTCAGCGGCGACGTTGCCCAGCACCGCCAGGTCGGCTGCCCCCAAGAGGCGAACGACCGGCAGGTCCATCACTTCTAGGCCGGGAAGACGTAGGCGCGGCCGACCGACAGATCGAGCCGCGCGCCTGGGCGCAGGTCCGCCACCGCCTGCCTGGCGAACGCGGCCTCAAGCCGCAGACCGCCAGCCGTGGTTCCGTCGATCCGAGCCACTGCGCCCTGTGGGGCGATATGGTTGGCGACGAGGCCGAAGGTCCCCTCACCGCCGCCCTGCGACAGCACGAGCTCATGCGGCCGCACATAGGCCACGGCCGGGCCGTCCACCGCACCCGACGCATCGAACTGGAGGTCGCCGATGCGGAATCGGCCGGCCTTCACTTCGCCCTCCAGGCGGTTGGATTCGCCGACAAATCCGGCGACGAACGCCCCGACGGGATTGTCGTGGATCTCCTGCGGGGTCCCGACCTGTTCGATCACCCCCTGATTCAGGATCGCGACGCGGTCGGCCAGTTCCAGGGCTTCTTCCTGGTCGTGGGTCACGAAAATCGTGGTGACGCCGGTGGCGTCGTGGATGCGCCGCAGCTCCTTGCGCAGCGACTTGCGCACGGTGGCGTCGAGCGCCCCGAACGGTTCGTCGAGCAGCAGCACGCTGGGGTTCACAGCCAACGCACGCGCCAGGGCGACGCGCTGACGCTGCCCGCCAGACAGCTGGGCCGGATAGCGCTTGCCCAGCTCGCCCAACTCCACCAGTCGCAGCAGTTCGTCGACCCGCTGGGTGATCTCGCTCTTACTCGGCTTGGCCGCGCCTTTGCGAACGTCCAGGCCGAAGGCGACATTCTTGGCGACGGTCATGTGCCGAAAGAGCGCATACTGCTGAAACACGAATCCGACCCGGCGCTCGGCCGCGCCGGCATAGGTCATGTCCTGATCGCCATAGAGCACCTGGCCGTTGTCCGGGAACTCAAGCCCGGCGATGACGCGCAGCAGAGTCGTCTTGCCCGAGCCCGACGGGCCAAGCAGCGCCAACAGCTCGCCGTCTGCGATCTCGAGGCTGACGCTGTTGAGCGCTGGATATCGCCCAAAGGTCTTCTCCACCGAACGGATGGAAATGGTCATCTGCAGCGTCTCGCGATCAATGACGGCCCGGCCGCGACGGCGGCTGGGCGATTTCAAGCACGGTCTTCAGCACCAAGGTGACGACCGCCAGGAAGCAGAGCAACGCCGCGACGGCGAACGCGCCGACGAAATCGTACTCGTTATAGAGGATCTCTACGTGCAGCGGCATGGTGTTGGTCAAGCCGCGGATATGCCCGGAGACCACCGACACCGCCCCGAACTCGCCCATGGCGCGGGCGTTGCAGAGCAAGACCCCGTAGAGCAGTCCCCACCGGATGTTCGGCGCCGTCACGCTCCAGAACGTGCGCAGCCCCGAGGCGCCCATCGAGACCGCCGCCTCTTCTTCATCGACGCCCTGCTCCTGCATCAGCGGGATCAGTTCGCGGGCGACGAACGGGAAGGTCACGAAAATGGTGGCCAGCACGATGCCAGGCACGGCGAAGATGATCTTGATATCGTGATCGATCAGCCAGGGTCCGAACCATCCTTGAGCGCCGAACACGAGCACATAGATCAGGCCCGCGACCACCGGCGACACCGAGAACGGCAGGTCGATCAGGGTGATCAAGAACGCCTTTCCGGGAAACTCGAACTTGGCGATCGCCCAGGAGGCGCAGACCCCGAATACGATGTTGAACGGCACGGAGATCGCCGCCGTAATCAGGGTCAGCTTGATCGCCGCACGGGCGTCTTCGGTCCCAATCGCTTCCAGCGCAGCGGGCAACCCTTTGCGCAAGGCCTCGAAGAACACCGACACCATCGGCAGGATGAGAACCGAAGCCAGGAACGCCCCGACGATCACAAGGATCAGCGCCTTCGCCCACGGCGGATCCTCGGTGGGGTGACGCAACCGGTTCATGCCGCCAACCTCCGCGCCCACGCCTGAATGGCGTTGATGACGAACAGCATGAGGAACGAGACCGACAGCATCACGACCGCGATGGTCGCCGCCCCGGCGTAGTCGTACTGCTCAAGCTCGATGATGATCAGCAGCGGCGCGATCTCGGACTTGTAGGGCATGTTGCCGGCGATGAAGATCACCGAGCCGTACTCCCCCACCGCCCGCGCGAACGCCAGGGCGAACCCGGTCAGCCAGGCCGGCGCCAGCGCCGGCAGGATCACCCGGGCGATGGTGTCGAACCGGGTGGCGCCTAGGCTGGCGGCGGCCTCCTCAACGTCCGAGGCGAGGTCGCGCATCACCGGCTCCAGCGTGCGCACGACGAACGGCAGGCCGATGAAAGTCAGGGCGACGATGACGCCAAGCGGGGTGTAGGCGACCTTGATCCCGGCCGGAACCAGCAGCGCCCCGATCCAGCCGTTCGGCGCATAAAGCGTGGCCAACGCGATGCCGGCCACCGCGGTCGGCAGGGCGAACGGCAGGTCAATGATCCCATTCACCAGGCTCTTGAAGGGAAACTGATAGCGGACCAGCGCCCAGGCGGTCAGCAGACCGAACACGCCATTGATCGCGGCGGCGATCAATGCGGCGCCGAACGACAGCCGGTAAGCGGTCAGGGCCCGTTCGTTGAACGCCGCATGCAGGAATTCCGACGCCGACTGCTCCGACGCCTTCAGCCCCACCGCCGACAGCGGGATGAGCACGATCAGCGACAGCAGGGCGAGAGTCAGCCCCATGGTCAGCGAGAATCCGGGAATCGCTGAACGCCGCCGGATCAGCGGCCTTCGTGACGCGACGCGTTCGGTCGGCGAGGTCGCCGTCATCGTTACAGCCCCGGTTCAGACGCATAAACGCCGAGACGCAAAGTTCGCTGCGTTCGGCCAGGGCGTCTGGCTAATTCCCAGCGCCCCCATCGACAATATAGTTTTTCTGACAACTACGAGTGAAACCCTGAGCCAAGCTTGACCACGCACGGGATGGCTCACGCCGATTGCGTCGGCCGGTGCTGCAAATGTCGGAGATATTGGTAGGCCGGGTGAGGTTCGAACTCACGACCATTCGATTAAAAGTCGAATGCTCTACCACTGAGCTACCGGCCCACGTCGCCGCGCCCTGAGGGGCAGCGGCGAAGAGGCGCGGACCATATGCGGGCGGCCTGCCTGGAGCAAGAGCGCTGCTGCAGCTTTCCAACAGCTTCGCGCACCCTTTAGCATCAGCGTCATGCGCTATTTTGTTCCTGCTTTGATTCCGATGCTGCTGCTCGGCGGCTGCGTCACCGCCCCGGCTAACGGCGCCGACAAGATCCAGACGACCTCCGAGGCCAAGCGCGAGAGCGTCCAAGGCGCGGTCTCGGCCCCCCTCCGCGACGTGAACCTTTTGCAGACCAAGATCCCCACAGTGCTGCTGGAGGCCATGGCCGACCCCTATCAGCGGCCGCACTCGCCGACCTGCGAAGGCATCGCCGCGGCGATCCTGCCACTGAACGGCGCCCTGGGGGCGGACCTGGACGAGCCGGCGGTTGACGAAGACGACCTGATGGACCGCGGCAAGGGCGCGGCTCTGGGCGCGGTCGCGGGCCTAGCCTCGGATGTGATTCCGTTCCGCGGCTGGGTGCGCAAGCTCTCCGGGGCCGAGCGGCACGACAGCATGGTCACGGCCGCCATCACCGCCGGCGGCGTACGGCGCGCCTACCTCAAGGGCCTGGGCGAGGCGCGCGGATGCCCCCCGCCGGCCACCCCATCGCACATCCTGACCGGCACGCCGGTGAAGTCGCAGGAGCTCAAGCCCCGCTACCCCGTGCGCTGACGGGCCTTGAACTCGCGGCGGAACTGTTCGAACCGCCCCTCGGCGATGGCCGCCCGCATCGCTGCAGTCAGCGCCTGGAAGTGAGCAATGTTGTGCCAGGACAGCAGCACCTGGCCGAGGATCTCCTCGGCCTTTACCAGGTGATGCAGATAGGCCTTCGAGTAGTGCGACGAAGCCGGGCAATCGCTGGCTTCGTCCAGGGGCGTGTCATCCTCGGCGAAACGGGCGTTCTTCAGGTTTACCGGGCCTTCCCAGGTCCAGGCCTGACCGTGTCGGCCCGAACGGGTCGGCAGCACGCAATCGAACATGTCGACCCCACGGGCCACCGCTTCGACCAGGTCGATCGGCTTGCCGACGCCCATCAGGTAGCGCGGCCGGTCCGCCGGCAGCATGGCCGGCGCGTAGTCGAGCACCTCGCACATCGCCTCGTGTCCCTCGCCGACCGCCAGGCCGCCCAGGGCGTATCCGTCGAAGCCGATCTCGATCAGGCGCTCCGCCGACTCCTTGCGCAGATGCTCGAAGGTCGACCCCTGCTGGATGCCGAACAACGCCTGAGCTTCGCGCGCGCCGAAGGCGTCCTTTGAGCGCTTGGCCCATCGGGCCGAGAGCTGCATCGCCTGGCGCGCACGCCCCTCCTCCGCTGGCCAAGCCACGCACTCATCGAGTTGCATGACGATGTCGGATCCGAGCAGATCCGCCTGGATCTGGATCGACCGCTCCGGCGTCAGCACATGCTTTGAACCGTCGATGTGGCTCTGGAAGGCTACGGATTCCTCTGTGACCTTGGCGATCTTCGACAGCGACATGACCTGGAAGCCGCCCGAGTCGGTCAGGATCGGCCGATCCCAGCGCATGAACTTGTGCAGACCGCCTAGCCGCGCCACCCGTTCGGCGGTCGGGCGAAGCATCAGGTGGTAGGTGTTGCCCAGAATGATGTCGGCGCCCGTCGAGCGGACCTGATCGACGGTCAGAGCCTTTACGGTCGCAGCCGTCCCGACCGGCATGAAGGCCGGGGTACGGATGTCGCCGCGCGGGGTTTTCAGCACGCCGGTTCGCGCCGCGCCGTCGCTTGCAGCGATCTCGAAGGGGAATGCGGCCACTAGTTGGCTCTCCAGAGCAGGCTGGCGTCGCCGTAGGAATAGAACCTGTAGCCGCTCGCGATGGCGTGAGCGTAGGCGGCGCGCATCGTCTCCAAGCCGGCGAATGCGCTGACCAGCATGAACAGGGTCGACTTCGGCAGATGGAAATTGGTCATCAGGCCGTCGGCGGCGCGGAAGCGATAGCCGGGGGTGATAAAGATCGCCGTCTCATGCGCGAAGGGACGAACGATGCCGTCCTCGCCGGTCGCGCTCTCGATCAGGCGCAGCGAGGTGGTGCCGACGCAGACGATGCGGCCGCCGGCCGCCTTCGCCGCATTTAGGGCGGCGGCAGTATCGGCATCGACCTCGCCGTACTCCGCATGCATGCGGTGTTCCGACAGGTTTTCGGTCTTCACCGGCAGGAACGTGCCGGCTCCCACATGGAGCGTCACGAACTGCAGGGTTACGCCCATCGCCTTGAGCTCATCCAGTAGGCGTGGGGTAAAATGCAGGCCGGCGGTGGGCGCGGCGACCGAGCCTTCCTCGTCGGCGTAGACCGTCTGATAGTCGGCCCTGTCCTGCGCATCCTCTCCGCGCTTGGCGGCGATGTAGGGCGGCAACGGCATCGCGCCGCGCTCGGCGATCGCCGCATCGAGGTCGGGCCCAGCCAGATCGAAGCCGAGGGTGACCTCGCCGCCCTCACCCTTCTCGATCACTGTCGCGTCAAGTACGCCCAGCAGGCAGGCGCGGTCATCAGTCGCGCCGAACCGCACCCGATCACCGGGCGCAAGCTTCTTGCCTGGCTTCATGAAGGCCGACCAGCGGGAGGGCGTCAGCCGTTTGTGCAAGGTCGCCTCGACCGCCACGTCTGAGCCCTCGCGGACCCTGCGCCCTTTGAGGCGCGCCGGGATCACCCGCGTGTCGTTGAGCACCAACACGTCGCCGGCGCGCAGCTGGGCGGGCAGATCGGCGACGCTCAGATCCCGCAGCGACGCATCCGGCGTCACCAGCAGCATGCGCGCGGCGTCGCGGGGTGTCACCGGCCGCAGGGCGATGCGGTCGTCGGGAAGATCGAAGTCGAAATCGGAGAGCTGCATGGACGCGCTTGAAGCGCACGGGCCGGCGCACCCGTCAAGCGTGGCCGCGTGTAAGCTCGCCTCATGAGCCTTGTGCGATTCGTTCTCCGTGGGATCGTTCTGCCGATTGGCGCAGTGTCCGCAGCGGCGGCCATCATCGCGCTGGGCGGGCGCTTCAGCGGTCGTCTCGACATTCTGACCCACTTCGCCCCGCTCTATCTGGCGGGCGGCGCGGTGACCCTTGCGGCGGCGATCTTCGCGCATCGGCGGCTGCTCCCGGCGTTGCTGGGGGCGGCAGCGGTGGTCGCCAGCCTGAGCCTGATGCTGCCTGAGCTCCTGCGTCCGCAAAGCCCGCGGCTGCCCCCCAACGCGCCCGGTCAGATCAAGCTCATCCAGTTCAACGCCGCCCGTGACAGCGATGGCCTGGAACAACGCCTCGCCTGGCTGGCGGCCGAGGACCCCGACGTACTCGTTGTCGAAGACTCCCGCCCCCTGTTCCAAACCGCGGTGACCCAGCGCCTCGGTCGGCAGATGTCCTGCGGCAAGACCTGCGAGGTTGCGATCTTCACGCGTACCCCCGCCGAACGCATCGAAGCGCCCCGCCGCGGCCGCAAGGGGTTGGGTCCCGCCATCACGATCGCCCACCTCGCCGGCCCCAGCGGCGAGTTCACGGTCATGGGCGTCCACTATGTTTGGCCGACCAACGTCGAAAACCACGCCGAAAACAGCGCACGCCTGCAGCAACTAATGAAGGGGCGATCTCGCGAGAGGCTCATCCTGGTCGGCGACTTCAACTCCACCCCGTGGTCGTTTTCCCGCCGCCGAGAAGACGCGGCCTTGGGCCTGGAGCGTCGGACATACGCGTTGCCCACCTGGCCCGCCGATAGGCCGTTCGGCCTTGCGCTGCTGCCGATTGATCATGTCTACGCCGGGTCGGACTGGGGCACGGTCTCGATCACCCGCGGGCCAAGGCTAGGTTCGGACCACTATCCCGTCGTCGCTGTACTGGCCCCAAAATCGAACTAGTCGATGCGCTCCCTTCGCTTGCTGACCACCAGCCTGATGGTCCTGACGGCGCTCGGCTGCGCGTTGTGGGTTTTGACTGCGCAAGGTGGGCGCTGGAGCGTCCAGCTCGACATCCTCACCCACTTCGCGCCGATGCTGCTTGCGCTGTCGCTGCTCCCGGCGATCTACGGCCTGGTGTTCGAGCGCGGCGGCGCGCGCCTGCTGCTCGTGGGCGTCTCGGCTGTGACGATCGCCGCCAGCGGCCTCTTGGTCGCACCCGAATATCTTCGTCCCGCGAGTCCGCCTGCCCCCGACGGCGCGCCCTGCCAGATCAAGCTGATCCAGTTCAACGCTTGGGAGCGCAACGGTCGCCAGGCCGAGACCATCAGATGGCTGCGGGCGCAGGATCCCGACATCCTTGTGGTCGAGGAAGCCAGCATCATCGCTCCCGCCCTCAAGCGGGCCTTTCGCGGCTATCATGTCAGCTGCGGCGACTGCAGCGTGATGATCCTGTCCAAGGCCCGGCCCGTGGCCCGCGACGTCCCGGTTCCGCCGGCCGCCGCCTACGACGATCCCCCGCCGATCGCCGGCGCCACCTTCCGCGACTCCCGCGGCGAGTTCAGCGTGTTCGGCACCCACTACACCTGGCCGATCCACAGCCGCTGGCAGCAGGCCCAAGGCCGTGTGATCTCTGGACTGCTGAACCGTTTTCCGAAAGAGCGCTTGATCTTGACCGGCGACTTCAACTCTACGCCCTGGTCGTTCAGCCGCCGGCGCGAGGATGCCATGTTCGGCTTGGAGCGGCGCACGCGAGCGCTGTTCTCCTGGCCGGCCGATCGTAGCGTCGCCGGCCTCGGTCTGCCGTTCGCGCTGCTGCCAATCGACCATGTCTATGCCGGACCAGGCTGGCGCACCGTCCGCGCCGAGCGCGGCCCACGCCTGGGTTCGGACCACTATCCGGTGATCGTCACCCTGGCGCCGTCACCTTAGGGCCAGACGCGCCTTGCGGAGCGCCTCGCGCAGTTCGGCGCGGCGGGCCAGAAACCTACTCTCGCTCTCGTCGCGTCGCAGTTCCAGGGCGCGCTTCTCCGCGACGATTTGGGCTAGCTCGGCGGAATGGCGCTCGGCGGCGGCTTCCAGTTCAGCTTCCAGGTCGGCGACTTTTCGCAGCTGGGCGGGTGTTGGTCCGCGCGGCTTCGGCGGCTGCGGCCTCGGCGATGGTGGCGGCGGCTTCGCCGTGGCGGCGCGTTTGGGAATGAGCGGCGTGACCTTCGAGGGCCGGCGCAGCACATGCCCCGGTTGTTCGCTGGCCGCAGCCACGAGATCTGGATCGTCCGTCTCGTGGGCGCCGCCGGTCTGAAACAGGTCCTGGTGCGCGCCCCACGCGGCGAGAGCCTTGGCGCGCGACGTGGCGGCCACCACGTAGTCGGTAAACCCGTCGGAGGTGATGAAGACCTTCAGACGCGCCACCGAAGCCTCCTCAGGTGAGCGACGCGAGCTCCCGCGTAAGGTTGTCCCGCGCCTGGGCGTCGAGCCATTCGGCGAAGGCCGGATCGGGGAAGATAACCTGTGCGTCGAGAAAGCGTTGCAGCACGCCGGCGCGGCCCTTGCGCCAGAGCTCGTCGGGCACGTGGGCGTACTCGTCGCGAACCGCGCGCGCATAGGCGTCGTAGCGGTCAGCCGGGGCCCCAAGGATCGCCAGGTCAATGGAAACCAGAAGTTCGCCGAGGCGGTCTTCTTCTTCGACCTCGTGGCCTGCTGTCAGCATGATCAGCCGCGCGACTTCCTCGCGGGCATGGATCGAGACGTCGAAATCGCGCAGATCGGCCTTGGCCATCTGCGCGCTCCTGGCTTCGTTATCGGAAGCAGTCGGATCATAGACGGCGTCGTGCCACCAGATCGCATAGGTCAGAATCTGGCGCTCGGTATCAGTTAGGTCGGAGACCTGATCGAGCAGCGCCAGGCACTGCTCGATGTGGGCCCGCGTATGGTAGCGGCGATGCGGCTGCGCATACGCCGCTTCCAGAGTCGGCGTCACGCGGCGTCTGCAGCGACGCGCGAGGACACGATCTTGCCGGGCGCGCGCGGCGGCTCACCCTTGGGCAGAGCGTCGACCGCGTCCATGCCTTCGACCACTTCGCCCCAGACGGTGTACTGGCCGTCAAGGAAGGTGGCGTCGTCCAGGCAGATAAAGAACTGGCTGTTGGCCGAATGCGGCGCCGAGGTGCGGGCCATCGAGCAGACCCCGCGGACGTGCGGTTCGCGCGAGAACTCGGCCTTCAGGTTCGGCTTGTCAGAGCCCGAGGTGCCGGTGCCGGTCGGGTCGCCGCCCTGGGCCATGAAGCCGTCGATGACACGGTGGAAGACCACGCCGTCATAGAAGCCTTCGCGCGACAGTTCCTTGATGCGCTCGACGTGGCCCGGCGCCAGGTCGGGGCGGAGTTTGATCGTAACCGTGCCCGTGTCCAGGGTCAGGATAAGGGTGTTTTCCGGGTCCATCACTTCACCTCCGATGGGACTTTGATCTCGCAAACCGAGAAGTTCTCACCCATCCGGGCGCGGACGCTTTCGATCTCGGCCTTGAACCAGGCGCTGTTGGGATCGATCACGCGCACCTTGGGGCGTTCAGACGCGGGGATATCGGCCAGGATGCGCACCTTGTCCATCTTGTCCTGAGGCGGGGCCACAGGCTCGCCCACCTTGATGGCGCGCACGACCTCAAGGCCCGCGACGACGCGCCCCCAGCCCGTGTAGCGCTTCTCAAGCGACGGATAGGTCTGACGCATCAGAAAGAACTGGCTGTTGGCGCTGTCGTCGCCCTGGCCCCGGGCCATCGCCGCAACGCCCGGACAATAGAGCGGCCAGGCCGAGACCTTGCCGTCGGCGGTCATGGCCATGAGCATCGGGCTCTGGCTCCGAACCGGCAGCGACTTGATGAAGCCGACCTGGGCGACGTTCTGGTCGGCCGCTTGGACGAAGCCAGCGTCAGGACCCAGCCGGAACAGGAATTCCTGCGTCAGGTCGGGCTTGTCGCTGCCGCCAGTGCCCCGATCTTCCGGGTCGCCGGTCTGGGCCATGAATTCGTCGATCACCCGAAAGAAGCTGCGGCCGTCGTAGAAGCCGGCGCGCGTCAGCTCCTTGACCCGCTGGACGTGGGCGGGCGCGACCTCTGGGAGCATCTCCACGATGATCCGGCCCTTGTTGGTGTCGATCACCAGCAGATCGTCGGGATTGGGAGTGCGCCAATCTCCGGCCGACGGCGCGGCGGGGGCGGCGGAGGACTTTGCGGCGGGCGCCTGGGCGGCGGCAGGCGCCGCCATCGCCAGGACAGCGGCGGTGAGCAACAGGGTTCGGATCATGGGCCACTCGTAGCGAGCAAAGGACGAAATCGCCAGCCCGTCGGCGGCGGATGCCTTAGACGCCGCGGCCGACCTTGGACATCAGCGCTTCCTTGATCGTCGGGCTGACGAACTTGCTGATGTCGCCGCCCAGCACCGCGATTTCCTTCACCAGCTTGGACGAGATCGCCTGGTGGCGCGGATCGGCCATCAGGAACACCGTCTCCACCTCGCGGTCGAGCTGCTGGTTCATGGCCGTCATCTGGAATTCGTATTCGAAGTCAGCGACCGCGCGCAGGCCCCGGACGATAACCTGGGCCCCGATCTCGCGGGCGTAGTGCATCAGCAGACCTTCGAAGGGGCGCACGATGATCTCGGCCCGGTCATTCAGGTGCTGAGTGGCTTCCTGCAGGATCGCGACGCGTTCCTCCAACTCGAACAGGGGGCCTTTGCCCGCGTTGATCGCGACGCCGATCACCAGCTTGTCGACCAGCTTTACGGCCCGGCCGATGATGTCGGTATGGCCGTTGTGGATCGGATCGAAGGTCCCGGGATAAAGCCCCACGCGCGTCATTCGACGTCTCCCCCCTGTTGCGGTGCAGCAGGATTTCACCGGCACGGGCGGCGAAAGCAAGCCCAAATCTCACGCGCAACCGCCTATTGAACTAGCGGTTGCGCGACGCCGTGATGCGCGGCGGGACTATTCCGCCACGTCACCTTCGATTTCGGAATCGTCCGCTTCTTCACCGCCGCCCTGATCCGCCAGCCGCTCGACCGAGACGACATGTTCGTCCTTGCTCGTGCGGAAGATGGTCACGCCCGAGGTGTTGCGGCCGACCATGCGGACCTGATTGACCGGCGTACGGATCAGCTGGCCCTGATCGGTGACCAGAAGGATCTCATCGAACTCCTCGACCGGGAACGATGCGGCCAGGCGACCGCCCTTCTTCGTCAGATCCTGGGCCAGAAGCCCCTGCCCGCCCCGTCCAGTGCGACGGAACTCGTAGGCGGAGGTCCGCTTGCCGAAGCCCTCGGTCGACACGGTGAGGATGACCTCTTCGGCGGCGCCGAGTTCGGCGATGCGCTCGACGCTGAGCGTGACATCACCCTCCGCCTCGTCGTCGTCAGGCGCGGAGACCTCTTCGACGTCATCACCAGTCGCCCGGCGCATGGCGTTGGCGTGCTTGACGTAGGCGGCGCGCTCAGCGGGCGAGGCTTCGACCGAGCGAAGGATCGCCATCGAGATTACCTTGTCGCCGTCGGCCAGGCGAATGCCGCGGACGCCGGTGGAATCGCGCCCGGCGAACACCCGCACCTCTTCAGTCGCAAAGCGGATGCAGCGGCCCAGCGCGGTCGTGAGCAGGATGTCGTTCTGCTGGGCGTTGCAGAGGCCGACGCCGATGATCTGGTCGCCCTCATCCAGCTTCATGGCGATCTTGCCGTTGCGCTTGATGCCCTGGAAGTCGGAGAGCTTGTTCCGACGCACGCCGCCCGACTTGGTGGCGAACATCACGTCGTACTGGGCCCAGGCGGCCTCGTCTTCCGGGACCGGCAGGATCGAGGTGATGCTTTCGCCCGGCTCGATCGGCAGCAGGTTCACGAACGCCTTGCCGCGCGAATTCGGGTTGCCGACCGGCAGTCGCCAAACCTTGAGTTGATAGACCTTGCCGCCGGACGAGAAGAACAGCATCGGCGTATGGGTGTTGGCCGAGAACACGCGGGTGACCGCATCCTCGTCCTTGGTCGCCATGCCAGAACGGCCTTTGCCGCCGCGATGCTGCGTCCGGTACGTGGTCAGCGGCGTGCGCTTCACATAGCCGCCGTGCGTGACGGTGATGACCATGTCCTCGCGGGCGATCAGATCCTCGTCCTCGACGTCGGCGTCGCCGTCGACGATCTCGGACCGGCGCGGCACGGCGAAGGCGTCGCGCACCGCCACGAGTTCCTCGCGGACGATCGACATGACGTTGGCGCGCGCCGACAGGATGGTCAGGTGGCCCTGGATCGTGTCGGCCAGTTCGCGGGCCTCCCCGAAGATCTCGTCGCGGCCAAGGCCGGTCAGGCGAGACAGGGTCAGGGCCAGGATGGCGCGGGCCTGCTCTTCCGACAGCCGGATCAGCGCGCCGTCGATCACGAGGGTGCGCGGGTCGGCGATCAGTTCCACCAGCGGCAGCATGTCGCCGGCGGGCCAATCCTTGGCCACCAGGCGCTCACGCGCCTCGGCCGGGTCCTTTGAGGACCGGATGATGTGGATGAACTCGTCGATATTGGCCACGGCGATGGCCAGGCCGACCAAGACGTGGCCGCGATCGCGGGCCTTGCCGAGCTCGAACTTGACGCGCCGGACGACCACTTCCTCGCGGAAATCGACGAAGGCGACGATCAGATCGCGCAGGTTCATCTCGCGCGGCCGGCCGCGATCCAGCGCCAGCATGTTGACGGCAAAGGACGACTGCAGCGGCGTATAGCGATAGAGCTGGTTCAGGACGACGTCGGGCGACGCGTCACGCTTCATCTCCACGACGACGCGCATGCCGTCGCGGTCGCTCTCATCGCGCAGGTCGGCGATGCCCTCGATCTTCTTCTCGCGCACCAGTTCGGCGATGCGCTCGACCATCGCGGCCTTGTTCACCTGATACGGGATCGAGTTGATGATGATGGCTTCGCGATCCTTGCGAAGCTCCTGGATCTCGGCCTTGCCGCGCATCACGACCGAACCGCGGCCGGTCATCAGCGCGTTGCGAGCGCCCGAGCGGCCGATAATCTCGCCGCCGGTCGGGAAATCGGGGCCCGGGACGATGTCGAGCAACGCGTCGAGCGAGACTTCGGGATCGTCCACATAGGCCAGGCAGGCGTCGATGACCTCGCCGAGGTTATGCGGCGGGATGTTGGTGGCCATGCCGACGGCGATGCCGCCCGCGCCATTGACCAGCAGGTTCGGGATCCGCGACGGCAGGACGATCGGCTCCTGCTCGGTGCCGTCGTAGTTCTCCTTGAAGTCGACCGTATCCTTGTCGAGGTCGGCGACCACCGACATCGCCGCCTTGCTCATGCGGCTTTCGGTGTAGCGCATGGCCGCAGGGGGGTCGTTGTCGACCGAACCGAAGTTCCCCTGGCCGTCGATCAGCAGCAGCCCCATGGAGAACGGCTGCGCCATCCGGACCATGGTGAAGTAGATCGAGGCGTCGCCGTGCGGGTGATACTTACCCATGACGTCCCCGACCACGCGGGCCGACTTCACGTACGACCGATCGGGCGTATGGCCCTGCTCGTTCATCGAGAACAGGATACGGCGGTGGACTGGCTTCAGGCCGTCGCGCGCATCAGGCAGCGCTCGGCTGACGATCACGCTCATGGCGTAGTCGAGATACGAGCGCTTCAGCTCGTCTTCGATGGCGATAGGGGCGATGCCCCCACGCCGATCACCGTCCGGCGGGGTATGGGTTTCGTCGGTCAAGGAGAGGATTTAGCCGTTTAGAATCGGACACAAAGCTAGGTTCTGTTGTTACCATCCCGGAGGCCGCTAGGCCAAATGTCCGTACAGTTTCGAACCCAGGTGCAGGATCCCATGAAATATGCCTTCGTCGCTCTCGCCGCCACCCTTTTCGCCGGAACGGCGAATGCGGCAGACGCACCAGCCAACCAACGGATCGAACTGAAGAATTCGACCGGCGCCTCGGTCGGGTCGGCCACCTTGACCAACGCGCCCAAGGGCGTGCTGCTGCGGGTCGAGCTGAAGGGCGTGGCTCCGGGCTGGCACGGACTCCACTTCCACGAGAAGGGCGACTGCTCGAAGTCGGACTTCACCTCGGCCGGCGGCCACGTTCACGGCGGTCCGACGATGGTGCACGGCCTGCTGAACCCCAACGCCAACGAGGCCGGCGACCTGCCGAACGTCTTCGTGGCCGCTGACGGCACGGCGAACGCCGAGATCTTCACCACCTTCGTCTCGTTGGGCGGCGTCGACGGCCGCCAGGACCTGACCGACAAGGACGGTTCGGCCATCGTCGTCCACGCCAACGCCGACGACCACACGACCCAGCCGATCGGCGGGGCCGGCGCGCGCATCGCCTGCGGCGTCATCGCCGGCGGCTGATCGCTCCCGGCTCGGGGCAAGCGTAGCCGCTGCGGCCGGGCCGCAGCGGCGGCGTCGATCGCCAGCGCTGAAGATCCCCGCTCAGAACGAAGAACGGCCGATCCCTCGCAGGATCGGCCGTTTGCGTTTCTAGTGTTCCAGGCCAAGCCTAGAACGGAATCTCATCGTCCAGGTCGGCTGAGAAGTCCTCCCGCGGGCCGGAGCTCTGGTTACGCGAGCCGCCGCCAAAGCCGCCGCCACCGCCGCCGTAACCACCACCGCCGCCACCGCTGCCGCCGCCGTAATCGCCGCCATAATCGCCGCCGCCGCCGCTGCGCTCACCATCGCCGCGCCCGTCGAGCATGGTCAGCTCGCCGCGGAACTTCTGGAGAACGATCTCGGTCGAATACTTCTCCTGCCCCGACTGATCGGACCACTTGCGGGTCTGAATCGAGCCCTCGATGTAGACCTTGGAACCCTTGCGCAGGTACTGCTCGGCCACCTTCACGAGGTTATCGTTGAAGATCACCACCCGGTGCCACTCGGTCTTCTCCTTGCGCTCGCCAGAGCTCCGGTCACGCCAGGTTTCCGAGGTCGCAATACGCAGATTGGCGACCCGGTCGCCCGAATTCAGGCTGCGAATCTCAGGATCGGCGCCGAGATTGCCGACCAGAATGACCTTGTTGACGCTGCCCGCCATGAGCTTGTCCCTTGCTTTCCGTGCTTGCGGGCTTTCGCCCAAGCGCGCGACGCTAGACGACCCGCTCCCACGGATCAACGCCGATGTTCGCTATACGTTCACGACGTTAACGCTTAGTCCACAGCGATTTGGTCGCGGGCGTGAACCTACTGCGCGGGCTGCTGCGGCATCGCTCCAGGGATCGCCAGGCGTCCGTCTCCCGTGCGCACCAAAGCCAGATACGGATGCTCTTCCAGCGACGGCGCGGTGAAAATCCCGCGGCGGTCGATGAAGATGAAGCTGCCCTTGTAGGCGCCGGTGACCTCCCGAACCGAGCCACCCATGCGCAGGAACCGCACGCGCATGCTTTCGAGTTCCGCCGCGCAGTGCTCGAGGGTCGGAACGCCCGTCTTCAGCTTGTGGTACTTCAGCTCGCCTTCCGGCGTCCGAGTGACGTTCCAGCAGATCCCCTCACCGCCCGGCGGCAGCGTGCGCTTGGAACAGGCGGCCAGCGCGACAATGGAAAGACCTGCGACCAGGGCGAAGCGGAACAGCATGGGGTCAGCCTATAGTCGCGATTGCGGCGGCGGCAGGGCGTGCGCCTAGCCGATGGTTGAGATCGAGCAATTCTGAGCCTGTTCGGCCAGCGGACGGAAGCTGCGATTATCGCCCGACACCTCCACCTTGCCCGGCACAAGGCGCAGCGTCTGCTGCATCCAGCGGCCGTAGGTGGCCCCGCCGGGTCGCTCGCAGCGGCCGGCGAACAGAGCCTGGACACAGGCGTTGAGCGTCAGATCGTTGGGCAGCTTGCGCCATCCGCCGTCGACGTAGCGCCAGCACCCGCCGGCCGGCGCATTGGTCGCCGCGGGAGGCTGGGCCGGCGCCGTCGGGGCCGGATTGAGCGGGGTGACCGCTTCGGGCTGCGGCGGCAACGGCGTGAGCATCGTGCCGGCCTGGTCGGCCGCCGCCAGATTGCCGGCTTCGTCTACGCCCACGTCGAGCGCTCCGGTCGCCACGCCATTACGCTTAGCGCACTCGGCCAAAGTCATCTCGCCGACGTACTGACCGGCCACAAAACACCGCAGCGGCTTGGCGGGATCCAGGCGGCCATCGTCCGGCGCGCCGGTCTCGACGACCAGCCCGCCCTGCGAAGCAGGTGGCGGAGCGGGCTTTTCGCCCTTGCCCTTGTTGACCATGACGCTGGCGATGATCACGCCAGCCAACAGGGCGAGCGCGCCGCCGACGAGGGCCAGAAGCGTGCGCCGATCTTTCAGGAACTCCATGCGCCCTCGCTAGACCGTGCGTGTGACGGTTTCAAGCGCGCGTCTGGATCAGCCGCCGGTCAGGCGGTTCAGGCCCGCCTGGTAGTTCGCCAGTTGGTTCTTCAGATAGGCAGGAACCTCACCGGTGGCCTTCTTGGTCTCGCTGGCGGGCTTCATGCCCTGTTCCAGGTCGCGATAGGCGCCGCGCAGCACCGACATGGCCATGGTCAGCTTGTCGATGGTCGCCTTGATGTCTTCCTTGGTCGACAGCGACAGGTCGCGAGGCATTTTCAGACCGTACATGGCCGATCCTCCGTCGCCGGGGACCATCCGCTCGTCGCTCATCACCGTGCTGCGCACAAAGCCCTCGTGCAGGCCTAGCGCCTCAAGCGCATCGAGACCGCCCTTCCCCCCAAGGATTTCTAGGCTGGAGCGGCTGTTCTGCGGACGGATCTGAAGCTTGCGGACCTCGCCGTCGGACACGACTTCGGCCTTCACACCATACGAGGTCGCGCGCAGGATCTTTTTGGCGAGCGTCTCGAGAGTATCGTTCGCCTCGATGGTGATGGTCGCCGCCGGGCCGCCGATCCGTCGCCGGATCTGGAAGGTGTCGCCCGGACGCGCCGAGGTCGCTGAGGTGACGAGCTGGGAGTCGGAGTACTCGACCTTGCCCTTGGGCAGGCCCAGACGGTCCAGTGCGCTGGCCCCGCCGACCTCGACCGCGATTGAACTCGGCGCGGTCATCTTTTCCGAACCGGTGAACCGTTGCGACCAGGCCACCGCGCCAGTGCCGATGTCGAGCCCAACCGCAAAGCCGTCGACCTTGCCGACAGCGTTAGTCATGCCCGGAAGGTCGGCCTTGGTGGTCCCGGTCAGCCAGACCTTGCCGTCAGCCACCGTCATCGCCGTGGCTCGATCATCGCCGCTGCCGCCATAATAGGCGATGGCGTCGGCGCTGGAGGTCAGATCCGCCGAGATCCGCGCGGCGAAGGCGTCGACGCTGCCTGACGAGGCGCGGGTGGTGTTGGCCACGCCCAGGGTGGCGCCCGTCGATCCGGCGATCACGATGTTGCCGCCGTCCATGGTGACACCGGCGATCGAACCGCCGCCCAGAGTGCCGAGGCTCCGCGTAGCCGAAAGCGCCGGCGCTTTCGGATCAGTCATATCGTAGCGGCGCAGCTTGATCTCGCCGCCCTCAATCGAGGCGACAACGACGTTCGTGCCGTCGACCACTAGGCCGGCAGGCTTGTCCTCGCCAGAGGCGCCAAACTGAGTCGTGGACTTCAGGCGTCCCTCAGCGTCGAAGGCCCGCAGATAGTTGTCCCAGTTGCCGTTCGAGGTCTGGCCAGGCATCGCGCCCTTGGTGCGGCCGAGCACATAGAGCGAGCCGTCCGCACCGAAAGCGACACTGGTCGCCTCGTCGTCGTCGCGCGCGCCCATCCGCTGGGACCACATCTCGTCGCCCGCGGCGCTGAACACCGCGACGAAACTGTCGGGCTTGGTCTCGTCGATGCCGTTGTCGGCCTTCAGGACCTTGGGGATCGTTTCCAGCGCGCCGCTGCCGATTGGAACGCCGCTCGCGGCGAAGCCGCCCGTCACCGAGCCCGACACAGCGATCTGGCCGTCCGGCCCGATCGCCAGGCCAAGGCCTGTTGCGTCGGCTGACGCCCCAAGCGTGCGCGCGTAGACGAGCTTGCCGGCCGAATCGAACTTCATCAGCGCGACGTCGCCAGCGCCCTTGATCGTCTGGCCGTCGACAGTGTCGTTCACGTCGGCCAGTAGATAGAGCGCCCCATCGGGGCCGGTGACGGTCTTGTGGACCTTCTCCACGCCCTCCGGGAGGGCGACATTAAAGACCCGCCCATCGACCCAGTTCACATCGCCAGGCCGGCGCACGGCGTCCGACGTCGTGCCGGTCTCAAACTTGATCAGTTCCTCGACGAGCTTCGGATCCGGCGTGACCGTGACCACCTTGCCGTCTTCGATCTTCGTGGTCTTGCCGGGCTTCGGGTCGCCGGCGGTCTGGGTGATGTAGACGGCCGGCGACGTGGCTGGCGCGGAAAACGTCAGGATTTCAGTCGCATCGCCCTGAATTTTCAGCGCGAACTTGTCCGGTTCGGTGCCGAGCTTGATCGTCCGGCCATTGACCTCGGTGGTCTTCTCAGCCCCGGCGATCTTCTCCACCGCGAACCGGGTGCTGAAGCCGCCGGCGGCGCTGATCTTGGTGTTGATGTACTTCACCACCTCGTTCATCGATCGGGTCGTAGAGCCCATTTCGGCGAGGTCGAAGTTGATGGTCGTCTCGACCTTGTTCGGCAGCCGTATCTTGACGCTGAACTTCATGTCGCCCTGGAACGCCTCGACCGCATCGGTCGCCGTTCCCTGGTGCAGCGGCGAGGTCATGTACTTCGGCGTAGTCTTTGGCACGCCGACCGTGGACTTGGCCTTGTCGGCGACGTCGCCATAGGTCAGTCGCAGCTTGTCGAAATTCGCATCGTCGATGTAGCCCGACACTTCGGACATGCCGCGAGTAAAGGCGGCCTGGATCCGCTTCAGTTCCGCGGACGTGGTGTCCTTGTCATCGGCCTTGCGCGCGAGCGCTTCGAGGGTGGACAGCCCCTGATGGATCGCGAAGAGCTGCCGGTAGTCCTCGCTGGCGCCTTTGACGTCGAGCTGGGTCTGGTACTCGTCGATGAACTTGCGGCCCATCATGACGCTCTTGAGCATCTCGTCGGCCTTCGGGGCCGCCGACAGGGTGCTCCAAGGCGGCGTCGGGGCCTTCTTCACCGAGGAGGCGACGCCCGTCGACGTGCCGCCCACGGACGCGCTCAGGCCGTTCTTGGCCTGATAGTATCCCAGCAGCAGATTGGTATCGAGGCTGATCACCTAGGCCACCGACTCACGCAACTTCCCAACTGCAGATTGCGCCACAAGGGCTGACGAGGGGTTAAGGCGACCCGCCCGCGGCGCAAATAAAAGGCCCCGGAGCGCGGAGCTCCGGGGCCGGGTACTCTCCCCTCAAACGGGCGTCAGCCCTTGAACAGCTGCAGGATCACCTGCGGCTGCGAGTTGGCGATCGACAGCGCCTGCGCGCCGAGCTGCTGCTGCACCTGCAAGGCCTGCAGGCGGGCGCTTTCCTTGGCGATGTCGGCATCGACGAGGTTGCCGATCCCGGTCTCCAGCACGTCCTGCAGCTTGGAGACGAAGGTGACATGCTTCTCGATCTGCTTGGCCTGAGCGCCCATCTCGGCGAGCGCCGCCGTAACCTTGCCGATCGCCAGATCGAGCGAGGCGAGCACCGACTTGGTCGCGCTGGTCGTGCCCGTCAGCGCCGAGCCGTCGAGATTGATGATTGAGCCGGAGATCGTGAAATCCTGGGGCGTCAGCGCGATGTAGCTGTCGCCGTCAGAGTTCGCCAGGAAGTTGAGGTTGGCGGTCAGCGAGCCGTTGAGCACCGAGACGCCGTCGAACTCCGCCGACGAGGAGAACTGGCTGATGGCCTGGAGCAGCGTCTGGTACTCGTCGTCGAAGGCCTTGCGGGTCGACGGTGAGGCCGAGTCCTCGGCGGCGCCGACGACCTTTTCCCGCATTTGGACGAGAATGTCGCTGATCTGCTGGCCGGCGCTGAGGGCCACGTCGGTGATCGAGGTCGCGCGGTCCAGACTCATCTTCACGGCGCCAAGCGAACTGAAGTCCGCGCGCTGCTTCTGCGCGATCGCGTAGACGGCCGCGTTGTCCTTGGCGCTCGACACCCGCAGGCCGGTGTTGATCTTGTTCTGAACCTGCTCCAACTTTTCGTTGGTGGTGTTGAGGTTCTGGAGCGCGATCAGCGCCGACTTGTTCGTATTCACGCTCATCGCCATGGCGCCAATCTCCTTCAGAGAACCCATGATTGACGCGCGACTCGCACGCCGAAACTATGGTTAACGCTAGGAAGCGCATGGTTTCCGAAAGATTAACGACATCGCGCCAATAGCCGCAGGCCCCTTCCCTGGGCTGCGGTTGCGCCCTGTGGAAGGGCGCGTTCCAGAGTCCGCCCAGCGGGCGCGACGAAACTCAGGCCTGAGTCGCGATGACCGCCCCGGCCACGTAGGCCTCGGCCTCCCGCATACGCAGCACCTCTTCACGCGGCAGTTGCAACACCACCTCCCCGGTGCGGCGATCGATGGTCTTGTAGACGAAGCTGCCCGCCTGCCCTTCTTCGATCACCAACCGCAGGTCCGGCTCCACCGATGGCGGCGCGACAGGCGTCGGCGCGACGGCGGGCTTGGCGGCGATCTGGACAGGTTCGATATCGGCGGGCGCCGCCACGACTGAGAGCTTGCTCTCCATGGTTCCATTCGCCTGAGGCTTGCGCCCCCGACGACCCCATCTGCGCGCCGGCGGCGGAGAGGTCTCCCTCCCCGCCGCCGACACAGGACGCGGCCGAAGCCGCGCCCTTTCGGCTTATCGGAACAGGCCGAGCAGGCT
>NZ_PNLB01000005.1 GCF_013822795.1 Phenylobacterium sp. | reverse complement strand
CTGGTTGGCGGCGTACTCCTGCGCCCCCTGATCCAGCAGCACGTGGCACAGGCTGGCCGACAGGTTCAGCGCGCCCTGCTCGCCGTGCAGGATCGAGGAAAACGAATAGAGCAGCGACTTGTTGGCGAACTGCGCCCGCAGCTCGGGCGTGTTCAGCTTGGCCTTCACGTAGTCGGTGTGCAGCGCGATCACCAGGTCCTCGCTGATCAACGGCTGGGTCTGCATGTCCCAGGGGGCCGAGAAGTCGATGTACTTCGGGTCCAGCGGATCCCAGAAGTGGTCGTGCGTCGCCGAGATGATCTTGTCGAACGCCGACGAGCGATTGTTGTAGCGGTCGAGGTCGAGCATCGACTCGAAGTCGTCCGGCGCCACGGCGTCGTAGAGGATATCCTTGGTGATGTTGCCGTCAGCGGCCATGACGTCTCTCCCTGAGCCCTTTGCCGAGCCTTTGGACGAAACTCCAACACCGATGTTCCGGAGCGTCAAAGGAAAATGACGCACCCGTCAAATTTGTAATGATCGCTGATTAGCTAGGCCGCGCGGGGCCCCAGCAGGATGATCCCGGCCCCGGCGATACACACCGCCGCCCCGATCAGGTCCCAGCGGTCGGGCCGCACGCCCTCCACCGCGAGCAGCCAGACCAGCGAGGCGGCGACATAGATCCCGCCATAGGCCGCATAGGCGCGCCCCGCGGCGGCGGCGTCGACCAGGGTCAGCAGCCAGGCGAACAGGATCAGGCTGGCGATCCCCGGCACGATCCACCAGACCGGCTTGCCTTCGCGCAACCACATCCAGAACGAAAAACACCCGGCGATCTCGGCGGCGGCGGCGGCGATGTAGACAAGCGCTGTCATGCGGGGAGATGGCCGCACCGCGCCGCTAAGCACAACCACTGTCATCCCGGTTTCGGCGCAGCCGAAGACCGGGACCCATGAACACCGGATGGCGCAGGATGCGGTTCGGCCGCGCCATTCACGCGATCTCGGGCGCGAATGGATCCCGGTCTTGCTTCGCAAACCGGGATGAGGAAACTCCACCGCTCCCCCCGGCGAAAGCCGGGGCCCAAGCTGGCTCAGCCCAAACAAAAACGGCGCTCCAGCCGAGCCGGAGCGCCGCTTGGGTCCCGGCTTTCGCCGGGATGAGCGGTTAGGTTATTCCGCCGCGATCGAGATGCTCGTCGCCAGGCGATCCTTGAAGTTGATCTCCTGGAGGTACTTGATGCCCTCTTCGGCGATGTCGTCGCCGACCATCCGGTCGCCCTCGCCGCGCAGTTCCTCGATGTCGACGTACATCGCGTAGAAGGCCTTGGTGCGGTCGGTGATGATGCCGGCGTTGAGCAGGGTCTTCACCAGCACCCGGAAGATGTTGGTCTGCTCCTTCATGTTCTCGCGGCGGGTCGCGTCGGTGACCATCTCGGCCATCTCGGCGATCACGCGGTCCGGATCCAAGCCGAACTCCTCATAGAGATCACGCTGCTGGCTGGGCGAAACCAGGTTGAACAGCAGGGTCTGGAAGCAGTGCGCGGCCCAGGTCTCGATAATCTCGTGCTCGGCCTCGGTCAGGTGCGGGATGGTCCGGTCGGCCCAGATCTTTCCGAACTTGTGGTGGAAGGCCTCGTCGGTCATCACCAGTTGGAGGAGCTTCTTCCCCATCGGGTCGCGGATGTTGTTGAAGAAGGTGGCGAAGGCGCCCATGGCCAGGCCTTCGACCAGCATCTGCATGCCGATGATCTTCTTGTAGACCTCAGGCGATCCGATGATGTCGACCAGCAGGGTCTTCAAGGTCGGGCCGCACTCGACCGGACGGCCCCAGCGGGCCTTGATGTACTTGGCGAAAGCGGTGACGTGGCGCGCCTCTTCGCGGGTCTGGTTGGCGGCGTATTCCTGCGCGCCTTGGTCCTTCAGCACGTGGCAGAGGCTGGCCGACAGGTTCAGCGCGCCCTGCTCGCCGTGCAGGATCGACGAGAACGACCGCAGGGTCGACTGGTTGATGAACCGGGTGCGGGTCTTCGGGTCGCTGAGGTGGTTCGACACATAGTCGGTCGACAGCGAGATGATCATGTCCTCGGGCAGGAGCGGCTCGTTCTCCATGTCGAAGGGCTCGTCGAAGTCGATGTACTTCTTGTCGAGCGGATCCCAGAAGTGGTCGTGCGTCGCCGAGATGATCTTGTCGAAGGCCGTCGAGCGGGCGTTGTAGCGATCCAGCTCCAGCATCGACTCGAAGTCGTCCGGGGCGACCGCGTCGTAGATGACGTCCTTGGTGATGTTGCCGTCGGCGGCCATCGGCTCTTCCTCCTGACAAGGCGCGCAAAGGCGCCCGCTGTTTCCTCGTTGGAAAAAGCCTCTCGCGAGAACATCGATCCGTCAAGAAAAATGACGGCAGCGTCACCTTTGCGAACGACTGTCAGTTTGGCGCGGTCGCGCTTAGTCCGCCGCGTCCTCGACGGCGTGGATGTCGTCGTCGCTGAGCCCGAAATGGTGGCCGATTTCATGGACCAGCACGTGGCTGACCAGTTCGGCCAGGGTCACGTCGCCACGCTCGGCCCACTCGTCAAGGATCGCCCGGCGATAGAGGAAGATCCGGCTAGGCCCCGGCGAGGGATCGAGCACCGAGCGGTGGCCGATGTGCACGCCGCTGTAGAGCCCAGACAGCTCGAAGGGGTTCTCGATGCCCAGTTCGTCCAGCACCTCGTCGCTGGCGAAGTCGTCCACCCGGAAGATCACGTCTCCGGTCAGCTTGCGGAACTCGGCCGGCAAGGCCGCGAAGGCGGTCTCGGCCAGGGCGGCGAGATCGTCGAGGGAGGGCGCGCGGCCCGCATAGGGATCACTCATCAGGCACGACTATATGGGGAGCCTCGGGCAGGCGCGTCTCGAAAAGTCCGATGTCGAGCGGCTGCTGCGGCCTCACCGCCAGCAACGGCTGACGGGTCAGGGCGCGCAGGGTCTCGCGGTCCATGTCCTCGCCGCCCTTGCGCCGGGCCTGCCGGGCCTGGGCGTCGCCCGCATGGCGCAGCGGCGCGGCGCCGATGCGCCAGTACGAGATCATCGCCCGCCACACCGTCGCCGGCGGCGGCTCGGGAGTCGGCCAGCGGTGACCGCCTTCGAAGGTCGGCTTGACCGGCGCCGGCGCGCGGGCCCGCTTCCCCGCCTTCGGCGCCAGCTGTTCGACCAGCTGCACCACCCGGTCCTCGGGCGCCAGGCTCGCCATCCGGCCCGGACGGTCGTCCTCGACCCGCCCGGCCAGGGCGTCCAGCGCCGCCTCGCGGGTCGCATAGACCGGGCCTACGGGCTCGGTCAGGAAGGCGACGTCCTCGCCGGCCAGCGCCGCAGCGTCCCGCTCGCGCGCCGCCCGCCCCTTAGGCGCAGCGAAGGCCTGCCCGGCATCGGCGGCCACGGGATAGAGGATGGCGGTCATAACCTCCCGATCATCGCCGAAATGCGCGGACCAAACTATGGTCGCTTGAGATGATTCGCCGTCTTCGACGACCTGCGGCGACGGAGCGCCGATGAGCGAGCAAGATCTGATCCTGGGGGCCGCCGCCGGCGCGGTGCTGCTCGCCCTCTGCGCCATGTTCTGGCTGGTGGACCAGCGCCGCCGCAACGACGCGCGGCTGAACGTGCTCCGCGCCCGCATCGCCGAACTGGAAGCCGGAGCCGAGGCGGCCCAGGCATCGGTCGAGGCCTTCGATTCCGCCCTGCTGTCGGTCGAGGACGGCCACGCCGCGCTGACCTCGGGCGAGGAGAGCCTGGCGGTCTGCGCCGAGGCCCTCGGCGCCGCCAGCCCAGACCCGCAGAGCGTTGTCGCCGCCCTGATGCGCGCCGACCCCGATCATGCCCGTCGCCTGCGCGCCCTGTTCGAGCGCGGCGAGGCCTGCGCCTTCGAAGTGCAGGGCCCGGCCGGGGTGGTGGCGGTCGAGGGCCGCGCCGCCGGGGCCCTGGCCTGGCTGCGATTGTCGGCGGTGATCGGCGAGGACGCCGGCCTGCCGACCGCGCCGCGCTTCGCCGCCTTCCTCGCCGCCCGCGCCGCGCCGGCCTGGATCGCCGCCGCGGACGGCGCGCCGGTGTGGGTTAACGCCGCCTGGCTGGCCGCGGCCGGCGCCGCCAGCCTGGACGAGGCCGCCGAGCGCGGCGCCTCGTTCGACAAGGGCGCCGAGAGCCTGGCCAGCGAGGCCGCCAACCTCGGCTCCAAGCGCCAGGCGCTGCGTTGGACCACGCTCGGCGGCCGCCGCCGCGCCTTCCAGGTCGTCGCCCAGCCGCTCGAAGGCGGCGGGGTCGGGGTCTGGACGGACGACGTCACCGAGACCGAAGAGTTGCGCGAAGCGCTCAAGCGCCATGTCGAGGCCCACGACGAGACGCTCAACCACATCGCCGACGCCGTCGCCATCTTCGGCGAGGGCAAGCGGCTGATCTTCCACAACACCGCCTTCGCCGAGCTCTGGGGGCTGGAGCCGGCCTGGCTGGCCGACCGCCCGACCCACGGCGAGGTGCTCGACCGCCTGCGCCAGCGCCGCCGGCTGCCCGAAACCATCGACTACGCCAAGTGGAAGGCCGCCGAGCTCGAGCGCTACGAGGACACCGCCACCGGCCCCGACGACCTCTGGAGCCTGCCGGACGGCCGCACGCTGAAGGTCGGCCGCCAGCCGCACCCAATGGGCGGGGTGGTGCTGCTGTTCTCCGACATCACCGGCGAGCTGCGCCTGAAGGCCCAGTACAACGGCCAGATCCAGGTCCAGCAGGCCACCCTCGACAAGCTCAACGACGCCGTCGCCGTGTTCGGCTCCGACGGGCGCCTGCGGCTGCACAACGAGGCCTTCGAGCTGTTCTGGAACGTCACCGGCGACCAGCTCGAGGTCGCCCACGACTTCGAGGGCGTGGTCGAGCTCTGCGTCCGCCGCCTGCACGACATGAACTTCTGGCGCGAGCTGAAGGGCCGCGTCGCCGACCCCGATCCGCAGGCCCGCGCCCCGATCTCGGGCGAGGTGAAGACCTCGGACTCGCGCATCGTCGTCTATCAAAGCCGGCCGCTGCCGGACGGCGCGACCCTGATCGCCTTCGCCGACGTCACCGACGCCCGCAAGCTGGAGAGCGCCCTCGCCGACCGCTCGGCCGCCCTGGCCGAGGCCGAGCGCCTCAAGCGCGACTTCGTCGGCAACGTCTCCTACGAGTTGCGCACCCCGCTCACCACCATCATCGGTTATTCCGAACTGCTTGAGCGCTCCGGCGAGAACCTCTCCGAGCGCGGCCGCGGGCATGCCGCCGCCGTGCGGACCGCCGCCACGCAGCTGGCCCGCTCGATCGACGACGTGCTCGACATGGCCCAGATCGACGCCGACGAGATGGCGCTGGACCTCGAGGACGTCCGCGTCGCCGACCTGCTCGGCGAGGCCGCGGCCCGCTGGCAAAAGGAAGCCGAGGCCGCCCAGGTCGTCATCAAGGTCGAGCATCCCGAAGACATCGGCCTGCTGCGCGGCGACGTGCGCCGACTGGCCCAAACCCTCGACCACCTGGCTGAGAACGCGGTGCGCCAGACCCCGCCCGGCGGGATCGTGACCATCGCCGCCCGCCGCGGCCTGGGCGAAGTGCAGCTGCAGGTCACCGACACCGGCCGCGGCATCCCCTTCCACGTCCAAGCGCACATCTTCGACCGCTTCATCGGCCGCGAGCGCGGCGGGCCAGGCCTGGGCCTGGCGCTGGTCAAGGCGCTGGTCGAGCTGCACGGCGGCTGGGTGGCCCTGGAAAGCGAACCGGGCGCGGGCGCCACCTTCACCTGCCACCTGCCCGAGGCCGCGCAGGGCGCCGCCGGCCATCCCGAATTGAGCTTCTAGCGCCGGATTTCGTCGCATTCGCGCCACATTCCTGCGCCGCGTATGGCGCAGCTTCAGCCCTTGCTGCACAAGGTTTTGTGATCGCCAATAGCCACGCCAAGCGGAGCCTTTAGGGCACCGCCGCGTTTACGCCTTAAGGGGCGTCTACGGTCCCGTCTGAACGGAGGTGACCACATGACCGAACAGGCTCAAGCGGACCACGAGTTCAAGAGCGAGCTCACGGCATTGATCCCGCAGATGCGCGCATTCGCCCGCTCGCTCTGCCGCGACGCCACCGCCGCGGACGACCTCGCACAGGACGCGCTCCTCAAGGCCTGGAACAACCGCGCCAGCTACGAGCCGGGCACCAATATGAAGGCCTGGACCTTCATGATCCTGCGCAACCAGTTCTACTCGGATAAGCGCCGCTCGTGGCGTTCCAGCCAGCTGGACCCGGAAGTCGCCGAGCGCACTCTGGAGGCCGCCTCCAACCCCCTGGCCAGCCTCGAGCTCGACGAAGTGCGCCGCGCGCTGGCCTGCCTGCCCGACGACCAGCGCGAAGCGCTGATCCTGATCGGCGCCGGCGGCCTCTCCTACGAGGAAGTCTCGGAGATTTGCGGCTGCGCCATTGGCACCATCAAGAGCCGCGTCAGCCGCGCCCGCGACCGTCTGGCGGCGATCATCGAAGATGGCTCCTACGGCCAGGACGACATCCGGCCCTCGAGCGCCATGGCGACTATCATCGCCGAACTCGACGGCCTGCGTCAGGTCGCCTAGGCCCCGATCCGGGCCCAACCAATCGCGCCGCGCCGGGCCTGCCCTGGCGCGGCGTTTCTATGTCCGCGGCCTGGGCTGCGATGTTCCGGGACAGGTGAGGCGGCGGCGCAGATAGTCGTCTATGCGGCCGCGATAAGCGGGATCGACTGGCGCTTCCCCCGCAGGGGAGGCGCCGCGCAACGACGGAAGGTGGAAGCCCGCTTCGGCGACCGTCGCGCTCGATCTCAGGGACGGGCGCTTTCCGCTGGAAAGCGCCGCGCCTCTTAGTGCTGGCTTTCCGGCATCCGCACGACCAGGCCGTCCAGCGCGTCGCTGACCTTGATCTGGCAGGACAGGCGGCTGTTCGGCTCGACGTTCTCGGCGAAGTCGAGCATCGAGTCTTCCATGGCCGAGGTGGAGCCGGTCTTGTCTTGCCAGGCCTCGTCCACATAGACGTGGCAGGTGGCGCAGGCGCAGGCGCCGCCGCAGTCGGCGTCGATGCCCGGGATGTTGTTCTTCACCGCGCCTTCCATGACCGTCAGGCCGTTCTTCACGTCGACGACGTGTTCGGTGCCGTCATGCTCGATGTAGGTGATCTTGGCCATTTACTCCCCTTCGTCGCCTGTTAAGCGGCGACCTCTTTCATGGAAACCGTTGGATCAGCAAGCTTATCGGTATTCACCGGCTTGCGGTTGGCGATGAGCTGCTTGCCCATCATGAACTCCGGGGGCGAGTTGATCGCCTCCACGGACTGCACCTGATCTCCCTTCAGGTGGAACACTGCGAACTTGCCGCTGGCCGGGTCCCCGCGCAGCAGCACGCGGTCGGCGTCGAACGGCAGGCCGGCGATCTGCAGCTTCAGGTCATACTGGTCGGACCAGTTCCACGGCACCTCCGGCGAGGGCGCCGGGCGGCCGGTGATGGCGCTGGCGGCCTGCTTGGCCTGCTCAAGGGCGCTGGGCACGCTCTCGGGGCCGAACATCCGGCCATAGTGCGGCATCGGGCGGTGGGTGACGTCGCCGATCGCAAAGACGCTGGGATCGGCCGTGCGGGCCTCCAGGTCGACCACGATGCCGCGGGCGCACTCCAGCCCCGCGTCACGGGCGATTTCGTCGTTCGGGATGGCCCCGACGCCCAGCAGCACCAGGTCACAGGGCTCGACCCGGCCGTCGGCCAGCCGCACGCCGGCGACCTTGCCGCCCTCGCCGACGAAGCCGCTGACGCTGGCCCCCAGCACGAACTGCACGCCGCGATCCAGGTGATAGCCATGGAAGAAGTTCGACAGCGGCTCGCAGGCGCTGCGCGCCAGGATGCGGGCCTCGCGCTCGATCACGACGGCCTCGGCGCCCAGGGCGCGGGCCGAGGCGGCGACCTCCAGCCCGATATAGCCGCCGCCGACGATCGCCAGCCGCTTGCCGGGGCCCAGCGCCGCCTTGATCGCCTCGGCGTCCGCCGCCGTACGCAGGGTCAGCACGCCTTCGAGGTCGACGCCCTCGATCGGCAGGCGGATGGCGCGCATGCCGGTGGCGATGATCAGGATGTCGTAGGAGACCGTCGAGCCGTCCGACAGCGTGACCAGCTTGTCCGAACGGGCCAGCTTCACCGCCTTCAGGTTCGGCCGGAAGTCGATGTTCTGCTCGGGATAGAACTCCAGCGGCTTGAGCGCCAGGGAGTCGGCGTCAGCCTCGCCCTTCAGCCAGGCCTTGCTCAGCGGCGGACGCTGGTAGGGCGGAATCGGCTCCTCGCCCACCATGGTGATGGGCCCCGTGTGGCCATACTGGCGCAACAGCGCAGCAGCGGTGCCGCCTGCGTGGCCCGCTCCGAGGATCACAATGTGCGCGTCCGATTGGCTCATATAAGCCCCATGCAGAAAAGTGACGGCGGCGTCAACTTTCCAAACACAGTTCGGATCGTTCGCCCTTTCCTAGAGAAGCGTCAGACGACGCGATCCACCAGCATCTTCTTGATCTCCGCGATCGCCTTGGCGGGGTTCAGACCCTTCGGGCAGACCTGGGCGCAGTTCATGATGGTGTGGCAGCGGTAGAGCTTGAAGGGGTCCTCAAGGTCGTCCAGGCGCTCGCCGGTGGCCTCGTCGCGGCTGTCGATCAGCCAGCGATAGGCGTGCAGCAGCGCGGCCGGGCCGAGATACTTGTCGCCGTTCCACCAGTAGCTCGGGCACGAGGTCGAGCAGCAGGCGCAGAGAATGCACTCATAGAGGCCGTCGAGCTTCTCGCGGTCCTCCGGCGTTTGGCGCCACTCCTTCTGCGGCTCCGGCGTCTCGGTGTGCAGCCACGGCTCGACCGAGGCGTACTGCGCGTAGAACATCGTCAGGTCCGGGATCAGGTCCTTGACCACCGGCATGTGCGGCAGCGGGCTGATCTGGCAGGCCGAGCCGTGCGTCTCGTCGTGGCCGTGGGTGCAGGCCAGCGTGTTGCGCCCGCCGATGTTCATCGCGCAGGACCCGCACACGCCTTCGCGGCACGACCGGCGGAAGGCCAGGGTCGGATCGACCTCGTTCTTGATGTGGATCAGAACGTCCAGGACCATCGGGCCGCAGGCGTCGACGTCGACGTCGTAGGTGTCCCAACGCGGGTTCTCGTTCCCTTCCGGGTCGTAGCGATAGATCCGGAACGTCTTGACGTTCTTGGCCCCAGCCGGCGCCGGATGGTGCCGGCCCTTCTGGACGCGGGAGTTCTTGGGCAGGGCGAGCTGAACCATCAGACGCTTTCCTTGACGGCGGACGCGTTGAGCAGAGTGTGGAGGGCGATCATCGACAGGTCCTAGTAAACCCGCGCCTTCGGCGGGATGTAGGCGATGTCGTTGGTCATGGTGTAGCTGTGTACCGGCCGGTCATCGATGCGCACCTTGCCGGTGGCGTCGTCGAACCAGGTCAGGGTGTGCTTCATCCAGTCCTGGTCGTTGCGGTCCGGAAAGTCCTCGTGCGCGTGGGCGCCGCGGCTTTCGGTGCGGTTGTGCGCGCCGACCACGGTGACCGTCGCCTGGCCGATCAGGTTGTCGAGCTCGAGGGTCTCGAGCAGATCGGTGTTCCAGATCAGACCGCGGTCGGTGACCTTCAGGTCCGGACGCTTGGCGTGCACGGCTTCCAGGCGCTTGACGCCCGAGGCGAGGGCCTCGGTGGTGCGGAACACCGCGGCGTCTTCCTGCATGGCCTGCTGCATCTCCAGGCGCAGGTGCGCCGTCGAGGTGCCGCCGTTGGCGTTACGCAGCTTGTCGAAGCGGGCGAGGTGACCGTCGGTCATCGAGGCCTTCAGCTCCGGCTGGGTCGCGCCGGCCTTGATCGTGTCGGCGCAGCGCAGCGCCGCCGAACGGCCGAACACCACCAGGTCGATCAGCGAGTTGGAGCCGAGGCGGTTGGCGCCGTGCACCGACACGCAGGCCGCTTCGCCCACCGCCATCAGGCCCGGAACCACCTTGTCGGGGTTGTCGCCCTCGCGGGTCACGACTTCCGAGAAGAAGTTCGTGGGGATGCCGCCCATGTTGTAGTGCACGGTCGGCAGAACTGGGATCGGCTCCTTGGTCACGTCCACGCCGGCGAAGATCTTGGCGCTTTCCGAGATGCCCGGCAGGCGCTCGGCGAGCATCTTGGGATCCAGGTGATCGAGGTGCAGGAAGATGTGGTCCTTCTTCGGGCCCACACCGCGGCCCTCGCGGATCTCGATGGTCATGGCGCGGCTGACCATGTCGCGCGGCGCCAGGTCCTTCACGGACGGCGCATAGCGCTCCATGAAGCGCTCGCCCTCGGAGTTGGTCAGGTAGCCACCTTCGCCGCGGGCGCCCTCGGTGATCAGGCAGCCGGCGCCGTAGATGCCGGTCGGGTGGAACTGCACGAACTCCATGTCCTGCAGCGGCAGGCCGGCGCGCAGAGCCATCCCGCCGCCGTCGCCGGTGCAGGTGTGCGCGCTGGTCGCCGAGAAGTAGGCGCGGCCGTAGCCGCCCGTGGCCAGGATCACCTGTTGGGCCTGGAAGCGGTGCAGGGTGCCGTCGTCGAGCTTCCACGCGGTCACGCCGCGGCAGACGCCTTCGTCCATGATCAGGTCGAGGGCGAAGTACTCGATGAAGAACTCGGTGTCGTGGGCCAGGCTCTGGCCGTACATCGTGTGCAGCATCGCGTGGCCGGTGCGGTCGGCCGCCGCGCAGGTGCGCTGGATCGGGGCCTCGCCGAAGTTCTTGGTCATGCCGCCGAAGGCGCGCTGGTAGATCTTGCCCTCGGCCGTGCGCGAGAACGGCACGCCCCAGTGCTCCAGCTCGTAGACCGCGGCCGGCGCGTTGCGGCACAGGTACTCGATGGCGTCCTGGTCGCCAAGCCAGTCCGACCCCTTGACGGTGTCGTACATGTGCCAGCGCCAGTCGTCCTGGCCCATGTTGCCGAGGCTGGCCGAGATGCCGCCCTGCGCCGCGACGGTGTGCGAGCGGGTCGGGAACACCTTGGTGATGCAGGCCGTCTTCAGGCCGGCTTGCGCGCAGCCCAGCGCCGCGCGCAGGCCGGAGCCGCCGGCGCCGACGACGACGACGTCGAACTTGTGGTCGATGAAATTATACTCGGCCATCAGAAGGCTCCGGAGAAGGCGGCCTTGAGGATCGCGAAGACGCCCAGGGCGCCGGCGAGGACGCAGACAGAATAATTGAGCAGCAGCAGAGCCGCCTTGGTGACGAAGCGGCCGATGTAGTCCTCGATGACCACCTGCATGGCGTTCTTCACGTGCACCAGGGTGCAGACCAGCAGCACCGCCAGCAGCACGGCGTTCACCGGCTTGGAAATCCAGTAGGCGGCCGCGTCATAGCCTTGGCCGGCGAGCTGGATCGCCACCCAGGCGCCCCAGAGCCCGAGCGGCACGAGCATCACCGCGGTGACGTGTTCGACGATGAAGTGACCCACCCCGTGGTGCGCCGAGCCAAGGCCAAGAGCTTGGGAGCGGGGGGTGCGAAGGGTCGGACCCGTGGTCATCACAGCACTCCCAGGATGAAGAGGACGGCCCAGAAGGCCAGGGTGGTCGCGGCGGCGAAGGCGATGATCGCCACCGAGCCGGCGTTGGCCTGCGCGAGCTTGAAGCCCTTGCCCATGTCCCAGAAGGCCTGGCGCACGTTGTAGGCCAGGTTGAAGAACAGGGTGAAGGTCAGGCCGAACAGCACCAGCAGCCCGAGCGGAGATCCGAGCACGCCGGTATAGACGGCATAGCTGCCCGGCCCGCCGGCCAGCGACAGCAGCCAGCCCGCCAGCAACAGCGCCGAAAGGTAGAGCCCGAAGATGCTGACCCGATGGAAGATCGAGGTCGCCATGGTGATGTGCCAGCGCCAGAGCAGCGGCGAACCGATGCCCCCTGTCATCAGGTGCGGTGAGAGCGGGCGTGGGCGAGGTGCGTCGGACATGACGGGTCGTAATTCCTGAATAGGAAGAGGCGGCACCGCTTTTAAGCCGCGGCCTTCGAGTGTCAACGAAGGCGCAGTCCCGCTCTCTACAGAGCAGCGACCTCCCCTTCGCCAAAGCCGAAGTTTCCGACCTTTTTCTTTTGATGCAATGCGTCTTTCCCGTATGCATCCTTCGCAGGAGACGAAGGATGCGGTTCGACCTGATTGATTTGCGGCTGTTCTGCGAAGTGACGGACGCCGGATCCATCACCCGCGGGGCCGAACGTTGCGCCCTGGCGCTGGCCGCCGCCTCCACCCGCATCCGCAACATGGAGGACGCGCTGGGCGCGCCTTTGCTGGAGCGGTCGCGACAGGGCGTCACGCCCACGCCCGCCGGCCGCACCCTGATCAAGCACGCCCGCACGATCCTCGCGCAGACCGCACGCCTGCGCGAAGACCTCGGGGCCTATGCCGGCGGCCTGTCCGGAGAGGTGCGGCTGCTGGCCAACACCAACGCCCTGACCGAGTTCATTCCCGAGGCGCTCAGCCGCTTCCTGGCCGACCACCCGCACGTCAGCATCAATCTGGAGGAACGGCTCTCCGACGAGATCGTCGGGTTGGTGGCCGAGGGCGTCGGCGACATCGGCATCGTCGCCGGCACGGTCGACATGGGCAGCCTGGAGACCTTCCCGTTCCGCTCGGACCGCTTCGTGGTGGTGACCAGCGCCATCCACCCGCTGGCCCAGCGCCAGGCGATGACCTTCGCCGACGTGCTCGGCTGCGATCTGGTCGGCCTCGACCGCGCCTCCTCGCTGCAGCGGTTCCTGTCGGCCAAGGCCGTGCGCGAGGGCCGGCCCCTGCGGCTGCGCGTCCAGCTGCGCAGCTTCGACGCGGTCTGCCGGCTGGTCGAATGCGGGGTCGGGGTCGGCATCGTGCCCGAGACCACCGCCCGCCGCGCCGCCCGCACCATGTCGCTCGGCATCGTCGACCTGACCGACGACTGGGCCCAGCGCGAACTGACCATCTGCGTGCGCAGCCTGGAGGGCCTGGCCCCCTACGCGCGGGACTTGGTGGAGAGCCTGCGGGGCGCCTAGCCGGCGTCCTCGGCCAGCCAGTCGGCCGAGCGCATCTCCTGCAGGCGCGAGGCGGTGCGCTCGAACTCGAACGCGCCGTCGCCTTCCGGGTAGAGCTTGGTCGGCTCGGCCTGCGCCAACACGATCAGCTTGGCATGCGCCTCGTAGAGCGCGTCGATCAGGATCACGAACCGCCGCGCCTCTTCGCGCCGGTTCGGCGTCAGCTCCGGCACGTCCTCGAGGAACAAGGTGTGGAAGCGCTCGGCGATGGCGATGTAGTCGTTCGGCCCCAGCGCCACCGAGCATAGGCTGGCGAAGGTCGCGCGCACCATGCCCCCCTGGGCGTGCGGCAGGTGCACCTTGCGGCCCAGCACCTCCAGCGTTTCGCCCACCTCCGCCTCGCCGCCCAGCATGTCCTTCCACAAGGCGTCGAAGCTGCGGGCGTTGTCGGGGTCGTTCGGGCTGAACCAGGTGCCCGCCGCCCGCAGGCGATCGAGCCGATAGTCATGCGGTCCGGCGACGCTGACCACCTCGACCTTGCTCTTCAAGAGCTCGATGAACGGCAGGAACAGCTGGCGGTTGATGCCGTCCTTGTAGAGCTGGTCGGGCAGCCGGTTGGAGGTCGCGACCAGGGTTACCCCCCGCGCGAACAGCGCCTCGAACAGCCGGCCCAGGATCATGGCGTCGGCGATGTCGGTGACCTGGAACTCGTCGAAGCACAGCAGCCGCGCCTGGCCGGCGACCACGTCGGCCACCGGCGGGATCGGATCATCGCCCTTGTGCTGGCCGAACTTCGCCTTGCGAGCGGCCGGGTCGCCCTTGCGCCAGGCGTCGATCAGCCGGTGGATCTCGCCCATGAAGACGTGGAAGTGGATGCGCCGCTTCTTCTCGACCGGAGCGCTGGCGAAGAACAGGTCCATCAGCATGGACTTGCCGCGCCCGACCGGGCCGATCAGGTAGACGCCCTTCTGGCTCTCGGCCTTCTTGAAGAACGAGGCGAAGCCGCTGGGCTCGGCCCGCGCCAGGTCGCCCTCCAGCCGCACCAGCGCCGCCAGGGCGGCGGCCTGGGCCGCGTCGGGACGGATATCGCCCTGCGCCAGGCGGGCGTCGTAGGCGGCTTGCAACTGCGAGGGCATGGCATCCGCCTAGACCCTCAACGCGCGCGCCTCAAGCACGGAACGGCGCGCGTCCTTAGCGGTTGACCTAGTCGGACCTAGATGAGGAGCTTGCCATGGCCGGAAAGACCCGCGACGCCACGCCCGACCCCGTCATCGACGACGAGACCGATCCCGAGCTCGAACTCACGCTTGAACTCAGTGACGCCGATGACCTGGAGGACGAGGCCAGCCGCCAGAGCTTTGGCCGGCGCGCCGACGGCCATCCCGCCGACCGCGAACACGGCATGAAGACCCGGGCGCGCAGCAAGCAGATCGTCAGCGGACGGCCCTACGCCAGCTAGCTGGCCAGGCCCAGTTCCTTGCGCACGAACCGGTAGGTCTCGCGCTTCTCGCAGGCGCAGGCCCGCATCTTGCCGTCCTTGGTCCACCAGACCAGGGTCGGATAGGCGAACTTGACGCCGTTGGCCTTCAGCAGCGGCCGCAGGTCGTCGACAAGCTTGCGGCCGGCCTCGACCACCGCGGTCCGGGCCATGTCGCCGTCGGCCGGAGGGATGCCCTCTGCGGTCCAGGCCTGCGCCGGGGTGTCCTCCCAGCGCTCCATCAGCGGCCAGGAGCGGGTGAGCCACAGCTCGGCCACCGTCGCCCGCTCGGCCGGGGTCGACTTGGCCACGCCGTTGACGTCGCGCCGCGCGATCTCGATCACCCGGGTGTCGACGCCGGCCGCCTGCAGCAGCGGGAACTCCTCGGCCTTGAAGCGCACGCAGTCGGGGCAGGTGCGGAACGAGACCATGTAGAGCTTGGGCCCGGTCTTGCCCGGCGACACCCAGCCCGAGGTCTCGAGCAGCCTGGCGATTTCGTCCTGATGCTTGGTGATCGTATGGGGCCGCCAGCGTAGGTCGTAGTTCCACCACGCAAAGCCGCCGGCCCCCGCCAGGGCGAGGACCAGGACGACGATCGCCCACAGCTGGAACCGCTTCATCGAACCTCCACCGCAAACTCGCGGCAGAGTAGTTCCATCACCGCATGGTGGGAATGACGAAGGCGCTGTCCTCGGTCATGCCCTCGGGCCAGCGCGCGGTGATGGTCTTGATCTTGGTGTAGAACTTCACGCCCTCGACGCCGTGCTGGTTCACGTCGCCGAAGGCGCTGCGCTTCCAGCCGCCGAAGGTGTGGTAGGCGACCGGCACCGGGATCGGCACGTTGATCCCGACCATCCCCACATTGACCCGGGCGGCGAACTCGCGCGCGGCGCGGCCGTTGCGGGTGAAGATCGCCACCCCGTTGCCGTACTGGTGCTGGCTGGGCAGGGCGAGCGCCTCCTCGAAGCTCTCGGCGCGGACGATCTGCAGCACCGGGCCGAAGATCTCCTCCTGGTAGGTCTTCATGCCCGGCTTGACCTGGTCGAACAGGCTCGGGCCGATGAAGAAGCCCTTCTCGAAGCCTTGCAGCGCGAAGCCGCGGCCGTCGACCACCAGCTCGGCGCCCTCGTCGACCCCGATCTGGATGTAGTCGGCGATCTTGTTGCGATGCGCGGCGCTGACCACAGGGCCGTACTGGGCCGCGGCGTCGGTCGAGACGCCGACCTTCAGGGTCTCCAGCTCGGCCACCACGCGCTCGCGGATCGCATCGGCGGTCTTGGCGCCGACCGGCACCACCACCGGCAACGCCATGCAGCGCTCGCCGGCCGAGCCATAGGCCGCGCCGACCAGGTCCTTGACCGTCTGGTCGAGGTCGGCGTCCGGCATGACGATGCCGTGGTTCTTGGCCCCGCCCATCGCCTGCACGCGCTTCCCGTGCGCGGTGCCGGTCGAGTAGACGTAATGGGCGATGTCGGACGAGCCGACAAAGCTGACCGCGGCGATGTCCGGATGGGTCAGGATCGCGTCGACCGCGACCTTGTCGCCGTGCACCACGTTCAGCACGCCCTTCAGGTCCATGCCGAGGTTAGCGCCGGCCTCCATGAACAGCTGCGCCAGCCGCACCGGCACGCTCGGGTCCTTTTCCGACGGCTTCAGGATGAAGGTGTTGCCCACCGCGATGGCGATGCCGAACATCCACATCGGGATCATGCCGGGGAAGTTGAACGGGGTGATGCCCGCCGCCACGCCCAGCGGCTGGCGCATCGAATAGACGTCGATGCCAGGGCCTGCACCCTCGGTGTATTCGCCCTTCAGCACATGCGGGATGCCGCAGGCGAACTCAATCACCTCCAGCCCGCGCTGGATGTCGCCCTTGCTATCGGCGATGACCTTGCCGTGCTCGGACGATAGCAGGCCGGCCAGCTCGTCCATGTGCGCCTCGACCAGGCGCTTGAACTCGAACATCACCCGTGCGCGGCGCTGCGGGTTGGTCGCCGCCCAGGCCGGCTGCGCCGCCAGCGCCGCCTGCACCGCGGCGTCGACCTCAGCGGCGGTCGCCAGGGCGACTTTTGCCTGCACCTCGCCGGTGTTGGGGTCGAAAACATCGCCGAACCGGCCAGAGACGCCAGGCTGAGCTGCACCAGAAACGAAGTGTTGGATGTCACGCATACCGGCGTTGTATGCCCTCCAAAGGGGCCTGGGTAGACTTCACCCAACGTGAGCAGGGCAGTGTTTTTTGCCCCCCGCTTGCTCCGGTGCGGCGGGCCGTCGCATTCTGCGCGTCCGATGACGAGCCTTTCGCCCACCGCGTCCGCCCTGCCCGCGCGCAGCGCCTACCACGACCACATCGTCGACACGCTGATCGCCGAGCGGGCGCCGCGGCTGTCGGGCGGCGCGCTGTGGCCGCTGATCCGGCCGGCGCTCTACCGGATCCTCGACTATCGAAAGGCCCGCGCCATGGCCGACGCCATCGCGCCGATGCCCGGCCGCGCCGCCCTCGACTACGTCTCCGACCTGCTCAGCGTGAAGGTTCAGGTCCGCGGCCTGGAGCACGTCCCCGCCGCCGGCCGGGCGATCTTCATCTGCAACCACCCGACCGGCATCGCCGACGGCATCGCGGTGTTCGATGCGCTGAAGGGCCTGCGCCCCGACATCTGCTTCTACGCCAACTCCGACGCCCACCGCGTCGCGCCGCACTTCGACGAGGTGCTGATCCCGGTCGAATGGGTCGAGGAAAAGCGCACCCGCGAGCGCACCCGCTTGACCCTGCAGCTGACCCGCGAGGCGATGGAGGCCGAACGCGCCCTGATGATCTTCCCGGCCGGGCGTCTGGCCCGCCGCGGCCCCGGCGGCGTGCTCAGCGACCCCGAATGGATGCCCAGCGCCATCTCGCTGGCCCGCAAGTACCAGGCGCCGGTGATCCCCATGCACCTCGACGGGCCATCCTCGACGCTGTTCCACTTCTTCAACCGCTTCTCGAACGAACTGCGCGACATCACCCTGTTTCACGAGCTGCTGAACAAGCGCGGCCGCGAGTTCTCGCTGCTCCTCGGACCACCGGTGGCGCCCGACGCGCTCGACGCCGACGCCGTCGCCGCGACCGAGGCGCTGAAGGCCTATGTCCGCACCCTGCCGCAGCACCCCGAAAGGCCGTTCGCATGATCACCCCGGCCGAAGGCGACTTCCGACTCGATGACGAGGCCGCCACCGGGCGGCTGGGCGCGGCCATCGCCGCCGAACTCAAGCCGGGCGAAGCCATCTGCCTGACCGGGCCGCTGGGAGCCGGAAAGTCGACCCTGGCCCGCGCCCTGGTCCGCGCCCTGACGACGCCGACCGAGGACGTCCCCAGCCCGACCTTCACCATCGTTCAGTTCTACGAAGGCGCGCGGCTGAAGGTCGCGCACTTCGATCTCTACCGCCTCACCTCGGCCGACGAGGCCTATGAGATCGGTCTGGACGAAGCGCTTGAGGACGGCGCGGCGGTGATCGAATGGCCCGAGCGCCTGGAGGGCCATCTTCCCCCCGACCGACTTGATGTAGAGATCGTCGTCGATGAGTCGCCAGAAGGCGGGGAGGCGCGGCGCGCCCGGCTGACGCCGGCGGGCGCCTGGGAAGGACGTGGGCTTGAATTCCGATCGTGACGGCCGCAAGGCCGAGTTCCTGAAGGCTGCGGGTCTGGCTGACGCCCGCCGTGAGCTGCTGGCCGGCGACGCCTCGACGCGCGCCTATGAGCGCCTGCACCGGGCCGACGGCTCAACCGTGATCTTCATGGACCAACCGCCGGCCGCCGAGAGCGCGGTCTGCCCGCCCGGCGCCACCGAGGCTGAGCGCCTGGCTATGGGCTACAACGCCGCCGCGCGCCTGGCCGCCGGCTCGGTCGCCGCCTTCGTCACCACCGCCGCCTGGCTGCGCGACCACGGTCTCTCGGCGCCGCAGATCCTCGCCCACGACATCGACGCCGGCCTGGCCGTGCTGGAAGACCTGGGCGATGGCCTGTTCGCCACCCTGATCGCCGACGGCGAGGCCGAGGCCCCGCTCTACGAGGCCGCCGTCGACGTCCAGGTCCAGCTGCAGGAAACCGCACCGCCCGACGTGCTGACCGCCGACGGCGCCGCCTGGCCGCTGCTGACCTACGACGCCCTGGCGCTGAAGGTCGGGACCGACACCTTCCTCGAATGGTGGCCGAAGTTCTCGGGCCTGCCGGAATTCTCCGCCGACGCCGTGGCCGAGTGGGACGCCCTCTGGGCGCCGATCTTCGCGCGCGGCGAAGCGGGCGCGAGCGTCTTCACCCATCGCGACTTCCACGCCCAAAACCTGCTCTGGCTGCCCGATCGCGCGGGCGCGGCCCGCGTCGGCCTGCTCGACTTCCAGGACGCCCTGCGCGCCCACCCGGCCTGGGACCTGACCCACCTGTTGCAGGACGCCCGCCGCGACGTCTCGCCGGAGCTGGAGAGCGCCATGCTCGACCGTTTCCTGGCCGCCCGCCCTGGCCTGGACCGCGAGGCCTTCATCCACGCCTACCGCGCGCTCGCCGCCTCCAACGCCGCGCGCATCCTCGGCCGGGTCTTCGCCCGCCAGGCGCTGCTCGGCCGCCGCCAGTACGAGGCCTTCATGCCCCGCACCTGGCGCTACCTGGAACGCAACCTGACCGACCCGTCGATGGCCGGCCTCCAGGCCTGGTTCGACCGCCACGTCCCCGCGCAGGCCCGCCGATGAGCCAAATCAAGACCGCCATGGTCCTGGCCGCCGGGCTTGGCACCCGGATGCGACCGCTGACCGACGACCGCCCCAAGGCGCTGGTGACCGTCGCCGGCAAGGCGCTGATCGATCACGTTCTCGACCGGCTGGTCGCCGCCGGCATCGAGACCGCCGTGGTCAACGTCCATCACTTCGCCGACCAGATGGAAGCTCATCTGGCGACTCGGACCGACATCCGCATCGTCATCTCCGATGAGCGCGCCGCCCTGCTCGACTCCGGCGGCGGCATCAAGCATGCGCGCGCTCTGCTCGGCGACGATCCGATTCTGATCGCCAACATCGACTCGCTGTGGATCGAGGGCGAGACGCCGGCCCTCGAAACCCTCAAGGCGACCTGGAATCCGGAGGCCATGGACCTCTGCCTACTGCTGGTCCGCCGCGGCCACGGCATCGGCTTCGAGGGGCCGCAGGGCTTCTTCATGGACGAGGCCGGCCGCCTCACCCACTCGGCCCAGCCCGAGCCGCCGACCCCCTACGCCAATGTCGGCTTCCAGATCCTCAAGCCGCAGATTCTCGACGGCGAGCCGGACGGCGCCTTTTCGATCGTGCCGGTCTGGTGGCGGCTCTCCGAACAGGGCCGCCTCTACGGCGCGGTGATGGACGGCTTCTGGATGCACGTCGGAGACCCCGCCGCCCGGGAGGCGACCGAGGCGAAGCTGCGGTGAGGCGCGTCCGCCCAGATGCTCCCCCACTGGGGGAGCTGTCAGCCACTTGGCTGACTGAGGGGGACTTTGACTCACACGAGTTGAGAGCAGTCCCCCTCCGTCTCGCTGCTGCGCATCGATCCACCTCCCCCAAGAGGGGAGGATCTAACACCCCATGAACCTCTTCGCCCATCCCGGCCCGCGCTGGTTCAACATCCCCGCCCACCGGCCGTTCGTGCAGGACCTGGCGGCGGGCCTCTATGACGCCCTGACGCCGCTCGGCCCGGACGCGCTGTCCCAGGCGATCATCCTCACTCCAACGCGGCGCGGCGCGCGAGCCCTGGCCGACGCCTTCATCGCCGCGGCCGGCGGCAAGGCCGTGCTGCCGCCGCAGATCCGCCCGCTCGGCGACCTCGACGAGGGCGAACCGCCGTTCGAGCCCGGCGACCTCGCCGTCGAACTGCCGGCCGCCATCGGCTCGCTGCGCCGCCGCTTCGAGCTGACCCGCCTGGTCAAGACGCACGAGAAGCAGCTCGGCCGCGAGCTCGACGCCTCGGCAGCGCTGGAGTTGGCCGACGCCCTCGGCTCCTTCCTCGACAGCCTGCAGATCGAGGAGGTCAGCGGCGACGGCCTAGCCGAACTGGTCGGCGCGGATCTCGCCGAGCACTGGCGCATCAGCCGCGAGTTCCTGGAGATGGCCCAGGTCGCCTGGCCCGCGCGCCTGGCCGAACTTGGCCTGGTCGACGTCTCCCAGCGCCGCGTGGCGCTGCTGCGCAAGCTGGCCCAGGCCTGGACCGATCGCCCGCCCCAGGGTGTGCTCATCGCCGCCGGCTCGACCGGCACAGCGCCGGCCACCGCCGACCTGCTGGCCGTGGTCGCCGCCGCGCCGCAGGGGGCTGTGGTCCTGCCCGGCCTCGACGACAGCCTGGCCGAGAGCGCCTGGATCGAGGTCGGCGAACAGCATCCGCAGGGCGCCATGCGCCGCCTGCTGCATCGCGCCGGCATCGAGCGCCGCGACGTCATGGAGTGGCCCGCCTCCTTCACCCTCGACTCGCGCGGCCGCTGGCGCCGCCGGGTGATCAACGAGGCCCTGCGCCCGGCCGAGCGCACCGCCGACTGGCTGTCGGTGATCGAAAAGCTGCGCGAGGAGGGCGAGGCCGACGGCGTCGACGCCATCGCCGAGGGGCTGTCCGGCCTCTCCGTCGTCACTGCCCGCGCCGAGGAGGAGGCGGCGACCGCCGCCGCCCTGCTGCTGCGCGAGGCGCTGGAAACCCCCGGCCGCACCGCCGCCCTGGTCGCGCCCGATCAGGCCCTGGCCCGCCGCGTCGCCGCCAAGCTGGCCCGTTGGGGCGTCGCCGCCGACTCCTCGGCCGGCCTGTCGCTATCTGGCTGCGCCGGCGGGGTGCTGGCCGGCCTGGTCGCCAAGGCCGCCATCGATCCGCTCGACCCGGTGACGCTGCTCGCCATCCTCAAGCATCCGCTGGTGCGGCTGGGCCTCGACCCCGAACATCTGATCGAGGCCCGCACAGCGCTGGAGCGCGAGGGTCTGCGCGGCCCACGCTGCACGGCCTGGCCTGCGCTGGAAGCCAGGCTCAGCAAGTCCGAGATCGCCCTGTCGCTGTCCCGCACGCTGCAGGCCGCGCTTTCGCGCCTGGAGATCGAAGATCCCGCCCAGTCACCGGCCGACGCCGCCCGGCGCCTGACGCAGACCCTCGAAGCCCTGGCCGTCGATCCGCTCGGCGATCACGGCGACCTCTGGGCCGGCCATGGCGGCGAAGCGCTGGGCCGGCTGCTGGCCGGGCTGATCGACGAATCCGAAGGCCTGCCGCACGTCACCCCGCGCGGCTTCGCCGACCTGTTCGCCCGGCTAATGGCCGGCGAGAGCGTGCGCACCGGCGGCTCGACCCATCCGCGCCTGCGCATCCTCGGCGCCATCGAGGCCCGCCTCACCCGCGCCGACCGCCTGGTGGTCGCCGGGCTGGAGGAAGGCGTCTGGCCGCAGGGCGCCCCGCTCGACCCGTTCCTGTCGCGGCCGATGCGCGAGCGGCTGGGTCTGCCGCCGCCTGAGCGCCGCGTCGGCCTGGCCGCCCACGATTTCGCCCAGGCAGCCTGCGCGCCTGAGGTCATCCTGCTGCACTCCGAACGCCGAGAGGGCGCGCCGGCCGTGAAGTCGCGCTGGCTCTGGCGGCTGGAGACCCTGGCCCGCGGCGCCGGCGTGCTGCTGCCCGGCCGTCCCGACGTCATCGACTGGGCCCGCGCCCTCGACGCCGCCCAGGACTACAAGCCCGCCAGGCGTCCGTCGCCCAACCCGCCGATCGCCGACCGGCCGCGCGTAATGGCGGTCACCCGCATCGAGGCCCTCACCCGCGATCCCTACGCGGTCTGGGCGCGCGACATCCTCAAACTGTTCCCGCTGGAACGGCCCGATGAGGCGGTCGAGGCGCGCGCCCGCGGCACCGCGATCCACAAGGCCTTCGAACGGCTGGCCGAGGATCACCCTGACCAGTTGCCGCCCGACGCCGCCGCGATCTTCGAAGGCTTCTATGTCGCCGAGCTGGAAGCCGCCGGCATGCCGCACGAGGCTCTGGCCCGCGAGACCGCCCTGGCCAAGGAAGCCGCCGCCTGGGTCGCCGACCTGGAGCGCCGCCGCCGCGCCGACGGCCGCAGCATCCACGTCGAGCTGAAGGGCGAGCTGACCATCGAGGCCCCCGCCGGCCCGTTCACCGTCAACGCCCGCGCCGACCGCATCGAGATCGACCCGCAGGGGTACGGCCACATCCTCGACTACAAGACCGGCAAGGCGCCGTCGAAGAAGGTGGTGGAGACCGGCTTCTCGCCGCAGCTCACCCTGACGGCGGCGATCCTCCAATCCGGCGGCTTCCCGACCCTCGGCCATCCCGAGCCGGGGGAACTGACCTATCTGGAGATCACCGGCCGCAAGCCGGCCGGGCGCGAGGAAGTCCGCGCCCTGCCGGGCGACGACAGCGCTCTGGCCGCCGCCAACGCCTATGAGGGCCTGGTCAAGCTGATCAGCCAGTTCGACCACGGCCGCCCCTACGCCTCGCGCGTCGCCCCGCAGTTCGTGAAGCTGCACATGAGCGACTACGACCACCTGGCCCGCGTCTTCGAGTGGTCGACCAGCGGCGAGGAGGACGGCGAATGAACGCGATCCCGCCCGCCGTCGACCCGCAGCGCCTGGCCGCCGACCCGGCCATCTCGGCCTTCGTCACCGCCAACGCCGGCTCGGGCAAGACCAAGACCCTGATCGACCGGGTCGCGCGCCTGCTGCTGGCCGGGGCCAAGCCCGAGACCATCCTCTGCGTCACCTACACCAAGGCCGCCGCCGCCGAGATGCAGCGCCGGCTCTACCACCTGCTGGGCGGCTGGTCGGTCTATGACGACGCCAGCCTGCGGACCGAGCTAGCCAAGCTCGAGGGCCGCGGCGTCGACAGCTACGACGCCCGCAGCCTGTCCAAGGCCCGCGCCCTGTTCGCCAGCGCCCTGGAGACGCCTGGCGGGCTGAAGATCCAGACCATCCACGCCTTCTGCGAAAAGCTGCTGCGGCGCTTCCCGCTGGAGGCCGGCGTTTCGCCCGGCTTCCGGGTCATGGACGACAGCGCCAGCGCTGCGGTCGCCGACGCCGCGCGCAAGGCCGTCGCCCGCCACGCCCTCCGCGGCGAGGGCGTCGTCGCCCAGGCCTACGCCCGCTTCTCGGTGGCGCTCGACTTCCAGAGCTTCCAGGGCATGTTCGCGACCTTCGAGAGCCAGCGCGGCGCGCTCGGCGCCTATTTCGACCGCCACGGCGGCCTGGAAGGCGTGATCGAGCATGTCTGGCAGGTCTGCGAGTTCGACGCCCCGACCGAGCCCGAGGCGATCGAAGCGCAGGCCCTGGCCGAAATGAACCGCTCGGCCTGGCGCGATTGCGTCGAGGTGCTGGCCCAGGGCGGCAAGGCCGACATCACCAACTCCGCCAAGCTGGCCGCCGCGCTGGCCGACGGCGCCGGCCTCGACGAGGCTCTGGCCGCCCTTTTCACCGAGAAGGGCGAGAGCACGCCCGTCGCCTGGGTCGCCAAGACCTCCGGCCTCAAGGCCCGCGAGGACCTGCGGTTCTTCCTGCTGGCCGAACAGGACCGCCTGGAGATCGCCCGCGAGCGCCGCCGCGCCGCCCGCGTCGCCCACGACACCCACGGCGCGCTGATCCTCGCCAGTGCCTACCTCGCCGCCTACGCCATCGAGAAGACCGCCTCAGGCGCGCTGGACTTCACCGATCTCATTGAAAAAACACGCGATCTTGTCGCCTCGCGCCCGATGGCCGCCTGGGTGCTCTACAAGCTCGACGGCGGGGTTGATCATATCCTCGTTGACGAAGCCCAGGACACCGCCCCCGAGCAGTGGGAGATCGTCCGCGCCCTGACCGAGGAGTTCTTCTCCGGCTCCGGCCAGCCGACCGAGCGGATGCTCGAGCGCAATATGTTCGTCGTCGGCGACGAGAAGCAGTCGATCTACTCGTTCCAGGGCGCGCGACCCGAGCTGCTGATCCAGGAGTTCGAATTCCACCGCGAGCGCGCCACCGGCGCCGGCTTCCGGTTCGAGCGCGTCGACCTGCTGACCTCCTGGCGCTCGACACCCCAGGTGCTGCGCTTCGTGGACGCCGCGTTTTCCCCGCCCGAGCTCGCCGCCGCCATCCTGCCCCGCGTCGAGGCCGAGGCCATCGTCCACCAGGCGGTGCGCTCCGACGCCGGCTGCGTCGACCTCTGGCCCTTGGAGCGCGAGGAGAAGGGCGACGTCCGTGACGCCTGGGACGCGCCGCTCGACGAGGAAGGCCAGGCCAGCGCCAACAAGCGCCTGGCCGAGAAGATCGCCGCCGAGATCGGCGCCCTGATCGAACGCGGCGACGCCGTGCTGGACAAGGACACCCGCCAGCCGCGCCCGGCCACCGCCGGCGACGTGCTGATCCTTGTCCGCCGCCGTAAGGCGCTGTTCGAGGAGATCCTACGCGCCCTCAAGCACCGCAAGATCCCGGTCGCCGGCGCCGACCGGCTGGCGCTCAGCGAACACATCGTCTTCGACGACCTGCTGGCCCTGGCCCGCTTCGCGCAATATCCGGCCGACGAACTGACCCTGGCGGCGCTGCTGCGCAGCCCGTTCTGCGACCTCTCCGACGACAACCTCTACGCCCTGGCCCACGGCCGCGGCCGCGAGAACCTCGCCGCCCTGCTGCGCCGCCGCCGCGAAGAGAAGCCGCAATGGGCCGCCGCTGCGGACCTCGTCGAATGGCTGGTCGCCAACCGCGCCGCGCGGCCCTTCGAGTTCTATTCGCACCTGCTGGCCCTGCGCGACGAGCGCGGCGTCTCGATGCGTCGGCGGCTGATGGAGCGGCTGGGCGCCGAGGCCGAGGACGCCCTCGACGAGTTCCTCGCCCAGGTGCTGGCCGCCGAGGGCCGCGGCGTCGAGGACCTCGAAAGTCTGGCCGCCGCGCTCGCCAGCCTCGACATCACGGTCAAGCGCGAGATGGAGGCCGGCCGCGACGAGGTGCGGGTCATGACCGCCCACGGCGCCAAGGGCCTGGAGGCGCCGATCGTCTTCCTGCCGGAGACCACGCTGGGCCGCACCGCCCGCGGCTCGCCGTTGATGCGGACCCAGGAGGGCGGCTTCCTCTGGAGCACCTCGAAGGGGACCGACTGCGCCGCCTCGCTGGAGGCCCGCGAGTGGCGTGCCCGCAAGGATGAGGAAGAGGCCGCGCGCCTGCTCTACGTCGCCCTGACCCGCGCACGCGATCGCCTCGTGCTGTGCGGCCGGGTCTCGGCCACCGCCAAGGAAGAGAACATCAAGGGCTGGTGGGGCGCGGCGGTCGCCGCCTTCGACCACGCCGACGTCGGCGGTGAGAAGCGGAACATCCGCGGCGGCGGCCGCGAGTTCGTGCGCTTCGGCCCCGATCCCGTCCCCCTGGGCGCGGCTCTGGTTCGCGCTGAAGCCACGGCGCCCCTGCCCGCCTGGGCCCAGATCGCGCCGCCCGCCGAGGCCTTCGCCCGCTACGCCTCGCCCTCGCAGCTCGGCGAGGACGTTGCCACGCCCGCCACCTCGCCGCTGATCCGCACAGAAGGCCTGGGCCGCTTCCGGCGCGGCGACCTGATTCACCGGCTGCTGCAGATCCTGCCCGATCTGCCGCCCGCGGAGCGCGAAGCCGCCGCCGCCCGCATCCTCTCGCGCGAACGTGATCTGACCCCCGAACAGCGCGCCGAGATGATCGCCGCGGCCATGGGCGTGCTCACCGACTCCCGCTTTTCCGAAGTCTTCGGGCCCGGCAGCCGGGCGGAAGTCTCAGTCGCCGGGACCGCTCGCGGCTTGCCGCCGGGCCTGGCGATTTCCGGCCGCATCGACCGGCTGGTGGTGCTGCAAGACCGTGTCCTGGTGGCGGATTTCAAGACCAACCGCCCCTCGCCCGACCGCATCGAGGACGCCGACCGCGCCTACCTGCGGCAGATGGCGATCTACGCCGCGGTGCTGGAGGATATCTTTGAGGGCCGGCGCATCGAGGCGGCCCTGGTCTGGACCGATGGCCCGAAGCTGATGGCGGTTCCAGAAAACCTGTGGCGTCAGACCCTTGCCGACCTCCATCGTGAAGGTTGATACCAGGGCCATGCCCGCCTACATCGGCGGATCGAGAGCCGCAGCCACGCGTTTTTCAGGCTGGGCTATAAGGAGCTTTTCATGAGCACCGTGACGGTCACCGACGAATCCTTCGACAAGGACGTCCTGCAGGCGTCAAAGCCTGTGCTGGTGGACTTTTGGGCCGAGTGGTGCGGCCCCTGTAAGCAAATCGCTCCGGCCCTGGAGCAGATCGCCGCCGAACTCGGCGAGCAGGTCACCGTGGCCAAGCTGAACATCGAAGACAGCCCGACGACCCCGTCGCGCTACGGCGTGCGCGGCATCCCGACGATGATGCTGTTCAAGGGTGGTCAGATGGCCTCGATGAAGGTCGGCGCCATGCCCAAGCAAAAGATCGTCGAGTGGCTTAACGAAGCCGGTATCTAAGCTTCTACGGCGCAGCCGGGCCTCCCGGCTGCGTCAGCCTTTCGCGGGCGCGGTCGCCATCCAGATGACGTGCCGCGCGCCGCGCTTGCCGCCTGTGGCGCGCACCCCGACCTCCTCCACATCGTAGCCGGCCTTGCGCAGCCGCTTGGTGAAGCGCTCGTCGCGGGCCGACGACCAGACGGCCAGGATTCCGCCCGGCCGCAGGGCGCGCCGCGCCGCCGCCAGGCCGCTGTCGTTGTAGAGCCTGTCGTTCTCCGCCCGGCTCAGGCCCTCGGGCCCATTGTCGACGTCCAGCAGGATGGCGTCGTAGGTCTCGCGGCCCGACCGGATAAGATCGCCGACATCGCCTTCGACGATCGTCAGCCGCGGGTCCTGCAGGCACTCGCCGGACAGATGCGCCATCGGCCCGCGCGCCCAGGCGATGATCTCGGGCACCAACTCGCCGACCGTGACCTGCGCCGATGGGCCAAGGTTCTCCAGGGCCGCGCGCAGGGTGAAGCCCATGCCGAAGCCGCCGATGAGGAAATGCGGCCTGGGGCGATCTTTGAGAGCCTCGCAGGCCAGGGTCGCCAGCGCCTTCTCCGAACCGCTGAGCCGGCTGCTCATCAGCTCGATGGGCCCCGACATGATCGAGAACTCGGTCCCGCGCTGCATGAGCCGCAGTTCACCGCCGTCGCCGGGCACGACCGCCGTTCCCAGGTGAACCCAGGGGATCATGTCGGCCAGGTCTCTGGGCTCATGGCCAGCACCTCGCCGGCGAAGTGCAGCCCGCCGCAGATCAGGATGTGCGGCGCCGGTCCCGGCATGGCCAGGGCGCGGCGCACGCCCTCCGTGACGTCGGCGACCTCGTCCACGGCCAAACCGGCCTGGGCGGCGGCGGCGGCCAGTTCGTCGGCCGGGGCCGCATTCGGTGAATCGAAGGTGGTGGCGAACACCGTCGGCTTGAGGTCCGCGAACGGCTGGAAGAAGCCCAGGGCGTCCTTGCGGGCGAACATCGCGGCGACCAGCACGAGCGGCCGCGGATCGCGCGCCACCAGCCGCCCGGCCGCCTCGGCCAAGGCCCGGCCGGCATGCGGATTGTGCCCGCCGTCCAGCCACAGGTCAGAGCCGCGTGTCGCCGCCAGCCGCGCCATCGGCCCCTCGGTCAGGCGCTGGAAGCGCGCCGGCCAGACAGCGCTGGAGACGCCCTTGGCCAGGGCCGACTCGTCGATGCGCGGGTCGCCCAGCGCCAGGGCCGCGGCCACCGCCAGCCCGGCGTTGGCGAACTGATAGCCGCCGAACAGGCTGGGCGGCGGCAGGTCGTAGAGCTGGTCTTCCATCTGCACCAGCAGCCGCCCACGCTCTTCCCAGGCGTCGAAGTCGCGGCCCATCAGGGTCAGCGGCGCATCGAGCTTTTCCGCCTCCTCCAGGATGACGGCTTCGCCTTCCTCCATCTGCCGGGCGACCACGACGGGGCGGCCTTGCTTGATAATGCCGGCCTTCTCCCAGGCGATCTTGGAGAGCTCGGGCCCCAGCATCTCCAGGTGGTCGTAGTCGACTGGGGTGATGACGCTGACGGCAGGCGCATCGAAGATGTTGGTGGCGTCGAACCGCCCGCCCAGGCCCACCTCGACGATGCAGAGATCGGCCGGCGTCTCGGCGAAGGCCTGTAGCGCCAGCACCGTGGTGATCTCGAAGAAGCTGATCGGCTCGCCGGCGTTGGCCGCCTCGAGCTTGTCGATCAGCTCGCTCATCCGCGCGTCGCTGATCAGTTCGCCGGCCACCCGGATCCGCTCGGCGAAGCGCACCAGGTGCGGCGAGGTGATGACGTGGACCTTCAGGCCGGCGGCCTCGGCGATCGCCCGCAGGTACGACACCGTCGAGCCCTTGCCGTTGGTGCCGGCCACATGGATCACCGGCGGCAGTTTCCGTTCGGGATGGCCCAGCGCCTCCAGCAGGCGCTCGACGCGGCCGGTCGTCAGGTCGATGAGCGAGGGGTGATGCGCCCGCAGCCGCAGGATCGCCTCGTCCGACGCACGGATGGGATCATACATGTCTAATTCCTCCCCTTTTAGGGGAGGGGGACCACGAAGTGGTGGAGGGGGCCGCAGCCGCCGCAACGCTCGGAGTCAAAGTCCCCCTCAGTCAGCTTCGCTGACAGCTCCCCCAGAGGGGGCGCAATGACAAGGCCTAGGCGGCTTTCGAACGGTCGCGTCCCATCATCAGGGTCTTGAGGAGCGAGCCCAGCACCGGGCGCATCTCGGCGCGGGTCACCACGCGGTCGATCTGGCCGCGTTCGACCAGGAACTCGGCGCGCTGGAAACCCGGCGGCAGCGTCTCGCGGATGGTCTGCTCGATCACCCGGCGGCCGGCGAAGGCGACCATGGCGTTCGGCTCGGCCAGATGGATGTCGCCGAGCATCGCGTACGAGGCCGACACCCCGCCCGTGGTCGGGTCGGTCAGCACCACGATGTAGGGCAGGCCTGCGGCCTTGACCTCGTTGAGCGCCAGGGTGGTGCGGGCCATCTGCATCAGGGCCAGCGTGCCCTCCTGCATGCGCGCGCCGCCGGCGGCGGTGAAGATCACATAGGGCACGCCGCGCTTCACGGCTTCCTGCGCGGCCTTGATGAAGGCCTCGCCGACGCCGACGCTGAGCGAGCCGCCCATGAAGCTGAAGTCCTGCACCGAGACGACGCAGGGCACGCCCTCGATGGTCCCGTAGCCGGAGCTCATCGCGTCCTGCGCGCCGCTCGCCTTCCGGGCCGCCTTCAGCTTGTCCATGTAGGGCTTGGTGTCGGGGAACTTCAGCGGGTCGTCGACCACGCCCTTGGGCGCTTCCAGCTTCTCATAGTGGCCGTCGTCGAAGGTGTAGCGCAGGCGCTGCTCGGCGCCGATCCGCATGTGGTGGCCGGACGGAGTGACCCAAAGGGCCGCTTCCAGGTCCGAGCGGTAGATCATCTCGCCGGTGTCGGGGCACTTGACCCAGAGGTTCTCCGGGGTCTCGCGCTTGGCGACGAGGTTGCGCACGCCGGGCGCAATCCGAGAGAGCCAGCCGCGGCGTTCGCGCGGGGCCTGGGGGCTTTTGCCCGGTTTGTCGTTTCGCTGTTCAGCCATCGCCATGGGGTTCTACACCGTGAGGCTTTCGACTCGCGCGGAGCGCACAGCCTTAGCCAAGGATTCCACTTTGGAAAGAACCCTGGCGGTCACAGATTCGTTCATTGCCAAGCCTGTTGCGACCTCTTCGACGAGCGCCGAACCGACCACCGCCGCGTCCGCCACCCGGGCGATCTCGGCGGCCCGTTCGGGCGTCTTGATTCCAAAGCCCACCGCCACCGGCAGGCCGGACGCGGCGCGGATGCGCTCGACGTTCGGCGCCACCGCGGCGGCGTCGGCTTCCTTCACGCCGGTCACCCCGGCGACCGACACATAGTAGACGAAGCCCGAGGTCCGACGGATCACCACCGGCAGCCGCTTGTCGTCGCTGGTCGGCGTCGCCAGGCGGATCAGCGACAGCTCGCTCGCGTCCAGGGCGTCGGCCAGCGGATCGGCCTCTTCCGGCGGGATGTCGACGCAGATCACGCCGTCGACCCCGGCCGCGGCCGCGTCGCGCGCGAAGGCGTCATAGCCGTGGTGCACCAGCGGATTGGCGTAGCCCATCATGATGATCGGGGTGGTCTGGTCGGCCTTCCGGAACTCGGCGACCATCGCCAGGGTCTTCTTCAGCGTCTGGCCGTTCGCCAGCGCCCGCTGGGCGGCGCGCTGGATCGGCGGGCCCTCGGCCATCGGATCGGAGAACGGGAAGCCGACCTCGATCAGGTCGGCGCCGGCCGCGGGCAGGCCCTGCAGGATCTCCAGGCCGGTCGCGTAGTCGGGATCGCCGGCCATCACATAGGCCACGAACGCCGCCCGGTTCTCCGCCTTCAACTGGGCGAAGCGGGCCTCGATACGGGATTTGGTCATTGGGACGCCCTGTGCACCGTGGGGGTCGGGTCGCGTTCGACGTTCACCTTGACGACGCCGGTCGCCCAGGCTGCGCCCAGCAGCAGCGCCACGGCGGCGACGACTTGCAGGGCGAACTTCAGCCGATCCATCGAGACGGTCAAATCTGGCGGCCCAGGTGGTCGGCGACGGTCTGCACGTCCTTGTCGCCGCGCCCGGACAGGTTCAGCACCACGATCCCGTCCTTGCCGACCTCCTTGCAGATCTCCGGCAGGCGAGCCAGGGCGTGCGAGGATTCGATCGCCGGCAAGATGCCTTCCAGCTCGGCCAGCAGCTTGAAGGCGTCGAGCGCCTCCTGGTCGGTGCAGGTCAGGTACTTGGCCCGGCCGACGTCGTGCAGCCACGAGTGCTCGGGGCCGATGCCCGGATAGTCGAGGCCCGCCGAGATGGAGTGCGCCTCGGTGATCTGGCCTTCGTCGTCCTGCAACAGATAGGTCATATTGCCGTGCAGGACGCCCGGACGGCCGCCGTTGATCGCCGCCGCGTGACGGCCGGTCTCCATGCCCTCGCCCGCCGCCTCGACGCCGATCAGCTGCACGCCCTCGTCGTTGAGGAACGGGTGGAACAGGCCGATGGCGTTGGACCCGCCGCCGACGCAGGCGACGACCGCGTCAGGCAGACGGCCCTCCAGCTCCAGGGTCTGCTGCTTCACCTCATTGCCGATCACGGCCTGGAAGTCGCGGACCATGGCCGGATAGGGGTGCATGCCCGCCGCCGTGCCGATCAGGTAGTAGGTGTCGTGAACGTTGGTGACCCAGTCGCGCAGGGCCTCGTTCATGGCGTCCTTCAGCGTCGCCGAGCCGGCGGTGACCGCCTCGACCTGGGCGCCCAGCAGGTTCATCCGGAAGACATTGGGCTTTTGCCGCTCAACGTCGACCGCGCCCATATAGACCACGCAGGGCAGGCCGAAGCGGGCGCAGACGGTGGCCGTCGCCACGCCGTGCTGGCCGGCGCCGGTCTCGGCGATGATCCGGGTCTTACCCATCCGCATGGCCAGCAGGATCTGGCCCATGCAGTTGTTGATCTTGTGCGAGCCGGTGTGGTTGAGCTCTTCGCGCTTCAGATAGATCTTCGGCCCGCCGTAGTGCTGCGTCAGCCGCTCGGCGTAGTAGAGCGGGCTCGGGCGGCCCACATAGTGCGTCAGGAAGCTGCGCAGCTCGGCCTGGAAGGCCGGATCGTTCTTCGCCGCCGTGTAGGCCGCGTCCAGGTCGTGGACCAGCGGCATCAGCGTCTCGGGCACATAGCGCCCGCCATAGTCGCCGAAGCGGCCGGAAGCGTCCGGATAGGCGGTGTAATCGTTCGGTTTCGCTGGGGCGTTCACAGGAATCTGCAACTTCAAGCGCGAAGGACGGCGTCGAGAAACGCCTTGATCAAGGCCGGGTCCTTTAGTCCGGGACCGCGTTCCACGCCAGAAGAAACGTCCACGATGGGCGCGCCCGACAGCTTGACCGCCTCGGCGACGTTCCACGGATCGAGGCCGCCGGCCAACAGCCAGGGCCGCTGAAAGCGCCGCCCGGCCATGATCGTCCAGTCGAACCGCGCGCCGGTCCCGCCCGGCAGTTCGGAGTCCTTCGGCGGCTTGGCGTCGAACATCAGGTGCTCGACCACCGGCTCGAAGGCGCCCGCCGCCGCGACATCGGACGCGTCCGACACCGACAGCGCCTTGATGACGCCCACGCCGGTGCGCTCGGCGACTTGGCGCGCGCGCGCCGGCGTCTCCTTGCCGTGCAGTTGGACGAGATCGGGCTTCAGCGTGGCCATCAACCGGTCCAGGAACGCGTCGTCCGGATCGACCGTGACCGCCACGATCTTCACTCCGCGCGCCCGCGCCGGCGGGGCCAGCATCGCCGCCGGCTCGAGTTCGACATAGCGCGGGCTCTTGGGAAAGAAGTTGAGGCCGATGTGGCTGGCGCCGCCGTCAATGGCCGCGCGCACGGTCTCGGGCGTCGAAAGTCCGCAGATCTTGGCGCGCACGGTCATGGGCCGCAGTTATCCCCGCTGGCGCGCCAAGCCAAGCCGGATCAGGATTTGGTCTTCAGAAGGTCGCGGATTTCGGTCAGCAGCGCCTCGCTCGCGGTCGGCGCGGCGGGGGCGTCCTCCTGCTTGCGGCGCAGCGTGTTCACGCCCTTGACCAGCAGGAAGATCACCCAGGCGACGATCAGGAACTGGATCAGGGTGTTGATGAAGGCGCCGTACTGGATGGCGACCAGTTCGCTGGCCGCGGTCGCCGGATCGTCCGGCTTGAGCACCAACTGCAGCTTGGAGAAGTCGAGCCCGCCGAGCATCAAGCCGATCGGGGGCATCACCACCTGGGTGACCAGGCTGTCGACGATCTTGTTGAACGAAGCGCCGATGATCACGCCGACCGCAAGGTCGATGACATTGCCGCGCGCGATGAACTCGCGGAATTCAGAGAAAATGCCCATGGATCACCGTTGACCGTCGAAAAGAAGGCTCAGGATCGACTGAGCCCTTCCTTTAGGTCAACCGCAAACCTCTATGGGGCGACTAGTCGGCGTTGAGCCGTTCGCGCAGTTCCTTGCCGCTCTTGAAGAACGGCACGTGCTTGGCGCGCACGTCCACGGACTCGCCGGTGCGCGGGTTGCGGCCGGCGCGCGCGTCGCGCGAACGGACCGAAAGGGCCCCGAAACCGCGCAGCTCGACGCGGCCTTCAGTTTCCAGGGCTTGGATCATCCGCTCCAGGATCACCCCGACCACGCGCTCGACGTCGCGTTGGGTCAGGTGCGGGTTCTCCTCCGACAAGCGGGCGATAAGTTCCGACTTGATCATGCCTATTTCCGGGTCCCCGAGCCGTGGGGAGACGGCTCATAGGCGTTCAACTAGAGCAACAACTTCGCCAGATCGGCGCGCCTTCCGAGAAATCGCTGGAAGCGAGCGGGACCATGGTCGAGTCCGATTGGATGTTCAAGGCGCAAAGAAGGTTGACGCCCCCTGCACCAGCCCCGTTCGCCGGTTTTTCAACCGTCAGGTGACGTCAGGTAAGTGAACGCGACGTCATTTGGGCGCCCGCACGAAGTATTCCTGGGCCGCAAGCGAGCGCAGGCCGCGATTCGCCGTCTCGATATCGGCCGCCGGAATCTCGGGCGCAACCGCGCGCACCTGGGTCGAGAACCGCGCCACTTCTCCCTTGATGATCGAGGACTGGCGCACCTCGTAACCGCCGATCGTCTGGTCGCCGTTGGGGCCGCGGATCGTGAAGCCGCGCCCGCCGCCGGGCAGCACCACCTCGGTCACCGACTCACGGAAGGTCGGAAAGGCCACCGCATAGGGCGCATCGCGGTTGGGGCCCGGCTCACGCCGCGGATAGACGGCGACGGCCCCGCCGCCGCCCGGCAGCTTGAACTCGCGCACGCCGAGGTCGGGGTTCTCGCGCCAGTCGACCTCGGCCTTGCCGGTCATGACCAACGAGAAGCTGTTGTCGCCCGGCCGGCTGTCCCAGCTGACGCTGTCCAGTTCGATCCAGCTGTAGCTCGACGAGAAGGCCTGGCGGAAGGTGCGCTCCAGGTCCGCCTTGGGCGCCCGCGCGGCGATCTGCCGGAAGCCGGCCGCCGCATCGCCCTGCATGCGCAGCTCGACCCGGGCCGGCGCCGCCTCCGAGAGGCCCTTGGAGGCGTCGAGGCGGATGGCGGCGACGATCTGCGGCTGGCTCGGCGGGGCCTCGGCCACGCGTTCCAGTTCGGCCCCGGCCGCCCGCAGCGGCAGCGCCCAGCGCCATCCGGGCGCCGGCAGGTCGTCGAGCCCGCCGCGGTCGCCGGTGCGGGTTCCGTCCAGCCAATAGGTCTTGCCGCCGATGCTGGCCCGCACCAGCACATGGTTGAACGCCGAGAGCGAGGGCAGGCGCTCGTCCAGCCCGTCGCCGCCGCCGAGCGACACCAGCGCCGGCTCGGCCTCGATCCCCAGCTCGTTCAGCAGCGCCAGCAACAGCACGGTCTTGCCCTTGCAGTCACCGAAGCGCCGCTGCCAGGTCTCGTCCGCCGCGGCCGGCACGTAGCCGCCCTCGCCCATGCCCAGGAACAGGTAGCGGGTCTGGTCCTCGACCAGCTGCAGGGCCGCGAAGGCGCGTTCCTTCGGCTCTCGATGCGCCGCGGCGATGACCGCCGCCTGCACCTTCACGTCGGAGCCCGGGCCCAGCGCCCCGGCCTTGACGAAATGCGGATGCATGATGCGCGAGACGTCGCCCCAGGCGCCGTAGCTGGACACTTCGAGGTCGCCTAGCCGCTGGAAGCGCAGCGGCGCGCCCAACGGCGGCTTGGGCGCGGTGGCCAGGGCCTGGTCGCGCTCCAACAGCGTCCAGCCGTTCTTGCTGACGAGCGTCGGCGCGCCGAAGCCCTCCGTGCCCTGCCAGCGCACCGTCTTGTCCTGCGGCCAGGAGACCCGCACGCGGTAGCGGCCGGCCGCGCCGGGGAACTGCATGCGTTCATAGTCGTAGGAGTGGCCCTCGACGATCGGATCGCGGCGGGTGATGGTCCAGGCCATGTCGACCAGGTCGCCGACCTGCAGGCCCTCGATCTGGCGGCTGGCGGTCAGCCGTCCGTCCAGCATCGCCCGCTCCAGATTGGTCTCGCGGCGCAGGACCAGCAGGTCCTTGCCCCCTTTCAGCAAGTCGATGGTCTTGCCGTCGCGAACAATGCGCAGGGTGTGCCAGGCCACCTGCTCGACCGACGGATCCCAGGTGACGTTGCGCGACTGGAAGCCGGTCAGCCCCTCGGGCCGCGCCACGCGATAGACGCGCCGATTGTAGTAGGCGTCGCCGTCCGGCGAGAGCCGCGTCTGGTTGTCGTCCAGCACCACCTGCACCGCGGCCGCGCCATCCTCCGGCGGGGCCGGCGGGATATCCGCCACCGCCACCCAGGCGGACGGCGGACTAAAGCTTGGCCGGTCGGCGGCCATGGGTGCGGTCGAGACGGCGGCGAGCGGCATGGCGACAAGCGCCGCCAAGGCGGGACGAAACGACAAGCACGGACCTCCAGGCGATACGAGCCGGACAGGCCCTCGGCGGCGCACGATACCGGCATGCCCAGAAAAGAAAACGGCGGACCGGTCGCCCGCTCCGCCTGGCCCAGAAAAGAAAACGGCGGACCGGTTTCCCGATCCGCCGTCAGCTTCAAACCGCTATGCGGCTATGAGGCTTATTCCTTGCCGGCCTTCTCGCGAAGGGCCGCGCCGAGGATGTCGCCCAGCGAAGCGCCCGAGTCCGAGGACCCGAACTGCTCGATGGCTTCCTTCTCGTCGGCCATTTCCAGCGCCTTGATCGACAGCGACACGCGGCGAGCGGCCTTGTCGATTTGGGTCACTTGAGCGTCGACGCGGTCACCCACGGCGAAGCGCTCCGGACGTTGGTCGGTGCGGTCCCGCGACAGGTCCGACTTGCGGATGAACGCCGTCATCGGGGCTTCGTCGTCGCCGAACTTCACTTCGATACCACCGGTGGTGATCTCGGTGACGGTCACGGTGACGGTCTGGCCGCGACGGTAGGTGTCGCCTTCCATCGGATCGCCGGCCAGTTGCTTGATGCCCAGCGAGATGCGTTCCTTCTCGACGTCGACGTCGAGAACGCGCGCCTTGACCACGTCGCCCTTGTTGTACTTGGCGATCGCTTCTTCACCCGACACGGTCCAGTCGAGATCCGACAGGTGCACCATGCCGTCGATGTCGTTGTCGAGGCCGATGAACAGACCGAATTCGGTCGCGTTCTTGACTTCGCCTTCGACGGTCGAGCCGATCGGATGGGCGGCCACGAAGGCGTCCCACGGATTGGCCATGGCCTGCTTCAGGCCCAGCGACACGCGGCGCTTGGACGGATCGACGTCCAGCACGACCACGTCGACTTCTTGCGAGGTCGAGACGATCTTGCCCGGATGGACGTTCTTCTTGGTCCAGGACATTTCCGAAACGTGGACCAGACCTTCGACGCCCGGCTCCAGCTCCACGAAGGCGCCGTAGTCGGTGATGTTGGTGATCCGGCCGGTGAACTTCGCGCCCACCGGGTACTTGGCTTCCACGCCGTCCCACGGATCGGACTGCAGTTGCTTCATGCCGAGGCTGATGCGCTGGGTGTCCGGGTTGATCTTGACGATCTGGACCTTAACCGTGTCGCCGACCGCGAGCACTTGGCTCGGGTGGTTGACGCGCTTCCAGCTCATGTCGGTGACGTGCAGCAGGCCGTCGATGCCGCCCAGGTCCACGAACGCACCGTAGTCGGTGATGTTCTTGACCACGCCTTCGCGGACTTCGCCCTCTTGCAGCTGGCTGACCAGCTCCGTGCGCTGTTCGGCGCGGGCTTCTTCCAGGATGGCGCGACGCGAGACGACGATGTTGCCGCGCGGACGGTCCATCTTGAGGATGGCGAAGGGTTGTTCCTTGCCCATGAGCGGGCCGACGTCGCGCACCGGGCGGATGTCGACTTGCGAACCCGGCAGGAAGGCCGAGGCGCCGCCCAGGTCCACGGTGAAGCCGCCCTTCACGCGGCCCACGATGGTGCCCATGACCGGCTCGTTCTTCTCGTAGACGCCTTCCAGACGGGTCCAGGCTTCTTCGCGGCGGGCCTTGTCGCGGCTGATGACCGCTTCGCCCATGGCGTTTTCGACGCGTTCCAGGAAGACTTCGACGGTGTCGCCGACCTTCAGGGTCGCCTTGCCGCTTTCGTCGACGCCGAATTCCTTCACGGACACGCGGCCTTCGGTCTTCAGACCGACGTCGATGATCGCGAAGTCCTTTTCGATGCCGACCACGGCGCCCTTGACGACGGTGCCTTCCATGAAGTCACGGCCGCCCATCGAGGCGTCGAGCAGCGCGGCGAAATCGTCACGCGAGGGGTTCAGGCTAAGATCGTCAGCCATTGATGTTCTTTCGTCTTGAATGACGTCGGTTCCCTTCGGAAAGGGCATGACCCCAGCCGAACGGAGTTCGGACGGAGTCCCGGCGTCAGGTTGAGGGTTGCGACCGATGACGCGGGAGACCCCGCGCCGGTGATTTGCCCGCAGCCGTGCGAGGGAAAGGCGCGGTTGGATTTGCGGGCCGGTTGCTCCCTCTAGGAAAGCTCCCAGCGCGCGCGCGCCGCCTCGACGATACGGCGGGCCGCATCGGTGGCCTGCTCTATAGTCATTTCGCTGGTATCCAGCAAGACGGAGTCGTCGGCCGGCCGCATCGGGCTGTCGGCGCGGCCGCCGTCGCGGGCGTCGCGCTTGAGAATGTCGGCGAGGATGTCCTCGTAGGCGACCGCTTCGCCCTGGGCCACGAGCTGCTTGAAGCGCCGCTCGGCGCGGACTTCGGGGCCGGCCGTGACATAGAGCTTGGCCGGGGCCTGCGGGGCGATCACCGTACCGATGTCGCGCCCGTCGATCACCGCGCCGCCGGGGCGGTGGGCGAACGTCTGCTGCATCTCGCGCAGGGCCTCGCGAACCGGCGTGTGGACCGCCACCCGGCTCGCCGCCTCGCCGGCCTCCCGCGTGCGGAAAGCCGGATCGGTCAGCATTTCGGCGGTCAGCTCACGCGCCACCTGCGTCGCGGCCTCGACGTCGTCCAGGTCGCCGCCATGCCGCGTCAACAGCACCCCGACCGCCCGGTAGAGCAGGCCGGAATCCAGCATCGGCATGTCGTAGGCCGCGGCCAAGCGGCTGGCGATCGTGCCTTTGCCCGAGGCCGCCGGCCCGTCGACCGCGATGACGAACGGGGCCTTCACGAGATCTCCGCGCCCATGCCGCGCATCAGCTCGACGAAGCCCGGGAAGCTGGTGGCGATCATGCCCGGCTCGTCCACCGCGATCGGCGCGTCGGCGGCCAGGCCCATGACCAGGTGCGACATGGCGATCCGGTGGTCGCCCTTGGTGGTCACCTCGGCGCCGCCGGCGACCGCATGATTGCCGCGCGCCGCGCCGACCACGATCAGCCCCTCGGGCTCCTCCTCGACCCCGACGCCGCAAGCCGCCAGGCCCGCCGCCATCAGGGCGATGCGGTCGCTTTCCTTGACCCGCATCTCGCCGATGCCGCGCATGGCGGTGGAGCCGTCGGCGAAGGCGGCGGCCACCGCTAGGATCGGATACTCGTCGATCATCGACGGCGCCCGTTCCGGCGGCACCGAGACGCCCTTCAGCATCGAATGGCGGGCGGTGATGTCGCCGACCGGTTCGCCGCTCTCCTCGCGCACGTTCGAAATGACCAGGTCGCCGCCCATCTCCTGCAGGGTGGTGAAGAGGCCGGTGCGCAGCTCGTTCAGCAGCACGCCCTCGACCGTCACCTCCGAGCCCGGCGTCACCAGCGCGGCCACCAGCGGGAACGCCGCCGACGACGGATCGCCCGGCACCCGCACCTTGGTCCCGGTCAGCGTCTGGCCGCCCGGCAGGGTGATCCAGCGGCCGTCAGGCTTGTCCTGCACCTCGACCACGGCCCCAAAGGCGCGCAGCATCCGCTCGGTGTGGTCGCGGGTCGCCTCGGGCTCGATCACCTGGGCGCCGCCCTGCGCATGCAATCCGGCCAGCAGCACCGCCGACTTCACCTGCGCCGAGGGCTCGGGCAGCCGGTAGGACAGGTGTTTCAGCTCCCCGCCCTGCAGGGTCAGCGGCAGGCGGCCGTTCGAGCGGCCCATGAAGGTCGCGCCCATCTGGCTCAGCGGCCCCAGCACGCGGCGCATCGGCCGGCCGCGCAGGGATTCGTCGCCCGTGAAGGTCGCTGCGAAGGGGAAGCCCGCCATCGCGCCCATGATCAGGCGCACGCCGGTGCCGGCGTTGCCGCAGTCGATCACGTCCGAGGGTTCGGAAAACCCGCCCGCGCCCTCGACGCGCCAGCGGCCTTCGCCGAGCCGCTCGACCTTGGCGCCGAAACTGCGCATCGCCGCGGCCGTCCGCAGCACGTCATCCCCTTCGAGAAGCCCTTCGATCTCGGTCGTTCCCCGCGCCAGCGCGCCGAGGATAAGTGAACGGTGGGAGATCGATTTGTCGCCTGGGGCGCGCACGCGGCCCCGCAGCGGGCCGCCGCGTTTCGCGGTCAGTCCTGCTGACGTCATAGGATTGCCAAGCCTCCTTAAGGCCTTGCTGTTTTTCGAAAAGGGGTTTGCTTTTGACAGCGCTCCCCGCCCATGGCAAGGGAGCCCGCTTCAATTCCAACCTCTCTAAGAGGCTACGCCCCTTGGCCAATCCAGAACTGGGCGCAAAGCAAATTTGCCCCAACTGTCAGGCAAAATTCTACGACCTGACCCGCCGGCCCGCCGTCTGCCCCAAGTGCGGCACGGAGTTCGACCCGGACGAAGCCGTCCGTAACCGCCGGGTTCGCGCCCGCACCTCGCCCGTCGACCACGAACACGACGAGGCCGAAGATCAAGTCCGCGGCAAGGCCAAGGACGAGGACGAAGAAGACGAAGACGAGGCGGCCACCCCCGAACTCGACGAAGTCGCCAATGAGCCGCCGCTGGTCTCTGACGACGACGACGAGGCGCCCGACGCCACGCCGGAAGACCAACTCTCCGAGTTCACCGAGGACGACCTCGAGGACGAGGAAAGCGACGACGTCCCGTTCCTGGAAGACGAGGACGAGGACGATTTCGACGACACCGAAATCGAGGGTCTGCCGGGCGAAGGGGACGACGACGACCGGTAAAATCAGGGGTGCGACAACCCGCTCAAATTTTTCTTTCAGGGTGGGTTGATCGCACGAAACTCTCAGACTAGGTTCCGCGCCTCTTCGGGGGGCGACCACTGAAGAGACCCGAGACCTCGGGGCTATAGCTCAGCTGGTAGAGCGCTTGAATGGCATTCAAGAGGTCAGCGGTTCGACTCCGCTTAGCTCCACCATGGAGGCCCGCAGGACACCCTGCGGGCCTTCGCCTTATCTAGGCTCCGGCTCGGCGCGCCCGCCTCACCAGTTGTTGCGGCCGTCCACCTTCTCCACGGCGATCGCCGACCAATCGAGATCATCGACCAGCCGCAGGTTCAGGGCGTGGATACGCGCGCTCGGGAACGCGCCCGCCTCAAACCCCGGCTTCGGCGTTCCGTCGACATTGTAGACCGAGCCCCAGTCAGGCGAGTCGCCCCAGGTCTGCATCCCGCAACGACCGCAGAAGTGATGGTCGTTGCCGGCGTCGCTGGCCGAGTAGGTCCGCTCGCCGTCCTGCGAGAGCATCTGCAGCTCGCCAGGCTTGTAGTAGGCCCACACCGCGCCGGTGCGGGCGCAGTAGGTGCAGTTGCATTCGGTGGCGCTGGTCGGGACCGGCGCCTCGATCTTGGTGGCGCCGCAATGGCAGGTGGCGGTGAGGGGCATAGGACTCGCTCCGTGGACAATAGGACCTGCCACGGCTAACGCGCCGAGGGCCGAAACCTGTCAGCAGCGAGTCAGCGCTAGCTCGCCCCACCCTCGCCTGCACGGCAAGCGTCGAGGTCATTCGGCGCCGCTTCCAGCGCACGCAGGTCTATCGCCAGCAGCCGGCGTTCGAACTCCGACAATACCGCCGCCCGTTCACGATTGGCCGTCCGCCCCCGCGCGGTCCGTGCCAGTTGCACGTACGCGTCGACCTTGTCGGCCGAAACGACGGTCTGGCAGGCCTCCTCGCGCTGCTGCCCCGGCGAGTGGAAGAGGACCCCTTCCCACGCTGCGGTCGAGTAGCTGGCGTCCCAACGGTTGTTGTTTCTCGAGCCGTCGAAGCGATCGCACATCGGCTCAAGGGCCAAGGACGCTTTCACCTGCCCGCCGTAGGCGTCCCAGTGCACCGAGCCGCCGCCGACATCCTCGCACCAGGCCCAGCTCAAGCCGCTTCCCTTCCAGTGGTAGTCGGCGCGCGCGCCCTTCATTGGGACCACAGCGGGACGCTGCAGAACGTCGGACACCGCCGGGGCCAGCAGCGGGAAGAAGAAGATCGGCATCGAAAGCCACAGCACACCGGCGCCGAATAGGGCGAACACCACAACGATGCTCCAGCCGAACGCCTTGCCCATCGATCACCCCTTCCGCCCCGGTTAGCGTAGTTTCGCGCGGCGCCGCTTCACAAGCCCGCCCGACCGGCTGCACCGTTGAAATCGCGTGGCCTAATCGCCACATGAAATCCAACCGGATCGCCGTGCCGAGCTTTGGGCGGAGGTTCCGGGGAGTCGCTTAAACTGAGGACTCTGGAATGAACCGGTCGCTTGTCTTCGACAGCCCCTTTCTGCTGGGTTTCGATCATACCCGCAGCCTGATCGAGCGCGCGGCCAAGGCCGCCGCCGAAAGCTATCCGCCGTACAACGTGGAAGACCGCGGCGACGGCGCCCTGCGGATCACCCTGGCTGTCGCCGGCTTTACCCCCGACCAGCTGCAAGTGACGGTCGAGGACGATCGCCAACTCGTCGTCGCCGGCAAGCGCGAGGGCGGCTCGGAGGAGGCCTATCTGCACCGCGGCATCGCGGCGCGCGGCTTCATCCGCACCTTCGTCCTGGCCGACGGCATGAAGGTCGACGGGGCGGTCCTGGCCCATGGCCTGCTGCACATCGACCTGATCCGCCCAGAGCCGGAGCGCCTGGTTCAGCGGATCCCGATCAAGACGGCCGGCTGAACCGGCGGCCGTTCGAAGCGTTGAGTTTTACGGAGGTGGTCAATGATGACGCCCAATCTTACGACTGAAGCTTTCGCCGCCCTCGGGGCCCCGGACCTGGTCTATGTCCGTCCGATCAAGGCCGCCGAGATCATGGCGAGCACGCCCGCTGCACAGATCCAGGGGTTTCAGCTCGATCCCGATCAGATTTTGTATGCGGTCCACCGCGCCGACGGCGAACGCCTAGCGGTGCTGACTGACAAGGACTCGGCCGTCGCCGCGGCGCTGGCCCACGAACTGGCGCCGGTCTCGGTGCACTAAGCGATAGCAACATGCGCTGGTCGGGCCCGAGGCCCCGGCCAGCCGCCCCATCAGGCCGCTGCAGACGGCCGTTCCTGAACCAACAGCGCGTGAATAGCGTCGGGCGTCCTGGCCTGGCGCAGGTGCTCGCGCAGGTCGCCCTGACGCAACATCCGCGACACCCGGGCCAAGGCCCGCAGGTGTTCCGAACTGGCGTTCGGCGGGGCGAACAGCGCGAAGATCAGGTCGACCGGCTGCTCGTCCACCGACTCGAACTCGACTGGCTGGTCCAGGCGCACGAACAGGCCGCGCATCTGGGTCAGCCCCTCGAGCCGCGCATGCGGTACGGCCACGCCGTGGCCGACGCCGGTCGAACCGGCGTTCTCGCGCTCGATCAGCGCGTCCAGCACGCTGCCGGCGTCCAGCCCGAATTGCCGGGCGGCGATCTCCGCCACCACGGCCAGGGCCTGACGCTTGCTCGGCGCGCTCGCACGCGCCGCGATCGCCGCGCGGTCCAGGATGTCGCCTATTTGCATAATCTCGTGACGCCCAAACTCGAACAAAGCCCGACCGACGTCCGGCTCCGGGACGGCGGGATTCCAGCGCCTAGACGCTGGCTCCGTTTACGCCGTTCCCATCGAGCGACTTCGTACGTTCGGGATCGATCCAGCCGATATTCCCATCCGGCCGGCGGTACACCACGGACAAGCCTCCGTGAGCGGCGTTCCTAAACACGATTGTTTGAGATTCCGTCAAGTCCAACTCCATGACCGCCATAGAAACGGTCATCTCGCGGACGGGCTTTTCGGTTTCTGCAATCACCATCGCCGAAGGCGGCGCGTGCGCGGACTGCGACGTTTCGCCGTCGTCCCAGTCGACGTCCTCCTCGCCCTCCGGCGCGCGGATGACGAAGTAGGACGCGGTTTCCGCCTGCTTGGCGTTGGCCGCGGCCGAATGACTCTTCAGCCTTCGCTTGTAGCGACGGATGCGAGTCTCGATCTTGGCGAGCGCGGCATCGAACGCACCGTGCGCGTCGCTCCCCAGACCATGGGACTGCAACGCCTGGCCTGAGGCCAGCTTCACCGCGCAGTCGACTCGGAAGGAATGGCCCTCACGGCTGACTACGACGTCGGCGTCTCCGCCACGTTCGAAGTACTTCCCGATGGAACCGGTGATTTCGTCGGTGACCCGCTCGCGCAGGGCCTCCCCAACGGCGACATGCTTGCCAGAGACTAAGACTTGCATGAGCTAACAACGCGCCCGTGCGGCTTGGGTGTCAAGCACCCCCGAGCCAGTTCACGAGAAGGCGAACACCGGCGACCACCGCGTCGGCCGCGACGTACAAAAGAAAGGCGCTGAACCCCGCCAGCACATAGCCGGCGACCGCAAAAAAGCCATCCCGCTGGAACAGCGAGAACCCGAACACGCCGATGGTCAGGCCCGGCAGCAGGTTGCCCAGCGGGATCGGAAGGATCAGCACGAAGGCCAGCAGCGTGCAGATCGTCCCGATCAGCCGCTGCCCCCAGACGCTGAACAGCAACCCGATCCGCGGGCGGGAGACCTTCTCGAACCGCTCGACCCAGGGCAGCAGCGGCCCGAACACCTTGTTGAGATCGGCCCCGCTGATCCGGCGCCCGTCGACCGAGCGCGGCAGCCAGGGCGCATCGACGCCCAACGCCACCTGCGGCGCCAGCAGCAGCAGCGGCGCGCCGAGGATCGTCGAGGAGCCCGGCGGCAGCGGCAGAAGGTTTGGCAGCGCGAAGATGAACAGCAGCGCGCCGAACGCCCGCGTCCCGAAGCGATCGACGATCTCGCCGATGCTGACGCTCTCGCGCTCGGTGAACTCACGAACGATGGCGGAGATGGAAGTGTGGTCCGGTTCGTCGTCCATGCCTCGCCGCAGCGGCCCCTTCAGACTTCCTGGCGCGACCACAACGCCCGAGCCTCGTTTTGGATTTGGCCTACATTTCACCATTTACAAGCAGGCTGTCTTTGCCATATCGGAGCGCCATGCGTCGTTCGACCATTAAAAGCGCGATTAAAACCACCATGCCCGCGGGGCTTGGGGGTTCGCGCGTGCTCGCCGCGTAAGACCCCAAGGACCCCGCCGGCAGGCTGGGGTCGCATTCTCGAAAAGCGAAAGACCTCGGCCTACCGGAACTCACCCACCGGAGACGATAGAGTCATGCTTTCCACCGAAGTCGCCCGCTCCGCCGGCCAACGCCTGTTCAACGTCGCCATCGTCGGGGCCACCGGCGCCGTCGGCGTCGAACTGATGGAGTGTCTCGAGCGCCGCAATTTCCCGGTCCGCGCGCTGAAGCTGCTGGCCTCGCCGCGCTCGGCCGGCCGCACCTACACCTTCCAGGGCCGCCAGGTGGCCGTCGAGGCGTTGACCGCCGACTCCTTCACCGGCGTCGACATCGCCCTGTTCTCGGCCGGCGCCTCGATCAGCCGCGAGTTCGCGCCGATCGCCGCGGCCAAGGGCTGCGTCGTGGTCGACAACTCCTCGGCCTTCCGCATGCAAGCCGAGATCCCGCTGGTGGTTCCCGAAGTGAACGGCGGCCTGCTGGGCGAGCAGCCGCGGATCATCGCCAATCCCAACTGCGTCGCTGCGATCGCGGTGATGGCGCTGGCGCCGCTGCACGCCAACAACCCCATCCAGCGGGTGATCGGCGCGACCTACCAGTCGGCCTCGGGCGCCGGCGCCGCGGCCATGGCCGAACTCGAACAGTCCACCGCCGCCTACCTGGCCGGCGAAGCCTTCGAGCCCAAGGTGCTGCCGCACCCCTACGCCTTCAACCTGTTCAGCCATAACGCCGGCGTCGACGCCGAGACCGGCTACAACGGCGAAGAGCTGAAGGCGATGGAGGAGATCCGCAAGATCATGTCCACGCCGGACCTGCGCCTGTCCTTCACCTGTGTGCGGGTGCCGGTGCTGCGCGCCCACTCGATGTCGCTGACCGTCGAGTTCGAGAACCCGGTCACCCCCGCCCAGGCCGAAGAGTGGCTGGCCGCCGCGCCGGGCGTGAAGCTGGTCAACGACGCGCTGCGCAACCACTTCCCGATGCCGAACGAGGCTTCGGGCGCCGACGACGTCCTGGTCGGCCGCATCCGCGCCGACCTCTCCGACCCCACCGGCCGCACGCTCAGCCTGTTCGTGGTCGGCGATCAGCTGCTGAAGGGCGCGGCCCTCAACGCCGTCCAGATCGCGGAGGTCGTGGCGCGGTAACGGAGCCTCCCCATTGGGGAGGTGGCGGGCGAAGCGCTCTGACGGCCCGCCCGCCCAGACCGCTCCCCCGCCCCCTTGGGGGAGAGGGTCGAGGGACCTTTCAGCTCTGGACCTGCCACGCCCAGGCGGCGCGCACGCCAGGAAGCCCTCCGCCCGCCGCGCCACAGACCGCTCCCTCGCCCCTTGGGGGAGAGGGTTGGGGTGAGGGGGTCTACGGCCGCCGCCGCAATGCGCCGCTCCGCGCCGCCACCCCCTCACCTAACCTCTCCCCTCAAGCGGGGCGAGGAACTTCTAGGTGCGGCCCCCAGGTTGGTCGTCAGAACGCCGGCTGCACCGCGCCGGCGTACTTTTGGGCGATGAACGCCTTCACCTCGGGGCTGGTCAGCGCCTTGGCCAGCTTCTGCACCCTCGGGTCGTCCTTGTTGTCGGGCCGGGCGACCAGCAGGTTCACATAGGGGCTGTTCCCGTCCTCCAGGATCAGCGCGTCCTTGGCCGGGTTCAGACCCGCGTCGAGCACGTAGTTGGTGTTGATCACCGCCAGGTCCAGTTCGCCCAGCACCCGCGGCAGAGTCGCGGCCTCCAGCTCCTTGAACTTCAGGCCCTTGGGGTTGGCGACGATGTCGTTCAGCGTCGACAGCGGGTTGGCCGGGTCCTTCAGGGTGATCAGCCCGCCCTTCTGCAGCAGCAGCAGCGCCCGCCCGCCGTTGCTCGGCTCGTTGGGGATCGCCACGCTGGCGCCCTGCGGCAGCTCGGCCAGGCTCTTGAACTTCTTCGAATAGGCCCCGATCGGCTCGATATGCACGCCGACCACCTTCACCAGGTTGGTGCCGCGGGCCTTGTTGAACTCGTCGAGATAGGGCGCGGTCTGGAAGTAGTTCACGTCCAGCTGCTTCTGCGCCACCTGCAGGTTCGGCTGCACGTAGTCGTTGAACACCTTCACATCCAGCTTCACGCCCTCCTTGGCCAAGATGGGGCGCACGACCTCCAGGATCTCGGCGTGCGGCACCGGGGTGGCGGCGATGACCAGGGTGTCGGCGGCGGCCGTGGCGGCCGGCTTCTGGCCGCAGGCGGCCAGCGCCAGGACGGCGGCGGCCAGGATCAGGGTGCGCTTGTTCAGCATGGACTTCCTTTCGCCGCTCAGCGGCGGCTGAGCTTGATGACCAGGCGGTCGCCCGCCCATTGCAGCCCCTGAACCAGGGCCAGCAGCAGCAGCACCGTCACGACCATGACGTCGGTCTGGAACCGCTGGTAGCCGAAACGGATCGCCAGGTCGCCCAGGCCGCCGGCCCCGACCACGCCGGCCATGGCCGTGTAGGAGACCAACGCGATCGCCGTCACCGTCGCGCCGGCCACGATGCCGGGCAGCGCCTCGGGCAGCAGCGCCCCGAACACGATCTGGCGCGGGCTGGCGCCCATCGCCTGGGCCGCCTCGATCACGCCCTTGTCGACCTCGCGCAGCGCGGTCTCGACCAGCCGCGCATAGAACGGCGCCGCCCCCACCACCAGCGGCGGGATGGCTCCGGCCACGCCCAGCGAGGTGCCGACCAGCAGCATGGTCAGCGGAATCATCACGATCAGCAGGATCACGAACGGCACCGAGCGCAGCACGTTGACGCCGAACGACAGCGCCGCGTGGGCCGGCCCATTCTCCAGCAGCTTGCCCTTGCCAGTCAGGAACAGGATCACGCCCAGCGGCAGGCCCAGCAGCACCGAGAAGCCCAGCGACCCGGCCAGCATGACCAGGGTGTCGAGGCTGGCCTGGCCGATGTCGGCCCAGTTGATGTTGGCGAACATGACTTACGCCTCCTCGACCCGAACGCCGGCGGCGCTCAGCCGCTCGCGCGCCGCGACCACGTCGCCGCCGACTAGGCTGACCAGCAGCTGGCCATAGGGCTCGTCGCGGATCCGGTCGATGCGGCCGGCCAGGATCGAGTAGTCGACCCCGGTGTCGCGGGCGATGCGGCCCAGGATCGGCTCATAGGTCGCCTGCCCACGAAAGGTCAGCCGCAGCGCGCCGGGCGTCGCCGCCGCGCCCAGGCCGGCCGCGTCGGCCACCAGCGCCCGGGTCACGGCATGCTGCGGATGCAGGAACACCTCCGCCACGTCGCCGCTCTCCACCACCGATCCGGCGTCGAGCACGGCGACGCGATGGCAGACTCGGCGGATCACCTCCATCTCGTGAGTGATCAGCACGATGGTCAGGCCCAGCTCGCGGTTCAGTTCGCTGAGCAGGTCGAGGATCTGCTCGGTGGTCTGCGGATCGAGCGCGCTGGTCGCCTCGTCGCAGAGCAGGATCTTGGGGCCATTGGCCAGGGCCCGGGCGATGCCGACCCGCTGCTTCTGGCCGCCCGACAGCTGGGCCGGGTACTTGTGCGCCTGATCGCCCAGGCCGACCCGTTCCAGCAGCTGCTCGACCTTCGGGCCGATCTGCGCCTTCGCCACGCCCGCCACCTTCAGCGGATAGGCGACGTTCTGGGCGACAGTCTTCGACGACAGCAGGTTGAAGTGTTGGAAGATCATCCCGACCCGGCGGCGCAGAGCGCGCAGGCCCGCGGCGTCCAACGCCCCGACGTCCTCGCCGTCGGTGAGCACCTTGCCCGCGCTCGGCCGCTCCAGTCCGTTGATCAGCCGGATCAGGGTCGACTTGCCGGCGCCTGACTGGCCGATGACGCCGAACACCTCGCCAGCCTGGACCTGCAAGGTGACGTCATGGAGCGCAGGCGCGGTCGCGCGCGCGAAGGTCTTGCCGACGGATTGAAAGCTGATCACGCGGGCATCCCTAGCCGGACGCCCACGAGGCTCAAGACAGAATTTCTCGCAAAGCCTGCAGAGCTGGGCGCGTTCTTGCCGAAATCAGGCCGCCGCGCGCACGCCTTGGGCGGGGCGATAGGCCTCGGCGTTGGACGTGAACTCCGCATGGCCATAGCGGCGCAGCAGCGCGCGGATCTTGCGCACCAGCGCCGCATCGGCCGCCCCGCGCAGGCCCGGGATCCGCGCCGCCCAGCGATAGGCCGCCATCCGCAGCCCGACCGCCACCGCCACCAGCGCGAACACCGCCCGGTCCAGCCCGCTGACCGGCACGCCCATGCGGTCCGCCGCCGCCCGGTCGCCCTTCAGGAACTGGCGCAGGAAGAACGCCTTGGCGAAGCTCTTCTCGATCACGTTGTGCAGCCGCGCCGCCGGCGAGCGGCTGGCCGGCAGATAGGCCGACAGCGTCGCGCGGATCAGCTCGCCGCAGGTCTCGTCGTCGAACCCTTGGCGCAGCGTGCTGCCGCGTGCGGTCATGATCCGCACGATCCCCTCAGGCGTGGTCGCCAGCAGCTCTTCGGGCAGCCCCAACAGGAAACAGCGATAGCGGGCCAGCTCGACCTGCGCGCGCTCGGCCGCGGTGAACGTCCGCCGCCCCTGGCCCATCAGCTTGAAGGCCATCAGGAAGATCGGGATCAGCCCGGCCGGCATCTGGTCGACCTGCGGGATCGGCACGCCGTAGACGGCGCTGTCCCAGCGGCCCGAGCGCAAGGCGTTGAACCGCACCATCGAGTGCATCAGCCGCACCATGGCCGCGGCCTTGAACCCCTCGCCGTGGCGCTCCAGCGCGCCGGGCAGCACCGTGGTCGCAAAGAAGGTCGCGGTCTCGTTGACCCGCCGCGCGGCGGTGTCGTTGCTGAGCGTCCCGGTCAGGGCCATCGGCAGGGCCGAGTACTTGTTGAGGAAGGTGGCGATGAACGCCCCACGGATCGCGAACGGCGCCAGGTTGGCGGTGGCGTTGCGGTCCAGCCGCGCGCCCTCGTCGACCAGCGCCATGTCCACCCAGTCAGGCGTCGCCTCCATCGCCGCGATGAACGCCGCCAGCTCCGGCGGGGCGTTCTCCACCGCCTCCACCCCGTGGTCGCAGGCCTGGACCAGCATGGCGATCAGTCCGCGAAATCCGTGCTTGGGGATCAGCGCCGCATAGGCGTCGGCCACCACGTCGCCCAGCATGGTGTAGGCGCGGACCAGCTCGATCTCCTCGTCGGTGACCTGCAGCCCCAGCGGCGCGCGGTCGCGCACCCCTGCGAAGGCCGGATCGTCGGTGAACCGCTCCGGCTGGCGGTCGAAATCCACGCTCGCATACATCTGCGGCAGCAGGGCCTTCTGGGCGGCGATCCGCTGGCGGGCGCGCTCGACGGCGGGGCTCATGGACGTCTCCAGGCGTTGAGGTCTTGGACTGCCACGAACGTTATGTAAGCATTCCTCACATTCCTACTCGCGTTCACGCGGCCCTGCGCCGCCGCTTCACGGTGCCGGCAAATGCCTGAAAGAAAACGCAGAACGCCGCGCCAGGCGCGCGCCGAGTCGACGATCAAGGTGATCCTGGACGCCACCCTTCAACTTCTCGAAGCCGAGGGGGCCGAGCGGCTGACCACCAACCACATCGCCGCCCGCGCCGGGGTCAGCATCGGCACCGTCTACCAGTACTTCCGCGATAAGGACGACATACTCGCCGCCCTCGCCGAACAGCGCGCCAGCGCCGTGCGCGACGACATCGCCGACCTGGTGATCAGCCCGCCGGGCACGAACGCCGTGCGCGCCATCGTCCAGGCCCTGACCCGCAGCTTCGACGACGCCCCGCGCGGCCGCGCCGCCCTGCTTGACGCGATGTATCGGCGGCGCGGCGGCGACGGCGGGCTGGCCCAGCATCACCAGGCGTTCCTGGCCGCCATCGAGGGCAAGGCTCAGTTCGCGATGGAGCTGACGCCGGAGCGCGCCTTCGTGCTCACCCACGCGCCGATCAGCCTGCTGCGCGCGGCCGCGGCCGAGCCTGACCTGGCGCTTGATCCCGCTGCGCTCGAGGACGAGCTGGTCCGCCTGCTGGAAGCCTATCTCGGGGCGCTGCCGGCGAACTAGAGGTGTCATCCCGGTTTGCGCAGCAAGACCGGGACCCATTGACGCCGTATGGGCGGAAGGAGGGCGCGGCGCTGAGGCGTGCGAGATCTGGTGTTCATGGGTCCCGGTCTTCGGCTGCGCCGAAACCGGGATGACAGCGGCGGCCGGCTAGACCGCTTCCTTCAGCACCCGCCGGCGCTCGACCGACGAAGGAATGCGCATCGCCTCGCGGTACTTGGCGACGGTCCGGCGAGCGATGTCGACGCCGGTCTCCTTGAGGATCTCGACGATCCGGTCGTCCGAATGCACGTCGCGCTCGCCGCGCTCGGTGTCGATCAGCTGCTTGATCTTGTGGCGCACGCTCTCGGCCGAGTGCGCTTCCCCGCCCGAGGTCGAGGCGATCGAGGAGGTGAAGAAGAACTTCAGCTCGAACATGCCGCGCGGCGTGGCGATGTACTTGTTCGAGGTCACCCGGCTGACAGTGGATTCGTGCATGCCGATGGCGTCGGCCACGGTCTTCAGGTTCAGCGGCCGCAGGTGCTCGACCCCGAAGGCCAGGAAGCCGTCCTGCTGGCGCACGATTTCGCTAGCCACCTTCAGGATGGTCTTGGCCCGCTGGTCCAGGCTCTTCACCAGCCAGTTGGCGCTGGCCATGCAGTCGGAAACGAAGACCTTTTCCTGGTCGGTCCGCGCGCCGCCGGCGACGCGGGCGTGATAGCGCTGGTCGATCAGCAGCCGCGGCAGGGTGTCGGTGTTCAGCTCCACGTGCCACAGGCCGCCCAGGCCTTCGCGCACGAATACGTCCGGCGCCACCGGCTGGCTCGGCTCACCGCCGAACGCCGCGCCGGGCCGCGGGGTCAGGCCGCGCAGCTCGGCGACCATGTCGCGCATGTCCTCGTCGTCGACGCCGCAGACCTTGCGCAAGGCGGCCATGTCACGGCGGGCGAGCAATTCCAGATTGTCGAGCAGCGCCACCATCGCCGGATCGCAGCGGTCGCGTTCCTTGAGCTGCAGCATCAGGCACTCGCGCACGTCGCGGGCGAAGACGCCGGTCGGCTCGAAACCCTGCAGGGTGGTCAGCACGCCCTCGACCGCGGCCAGTTCGCAGCCCAGCCGCTCGGCGGTTTCGATCAGGTCGACGCGCAGGTAGCCGCCCTCGTCGACCCCGTCGATCAGGATGGCGGCGATGGCGTTCTGCGTCGGCGTCAGTCCGGCCACCGCCAGCTGGTCGTGCAGGTGTTCGCTCAGCGTCTTTTCGCGGGTCAGCCGGCCTTCGAAGTCGTCGGTGTCCTCGAAGCCGCCGCCCTTGCCGGCCTTCGACCAGTCGACCGCGCCGCCCGCGTGCTGGGCTTCCTGCGCGTCGCCGGTGGCGTGCTCGCCGGGCGAGGCCTGGTCGTGCGAGGTGTCCATGTCGGCCGCAGCGGCGTGGTCGCTGATCTGGTCGGCCGAGTGATCGTCGGCCTCGCTGCGCGGCTGCTCCTCGCGGTCGGGCTCTGATTCGCGCTCGTCGCGCTGCAGCAGCGGGTTGCGCTCCAGCTCGCCCTCGACGAAGGCTTCGAGCTCAAGGTTCGAGAGCTGCAGCAGCTTGATCGCCTGCTGCAGCTGGGGCGTGATGACCAGCCCCTGCCCTTGCCTCAGCTCCAAACGCGCGCCGAGCGCCAAATCCGCCTCCTGGCCTGTTTCTTGCTGGCGAGGTTAGCGCGCTCATCCCAACCGAAGTGTTAACCGCACGGCGCAGCTTCGTTTACGCGGCCATGAATTCCGACCGCTGGTTGAGCGGCGTCCAGGCGAACTCCGGATAGACCCCGGCCATCATCCGATCGACATAACCGGCCAGGTTGTCAAAGCTCATCGCCCGCTCGCGGATCGGCGCCTCGAAGAACGGAATCATCAGCCCGGCCAGCACGCCGAAGGCGACGGCGTCGACGCCGGTCGGCCGCGCGCCCATCAGGAACGGCTTGTCGCCCAGCAGCGCCGACAGCGCCGCCAGCGAACGCACGCCCAGGCCCAGGATCTCATCATCCGTATGGCGGCCGATGCCGACGGCGCGCAGGCTCTCGCCGATGCGGCCCTGGATGTCGCGGCGCATGTCGTCCTGCATCGCCGGCGGCAGGGCGCTGAAGAACTGCGCCGGGCCCTTCGCGTAGTTCTCCGGGATCAGCCAGCGGACGTTGACCAACGTCCAGCCCAGGTGATTTTCGACCATCCGCTCGATGGCCCAGGCCTGCGCCCGCTCGGCCACGCTCAGGCCCTCGTCGAAGTCGACGCCGTACTTCCGCTCCAGGTGCAGGCGGATGAAGTGGCTGTCGGCGATCAGCTCGCCGTCATCGTCCATCCACGGCAACTGGCCCTTGGGCGACATCTGCGGCGGCGCGGCTTGCTTGGCGTAGGCCAGGCCCGCCATGCGCAGATGGACCTCGGTCTTGGTCACATAGGGGCTGACTTCGGGCAGCCCGAAGTTCGCGCCGGCTCCGTAAAGCGTGATCATGGAGTCTCTCCCTGAAAGAACTCCGTTGGCTTAGAACCCGGCTGCTGCCACCATGCTGTCAGCATCGCAGGCCGATGCTCCAGCCCCATGAAGCGGATCTCCATGCGTCGCGCCGATCGCCTGTTTCAGATCATCCAGATCATGCGCCGGGCGCGCGCGCCGATCACGGCCGACGCCATCGCCGAGGAACTCGAAACCTCCAAGCGCACGGTCTATCGCGACATCGCCACCCTGATGGGCCAGCGGGTGCCGATCCGCGGCGAGGCCGGCATGGGCTACGTGCTCGATCAGGGCTTCGATCTGCCGCCGCTGATGCTCACCCCCGACGAGATCGAGGCCGCGGTGCTCGGGGCCCAATGGGTGGCCAGCCGCGGCGACCCCTCGCTGGCCCGCGCCGCCCAGGACCTGATCGCCAAGATCAGCGCCTCGGTGCCCGAACGCCTGCGCCCCTACGTGCTGGAACCCGCCGGTCGCGCCGTGCCCGGCTGGCGCACCGCCCCGCCCGACCAGCTCGATATGGCCCAGGTGCGCGCCGCCATCCGCGCCGGCCGCAAGATCACCCTGCACTACCGCGACGAACAGGACCGCGAGAGCCGCCGCACCGTTTGGCCGGTCACCGTCGGCTATCATGAGACGGTGCGGATGCTGGTCGGTTGGTGCGAACTGCGCACCGACTTCCGCAACTTCCGCACCGACCGCGTGGTCGCCGCCGAGTTCCTCGAAGACCGCTACCCCGACCGCCCCTCGCTGCTGCGCGCCCGCTGGCGCAAGGCGCTGGAGGAAGAACGTCGCCGCCACCACGAGGAGTACGAGGCCCGGCGCGACCAGCAGGCCGCGCCGACGACCTAGCTACTTGTAGCGCTCGAACCAGGCGAGGATCGCCTGCACCCGCGCCGCCGACTGCGAGGGGCGCACCGCCAGCCCGCCGTGCGAGGCCTCGGGCACCCGCACGAACGCCGTCGGCACCCCGCGCAGGCGCAGGGCCTGGTAGTACTGCTCGGACTCGCCGACCGGGGTGCGCAGGTCGCGGTCGCCGACCAGCACCAGGGTCGGGGTCTTCACGTTGCCGACCAGCGACAGCGGCGAGCGCGCCCAATAGCCCTGCGGATCCTCCCACGGCATCTTGCCGAACCAGTAGTCGGCCATGAAGTTGGCCCCGTCGACGGTCAGCACCTGGCTGGTCCAGTTGATCACCGGCTTCTGGGCCGCGGCGGCCTTGAATCGGTCGGTCTTGCCGACGATCCAGGCGGTCAGCAGCCCGCCGCCCGAACCGCCGGTGACATAGAGCCGGGCCGGATCGACGAAGCCCTTGGCGATCCCGGCGTCCACCACGCTGATCAGGTCGTCGTAGTCGTGGGCGGGATAGGTCTTGTCGATCTCGTTGGCGAAGGCGGCCCCGTACGAGGTCGAACCGCGCGGGTTCGAGTAGACCACCACGTACCCGGCCGCCGCATAGAGCTGGTTGTCGGTCGAGAAATAGGGGCCATAGGCCGAGAACGGCCCGCCATGGATCTCCAGCACCAGCGGATATTTCTTCGCCGGATCGAAGTTGGGCGGGGTGACGATCCAGGCGTCGATCGGCTTGCCGTCATAGGACGAGGTCACCGCCAGCTTCTCGACCTTGCCCAAGGTCTTGCCGGCGAACAGGTCGGCGTTCAGCGCCGTCAGCCGCCGCGCCTGGCCCTTGCCCGCCACCGCGATGTCCGCCGGCCGCTCGGCCGAGCCCTGCGTGAAGGCCACCGCCCCGTCGCGGGCCACCGAGAAGTCCCCGCCGGTATAGGGTCGGTCGAGCGCCGGTCCCGCCAGGCCCTCGGCCAGCGGCTGGATCTTGCCGTCCAGCCCGACCTTGGCCAGCTTCTTGACGCCGTGATCGTCGTACGAGACCACCAGGCTGCGCCCGTCGTGCGACCACTGCGCCGCGTCGATGCTGCGGTCCAGGCCTGCGGTCAGCGAGCGCGAGCCCTGGCCGTCAGCGCCCATCACATAGAGCTGGACGTTCTCGTAGCTGCGCCGCGCGGCGTCGTCATAGCCGAGATAGGCGATCTGGCGTCCGTCCGGCGACACCTCCGGCGCGCGATCGGGGCCGACCCGATGGGTCAGCTGGGTCAGAGTTCCGTCGAGCGCCGAGACGGCAAAGATCTCGCTCTCGGCGGAATCGCGCTCCCAGTCCTTGTTGCGGTTGGTGGAGAACAGCACCTTGCGGCTGTCGCTGCTCCAGGCCAGCGGCCCAGCGGCGTCGAACTTGCCGAAAGTCAGCTGGCGCGGGGCGCCGCCGTCGGCCGAGACCACGAACACCTGCGAGAAACCGGGCTTCAGTTCGCCGTCGCCGTCGGCGCGCCAGGTCATCCGGTCCTCGACCTTCAGCGGCGGGGCCCAGGTCGCGCCCTCGGGCTTGGCCAACGGCGCGCCCAGCTTGGCCGGCTCGCCCGCGGTCAGCATCAGGATCGCCAGCGACTTGCCGTCCGGCGACCAGGTCAGGTCGCTGGGCGCCTGCTCCAGGGTGGCGACCTGGGCCGAACGCCCGCTGGCCATCCAGCGGACGTGGACCTGCGGCCCGGACGGGCCTGAGACCACATAGGCCAGGCGCTGACCGTCCGGCGACCAGCGCGGCCGGCTATTGGACCGCTCGTCGGCGATCAACGGGGTCTGGGCGCCGGTCTTGGGATCGACCAGCCAGATCGACCGCCGGGCGCGGTCGGTCATGATGTCGTTGGCGACGCGCACATAGGCGATGGCCCCACCGTCGGGGCGGAACTGCGGATCGGACGCGTATTCGAGGCCGAACAGGTCGCGCGGCGCGAACACCCGCGACGGCGCCTCGGCGACCTGGGCGAACGCGGGCGTCGCCGAAAGGGCGGCGCAGGCCGCAAGAATCAAGCTGGCGGAACGCATGAACACGAAGATCCCCGACCGCCCTATCGCGGCGGCGCCATAGAAGGAACTTGCGCGGCGAATGTCCAGACGCGGACGATCTTGCCCGCAATCAGTCCTGGCCGAAGCGCTCGCCCAGATAGACCCGGCGCACTTCCGGGTTGTCGACGATCTGGTCGGGGGTGCCTTCGAACAGCACCTCGCCGGCGTGGATGATCGAGGCGCGGTCGATGATGTCCAGGGTCTCGCGGACATTGTGGTCGGTGATCAGGATGCCGATGCCGCGGCCCTTCAGATAGGTGATCACTTCGCGGATGTCGGCGATGGCCAACGGGTCGATGCCGGCGAACGGCTCGTCGAGCAACATGAACGACGGCTCGCTGGCCAGGGCGCGGGCGATCTCGACGCGGCGGCGCTCGCCGCCCGACAGCGACACCGCCGGCGAGGTGCGCAGATGCTCGATTCGCAGTTCCTGCAGCAACTCGGTCACCGTCTGCTTGGCGCGCGTCTGGCTGCGCTCGCGCAGCTCGACCACGGCCATGACGTTCTCTTCCACGGTCATGGCCCGGAAGATCGAGGTTTCCTGCGGCAGATAGCCGACGCCCATGCGGGCGCGCTGGTACATCGGCTGGCGGGTGATGTTCTCGCCGTCCAGATAGATCGAGCCGTAGTCGGCCGGGATGAGGCCGGTGATCATGTAAAAGCAGGTGGTCTTGCCCGCGCCGTTGGGGCCGAGCAGGCCCGCGACCTCGCCGCGCGCCAGGCGCAGCGAGACGCCCTTCACCACCGCACGCTTACGGAAGGACTTGCCGATGTTGTCGACGACAAGCCCCTCGCCGGCCAGGCCCGGCAACGACTGTTCGGCCTCGGCCAAGTGAACTCCTAGCGCCGGGCGGCGGGCTGCGCCGCCTGCTGGTTCGGATAGATGACCGCGCGCGGGCGCGCCTTGCCGGGGCCCTTGGCGCCCGACTGCATCTGCGCGTCGCCGGTCGCCACATTGACCACCAGCCGGTCGCCGCGGATCACGTTCGGGCCGGACACGGCGACCACGTCGCCGGTGATGACGATGCGTTCGGCGGTGACGTCATAGTTGGCGTTGTCGCCGCGCACCCGCTGCTGCGGCGTCACGTAGTAGACGTTGCCGATCGCCTCCATGCGGTCGAGCGCGCCGCACGCGCCGCTCGCGCCGCCCGGGCGCGCGGCCTGCTGCTTGGAGAAGGTCTTGATCACGTCGGCGCGCAGCCGCGTGCGGTCCTGCAGCGCTTCGGCCGATCCGCTCCAGATCGACAGGCACTGGTTGTTCACGACCTCAAGCGCGTCGGCGGTGATGTCCACCGGCGCGTCGGAACTCTGGCTGAGCTGCGCGGCCGCCGGGCCGGCGCCCAGCGCAATGGCAAAAGCGGTCAAGGCCGCCAGCTTCGTCATTTCAAGCCCGCTCATGCTCATGAAGCCCATTTGGGAAGCCCGGTGCGAAAGTTCGAGTAGTGAAGTCCATAAGCTCTACTTCGAATCGATGCGTCCGCGCACCCCGCCCTTGAAGACCAGGCGCTCGCCCTTGTCGTACACGCCATAGGACTTCGCTGTGATTTCGCCAAGCGACGAGGCGCCGGAGATCAGCCCCTCGCCCTCGAGTTCGCCGGTGGCGGTGTTGAAGATCGAGCTGGCGGTGTCGAACGTCACGTCGCCGCCGCTCATCTTGACCCCGCCGTCCAGGTTCAGCACCCGCCGGTCCTCGCTATAGACGCCGGACTTGGCGGTCACCCGGGTCGGGTTGACCCCCTCGGCGTCGAGGATCAGCGCCGGCTTATCCAGCAGCACCCGCTGATAGTCGTTCTCGTCGCGCACCGCAGTGGCCGCGGTCAGCACGAAGGCCCGGCCCTTGTCGTCCTTGCCGACGAATCGCGGATTGACCAGCTCGATCGGGGCGTCGGCCTCGCGCGGCTTGGCGTCGCGGCCCAGGAAGGTGGTGTGGGCGATGAAGCCGAGCAATCCCGCCAAGATCGCCACGATCAGCGCCGGCAGGATGACCCGCAGCCGCCGGATCAGCCGTGAACGCCGCCGCCAGCGCTCGAAGTCGCGGCGAACGGGCAGTTGGACTGTGGCGTCGGCCAGGGTCATTCCGGCCTCAGGCGTGCGCGAAGATGTCGACCTCTTCCCAGCCCCTCACGTCCAGCAGGGCGCGATGCGGGAGGAAGTCGAAACAGGCGCGAGCCAGCCCGTCGCGGCCCTCGCGGACCAGCATGGCGTCGAGCTTGGCGCGCAGGGCGTGCAGGTGCAGCACGTCGGAGGCGGCGTAGGCGATCTGCTCGTCGCTGAGCTTGGCCGCGCCCCAGTCCGAACTTTGTTGGGCCTTGGACATGTCGACGCCCAGCAGCTCCTTGCTGACGTCCTTCAGGCCATGGCGGTCGGTGTAGGTGCGGGCCAGCTTCGAAGCGATCTTGGTGCAGTAGACCGGCGCGGTGACCACCCCCAGATGCAGGTGGAACATGGCGATGTCGAAGCGCCCGAAGTGGAAGATCTTCAGGATCTTCGGGTCGGTCAGCACCCGCTTCAGGTTCGGGGCGTCATAGGTCTTGCGGTCCAGCTGGACCAGATGGGCGTCGCCATTGCCGTCGGACAGTTGCACCACGCACAGCGGGTCGCGGCCCAGTTGCAGGCCCATGGTCTCCGAATCGATCGCCACGGCCTCGGCGTCGGCGAACAGGCCGTCGGGAAGGTCGCCGATATGCAGGTGATTGGCCAAGAACCGTCTCCGAAACTTCACGTCGCGCCACCCTATATAGCGCGCGATCTCCGCCGCACAGGCGCAGACGCGTCATGGACGTACACCTGTCGCGGCCGCGCAACGCAACCTGCAGGATCCATCATGTCTGGGAGCTGAACGAGCGCCACTCTGCATGAGAGTGGTGCCCAGGAGAGGACTCGAACCTCCACGACCTTTCGGCCACTGGCACCTGAAGCCAGCGCGTCTACCAATTCCGCCACCTGGGCCCGGTCCCTTCGGATCGGGGAGGGCGCTCTTTAGGGCGCCGCTCCGCCGCGGTCAACACGCTCTGTCGCAATATTCGAAGTCTCGTTGCAGGGCCGGGCCGGTTCGTCTATCCGGGCGGCTCGGAACCCTCTTTGTTTTTTATACGCGGACGCACGGCATGCAGGATCTGGTCACGGTCTTCGGCGGATCGGGCTTCATCGGAACCCAGATCGTTCGGGCCCTCGCCAAGCAGGGCCTGCGCATCCGCGTGGCCGTCCGCCAACCGCACCTGGCCCACACGATGCGCCTGATGGGCGACGTCGGCCAGGTCGAGGTCGTCCAGGCTAACATCCGCGACGAGGCCTCGGTGCGCCGCGCCCTGGACGGCGCTCAGGCCTGCGTCAACGCCGTCGGCATCTTCCACGACACCGGCCGCCAGAAGCTGGCGGCGGTCCATGTCGACGGCGCGCGCAACGTCGCCCGCGCCGCCCGCGAGCTCGGCGTCGAGCGCCTGGTGCTGATCTCCGGCATCGGCGCCCACACCGCCGGCGCCGCCGACTACGTCGCCTCCAAGGGCGAGGGCGAGGCCGTCACCCGCGCCGAATTCCCCGACGCCGTCATCCTGCGGCCCTCGGTGGTCTTCGGTCAGGGCGACAAGCTGCTGAACACCTTCGGCCAGATGGCCGTCTACAGCCCGGTCCTGCCGCTGATCGGGGCCGAGACCCGGTTGCAGCCGATCTACGTCGCCGACCTGGCCCGCGCCGCGGCCACCGCGGTCACCGATCCGGCCTGCGCCGGCCGCACCTACGAACTGGGCGGCCCGGGCGTCTTCACCGTGCGCCAGATCGTCGAACTGGTGGTCGCCGAGACCGGCCGTCGCCGTGGCCTGATCCCAATGCCGTTCGGGATCGCCAGCTTCCTGGCCAAGCTCAGCGCGCCGATCGGCCTGATCACCCCGCTGTCGCCGCCGATCACCGCCGGCCAGGTCGAGGTCCTCAAGACCGACAACGTCGCCGACCCCGCCCTGCCGGGCCTGGCCGATCTTGGCGTCACCTCGCCGATGACGCTGGAAGCCGTCGCCCCGACCTATCTCTACCGCTTCCGCAAGGGCGGCCAGTTTGCCGACCAGGTCGTCCCGGCGGCCTGATCGCCTAGGCGTGTCATCCCGGTTTCGGCCGCAGGCTGAAGACCGGGACCCATGAACACCTGATCTGGCAAGCTATCGCGCGGCCGCGCGCCATTCGCCCATCACGGCGCCAATGGATCCCGGTCTTGCTGCGCAAACCGGGATGACAGCGGAGCGCTGGTGCGGGGACTCAGCCCCCGTGGAAGTACAGCACGCCCAGGCCGACCAGGCCCGCGCCGATCCGCCACCAGCCATAGGGCGCCAGCCCGAAGCGGTTGATGAAGTCGAGCATGGTCTTCACCACGACCAGGCCTGAGAGGAAGCTGACCACGAAGCCGATGGCGATGAGCCCCAGGTTGTCGCCGGTCAGCACGTCCTTGTTGGACCAGAAATCCAGCACGAACGCCCCGACCATGGTCGGGATGGCCATGAAGAACGAGAACTCGGCCGCCGCGCGCCGATCGATGCCGATCATCACCCCGCCGACGATCGTCGCCCCTGAGCGCGACACGCCCGGCACCATGGCCAGGCACTGACAGAGCCCGACGCCCAGCGCTCGCTTCCAGGTCAGGTTCATCGCGTCGTCTTCCTTGGGCGTCGGGGCCCAGCGGTCGACGAGCAGCAGGATCACCCCGCCGACGATCAGCATGACGCAGATCAGGCCGATGCTCTCGAACAGCACGGTCTTGATGAAGTCGTGCGCGAAGAACGCCACGACCATCGACGGCAGCACCGAGATCAGCACGCTGGCCGCGAACCACCGCGCCTTCGGATCGCTGGGCAGACGGATGAACACCCCCCACAGCCGCTGGAAGTAAATCACCACCACCGCCAGGATCGCGCCCAGCTGGATCATGACGCTGAAGGTGTCCCAGAAGCCGCTGGGCAGGCCGAGCAGCTTCTTGGTCAGCAGCAGGTGCCCCGTCGACGAGACTGGAATGAACTCCGTCAGGCCTTCGACAAGGCCGAGGATGACGGCTGCGATCCAGTCCGACACTGGCGACTCCATGGAATGAGGTTGAGCGATCAAGGGCGATGAACAGGGTAAATTTCCAGTTCATCCATTTTTGGGACTATTTATCAGCTCGCGCGGAACTCAATGTTAGGCGCGAGCCGATGTAGCGACTCAATTGGTCTTATAATTTTACCATCAACTTTCACAGGCTCGCATTCGCCGCTACAGACCGAGCCAACCTGACATCCGGGTGTGGAGGTTTTGCGGCCATGGCCGAGCGCATGCTGAAGTTCACCACCGTCGAACGGACCACGCCGGCCAAGCGTGCAGCCGCGGCGCGCGCCGGCGATTTCCACGAGATCTACGCCGACTTCATCGACGCCAAGGCGGCCGAGCAGGCCTCCCGCTGCTCGCAATGCGGCATTCCGTTCTGTCAAACCCACTGCCCGCTGCACAACAACATCCCCGACTGGCTGCGGATGACCGCCGAGGGCCGGCTGGAGGAAGCCTACGCCCTCAGCCAGGCGACCAACTCGATGCCTGAGATCTGCGGCCGCATCTGCCCGCAGGACCGCCTGTGCGAAGGCTCCTGCACCATCGAGCAGTCGGGCCACGGCACCGTCACCATCGGGGCGGTCGAACGCTACCTGACCGATAAGGCCTGGGAGGAAGGCTGGGTCGCACCCTTGCGCGCCGGCCCCGCCCGCGGCCAGTCGGTCGGGATCATCGGCGCCGGCCCCGCGGGGCTCGCCGCCGCCGAGCGGCTGCGCGAAGCCGGCTATGACGTCACGGTCTATGACCGCCACGACCGCGCCGGCGGCCTGCTGATCTACGGCATCCCCGGCTTCAAGCTGGAAAAGGAGGTCGTCGAGCGCCGCACCCAGCGCCTCGCCGAGGGCGGGGTCGTCTTCCAGCTCGCCTTCGAGGTCGGCCGCGACGCCAGCCTGGACGAGCTGCGCGCCCGCCACGACTCCATTCTCATCGCCACCGGTGTCTATGCGGCCCGCGAGCTGATCGCCCCGGGCTCCGGCTCGGCCGGGGTCGCCCCGGCGCTCGACTACCTGATCGCCTCCAACCGCGTCGGCCTCGGCGACAGCGTCCCGGCCTACGACAGCGGCGAGCTCAACGCCGCCGGCCGCGACGTCGTGGTCGTCGGCGGCGGCGACACCGCCATGGACTGCGTGCGCACCGCGGTGCGCCAGGGCGCGAAGTCGGTGACCTGCCTCTATCGCCGCGACCGCGCCAACATGCCCGGCTCGGCCCGCGAGGTCGCCCACGCCGAGGAGGAAGGCGTGGTGTTCGAATGGCTGGCCGCGCCGCGCGCCGTGCTCGGCGACGCCGGCCACGCCGACGGCCTGCGCGCCGCCCGCATGCGGCTCGGCCCGCCCGACTCCACCGGGCGCCAGGCCCCCGAAGAGGTCGAGGGCGGCGACTTCGACCTGCCGGCCGGCCTGGTGATCAAGGCGCTCGGCTTTGATCCCGAGGACCTGCCGAACCTGTTCTCGGCCCCCGACCTGGCGGTCTCGCGCTGGGGAACGCTGAAGGCCGACTTCAAGACCCAGGCGACCAGCCTGCCCGGCGTCTTCGCCGCTGGCGACATCGTCCGCGGCGCCTCGCTGGTGGTCTGGGCCATCCGCGACGGCCGCGACGCCGCCGACGCCATCCACCAATACCTCTCGCAGCGCGCGCTGCTGGCCGCGGAGTGACTCAGATGAGCGACCACCCCTTCCCCGCTCATCCTGGCGAAAGCCGGGACCCAAGCGGTCTCGAAGCCCCGCACGCCACGCTGAACCAGACCTCGGCTTGGGCCCCGGCTTTCGCCGGGGTGAGCGGTGAGCTGGATCGGTATGCGGCCAACCGCGCCGCCCTGACCGCCGCCCACGCCTACGCCCCGGCCGACGAGCGCGACGCCTGCGGCGTCGGGCTGGTCTGCGCCCTCGACGGCAAGCCGCGCCGCGAGGTGGTCGAGTTGGCCATCACCGCCCTGAAGAGCGTCTGGCACCGCGGCGCGGTCGACGCCGACGGCAAGACCGGCGACGGCGCCGGCGTGTTGCTGAGCGTGCCGCAGGACTTCTTCGCCGACCAGGTGACCCGCATCGGCCACGTCCTGCGCCCCGGTCCCATCGCCGTCGGCCAGGTGTTCCTGCCGCGCAATGACCTTGGCAATCAGGAAGCGGCCCGGACCATCGTCGAGGCCGAGGCCCTGCGCTTCGGGTTCTACATCTACGGCTGGCGTCAGGTGCCGGTCGACACCTCGGTGATCGGCGAGAAGGCCAACGCCACCCGCCCCGAGATCGAGCAGATCATGCTCTCGCCGCCCGCCGGCCTGACCGGCGAGGCGCTGGAGCGCGCCCTGTTCCTGTGCCGCAAGCGCATCGAAAAGCGGGTCGCCGCCGCCGGCATCCAGCACTTCTACCTGTGCTCTTTCTCGGCCCGGCAGCTGATCTACAAGGGCATGTTCCTCGCCCAGCACATCGACGAGTTCTATCCCGACCTGCGCGACGAACGCTTCGCCGCCGCGGTGGCGATCTTCCACCAGCGCTACTCGACCAACACCTTCCCCGAATGGCGCCTGGCCCAGCCGTTCCGGATGCTCGCCCACAACGGCGAGATCAACACCAAGAAGGGCAACGTCAACTGGATGAAGTCGCACGAGATCCGGATGGCGGCCGACGCCTTCGGCGAGATGGGCGACGACGTGAAGCCGGTCATCCAGGACCCGCACGGCTCGGACTCCATGGCGCTCGACAACACCTTCGAGGTGCTGGTCCGCGCCGGCCGCGACGCGCCGATGGCCAAGGCCCTGCTGATGCCCGAGGCCTGGAACGCCCGCTCGGACGAACAGATCAAGCCGGCCCATAAGGCGCTCTACGCCTACTGCAACTCGGTGATGGAGCCGTGGGACGGCCCGGCCGCGATCTGCGCCAGCGACGGCCGCTGGGTGGTGGCCGGCAAGGACCGCAACGGCCTGCGCCCGCTGCGCGTGGCCTATACCGACGACGGCCTGCTGATCATGGGTTCGGAGGCCGGCATGTGCCGGGTGGAAGAGTCGCGGATCGTCCGCAAGACCCACATCTCCGCCGGCCGGATGATCGCCGTCGACCTGGCCGAGGGCCGCCTCTACGGCGAGGACGAGATCATCGACGAACTCGCCGTCCGCCACCCCTACGACCAGTGGCTCGGCAACATGGTCGACCTCGAGAACGAGATCGCCCCCGGCCCCGAGCCGCGGGCCTATTCGCGCGAGGAGCTGATCCGCCGCCAGGTCGCCGCCGGCATGAGCCTCGAGGACCTCGAACTGATCCTCGCGCCGATGGTCGAGGACGCCAAGGAAGCCGTCGGCTCGATGGGCGACGACGCGCCGCTCGCCGTGCTCAGCGACCAGTACCGGCCGCTGTCGCACTTCTTCCGCCAGAACTTCAGCCAGGTGACCAACCCGCCGATCGACTCGCTGCGCGAGACCTCGGTGATGAGCCTGAAGACCCGCTTCAAGAACCTCGGCAACATCCTGGCCCAGGACGAGGCCCAGACCGACGTCTTCGTGCTGGAGAGCCCGGTGCTGACCACCGGCATGTACCAGCGCATCGCCCAGTTCATCGGCGAGAAGAACGTCGCGGTGATCGACTGCACCATGCCGCTGCCGGCCCCCGAGAGCCGCGACGGCGACGCCCTGCGCGCCAACCTCGACCGCATTCGCGCCGAGGCCGAGGACGCTGCCCTGCGCGGCTGCGCCACCATCGTGCTCTCCGACGAGGCCACGGGCCCTGACCGCGTCGCCCTCCCGATGATCCTGGCCACCGGCGGGGTGCACTCCTCGCTGGTCGCCAAGGGCCTGCGCTCCTACGTCTCGATCATCGTCCGCTCGGCCGAGTGCCTCGACACCCACTATTTCGCGGTGCTGGTCGGGGTCGGGGCGACGGCGGTCAACGCCTACCTGGCCCAGGAAAGCTTCCAGGACCGGCTCGACCGCGGCCTGACCGGCGAGCTGTCGCTGCGCGACCTCTGCCTCAACTACAAGCACGCCATCGAGGGCGGGCTGCTGAAGATCATCGCCAAGATGGGCATCGCGGTGATCTCGTCCTATCGCGGCGGCTACAACTTCGAGGCGCTCGGCCTGTCGCGCGCCCTGGTCGCCGAGTTCTTCCCCGGCATGCCCTCGCGCATCTCCGGCATCGGCCTGGCCGGCATCGAGGCCAAGGCCCTGGAACTGCATCGCAAGGCCTGGGACGCCGCGGCCATCACCCTGCCGGTCGGCGGCTTCTACAAGGCCCGCCGCGCCGGCGAGGCCCACGCCTTCGAAGCGCGGATGATCCACGCCCTGCAGCGCGCCTGCGACACCGGCAACTACGCCGCCTACAAGACCTTCTCGGAGGGCATGCGGCGGATGCCGACCATCCAGCTGCGCGACCTGCTCGACCTACGCTCGCCCGAGCGCGCGGTCAGCCTCGACGAGGTCGAGAGCGTCAACGAGATCCGCAAGCGCTTCCTGACGCCTGGCATGAGCATGGGCGCGCTCAGCCCCGAGGCCCACGGCGTGCTCAACATCGCCATGAACCGGATCGGCGCGAAGTCGGTGTCCGGCGAAGGCGGCGAGGACCCGGCCCGCTACAAGCCGCTGCCCAACGGCGACAACCCGAACTCGGCGGTCAAGCAGATCGCCTCGGGCCGCTTCGGCGTCACCGCCCAGTACCTCAACGAGTGCCGCGAGATCGAGATCAAGGTCAGCCAGGGCGCCAAGCCCGGCGAAGGCGGCCAGCTGCCCGGCTTCAAGGTCACCGAGCTGATCGCCAAGCTGCGCCACTCGACGCCCGGCGTGATGCTGATCAGCCCGCCGCCGCACCACGACATCTATTCGATCGAGGACCTGGCTCAGCTCATCTACGACCTCAAGCAGATCAACCCGGAAGCCCGGGTCTGCGTGAAGCTGGTGGCCATGACCGGCATCGGCGCCATCGCCGCCGGCGTCGCCAAGGCGAAAGCGGACGTCATCCTGATCTCCGGCAATGTCGGCGGCACCGGCGCCTCGCCGCAGACCTCGATCAAGTACGCCGGTGGTCCGTGGGAGATGGGCCTGTCCGAGGCCAACCAGGTCCTGACCCTGAACAACCTGCGCCACTCCGTGCGGCTGCGGGCAGACGGCGGCATGCGCACCGGCCGCGACGTGGTCATCGCCGCCATGCTCGGCGCCGAGGAGTTCGGCATCGGCACGGCCAGCCTGATCGCCATGGGCTGCATCATGGTCCGCCAGTGCCATTCCAACACCTGCCCGGTGGGGGTCTGCACCCAGGACCAGGCCCTGCGCGACAAGTTCTCCGGCAGCCCGGAGAAGGTCATCAATCTCTTCACCTTCATCGCCGAGGAGGTGCGCGAGATCCTGGCCGGCCTCGGCTTCCGCAGCCTCAACGAGATCGTCGGCCGCACGGACCTGCTGCAGCAGGTCTCCCGCGGCGGCGAACACCTCGACGACCTCGACCTCAACCCGCTGCTGGTCCGCGCCGACCCCGGCCCGCACGCGCCGTTCTGCACGACCCTCGGCCGCAACGAGGTGCCCGACACCCTCGACGCCCAGATCGTCCGCGACGCCGCCCCGCTGCTCGAGCGCGGCGAGAAGATGCAGCTGACCTACACCGTGCGGAACACCGCCCGGGCGATCGGCTCGCGCACCTCCTCGCACATCGTCCGCAAGTTCGGCATGGAAGGCCTGCCGCCCGGCCACCTGACCGTCCAGCTCAAGGGCTCGGCCGGCCAGAGCCTCGGCGCCTTCGCCGTCCAGGGCCTGCGGGTCGAACTCACCGGCGAGGCCAACGACTATGTCGGCAAGGGCCTGTCCGGCGCGACCCTGGTCATCCGCCCCGCGCCGCAGCTGACGGCCGCCGAGACCAACGCCATCATCGGCAACACCGTGCTCTACGGCGCCACCAGCGGCCGCCTGTTCGCCGCCGGCCTGGCCGGCGAGCGCTTCGGGGTCCGCAACTCCGGCGCCGTCACCGTCGTCGAGGGCTGCGGGACTAACGGCCTGGAGTACATGACCGGCGGCGTCGCCGTGGTGCTGGGCCCGGTCGGCTTCAACTTCGCGGCCGGCATGACCGGCGGCATGGCCTATGTGCTCGACCTCGACGACCGCTTCCTGACCATGCTCAACCGCGACAGCGTCCTGGTCGAACGGATCGGGACGCGTCATTGGGAAGCCGAGCTCAAGGCCCTGGTCGAGGAGCACGCCCGCGAAACCGGCTCGGTCCTGGCCGACACGATCCTGCGCGACTGGGACCGCCATCTGGGCAAGTTCTGGCAGGTCGTGCCCAAGGAAATGGTCCACCGCCTCGACAAGCCGCTGGCCGAGGAAGAGGCGGTGCATCACCGGGCTTAGCGCCGCCTCCTCACCCTACCCTCTCCCCGCCGGGAGAGGGACGTGTCGTGAAGGCGGCTCGGTCTTTTCCCTCTCCCCTCTGGGGAGAGGGTAGGGTGAGGGGAGCGCTCCCCGCCGCACGCGGCGAGGATCGCATCGCAGACGCCTTCGCGGCTCTCGAATACACCGTGGTTCCAGAAGCGGATGACGCGCAGGCCGTGCGCTCCGAGCATGGCCGTTCGCAGCGCGTCCTGCTCAAGCCGCTCGGCATGGCCGCCGCCGTCGAGCTCGATCACCAGCCCGGCCTCAATGCAAAGAAAATCGACGATGAAGGGGCCGACGCCGACCTGACGCCGCCACTTCCAACCGCCGAGCTGGCGATTGCGCAACGACGCCCAGAGGTAGCCCTCGGCATTGGTTTGGGTGGCACGTAGCGATCGTGCTTTCGCCGTCGAGGCGTTGCGCGGCATCGGCGCCCCCTCACCCTAACCCTCTCCCCCAAGGGGGCGAGGGGATATTCATGTTCCCCATACGTTCGCATCGAGTTCGTGACGGTGCAAGCGCCTAACCCTCTCCCCGAGGGGAGAGGGAACAGGTCAGCGGGACCGCTGGAGGGGAGGAACAAACCGGGCGGACCGTACATCTCGTCCCCTCGCCCCCTTGGGGGAGAGGGCTAGGGTGAGGGGGACGGCGCCGCCGCCAGTGCCTCGACATCCCGGGCGACGTTCTCCATCGGGGTCTGCGGCACCCGCACGCTGCCGACGCGCGGATTGTCGAGATCGATGATCAGGCTGATCGCCAGCGCCACCAGCACGAAGAGGCCGCAGGTCGACACCAGGTGTCGTCGTCGCCCGTGCGCCAGCCCGTGGCCCATGATCGCCGCAGTCACCACCGCGAAGATGACCAGCACGTGCAGCGCCCTGGGCGGCACCCGCTCCTCCAACGCCGCGCGCCGGGAAGTCTCCAGGTTGAACATGTCGTTGGTCGGCATCATCACGCCCATGGCGTACGGCGCGCCCTGCGGCGTACGGACCGCCGCATTGACCTCCCGCCAGATCTTGGCCTGCATCGCCTCCGCCCGCGCCTCGGCCTCGTCGACCCGCTCCATGTCGGCCCCGAGGTCGTAGAACGCCAGCCGCACCTTCACGTACTGCGCCATGGTCCGCAGCAGCTCGCTGCGATGCGGCTCGGGCATCAGCTGATAGCGCAGGACCGCTGTCGAGATGGCGTTGGCCTCGGCGAGCACCAGCTGGCGGCGCTCGACATAGCGGTCGTTGGCCATGCTGAACACGAAGGCGATCAGCAGCCCCATCAGCCCCAGCGCCGCGCTCAGCACATAGCCCGAGCCCGAGCCCGCCTCGCCCGTCTCGGACTCGTCCTTGCCCCGCTCGCGGCTCAGCGATCGACTGTGCAGCCGGTAGCCCAGCTCCGCCGCCAGCACGAGCACCGCCGTCAGCAGCAGCCAGCCCAACAGGGTCGCGCCCATCTCCACCGCTCCTCAGCCTGGAGCGAAGGTCCCAGCCGCAAGCCGGGCCCGCCATCGGTCAGCGGCCTGAATCCGACGCTGGAGCTACCCCACCCCATGCTGCTTCAGCAGCGCTTCTTCGTCGCCCGACACCCAGCCGAACACCTTCGGCTCCCCGTCCAGCGCCTGGACCAGATAGTGGACCTCGAAGTCGATGGCGACGTCCTCCCTCCCCTCCCGGGCATAGGTCGCCGTCCAGGCGACATGGGCCACGCAATGCACCTCGTCGATCGGCGACACCCGCACCGCCCGGACCGTCATCGCCTTGGTCCCGATCGCCCGATAGCGTTCGTAGCCCTTGGCCATGGCCGCCACGAAGGCGTCGTCGTTCTTGCCGCTCATCACGCCCGCGGGCGTCGCGGCGATGAACTCCGCGGCGTAAAGGCCGGCGGCCTCGCTTTCGTCGAGATCCCCGCCCAGGGCGCGCATGAAGAAGCGCTCGTACCGATCGAACAATCGCCTCACGCCAGCTTCCATCACGCTCTCCGGCCTCAGCCCGCCTCCACCCCGACATAGCGGGCCCGCGGGCGGATAACGCCGCCGCCCTGGCCTTGTTCGATGGCATGGGCGATCCAGCCGGCGCAGCGGGCGACGGCGAACAGCGCGAACGGCGCGTCGGTCGGCAGCTTCAGCGCCCGCGACATCGCCACCAGCGCGAAGTCGACGTTGGGCGCCAGGCCGGTCATCGCGCTGATCGTCGCCTGCAGCTTGGCCATCTCGGGGTCGGGCTCGAACCGCTCCAGCAGCGCCGCGGCCCTCGGGTCGCCGTCGGGGTAGAGATTGTGCCCGAAGCCGGGGATGTGCCGGTCCTCGGCCAGCCGCGCGCTCACCGCCGCCCGCGCGCCGATCTCGCCGGCCTCGCGCGCCAGGCTCTGCACCGCCGCCGCCGCCCCGCCGTGCCGCGGTCCCGACAGCGCCGCCATCCCGGCCAGCGCGCAGGCCGCCAGCGAGGCGCCGGTCGAGGCCGCCACCCGGGCGGCAAAGGTCGAGGCGTTCAGCTCGTGATCGGCCAACAGCACCAGCGCGCGGCGGATCAGGTCCGCGCCCGGCCCGCCCGGTCCCTGGCCCCAGGCCAGCGCCAGCCGCCCGGCGATCGCCCCGCCGCCCAACTGGCCGGCGACGGCGTCGGTCAACACGTCGAGCAAGGTCGCGGCCTCGACCGCCAGCGCCAGCGGATTGCGCCCGCGGGCCGGCAGGTCCTGGCCGGCCCGCGCCGCCAGCGCCAGGAACGCGCGCGAGCGCATGTCCTCGCCGGCCGGCGGCGGCGGCCGGTCCGTCCGCTTCAGCGCCGCGCCGTGGCCGCCGCGCAGCAGCCGCGCCACCGACTCCAGCGTCTCGGTCTGCGCCAGCTCGGCGGCGTCGCGTCCGCGATAGAACAGCCGCCCGCCGGAGATCGTGGTGATCGCCGAGGTCAGCACCGGCTCGCCCCACGAGATCGCGCCCGCCGCCACCTCGGCGACCTTGCGGCTGCGGCCCTTGCGGTCGGTCAGGGCGGCGATGTCGGCGACCCGATAGAGGCTGCGGCGCGGATCGTGCGGGTCGGGCCGCACCTGCACCCGCCCGCGGCTGACATAGGCGTACAGCGTCTGCGGCCGCACCCCCAGCCGGGCGCGCGCCTCGTCGGCGACGATCCATTCGGGCGGTCTGGCGGGGGACGATGCGCTCATATGTTGATTATATTGATCAAGATTGACGACTCCAGCTTGCGGGCAAATATCGCGGCAAGCAAGAGGAGTTCTTTCCATGTCCGACGGTCTTGAAGACGTCGTCGCCGCCAACACCGTGATGTCGGAAGTCGACGGCCAGCGCGGCGTGCTGATCATCCGCGGCCACTCCCTCGACGAACTGGCCGGGGCCACCCGCTTCGAGGACCTGGTCCGCACCCTGTTCGACGGGTTCTTCGACGATCTGCCGGCCGACCTCGCCCCGGCCTTGGGCGCGGCCCGCGCCGAGGTGTTTTCCGAGGTCGCCGCCCTCGATCCGGGCCTGCTCGACCTCACCCCGGTCGAGGCGATGCGCGCCCTGACCGCGCGGCTGGCCGACGGCGACGACCTGGCGACCGCCCTGCGCCTGATCGCAGCGCCCGCCGTGTTCACCGCCGCCGTGGTCCGCGCCCATCAGGGCCAGGCCCCAGTCGCTCCCGATCCGTCGCTCGGCCACGCCGCCGACGCCCTGCGGATGATCTCCGGCCAGGTCCCGGCTAAGGCCCAGTCCGACGCCCTCGACACCTATCTGGTCACGGTCAGCGACCACGGCCTCAACGCCTCGACCTTCGCCGCCCGGGTGATCGCCTCGACCCGCGCCGGCCTGACCTCGGCCGTGCTCGGCGGGATCAGCGCCCTGAAGGGCCCGCTGCACGGCGGCGCGCCCGGTCCGGTGATCGAGATGCTGGATGAGATCGGCGAGCCGCAGAACGCCCGCGCCTGGATCGAACAGGCCCTGGCCCGCGGCGACCGGTTGATGGGCTTTGGCCACCGCGTCTACCGCGTGCGCGATCCGCGAGCCGACGCCCTGAAGGCCGCCGTCCGCCGGCTCGACGACGGCTCCAACGCCCGCCCCGGCCGCATCGCCTTCGCCGAAGCCGTCGAGGCCGCGGCCCTGGCGATCCTCAAGGAGCACAAGCCGAACCGGCCGCTGGACACCAATGTCGAGTTCTACACCGCCCTGCTGCTCGAGGCCCTCGACTTCCCGCCCAACGCCTTCACCTGCGTCTTCGCCATGGGCCGCGTCGCCGGCTGGATCGCCCACGCCCGCGAACAGGTGGCCGGCGGCCGCCTGATCCGCCCACAGTCGGTCTATGTCGGCCCGGCCCCGCTGAAGGCGGCCTAGCGCGCCAGAATTTGCGTCAGGACGCCGGCCAACGTCTGGCCGTCGTCCGGTGCGCTCTGCGCGCGCCAGGCCACGTGGCCGTCGGGCCGGACCAGCACGGCGCCGGCCTCGCCGATCCCGTAGGCCTGCGCGAACCCGCCGAGGTCGGCCAGCCCCGCCGCGCCGATCCGGTAGGCGTCGACCTGCACGCCCAGCGCGTCACCAGCCGCCAGCGCCTGCCCGCGCCAAGCTTCACCCTGCGGCGCGGCCAGCAGGGTGAAGCCCGGCCCCAGCAGGTCCAGGGTCGACAGCTTCGCCTGCGCCTGCCCCAGCCAGACGTGCGGCGCGCGGCAGCCCGGCGCGGCGGTCTGCACATAATCCGAGTACGGATCGGCGACCGGCGGCGGCTCCGCCCCGTCCGACACCACCGCCGGGGAGCGGTAGAACGCCCCGAACTCGACCCCCAGGTGGTTGCCGTAGCGCCGCGACGTGGTCACCACGTCCTCAGCGCTCAGGCCGCTTTCGCCCCCCGACACCGCCGCAGCCTGGATGCGGCCGACGTTCTTGGAGTTCTCCAGCGACTGGCCGGTGATCTGCTGAGCGACCGACCGCCGCTCGCCGTCATAGGTCTCGACCAGGCCCCAGCCGGCCTGGCCGTTCACGAAGGCGGCCAGCTTCCACATGGCGTTGTGCATGCCCTGCAGACCGGTGTTGACCCCCAGCCCGCCGGTCGGCGGGAACTGGTGCGCGGCGTCGCCGCACATCACCACCCGGCCCTGGACCAGCCGCTCGACCACCGTCGCGTTCAGCTTCCAGAACCCGATCGACAGCACCTCGACGTCCAGGTCCGCGACGCCGGCCGCCGCCTGCACCCAGGCCCGCGCCCGCTCGGCGGTGAACACCTCCGGCGTCCAGTCCTTTTCCTCGACATTGATCTGGCACAGCCACCGGCCCGCCGCGTCCAGCGGCTGCAGCACGCCGCGCGCCTGCGCGTTCGAAACGAACAGCAGCACCCCGTGGCGACCGTTCAGGTGCGGCTCGATGTCGGCCCGGAAGTAGCAGTTCACCAGGTGCGACAGCGCCTGCACGCCCTCCAGCGCCAGGCCCAATTCGTCACGGATCAGACTGCCGGCCCCATCGGCGGCCACCAGCGCCGGGCCGCTCAGCACCTCGACCGCGCCGCTCGCCAGGTCGCGCACTTCGAGTGCGGCGTCCTGGTCGCCCTCGCCGCCTCCGCGCACCAGCCGCGTCGCCTCCGTGCGGAAGCGCACCTCGACCAGGCCGCTGGCCCGCGCCGCGTCCAGCATGATCTCCTCGATCAGCTCCTGCGACGACATCACCGGCAGCGCCGGGCTGACCTGCGGTCCCGGCCCCTCGAAGCCCTTCGACTCGATCTTGCCGAACTCCTCGCCGACCGCCGAGGCCAGGAAGCGGATCGGGCTCTTCCAGCCGTCCGGCGTGTCGATGCTGCGCAGCCGCTCATAGACGCCGCGGCCCCAGCCGCGGGCGATCTCCATGGTGCGGGTGTTGAAGTTGCGGGTCTTCGGATGGAACGACGTGCCGGCGTGCTTCTCGATCACCACGCTGCGCACGCCGAAGCGCGCCAGCTCCAGCGCGGCGCCCAGCCCGACCGGGCCCGCGCCCAGGATGATCACGCGTTCGTTCGACATGGCGGCGTCCCTCCCAAGGACCAATTGGCCCCGAGGCTATCGCCGCATTTTCACTAATGCAACACTTGTTGCGTTAGCTTGGAGTGAGCAGCCCCGACCACAGGGCGATCACCCGCTCCACCCAAGCCTCGTCGATCGCCTCGCCCGTGAAGATCAGCCGGAAGTGGATCGCCCCCGCCGCGATCGCGAAGGCCGCCGCGCGGTCCAGATCCTCGGCGATCTCACCGCGCGCGATCGCCCGGTCGAACATCACGTCAAACGCCGACAGCCGCGTGCGCCAGCGCTCCAGCCGCTCGCCGGTCCCCGTGCCGATCTCCAGGCTGGCGGTCAGCGCCGCAACGCCCAGCGGCGTGGAGATGTAGGCCCCGATCTGGCGCAGGGTGCCGCGCATGTCCTCGCGCAGCGATCCGGTGTCCGGCGCGACGATCTGTTCGGTCAGCGAGACCCCGATGGCGTCCAGCACCAGTTCAGCCCGGCCCGGCCAGCGCCGGTAGAGCGTAGAACGCGCGACCCCGGCCGCCTCGGCCACGTCGTTGAAGGTCAGCGCGCCGTAGCCCGACTGCTCCAGCAGCCGCAGCACCGCGTCGTAGATCGCCTGGGTGTGCCGCTCGGTGCGGCCGCCGGGCCGGGGCCGGCGCGTGGCGGGGCTGGTGTCGCTGGGCAAGGAAGTCCTCCTGCCTCTGGCCTAGCCTGCGACCCTCGCCCCGTCGAGAGCGCCCTACTCGCCCCACCACGGATAGCCGCGCGGCATGTCGGCCGAGACCTTGCCCGGGAAGTTCGGCGGCCGCTTCTCGAGGAATGCGGCCACGCCTTCCTTGACGTCGCCGCCGGCCCCCAGGGTCATGGCCATCCGCCCGTCGATCTTCAGCACCTCGGCGGGGGAATCGGCCTGCGACAGCCGCCACAGCATCTGCCGGGTCAGGGCCACCGACACCGGCGCGGTGTTGTCGGCGATCGAGCGGGCGATGGCCCGGGCCCGCGGCAACAGCTCCTCGGCCGAAACCACCTCGCTGACCAGCCCGCCGGCCAGCGCCTCGCTGGCCGGGAACAGCGCCCCGTCCAGGCACCAGCGCAGCGCCTGCGGCAGACCCACCAGCCGCGGCAGGAACCAGGCGCTGCCCGCCTCCGGCACCAGGCCGCGCCGCGCGAACACGAAGCCGAACCGGGCGCCCTCGGCGGCGATGCGGATGTCCATCGGCAGGGTCAGGGTCAGTCCCACCCCCACCGCCGCGCCGTTGAACGCGGCGATCGAGGGCTTGCGGCATTCGTAGATCGCCTCGACGAAGCCGCCGCCGCTTCCCTGCCGCGGCCCCTTGCTGACGTCGCCGAATGACGCCGACCCGGCCGCCGAGGTGGTGTCGAAGGCGTCGGCGCCCGCCGAGATGTCGGCCCCGGCGCAGAACGCGCGGCCAGCGCCGGTCACCAGCACCACGCGGACCTCATCGTCGGCGTCGGCACGGCGAAACGCATCGGCGAGTTCCTCGCCCATGATCGCGGTATAGGCGTTGAGCTTGTCGGGTCGGTTGAGGACGACTTCGAGAACACCGTCCTTCAAGTCACTGGTGATGTGCTGATAGGCCATGGCTTCCTCCCAGAGCGGAAAGTCAGGCTAAGCGGTTGACGCCGCGGCGGCGCAAGAGGGCCGCCGCGGCCGCCCGGCTACTGCTTGCTCATGTCCGCCGCCAGCTTGGCCTTGGCGGCCTCGCCCTTGGCCCCGATCCCGACATCGACCGTCACCTTGTTGATCTTGCCGGTGAACTTGAACGGCATCTTGTAGGTGAAATCGACGGCCGAACCGTTGTCCATGCCGACGTCCAGGCCCTCGCCGATCGAGAACTGGATCGGCACGGTCCGTTCCAGCCGCCCGCCGGCGACCTTGGCGCCGTTGGCGCTGACGGTGATCGTGCCGCCCTTGCCCATGCCGCCGCCGTCATAGGCGAAGTCGACGACGATGGTCGCCTTGCCCTTCGGCAGCGGCTTGTCGGCGGCGAAGGTCGGCCGCTCGACGCCCAGGAAGTTGTAGACGAACACCGGCTTGCCATCGCGCAGATAGAGCCCGTAGCCGCCCTCCGATCCGCCCTGGGTGATGATCATGCCTTGCGCCTCGTCGTCGGGCAGCTCGACCTCGGCGGTGATCTTCCACGACTTGTTGAGCATCGGCAGGCAGGCCGCGTCCGGCAGCGCGACCATGCCCTCGTAATAGGTCGCCGCCGTGCGGTCGCCGATCATGCTCGGCCGGCCCATCGCCTCGGCGTTGAAGCGGATGGTGCCGCGCCAGTCGATCGGCAGCACGCTGTACTTCGAGGCCTCCGCCCACCAGAGGTCCTGCAGCTCGCGCAGCTTGACCGGGTTGTCCTTGGCCAGGTCGTTGGCCTGCGAAAAGTCCTCGTCGACCTTGTAGAGCTCCCAGACCGCCTTGTCGGGGTCCCAGTTCTCGTCGCGGTTCGGATCCCAGGGAATGAACGAGGGCGACGAGGCCATCCAGCCGTCGTGATAGAGCCCGCGGTTGCAGGCCAGTTCGAAGTATTGGGTCCGCCGCCGGCTGGCCGCCTTGGCGTCGTCGAACGTGAAGGCGAAGCTGATCCCCTCGACCGGCTTCTGTGGCACGCCGTTCAGCTCCCGCGGCGCGGTGATCCCGCACAGCTCGTAGATCGTCGGCACGATGTCGATGACGTGCAGGAACTGGTCGCGCAGCCCGCCCTTGTCGGCGATGCCGTCGGGCCAGCTGATGATCATCGGGTTGCGCGTGCCGCCGAAATGGCTGGCCACCTGCTTGGTCCACTGGAACGGCGCGTTCATCGCGTGCGCCCAGGCCGACGGGAAGTGGTTGAAGTGCTTGGGCCCGCCCAGCTCGTCGATGACCTTCAGATTGTCCTGCCACTTCTCGATGATGCCGTTGAAGAACAGGTTCTCGTTCAGCGAGCCCTCCAGCCCGCCCTCGGCGCTCGAGCCGTTGTCGCCGGCGATGTAGATGATCATCGTGTTGTCGGCGTCGGGCAGGTCCTTCACCGCATCGATCACCCGCCCCATGGCCGCGTCGACCTGGGCGCCGTAGGCGGCGAACACCTCCATCATCCGCGCATAGAGCCGCTTCTGGTCGGCGTTGAGGCTGTCCCAGGCCGGCAGCCCCTTGGACCGCGTGGTCAGCTTGGTGTCCTTGGGAACCACGCCCAGCTTCTTCTGCCGCTCCAGGGCCTGCTCGCGATAGGCGTCCCAGCCCATGTCGAACTTGCCCTTGAACTGGTCGATCCAGGACTGTGGCGCCTGGTGCGGGGCGTGGGTCGCGCCCGGCGCCACATAGAGGAAGTAGGGACGGTCCGGCGCGATGCTCTTGACCTTGCGCACCCAGGCGACCGCCTTGTCGGCCAGGTCCTCGGTCAGGTGGTAGTCGGGATCGTCCGAGGCCGGAACCAGGTCGCGGTTCTCGAACAGCAGCGGGTTCCAGTGGTTCATGTCGCCGGCGTTGAAGCCGTAGAAATAGTCGAACCCCAGCCCGTTGGCCCAGCGGTCGAACGGCCCGGCGGCGCTGGTCTCCCAGGTCGGGGTGTTGTGGTTCTTGCCGATCCAGGCGGTCATATAGCCGTTCTGGCGCAGCACTTCGCCGACCGTGCCGCAGTTCTTCGGCAGCACGCAGCAATAGCCGTCATAGCCGGTCGCCGCTTCGGTGATCCCCGCGAACGAGGTCGAGTGGTGGTTGCGCCCGGTGATCAGAGCCGCCCGCGTCGGGCTGCACAGGGCCGTGGTGTGGAAGCGGTTGAAGCGCAGGCCCTCCTGGGCCAACCGGTCCATGGTCGGCGACGGCACGCCGCCCCCGAAGGTCGAGAACTGTCCGAAGCCGACGTCGTCCAGCAGGATCAGCACGATGTTCGGCGCGCCCTTCGGGGCGGCGACCGGCTGCGGGAACTGGGCGGGATCGGAGTCCTTGTAGGTCCGGCCGACCTGGCCGGTGAAATGGAAATCAGGACGCGGCAGGATATCGGGGGTTTCGGCAGCGGGCATGGTGATGGTCTCCTGGACTGGAGCTCCAACCTCCCGCGGCGCCCCCGATGGCGCCATCGGGCCTCGACCTGAGGGCGCCCCCCGGATCGCCCGCGCGCGGCTAGCCGCCGCAATCGGGATTTAACCATGATCGGCTATCTGCTGGTGGTGATAGCCGCCGCGTACCCGAGGACATCCCGCCATGACCCACGAGCCGCTCGTCCCAGACGAACCGATCGTGGACGCCGCTAGCTTCTTCGACGTCTCGCTCGACCTGCTGGTGATCCGCGACCTCGAAGGGCGGGTGCTCAAGGCCAGTTCGTCCTGGGCCAGCCTGCTGGGCCACGACCCCGAGGCCATGGTCGGCCGGCGGCTGCTGGACCTGGTCCACCCCGACGACATGCCCGCCACCCTCGGCAGCGTCGACGAGGTCGAGAACCGCGAGCCGGGCGCGCCGGTGCTCGGCTTCATCAACCGCTATCGCTGCCAGGACGGCCGCTACCTGACCCTGGAATGGCGCGCCCAGCGCCGCGGCGACCGCATCTACGGCGTGGCGCGCGACGTCACCGACCGCGTCGCCGCCGAACGCGCGCTGGTCGAGGCCAAGGCCTCCGCCGAGGCGGCCAGCCGCGCCAAGTCGGACTTCCTGGCCAATATGAGCCACGAGATCCGCACCCCGCTTAACGGCGTCATCGGCATCGTCGACGCCCTGGCGCGCACGCCGCTGGCCGTCGACCAGGCCGAGATGGTCGCCCTGATCCGCGATTCCGGCACGGTGCTGGAGCGGCTGGTCTCCGACATTCTCGATGTCTCCAAGATCGAGGCCGGCGAGCTGCCGCTGGAGATCGCGCCCTTCGACCTCGACCAGGTGCTTGGCCCCTGCATCGAGGTCATGCGCTATCGCGCCCAGGACAAGGGCCTGACCTTCGAGCTGGCCAGCGGCCCGGGCGCGCACGGCCGCTTCCTCGGCGACGGCGCCCGCATCGCTCAGATCGTCGCCAACCTGCTCTCCAACGCCATCAAGTTCACGCCGAGCGGCAGCGTCGCCCTGCGGCTGGACGTCAGCGACGAGGCTCGCCTGACCCTGGTGGTCGAGGACACCGGCGTTGGTTTCGACGCCGAGCACGCCAAACGGCTGTTCAACCGCTTCAGCCAGGCCGACGAGACCATCAGCCGCCGCTTCGGCGGCACGGGCCTTGGCCTGTCGATCTGCCGCTCACTGGCCCAGATGATGGGCGGCGAGATCTCGGCGACCTCGCAGCCGGGCGTCGGCAGCCGCTTCGTCGTCGCCCTGCCGCTGGCGCGCGCCCAACCCGCGGGCGAGCCGCGCAGCATCCGCCCCGCCCTGGCCGACCCGGGCCCCGCCGCCGGCCCCCTGCGGGTGCTGCTGGCCGAGGACCACCCGACCAACCAGCGCGTCGTCCAGCTGATCCTCGCCAGCCAGGGCGCCGATGTGGTCACGGTCGAGGACGGCGCCCTCGCGCTCGAAGCCTACGCCGCCGGTCACTTCGACCTGGTGCTGATGGACATGCAAATGCCGAACATGGACGGCCTCAGCGCCACCCGCGCCATCCGTGCGCTGGAGACCGAGCATAGCCGCGCCCCGGCCCCGATCGTCATGCTCAGCGCCAACGCCATGGCCGAGCATCTGGACGAGGCGCGCGCCGCCGGCGCCGACCTGCACGTCGCCAAGCCGATCACGGCCGTCAGCCTGCTGGCCGGCATCCAGGCGGTCCTGGGCAGGGCCGCTGCCTGAGACCCAAGAGGGGAGGATCTTATTTCGGATATCCGCAATGCCCGTTCCTCTCCCCGCTAGAGGGGAGGTTAGGTGAGGGGTTGGCGGCGCGTAGCGGCGCTCTGCTGAGTCAGCAGCCCCCTCACCCCAACCCTCTTCCCCAAGGGGGCGAGGGAGTCGTTCCGAGTGCTGCCCCGTCAGATGCTCCCCTTCTGGGGGAGCCGTCAGCGCAGCTGACTGAGGGGGACTTTGACTCTCTGAGATAGGAGCGGTCCCCCTCCGTCGCGCTCCGCGCGGGAGCTCCCCCAGCAGGGGGGCATCCAGCCTCGGAACCCGCCGCGAGTCGTTCGCGCTGGGGTCGCCGCGCCAGCAGCGCTATGAGGAGCCATGGCCTCACCCCGCCTTTCCGCCGCCGAAACCGCCGTCCTCACCCGCCGCATCACCCTGGCCTCGACCGGGGTGGCGCTGCTGCTGGTGACGATCAAGGGGCTGGTCTGGTGGACCAGCGGCTCGATCGCGCTGCTGGCTTCGGCCGCCGATTCCGCGCTCGACCTGCTGGCCTCGCTAGTCACCTTCTTCGCCGTCCGCTACGCGGCCAGCCCGCCGGACGCCGAGCACCGCTTCGGCCACGGCAAGGCCGAAGCCTTCGCCAGCCTGATGCAGGGCGGCCTGGTCTTCGCCTCCGCCGCCCTGGTCGGCCGCGAGGCGATCATGGGCCTGATCGACCCGCAGCCGGTCCGCCAGGAGGGTCTGGCGGTGGCGGTGATGGCGGTCTCGACGCTGCTGACCTTCGGGCTGATCAGCGCCCAGAGCTGGGTCCTGCGCCGGACCTCGTCGGTCGCGGTGGCCGGCGACCGGGCCCATTACGCCACCGACCTCGCCTCCAACATCGCCGCCCTGATCGGCATCGCCGCGGCCGCCTGGCTCGGCCTTGCCGGCCTCGACGCCCTGGCCGCCCTGGTGGTCACCGGCCTGCTGCTCTGGGGCGCCGTCAGCGTGTTCCGCGAGGCGGCCAATCAGCTGATGGACCGCGAGCTGCCGCACGACGAGCGCGAACAGATCAAAGCGCTGGTCACCCAGGACCCGGCCCTGACCGACGTGCACCAACTGCGGACCCGCGCCTCGGGTCCATACGTTCACATGCAGATGCACGTCGATCTCGACCCCGCCCTGTCGCTCAAGCAGGCCCACGCGGCCGTGGTCGCGGCCGAGAAGCGCATCCTCGCCGAGTTCCCCAGCGCCGACATCATCATCCATCCCGACCCGCGCGGCGCGGCCGAGCCGCACGGCGGCGCTTTCGCCGAAACCGCCCTCGGTAAACGTGGCCTTAACGAGGATTAGCGATACTCGGTCGCCTGATGAGTCTCGACCTCACCCTCCTTCACTTCCCCCTGGACCCCGCCTCCCGGCAGGTCCGCCTCGCGCTGGGCGAAAAGCGGCTGCCGTTCGCCGAGGAAGCGGTCCGCTACTGGGAACGGCCGGCCGCCCTGGTGAAGCTGAACCCGTCGGGCCTGACCCCGGTGCTGGTCGTGGCCGGCGGCCGCGAGCCGCTGGTGCTGTGCGAGAGCCGCGCCATCCTCGACTACCTGGAAGAGACCCACCCCGAGCCGCCGCTGCTCGGGCGCGACCCGGTCGAACGCGCCGAGGCGCGTCGCCTGCTGCAGTGGTTCGACCGCAAGTTCGACTACGAGGTAGGCGGCTTCCTGCTGCACGAGAAAATGGAAAAGCGCCTGCTCGGTCTGGGTGCCCCGGACCTGGGCGCGATGCGCGCCGGCCGCGAGGCGCTGCGCGCCCACCTGGTCTATGTCGAGACCCTGCTCTCAGGCCGCGACTGGCTGGCCGGCCGCCGGCTGTCGATGGCCGATTTCGCCGCCGCCGCCCACCTGTCGGTGATCGACTATTTCGGCGACGTGCCGTGGCGCGACTTCCCGGCGGTCAAGACGTGGTACATGAAGCTGAAATCGAGGCCGTGCTTCCGGCCGCTGCTGGCCGATCGCTGGCCCGGCCTCGCGCCGGCGCAGCATTATGACGACCTCGACTTCTGATCCCCGAACCGCAGACCTGATCCGCCAGCGCGCCGTCGAACTCGGCTTCGACGTCTGCCGCATCGCCGACGCCCGCGCCGAGTGGGCCGCCTCGGGCCGCCTGCGCGAGTTCGTCGAGCACGGCCGTCACGGCGAGATGGGCTGGATCGAGGACACCGAGGATCGGCGCCGTCATCCCACCGCCATGTGGGACCACGCCCGCTCGGCGATCATGCTCGGCGTCAACTACGGCCCCGACCACGACCCGCTCGAGGCCCTGGCCCGTAAGGACCGCGGCGCGATCTCGGTCTACGCCCAGGGCGACGACTATCACGAGCTGATCAAGGGCCGGCTCAAGCAGCTGGCCGGCTGGCTGGTCTCGCGCTTCGGCGGCGAGTTGAAGGTCTTCGTCGACACCGCGCCCTTGATGGAAAAGCCGCTGGCCGAGCGCGCCGGCCTCGGCTGGCAAGGCAAGCACACCAACCTGGTCAGCCGCGAGTTCGGCTCCTGGCTGTTCCTCGGCTCGATCCTCACCGAACTCGACCTGCCGGCCGACGGGCCCAGCGGCGGCTCCTGCGGCCAGTGCCGCGCCTGCCTCGACATCTGTCCGACGAACGCCTTCCCCGCGCCCTACCAGCTCGATGCGCGCCGCTGCATCTCCTACTTGACCATCGAGCTGAAGGGTCCGATCCCGACCGAATTCAGGCCGATGCTCGGCAACCGCATCTATGGCTGCGACGACTGCCTGGCGGTCTGCCCGTGGAACAAGTTCGCCGCCCAGAGCCGCGAACAACGCCTGCACGCCCGCGACGCCCTGCGCGAGCCGGCGCTGGCCGATCTCGCCGGCCTCGACGACGCCGCCTTCCGCGCCCTCTTTTCCAAGAGCCCGGTAAAGCGCATCGGCCGCGACCGCTTCCTGCGCAACGTGCTCTACGCCATCGGCAATTCCGGCGACGCCGCCCTCGCGCCCCGCGCCCAGGCCCTGCTCAGCGACCCCGCCCCGATCGTCCGCGGCGCCGCCGTCTGGGCGCTCTCACGCCTGCTGCCGTCCGACGCCTTCGAGGCCCTCCGCGCCGCCTCAGCCGAAACCGACCCTGAGGTCCTCGCCGAGTGGGATCAAATCTGAGAATCCAGATGCTCCCCCTCTGGGGGAGCTGTCAGCGAAGCTGACTGAGGGGGACTTTGACACTCGCGCATTGAGAGCAGTCCCCCTCCGTCTCGCCGCTACGCGCCGATCCACCTCCCCCAAGAGGGGAGGACCTGGCTTTCGATCGCTACAACGCCTGTCCCTCTCCCCGCTTGAGGGGAGAGGTTAGGTGAGGGGTTGGCGGCGCGGAGCGGCGCTCTGCTGAGTCAGCAGCCCCCCTCACCCCAACCCTCTCCCCCAAGGGGGCGAGGGAGTCGTTCTAGATGCTCAGCTCTGGATGCTCCCCCTTCGGGGGAGGAACCAGTATCGGCGCCTTCCTGCAATCGCGCTCAGGAAACCTGCCACTCCGGCGTCCCATCGGCCGCCTGCGCCGCCTTGGCCCGCAGGAACCCCTCGCGCGCCTGCAACCGCGCCCAATAGGCCGCCACCGCCGGGCTGAACCGCTCGCTCAGCCCCAGCGTCGAGGCCAGCAACAGCGCATAGCCCACCGAGATGTCCGCCGCCGTGAACCGCCCGGCGACCAGATAATCCCGCGTTTCCAATGCCCTATCCACCGCCCGCAGCCGCGCCATGAACCACTTGGCGTAGTCCTCAGCGACCTGCGGATTGCGCCGCTCCTTCGGCTCCAGCCGCGTGTAGCGAAGCACCAGGGTCTGCGGGAAGGTCAGCGTCGCCTCGCCCAGATAGAGCCAGTTCAGCCAGGCGCCGTAGTCGCTATCGTCATTCGGCACGTTCAGCGGCCCGCCATGCCGAACGGCCAGGTACTGAAGAATGGCCGAGGACTCGGTCATCTTCGTCTGCCCGTCGACGAAGAACGGGATGGTCCCCAGCGGGTTGATCTCCAGGTATTCCGGAGACCGCACCCGCGGCGGAAACGGCAGCAATTTCAAGTCGTAAGGAACGCCCAACTCCTCCAGCGCCCAGAGGGCGCGGAAGGAGCGGGCGTCCTGGCAGTGGTACAGCGTCGGCATCAGTCGGCGTAGGCGGCGGCGCGTTTCTGCATGTTCGACATCACCGCCTCGACCTGGTTGGGCGAGCCGATCAGCGCCGCCTGCTCAACGCTCTCGGCCTTGAGGATCGCGTGCTGGTCGGCGTCGGCGACCATGTCCAGCAGCCGCTTGGCGGCGCGGATCGCGGTCGGGCTCTTGCCGGCGATCTCGGCGGCCAGGGCCAGGGCCTCGGCGCGCGGATCGGCGCAGACGCGGGTGGCCAGGCCGATGCGCGCGGCCTCCTCGCCGTCGAAGATGCGGCCCGTATAGGTCAGCTCGCGAGCGACGTCGTCGCGGACCAGCCCGCGCAGCAGCACCATCCCGGCCATGTCCGGCACCAGGCCCCACTTGATCTCCATCACCGACATCCGGGTGTCGGCGGTGACGAAGCGCAGGTCCGCGCCCAGGGCCAGCTGGAAGCCGCCGCCGAACGCCACGCCGTGCACGGCGGCGATCACCGGCACCACCTGCTCGCTCCAGACCATCACCGCATGCTGGGCGCGGTTCGAGCCGCCGGCCGTGCGGTTGTCGGTCAGCAGCGACTCGCCGGTCGAGGACTGGCCGCCCTTGCGCTCGCCCGAGGCCATTTTGCCGAAGTTGCCCATGTCGAGCCCGGCGCAGAACGCCCGTCCCTCGCCCGACAGCACGATGGCGCGCACGCCCTTTTCGGTCTTCAGCCGTTCGCCGGTCTCGATCAGGGCCGAGAACATGGCGTCGTCCAGGGCGTTCATCTTGTCGGTCCGGACCAGGCGGACATCGGCCACGCCCTCGCTGATTTCGACGGTGATGCGCTCTTCCATGGGATGCTCCTTAGGCCTTGCCGACGACGTAGCCGGCGCGTGGGAAATGGACCTGGGTCCGGCCCAGGTCAGGGGTCTGGCGGGTCAGGACGATCCGGCTGCGCGTCAGCGCCGCCAGCGTCCCGGCGATGGGGTCGCGGCCATAGTCGTCGGCCGCCACGGTGATGGCGTCGCCCGGCGTCAGGCCCAGCGGGTCGTTCGGGTCATGGGCGGGAACCGGGCCGGGCTCGGCCTCGCGCGCTGCGGCCAGGGCGTCGGCGCCGCTGATTTCGCGGCGGGTCCCGTGCCCGATCGCCGCCACCCGTTTGCGCCACACCTGGGTCCGGTCGAGACCGGCCAGCAGCTCGTCGGCCATGGCCGGCAGGTTCCGGGCGAGGAACCAAATGTTCATGTAGGCGGCGATGTCGGCCAGTCCCGGCGCGTCGCCTGCCAGCCAGTCAGTCTCGCTCAGCCCCTCCTCGATCCAGGCCGCTTGCGCGCGCCATTGCGGGACCATCAGCGGCGCGGCCGCCTGCATCGCCGCGACATTGAACGGCCGGCCGCTCAGCTTCTCGCGGTCGGCGATGAACTCCGGCGTCGTCGCCTCGCCCAGCGCCCCGAAGATGATCGGCACGGTGATCCCGAAGAACGGCCGGTCCGCCCAGAAGTTGACCGCCCAGTCGGCTCCCGACGCGGCCCGCGGGCCCGGCGCGCGGGCCTCCAGCTCGGCCAGAATCACCTGGGTGTCGCAATAGACGTCGGCGCCGATCTGCAGCACCGGGATGCGCCGATAGCCGCCGGTCAGCGGGATCAGATCGGGCTTGGGCATGATCACCGGCGCCTGCACCGAGTCCCAGGCCAGGCCCTTCAGGCCCAGCATCAGCCGCACCTTCTCCGAGAACGGCGAGGTGTCGTAGTGATGGAGGATCAACCCGCTCATCGGCGTTCCCTGGACCGGCCTCTTGCCGGGCCGCGGGCTTACGCTGTCACGGATTTCGCGCGCCGCCCACCATGACCTCGCGTCACTTGGGCTGGCCCTCGCCGCCGGTGACCGCCGGGGCCACGTCGGGCGCAAAGCTCTCCAGGATCGGGGCCTCGGCATAGAGCGCGTCGCGCCGCTCCAGTTCCTCGCGGATCGCCGCATGCTTGGCCGCGTCGAGCTTCCAGCCCAGCACGCAGGCCCCGCCCAGCATCACGAACACGATCGGCCCGACGATGAAGGCCAGCTCCAGCCCGCGGATCGCGCCCTCGGTGTTCACCGCCCCGTCGGCCGGGTTGAAGCCGATCTGCGCCAGCAGCGGGAAGGTCAGCACGATGGCGAAGGCCGAGGCGATCTTGTTGGCCAGGGCGTTCAGCGCATAGATCAGGCTCAGCCGCTCTTGGCCCTGCTCCAGCCGCACCTCGTCGGCGACGTCGGCCAGCATCGCCCGGATCATCAGGTCGAAGCCGGCGGCCATGAAGCCCTGCCAGAACATCATCGGGATGCCGAAGGCCATGTCGCCCTTGGGCAGGAACATCACCGTGCACAGCCCCAGCGAATAGGCCGTGGTCGTCACCATCAGCGTGCGGTGCTTGGAGAACCGCATCGCCAGCCGCGCGGTCAGCGGCGCGCCCAGGATGCCGGCCACCACATAGACCAGCAGCAGCGCCGAGGCTTGCTCGGTCGAGAACCCGCGCGAGTCGGTGAAGAAGAACATGTAGAGCGCGCTCATCCACCCGGGGCCGAGCGTCAGCGCCATCTGCGCCAAGAACAGACGCAGCAGGTCCGGCTTGGTGATCAGCGACAGGTAGTCCTTGAACTGGAAGTGCTCGGGCGCGGTCTTCACGATGTGCTCGGGCGTGCGCAGGCAAACCAGCGCCACCACCACCGGGACCATCGCGAAGATGAACCAGCCCATGGCCTTCACGCCCCCGGCTTCGGAAAGACCGAAGTGAGCTGCGCCGATCGGGATCACCAGCACGGTCATCGCCCCGATCACCCCGGCCGCCGCCAGGATCCCGAAGATGCGTGAGCGCTGGTGGTACTCAGTGGCCAAAGTCGCCGCCCAGGCCGAGTGGCTGAGCCCGAGGATCGAGTTGCCGAGGTAGAACACCAGCAGCCAGAAGATCAGATAGGGCAGCCCGATCCCGCTCGGCGCCTCGAACAGCGCATAGACCGCCGCCATCAGGATCGGCCCGCCGATCAGCACCCAGACCCGATAGCGGCCGAACCGCGTGCGGGTGCGGTCCATCACCAGCCCCAGCACCGGGTCGACGCCCAGGTCCAGCATCCGCACCACGAAGAAGGCGACGCCGATCAGGGTCAGATTGACCCCCAGGTGGCTGGCGAAGAACGGCGGGATGTAGACCGACACCGCCACCGCCAACGCGCCGAGCGGAAACGCCAGGGTCGAAAAGGAGAGCGCGGTCGATGTCGACAGCGGCCGCGGCCCGTTGGCCGGCGCGTGCTTGGTCACGTAAAGGCTCTCCCCTTCGCGCCGGTCGCCGCCGGCGTCGGTAGCCCTCCATTGTTCGGCCTGCCCGCGACGTCGGGCAAGAGGGGGAGCGCCGCGTTTGACAAAAGCGCCTCGGACGCCGTTCGACACGCCCTAATTTTCAAACACTCGTTTGCGCCCCGCGGTTTTTCCGGCAAGGTCCCGCCCCTCTAGGGGACGGAAAGCGGAGACAGACGCCATGAACAGCGGCGCGGAATTCGACATCATCGTCTACGGCGCGACCGGTTTCACCGGCCGCCTGGTGGCCGAGCATCTGGCCAAGCAGTACGGCGTCGGCGGTGACGTGAAGTGGGCCATGGCCGGGCGCAGCCTCGACAAGCTGCAGCAGGTCCGCGACGAGATCGGCGCCCCCAAGGACACCCCGCTGATCGTCGCCGACGCGTCCGACCCGGCCTCGGTCAAGGCGATGGTCGAGCGCACCAAGGCGGTGCTGACCACCGTCGGCCCCTACCAGCTCTACGGTTCGGACCTCGTCGCCGCCTGCGTCGCGGCCGGGACCGACTATCTCGACCTCTGCGGCGAGCCGAACTGGATGGCCGCGATGATCCCGCTGCACCATGAGGCGGCGCGCAAGAGCGGCGCGCGCATTCTGTTCTCCTGCGGCTTCGACTCCATTCCCTTCGAGCTCGGCGTCTACTTCGCGCAACAGACCGCCAAGCAGAAGCTCGGCGGCCCGGTCCCACGCGTGAAGGGCCGCATGCGCAAGCTCAAGGGCGGGCTCTCGGGCGGCACCGCCGCCAGCGGCCGCGCCACCATGGCCGCGATCCAGAAAGACCCCAGCCTGTTCGCGGTGATGGTCGATCCGTTCGCCCTGACCCCCGGCTTCAAGGGCCCCGAACAGCCGGCCGGCCAGGCCGTCGAGCACGACGAGGACCTGAACGCCGACGTCGGCCCGTTCATGATGGCCGCCATCAACACCAAGAATGTCCACCGCTCGAACTTCCTGCAGGGCCACGCCTACGGCGCCGACTTCGTCTATGACGAGATGGCCGTGGTCGATCCCAACGCGCCGGCCTCCTTCGCCCTCGAAGAAGGGACCGGCCCGCAGCCCGGCGAGGGCCCCAGCAAGGAAGAGCGCGAGACCGGCTTCTACGACGCCGCCTTCATCGGCATCGCCGCCGACGGCCGCAAGGTCGTGGTCAGCGTGAAGGGCGACAAGGACCCGGGCTACGGCTCGACCTCGAAAATGATCGCCGAGACCGCCATCTGTCTGGTCAAGGAAGCCGCCGACGTTCCCGGCGGCCTCTGGGTCCCGGGCGCGGCCCTGGGCGACAAGCTGATCGCACGCCTGCAGAAGAACGCAGGCCTGACGTTCGAGGTGGAAGCATGACCGACCTGTTCACCCCCTTAAGCCTCCAGCACGGCCCGGCAATGAAGAACCGCTTCATGCTGGCGCCGCTGACCAACACCCAGAGCCATCCGGACGGCGTGCTGTCGGACGACGAGTTCGCCTGGCTGACCTATCGCGCCGAAGGCGGTTTTGGCCTGACCATGACCTGCGCGGCCCACGTCCAGGCGATCGGCCAGGGCTTCCCTGGCCAGCTCGGCGTGTTCGGCGACCAGCACCTGCCGGGCCTCACCCGCCTGGCCGCGGCCATCAAGGAGAGGGGCAGCATCGCCGCCCTCCAGCTGCACCACGCCGGCAACCGCTCGCCCAAGGAGCTGATCGGCGAGGCGCCGGTCTGTCCCTCAGACGATCCCGAGACCGGGGCCCGCGCCCTGACCCTGGCCGAGGTCGAGCAGCTCCGCGAAGACTTCATCGCCGCCGCCGTCCGCTCCGAGAAAGCCGGCTTCGACGGGGTCGAGATCCACGGCGCCCACGGCTATGTGCTCTGCCAGTTTCTGTCGCCGACCCTCAACCGGCGCCAGGACCGCTATGGCGGCTCGCTCGAGAACCGCGCCCGGCTGATCTTCGAGATCATCGACGGGATCCGCGCCCGCTGCGGCGCGAACTTCCAGCTCGGCCTGCGCCTGTCGCCCGAGCGCTTCGGCCTGGAGCTGGCGGAGATCGTCGAGGTCGCCCGCAAGGTGTTGGCCGAAGGTAAGATCGACTATCTCGACATGTCGCTGTGGGACGTGGCCAAGGAGCCGGTCGAGGAGGCGTTCCAGGGCCGCACCCTGATGTCCTACTTCACCGAACTCGACCGCGGGCAGGTCCGCCTCGGCGTCGCCGGCAAGATCATGACCGGCCAGGTCGCCCGCCAGTGCCTGGAAAACGGCGCCGACTACGTCCTGATCGGCCGCGCCGCCATCCTGCACCACGACTTCCCGCAGAAGGTCGCGGCCGACCCGGACTTCGCCTCGATCGCCCTGCCGGTCACCCGCCAGCACCTGCGCGATGAGCGCCTGGGCCCGGCCTTCGTCGAGTACATGAACGGCTGGAAGGGCTTCGTCGCCCAGGAAGAGACGGTCTGAAGATGCTCCCCCGCTGGGGGAGCAAGCTCAAGTGTCATCCCGGAAAGCCCGCAGGGGTTGTCCGGGACCCATTCGCGCCAAGGTGCGAACTAGGGGCGCGGCCGCACCACCTCCTGTTTGATCAGGTGTTCATAGGTCCCGGTCTTGCTGCGCAAACCGGGATGACACTTTGAGCCTCACCGATACCGGATCAGCGCTTCCTGCGCGGCCGAGGCCACCAGCTTGCCGTCCTGATTGAAGATCGAACCGCGGTTGAAGCCGCGCCCGCCGGACGCCGAGGGGCTGTCCTGCACATAGAGGTGCCACTGCGTGAAGTCGCTGGCGTGGTGGAACCACAGCGCGTGGTCGAGGCTGGCGACCTGCAGCCGCCCCTCGCTCCACGGAATGCCGTGCGGGCGCAGCGAGGTGTCCAGCAGCGTCATGTCGGTGGCGTAGGCCAGGGCGCACTGGTGGATCATCGGATCGGCGCCCAGCGGATCGCGGGCCCGGAACCAGATCGCCTGTTCGGGGTCCATGACCGGGGCGGTGCCGTAGGGCGGCGGATCGATCGGCCGCACCTCGACCGGCCAGGTCCGGCGCGTTTCGGTCTCGCCGCCAGCCTTGCGCAGTTCATCCTCATCCAGCAGGCCGTCGGGGCCGGGCAGCGACGGCATCTCGATCTGGTGCTCGAGCCCGGTCTCGGGGACCTGGAACGAGGCCGACAAGTTGAAGATCTGCTGGCCGTGCTGCAGGGCCGTGACCCGCCGCATGGTGAAGGTGCCGCCGTCGCGCACCCGCTCGACCTTCAAGAGGATCGGGATCTTCGGGTCGCCGCCACGGATGAAATAGGCGTGCATCGAGTGGCACACGCGCCCGTCGACGGTGCGATAGGCGGCGGCCAGCGCCTGGGCGACCACCTGGCCGCCGTAGATGCGGCGCTTCTCGCCCTCGGCGTTGTGGCCGCGGAACATGTCCAGGTCGATGGCCTCGATGTCGAGGATGCGGACCAGCTCACTCATATCCGTCACTCAGTTCAGAACGCCGCGGGCGGCATGTCCTTCAGGGTCGGCGCCACGAGGTCCTTGTCGGACAAGATCACCTCGCCCCGCCACGGCCACGCGATGCCCACCTCCGGGTCGTTCCACAGCAGCGAGCCCTCGGTCTGCGGCGCATAGTCGCCGTCGACCTTGTAGGCCAGCTCGCAGCCGTCGGTCAGGGTCTGGTAGCCATGCGCGAAGCCGCGCGGCACCAGCAGCTGCTCGCCGCCTTCGGCCGTCAGCTTGGCCCCGACCCACTGGCCGAAGGTGGCCGAGCCGGGGCGGATGTCGACGGCCACGTCGAAGATCTCGCCGCGCAGCACCCGCACCAGCTTGGCCTGCGGATGCGGCGCGTTCTGGAAGTGCAGGCCGCGGACCGTGCCGGCCTTGGCGTTGAAGGCCTGGTTGTCCTGCACGAAGTCGTGGTCGGCGCCGGCGGCCGCCAGCGAACGACGGCTCCAGGTCTCGGCGAACCAGCCGCGCGCATCGCCATGGCGCTTGGGCGTGATAAGCAGGACCTCAGGAATGGATAGCGGCGTGATCGACGTCATGACTGCCTGCAAGTTTGGAACCGCCCCCGCATGAACGACCACGCGCAGGAACACAAGTCGCCAGCGCCGCAAAGCCCCGCCGAATCCCCCGTCGAGAGCTCAGCCGAAACCGCCGTACAGATCACCGTCTGCGTCATCGCCTACAACTCCGGCCCCACCTTGCGCGCCTGCCTGCAGCACCTGGCCGACCAGACCTATCGGGACTTCGAGACCCTGGTGATCGACAACGCCTCGCCTGACCCCGGCGACGCGGCGATCGCCCGCGAGTTCCCGTTCGTGCGGCTGATCGAGAATAGCGAGAACCTCGGCTTCGCCGGCGCCGGCAACCAAGCCGCGCGGCTCGGGCGCGGTCGCTGGTACGTGCTGCTCAACCCCGACGCCTACGCCGAGCCCGACTGGCTGGAGAAGCTGGTCGACGCCGCGCAGCGCCATCCGCAGGTGCGCTCTTTCACCTCGCGCCAGGTGATGGCCGAGGACCCGACCCATCTCGACGGCCTGGGCGACGTGATGTCCGGCTACGGCATCCCCTATCGCGGCGGCTACCTCGCCCCCGATCCCGGCGACACCCCAGAGGGCGAGGTCTTCTCGCCCTGCGGCGCGGCGATGATGATCGACCGCCAGCTGTTCCTGGATCTCGGCGGCTTCGACGAGTTCTTCTTCTGCTATTCCGAGGACGTCGACCTCGGCTACCGGCTGCAGCTGGCCGGCGAGCCGACCGTGCTGGTGCCGAGCGCCACCATCCATCACGTGGGCTCGGCCTCCAGCGGCGGGCGCAAGTCGGAGTTCGCCGTCTTCCACGGCACCCGCAACCGCTTCTACGTGGTCTACAAGGACACGCCCTGGCCGCTGCTGCCGGTGGTGGTGCCGCTTCACCTGGCGGCCGTCGCCTACATCTCCAGCCGGCGCGAGAACCACCCGCACGCCCACATCGTCTGGCGGGCGTTCACCGAATCCCTCAAGGGGCTGCCGACGATCCTGAAGAGCCGCCGTCAGGTCCAGAAGCGGCGCCGCGCCTCGACCGCGCAGATCGCCCGGGCCATGACCTGGAACCCGCGCGACCTGTTCGCGCGGCGAGCGGTCATTCGCCCGCTGCGGCCCAGTCGATCAACCGCGCCATGAACGCCCCGCCGCGCTCCATCTGGACGCGGTCGACATACTCGTCGGCCTGGTGCGCCTGGTCGATGGAGCCCGGGCCGCAGATGACGGTCGAGAATCCGGCCTCCTGGAACTGGCCGGCCTCGGCCGCATAGGGCACGACCCGGGCCGGGCCGTTGTCGCCGGCCAGCCGCCGGGCGAACAGTTCGGCGACGCCGTCCTCTTCCGGCGACAGCGGCGGCGTGCCCGAGCGCTGCACGATCGTCGCCCCGGCCTGCGGGAACAGGCCCTTCAGCCGCGCGTCCAGCGCCGCCACCTCGGCCCGGAACGGGGCCAGCAGCGCCAGCGGGTCCTGGCCGGGCGGGCAGCGCAGGTCGAACTGGAACGCGCACTCGCGCGCCAGGATGTTGCCCGCCGTGCCGCCATGCAGCAGCCCGACGGTCAGGGTCGCGTGCTTGGGCAGGAACGGCGAGGCCGGATCAGCCTCGTCCTCCAGCCTCCGGGCCAGCGCCTTCAGCGAGGCCAGCAGCGGGATGGCTTCCATGATCGCCGACACGCCCAGCTGGGTCTGGCTGGAATGGGCCTCCTTGCCGGTCACCGTGACGGTGAAGGTCAAGATGCCCTTATGGCCGCGCACCGCCTCCATCATCGTCGGCTCGCCGACCACCACCAGCGCCGGGCGCGGCAGTTCGCGTGCGATCACCGCGATCATGTCCGGCGCGCCCAGGCAGCCGATCTCCTCGTCATACGAGAACGCCAGGTGCACCGGCTTCTTCGGGTCCGCGGCCGCCACGCCCGGCACCGCCGCCAGCGCCAGCGCCAGGAACCCCTTCATGTCGCAGGTCCCGCGCCCATAGATCCGGCCGTCGTCTTTCGGGGTCAGCACGAACGGGTCGCTGGTCCAGGCCTGGCCGTCCACCGGCACCACGTCGGTATGGCCCGACAGCACCACGCCGCCTTCGACCGCCGGGCCGATGCTGGCGATCAGGTTCGACTTGCTGCCGTCATGGTTGGGAACCCGGCGGTGCGCGACGCCATGGCCGTCGAGATAGGTCTCCACCCACTCGATGAGGGCGAGGTTGGACAGGCGCGAGGTGGTGTCGAAGGCCACGAGCGTCTCGAGGATGTCCAGCGCGCGGGCGGTCAGGGCTTCGGAAGTCGGCATGCGCGCAGCGTAAGCGCCCCGCCCGGCGGCTCCAAGCGCGATGCCTCCAGCCTTGACGTATTGATCATGATCGCGGCCTAGACAGGCGCCATGATCCTGACCCTCTCCTGCCCCGACCAGCCGGGCATCGTCGCGCGCGTTTCGGCCTTCCTGTTCGAGCGCGGCGCCAACATCCTCGACGCCCAGCAGTACGACGACCAGGAGACCGGCAAGTTCTTCATGCGCGTCGTCTTCGACGCCAAGGGCTCCGACGTCGAGGCCATGCGCGGCGAGTTCGAGGATCTCGCCAAGGGCTTCTCCATGCGCTGGTCGCTCCGCGACCCGAAGATCAAGCGCAAGGTTATGATCCTGGCCAGCCAGCAGGACCACTGCCTGGCCGACCTGCTCTATCGCTGGCGCCGCGGCGAACTGCCGATGGAGATCGCCGCCGTGGTCTCCAACCATCCGATCGAGACCTACGCCAACCTCGACCTCTCGGACGTGCCGTTCCACCATCTGCCGGTGAAGCGCTCGACCAAGCTCGAACAGGAAGCGGCGATCTGGAAGCTGATCCAGGACACCGAGACCGAACTGGTCGTCCTTGCCCGCTACATGCAGGTTCTGTCCGACGGCCTCGCCGCCAAGCTCGAAGAGCGCTGCATCAACATCCACCACTCGTTCCTGCCCGGCTTCAAGGGCGCGCGCCCCTACCACCAGGCCCACGAGCGCGGCGTGAAGGTGATCGGGGCCACCGCCCACTACGTCACCGCCGACCTCGACGAAGGCCCGATCATCGAGCAGGACGTCGAGCGCATCAGCCACCGCGACACCCCCGCCGCCCTGATCCGCAAGGGCCGCGACATCGAACGCCGGGTGCTGGCCCGCGCTGTCCGCTGGCGGCTGGAAGACCGCGTGCTGCTCAACGGCGCCAAGACCGTGGTGTTCACGGACTAAGCTCTCTCTACCCGCTCATCCCGGCGAAAGCCGGGACCCAAGCTGAGCCGCAACTTGCACCGCGTCCGTGTGGGCCCCGGCTATCGCCGGGGTGAGCGGGTTGGTTAAGGTCGCCCCCATGCCCCTCAGCGTCTTCGGCATCGTCATCTTCGCGGCCCTGCTGCACGCCAGCTGGAACGCCATCGTCAAGCTGGCGCCCGACAAGCTGCTGACCACCATCCTGGTCGCCGCCTCGGCGGCGGTGATCTCGGCGCTGGCCCTGCCGTTCCTGGCCCAGCCGGCCCGCGAGAGCTGGCCGTTCCTGGCCGCCTCGGCCGTGCTGCAGGTCGGCTACTACCTGCTGGTCGCCCGCGCCTATCGCGGCGCCGACATGAGCCAGGCCTATCCGCTGATGCGCGGAACCGCGCCGCTGATCGTCGCCCTGGTCAGCCGCTTCTGGCTGGGCGAACATCTGTCCCTGGCCGCGACCGGCGGCGTCGCCCTGATCTGCGGCGGCGTGCTCAGCCTGGCGCTCGGCGCGCGCGGGACCAGCGGCAAGGGCGTCCGCGCCGCGCTGCTCAACGCCGTGGTCATCGCCAGCTACACCCTGGTCGACGGGGCCGGGGTGCGCGCCTCCGGCGCCCCGGCCGCCTACACGCTCTGGCTCAACCTGCTCTCGGGCGCGCCGCTGCTGATCTGGGTGCTCGCCGCCCGCTGGCGCACCTTCCTGCCCTATGCCCGCGCCCACCTGCCGCTCGGCGTGGTCGGCGGGCTCGGCACCCTGACCTCCTACGGTCTGGCGCTCTGGGCCATGACCCACGCGCCGGTGGCGGTGATCGCCGCCCTGCGCGAGACCTCGATCCTGTTCGCCACGGCCATCGCCGTCTTCGTGCTGCGCGAGCGCCTGACGCCCGGCCGCCTCCTCGCCGCCCTGCTGATCGCCGCCGGCGCCGTGGTCCTGCGCCTGGCCTAGCCGCCCACCTTTGACTGTCGCGGCGTCAAGCGCCGACCCTTCTCCAAAATCCCGGAGGAGGACCCCATGGCAGACGCGCCGATCCTGCTGACCGACGATCCGGCGCCGCACGTGCGCCGCATCACCCTCAACCGCCCCGCCAAGCGCAACGCCCTCTCCAACGCCCTGCGCGGCGAGATCTTCGCGGCGCTCGAAGCCGGCGACGCCGACCCGAACGTCCGCGTGATGATCATCCGCGGGGCCGGGACCTGCTTTTCATCCGGCTACGACCTGGCCGGGGTCGGCGAACTGCCCTGGCACACGGCCGGCGGCCAGGGGCAGTGGGCGCGCCACGTGGTCGACGGCTGCTTCCGGGTCTGGGACCTGGCCAAGCCGGTGATCGCCCAAGTGCACGGCTGGTGCCTGGCCGGCGGCTCCGAGCTCGCGGTCGCCTGCGACCTGGTCTACGTCGCCGAGGACGCCCAGATCGGCTACCCGGCGGTGCGCACCATGAGCCCGCCCGACAACCACTATCACGTCTGGCTGATGGGCATGCGCGCGGCCATGGAGCAGATGCTGACCGGCGACTCCATCGACGGGAACGAGGCCGTCCGCCTCGGCTTCGCCAACCGCGCCTACCCGCTCGACGACCTCGAACCGGCCGTCCTGGCCATGGCCGAGCGCATCGCCAAGGTCGATCCGGAACTGGCCCAGCTCAACAAGCGCCTGGTCCATCGCCAGATGGAGGTGATGGGCATGCGCCAGGGCATCCGCGCCGGCACCGACCTGCACGCGCTGGGCTGGAGCACCAAGGCCTCGCGCGAGTACATGGCCAAGCTGCGCGAGGGCGTCACCAGCGCCCTGACCGAACGCGACGGCAAGTTCGACGACTACCGGACCGGTCCCAAGTCCTAGGCCCGAAGAGTTAGCATTTACATTGTAAGCGAAAGGCTCCACAGTCACGGCGCAACCGATCGGAGCGCGCCGTGACCGACCTTCTCCTCGCCATCGCCCACCACCTGCTGGTCTTCAGCCTCGCCGCCATCCTGGCGATCGAACTGGCCACCGTGCGCCCCGGCCTGACCGGCGCGGCCTTACGCCGGCTGGGCATCGTCGACATGCACTACGGGCTGATCGCGGCCCTGATCCTCATCGTCGGCTTCGCCCGCGTCTACATGGGCGTGAAGGGCCCCGAGGCCTATCTCGGCAATTGGACGTTCTGGGCCAAGATCGGGGCCTTCGCGCTGGTCGGCCTGCTCTCGGCCCCGCCGACCATCCGCATCCTGCTATGGCGCAAGCGCGCCCGCGCCGAGCCCGGCTTCGCCCTCGGCCACGACGAGGTGAAGGCCGTGCGCCCCTACCTCGTCGCCGAACTCGCCGTCTTCGCCCTGATCCCGGTCTTCGCCGCGATGATGGCCCGCGGCATCGGGCTGTAGGGGTCGGCGCGTAGCGCCTGCACATAACTGTCCCTCTCCCCGCTCGAGGGGAGAGGTTAGGTGAGGGGGCAGCGGCGCGAAGCGGCGCATTGCGGCCAACCCCGCACCCCCTCACCCCAACCCTCTCCCCCAAGGGGGCGAGGGAGCCGTCAGCGGACGTCACCCCACCCGGCTCGACATCCCGCCGTCGACGAACAGCACCGTCCCGGTGATGAACCGCGCCTCGTCGCTGGCCAGGAACAGCGCCGCATAGGCGGTGTCCCAGGCCGTGCCCATCTGACCGCCCAGCGGCACGCGGGCGTTGCGGGCCTCGCGCACGGCCTGCTGCTCCTGGCCGCTGGCCTGGGCGATCCCGGCCACCGCCATCGGCGTGTCCAGCAGCCCCATCGCGATGGCGTTGCAGCGCACGCCCTTGGCCGCATTGGCCTGGGCCACGCTGGTGGTCAGCCGGTTCAGCGCCGCCTTGGAGATTTCGTAGGCGGCCTGGTTCCCGCCGGCGATCGAGGCCAGCGACGAGATATTGACGATCGAGCCCTTGCCCTGCTCGCGCAGGGTCGGCAGCGCCGCCTTCGCAACCTGCCAGGCGCCCTTCAGGTTGACCGCCAGGATGCGGTCGAAGGCCTCCTCGGTCAGCTTGTGGGCCGGCCCGTCGCCGCCCCCGCCGATGCCGACGTTGTTGACCACGATGTCGATGGTCCCGAACCGCTCGCGCGCCGCCGCCACCATCGCCTCGCAGTCGGCCGCCTTGGTGATGTTGGCCGCCAGCGCGCTCGCCTGGCCGCCCTCGGCCTCGATCAGCGCCACGGTCTCCTGCGCCCGCTCGATCAGCCGGTCGACGCACAGCACCTGCGCGCCCTCGCGGGCGAACAGCAGGGCGATGGCCCGGCCGTTGCCGACGGTCTCGCCCGGCGTCTGGCCCGCGCCGACGACGATCGCGGTCTTGCCCTGCAGCCGCACGCCTAGAAGCCCTTCAGATCGGGATCGAGGGTCTGGCCGGCGTCCAGCTGCACGCCGAACGAGTTCAGGATCATCGAGACCTGGGTGTACTGGCCGGCGGTGAACACCACGTCCATGCACTGCTTGTCGCTGAAGTGCGCCTTCAGCGCGCTCCAGGTCGCGTCGGTGATGAACTGGTCGTGGTGCAGCTCGTCGCTGGCCGCCAGCAGCGCCTGGTCGGCGGCGCTCCAGCCGCCGGCGCCCGCCCCGCCCTTGATGCGCGCCACCTCGTCCTCGGTCAGTCCCGCCCGCACCCCGATCGGCACGTGCTGCGTCCACTCGTAGCCGGACTTGCAGAGATAGCCGATGCGCAGGATCACGATCTCCCGCTCGCGCGCCGGCAGGTCGTTCTTCTTCGACAGCACATAGTTGCCCCAGGCCAGGAAGCCCTTGGCCGCCTTCGGCGCCCCGACCATGGTGCGGAAGATGTTCAGCACCCGGTCGCCCATCGGCGCCAGGATCTCCTTCTGCTCGTCGTTAAGGTCGGCGTCCTGGACCGGCGCGATCCGGGGCTTGGTGAGGCGCATGCGGCGTTTCCCTGTTCTGCTTTGCCGCTCAGCAAACAGGCGATGGACGGCGGGCGCAAGTCTTCGAGCCCCCGGTATGGCGCTCAGGTCTCGAGGTCGGTCTTCAGGCGGTCCAGCAGGCTGACCGCCCGCTCGGCATAGGGACCGATCCAACGGTCGTGGATCTGCTTGATTGGCATCGAGTTCAGGTGGTTCCAGCGCTCGCGCCCCTCGCGGCGGGCGATCACCAGGTCGGCGCCCTCCAGCACCTTCAGATGCTGCATCACCGTACAGCGGTCGAGCTCGGGGAACCGCTGGCAGAGGTCGCCGGTGGTCAGCGGCGCGTCCTTGATCTCGTCCAGCATCCGACGCCGGGTCGCCGAGGCCAAGGCCTTGAAAATCAGGTCGTTTTCGTCGTCGCTTGACATGTTATAAATTTATAACACAAATGGCCGCAGAACAAGGAGCAAGATCATGGATCTGACCTTTCGCGTGACCGCCCGCATCGCCAAGCCTGTGAGCGAGGTGTTCGAGGCCGTCGCCAACCCGGACCAGCTTTCGCAGTACTTCACCACCGGCGGCGCCAAGGGCCGGCTGGAGACCGGCGCCACCGTCTACTGGGACTTCGCCGACTTCCCCGGCGCCTTCCCGGTCTGGGTGATCGAGGTGGTCCCCAACCAGAAGATCGTCTTCGAATGGGAGGCCAATGACGGGCCGCCGGAGAACGCCGACAACCTGGTCACCCACGTCGGCTACAAGACCCAGGTGACCATGACCTTCGAGGGCCTGGACGACGGCCGCACCCTGGTCGCCATCGAGGAGCACGGCTGGAAACAGACCGAAGTCGGGCTCCGCGCCTCCTACGGCAACTGCCAGGGCTGGACCCAGATGCAGTGCGCGCTGAAGGCCTGGCTCGATCACGGCCTCAACCTGCGCGAGGGCATGTTCAAGTAGCCGCAAAACCGCTGGCGTCGGCGCGCGGGCCGGAGGAAATTGCCCGTCCAAATCACATAAGGGCGGAACATGGCGATCTCTCTCTACGACGTCAGCGTGGCTTCATTTCTCCAGACGGTGGGCGGCGTCGCCGGCTTCCTTGAGCGCGGCCTCGCCCACTGCCAGGACAACGGGATCGACCCGCAGGACATCGTCGCCTCGAAGATGTGCGAGGACATGTTCGACTTCCGCTTCCAGGTGATCTCGGTCGCCCACCACTCGCTCGGCGCCATCGAGGGCGTGAAGGCCGGCGTCTTCTCGCCGGGCGGCGACCAGAGCGCCCAGGACCTGCCGGCCCTGATCGCGCTGATCAAGGACACGCACGCCAAGCTCGCGGCGATCAAACCCGAAGAAATCAACGCCTACGAGGGCAAGGACGTGTTCTTCGAGTTCCGCGGCTCGAAGATCCCGTTCGTCGCCGAGAACTTCCTGATGTCGTTCTCGCTGCCGAACCTGCACTTCCACGCCACCACCGCCTACGACCTGCTGCGCTCGCGCGGCGTGCCGATCGGCAAGCGCGACTACATGGGCGCGCTGCGGATGAAGATGGGCTGAAGCGTAAGCCTCAGGTCCTCCCCGCTGGGGGAGGTGGATCGATGCGAAGCATCGAGACGGAGGGGGACTGCTGAGTCAGCAAGCCCCCTCAGTCAGCCATTCGGCTGACAGCTCCCCCAGCGGGGGAGCAACTGAGGGCGAAGCGCCCGGGTCGGCTCCCTCGCCCCCTTGGGGGAGAGGGTTGGGGTGAGGGGGCTGCTGACTCAGCAGAGCGCCGCTTCGCGCCGCAGGACCCCTCACCTAGCCTCTCCCCTCAGGCGGGGAGAGGAACGGGCCGCGCAGCCTCGCACTCGAAGAACACCTCCAACTCACCAAGGTCGGGGGCGCTCATAGGCCTCAGCCCTGGCCGATACGCCCAGGCGCCGGCAGCACGCCGATCAGTTCGATGCGGAAGATCAGCACGCTGTTGGGCGGGATCTCGCCGTTGCCCGCGCCTTCCTCGCCATAGCCCTGGGCCGGCGGCACATAGAGCGTCCACTCGTCGCCCGGCCGCATCAGCTGCAGGGCTTCCTTCCAGGCCGGGATCAGCGCCGGCAGCGGCATCGCCGCCGGGGCGCCGCGCTCGTAGGACGAGTCGAAGACCTTTCCGGAAACCAGCTTGCCCTCGTAGTGGACCTTCACCTCGTCGTTGGGGCCCGGCTTCATGCCGGTGGTCGGGCCCGAGCGGACGATCTTGTACTGCACGCCCGACGGCAGGGTCTGGATCCCCTCGGCCTTGGCGTTGGTCTCCATGAACGCCTTGGCCTCGGCCGCGGACTTGGCCAGCTCGGCGGGGTCGGCGCCGCCGCGGCCGCAGGCGGCCAGCAGCAGGGCGGCGAGAACGGGAAGAAGGCGCTTCATATCGGGTCTCTCTAGACAGCGCGCGGCGGATAGCCGTGCTCGCGCAGGGCGTCCATGATTTCCTGAGTGTGCTGGGCGTCGCGGGTCTCGATCATGATGTCGAACTCCGCGCCCTTGGCCGGCACGTCCAGGGCCAGGCGGTTGTGGGCCACCTCGATGATGTTGGCGCCCATCTGGCCGATCACCGCCGAGACGGTGGCCAGCAGGCCAGGACGGTCGTCGCCGATGATCCGCAGGGAGACCAGCCGCTGGTCGCGGACCAGTTCGCGGGTCAGCACCGAGGCCAGCAGCCGGGTGTCGATGTTGCCGCCGGTGATGATCAGCCCGACCTTCTTGCCCTTGAACTTGCCCGGATAGGCCAGCAGCGCCGCCAGCGAGGCCGCGCCCGCGCCCTCAACCACGGTCTTCTCCACATTGCAGTACAGCGCCACCGCCCGCTCGAAGTGCGGCTCCTCGATCAGCAGCACCTCGTCGATCAGCGGCCGGGCGATGGCGTAGGACAGGTCGCCGACCTGCTTGACCGCGATGCCCTCGGCGATGGTCGCCCCGCCGCTGGTCCCGTTCACGCCGCGCATCTTGGCGGTGAAGGACGGGTACATGGCCGGCTCGACGCCGATGACCTGGACCTTGGGGTTCAGCGACTTGGCCACGGTGGCGCAGCCGGCGATCAGCCCGCCGCCGCCGATCGGGATCGGCAGCACGTCCAGGTCCGGCACGTCCTCGAACATTTCGAGCGCCACCGTCCCCTGGCCGGCCATCACCTGCAGGTCGTTGAACGGGTGGACGAAGGCCAGGTCCTGCTCGGCGCACAGCTTCATCGCGACGGCCGAGGCCTCGTCGTAATTGTCGCCTTCCAACACCACGTTGGCCCCATGGCCGCGGGTCTGCTGGACCTTCACGAACGGCGTCGAGCGCGGCATCACGATGGTCACCGGAATGCCCAGCCGGGCGGCGTGATAGGCCAGACCCTGGCTGTGGTTGCCGGCCGAGGCGGCGATCACGCCGCGGCCTCGCTCGTTGTCCGACAGCTGCAGCAGGGTGTTGAGCGCCCCGCGCTCCTTGTAGGCGGCCGTGAACTGCAGGTTCTCGAACTTCACCCACACCTCGGCGCCGGTAATCTCCGACAGGGTCCGCGAATGGCGGCAGGGCGTGCGCTCGATGTGCCCCTTCAGCCGGTCGGCGGCGGCGCGGATGTCGTCGAGAGAAAGCGTCATGTCAGAGCCGATGTGGGAGATGGGCCACGTCTAGCCGCGCGGGTCCCTGACGGCAATGGAGCGGCGGCGAATGAGCGGATCTGCGGGTCGATATGCCCGCGTCCGCCCATCCCCGGCGGGCCGGCGGGTCTATTTCACCGACACGGTCAGCTTGAAGGTTTCGCTCTCGTCGCGGCGCGCCATGGCCCGCGGCTGGAACGGCTTGATCAGATAGACCCCGGCCTTCGGCGCGCTGACGCTGGCCTTGGGCCCGTCGACCTCGCCGCGGTGCACGGCCGCGCCGCTGGTGTCGGCCGCGTCGACCACATTGATGTAGAGGTTGGCGTTCGAGGGCTTGAAGGCCACGCTCAGGGTCTGCCCGGCGGCGACCGGCACGGCGTAGACCGGCGTCTTGTAGCCCTTGACCTCGCCGCTGGCGCTGGCCGCGCCGGTCGCATCGAGGGTGACGACCTCCAGGGTCTCGTCGGGCGTCAGCAGCCCCTTCAGGGCCGCCGGGTCGAGGTCCGGCGCGGCGGCGACCGGCGCAGGAGCGGCGGGCGCGGTCGGGACGGCGGCGGGGGCCGCGGCCGGCGCCTCGGCGGGCTTGGCCGCCTGCTGGCCGCATCCAGCCAGGGCCAGCGCTGCGGCGGCGGCCAGGGTCAGGCTCAGTCGGTTGGAGGTCATCGCATGCTCCTTCTGATCGCCGGAGCATTGGTCAGAGACCTGACGGTGTAAAGCGCGCTCGGCTCAACCCACACCAGACGCGCGCATCCCCGGCTTAGAGCAGGTCGCCGCGCCCCTTGGCCTTCAGGGCCTCAACCCCGGCCCGCACCGCGGCCGGCGCGTCGCGGCGGGTGACCAGCACCACCCCGTTCTCGACCACCACCACCAGGTCCTCGACCCCGGCCAGCACCACCACCGGCCCGTCGCTGCGCGCCAGGCAGTCCCTGGTCTCCACCGCCACGACCTCGCCTTCCAAGGCGTCACCGCTTTCGGTCTTCTCCGACAGCTCCCAGAGCGCGCCCCAATTGCCGACGTCGGCCCAGCCGATGTCGGCCTCGACCACGCTGGCCCGGTCGGTCTTTTCCATCACCGCCACGTCGATGGCGATGCTCGGCGCGGTCAGGAACGCCTCGGACAGCGCCACCACGTCGCGGGTCCGCGCCGCGCCCGTCACCGCCGCCTGCGCCGCGGCCGTGACTTCCGGGGCCAGCCGCCGCGCCTCGTCCAGGAACGCTCCGGCCTTGAACAGGAACATCCCGCCGTTCCAGGTGAAGTTCGGATCGGCCACGAACTGCTGGGCGGTCGCCAGGTCGGGCTTCTCGACGAAGCGCGCCACCTTGCGCACCGCGCCCTCGCCCTTGGCCTGGATATAGCCGTAGAGCGTCGAGGGCCCGGTCGGCTTCAGGCCCAGCAGCACGATCTCGCCGGCCTGCGCCGCCGACCGCCCGGCCTCGATCGCGGCGTGGAGCGCGGCGACGTCGGCCACCAGGTTGTCGGCGTGCATCAGCACCATCAGCCCCTCGGGATCGATCTCCACGCCGAACGCCGCCGCCGCCACCGACGCCGGGGCGGTGTTGCGCGGCGCCGGCTCGGTGATCAGCGCCGCCGGCGTGATCCCGACCTCCAACAGTTGCGCGCGCGCCAGGTCGGCGTGCGCTGCGGCGCAGACCACCACCGGGGCCGCGAAGCCCTCGCCGGTCAACCGCAGGGCGGTGTCCTGGATCAGGCTGTGCTCGCCGCCCAGCCGATGGAACTGCTTGGGCCGGGCGTTGCGCGACAGCGGCCACAGGCGCGTGCCGGCGCCGCCCGACATCAGGACGGGGATGATCTTGGTGGTCATGCCGGCAAACCCAGAGCGTCAAAACAAGGATGCTCCCCCGCTGGGGGAGCTGTCAGCCGAACGGCTGACTGAGGGGGACTTTGACTCCGCTTAAGAGCGGTCCCCCGCGCTTCGCGCGCCACCTCCCCCATGAGGGGAGGATCTAGGTTCGCGATCATGCCGGGTCGTACTCGCTGACCAGATGGCCGGGGGCGACTTCCTTCAGCTGCGGGACATAGACCGGCCCGTCGGCGGTCAGCCTCGAAGGCAGGAAACGCAGGGCGCTCTTCGGGTCCATCGGCGAGGGCGGCTCGCCGGTCAGCTTGATCCGCAGGCGGCTGCGCTCGGCCGCCGGATCAGGGATCGGCGCGGCCGACAGCAGCGCCCTGGTGTAGGGGTGCTGGGGGTCGGCGTAGAGCTGCTCGCGGCTCGCCTCCTCCATCACCCGGCCCAGGTAGAGCACCATCACCCGGTGGCTGATCTCGCGCACCACCGCCAAGTCGTGGCTGATGAAGATCATCGCCATGCCCATCTGCTTCTGCAGCTCGATCAGCAGGTCGATGATCTGGGCCCGGATCGAGACGTCCAGCGCCGAGACCGCCTCGTCGCAGATCACCAGCTTCGGCTCCAGGATCATCGCCCGGGCGATGCCGACCCGCTGGTTCTGGCCGCCCGACAGTTCGTGCGGGTAGCGGTTGATCAGCGCGGTCGACAGCCCCGCCCGCTCCATCATCGCCCGCACCTGCGCCTCGCGCGCCGCGCCCTTCAGCTCGGGACGGAACACCGCCAGCGGCTCGGCGATGGAATCGCCGATGGTCATGCGCGGGTCGAGGCTGGCCAGCGGGTCCTGGAACACGATCTGCAGGTCGCGGCGCGCGGCGCGCATCGACTCGCGGTCGGCGTGGGTGATGTCGCGGCCGAGCACGCTGACCGCACCGCCCGTCGCCGGGATCAGGTTCAGCACCGCCCGCGACAGGGTCGACTTGCCGCAGCCGCTCTCGCCGACCACGCCCAGGGTCTCGCCCTGCCGTACCTTGAACGAGACGCCGTCGACGGCGCGCAGCGAGGCCTTGGTCCCGAACATGCCCTGGTGCACCGGGAAATGGACCTCGATGTCCTGGGCCTCGACCACCACCGGGGCGTCGGCCGCGACCGGGTCGAGGGTCGGCCGGCCGCCGCGGCCCTCGCGGTCCAGCCGCGGGATCGCCGCCAGCAGCGCCTGGGTGTAGGGATCCTTCGGCCCGGCGAACAAGGCCTTGGCCTCGCCCTCCTCGACATAGGCCCCGTCCTTCATCACGCAGACCCGGTCGGCCAGCCGCGCGATCACCCCCATGTCGTGGGTGATCAGCACCATCGCCGTGCCGGTCTCGCGGCCGAGCTCGGCCATCAGGTCGAGGATCTCGGCCTGCACGGTGACGTCCAGGGCCGTGGTCGGCTCGTCGGCGATCAGCAGCTCGGGCGCGCAGGCCATGGCCGCGGCGATCATCACCCGCTGGCGCATGCCGCCCGACAGCTCGTGCGGATACTGGTCCATCCGCCGCGCCGCCTCGGGGATGCGCACGTGCCGCAGCCACTCCAGCGCCTTGGCCTTGGCGTCCTTGTCGCTCATCCCCAGGTGCAGCCGCAGCGGCTCGGCGATCTGCTCGCCGATCCGCACGTGCGGCGTCAGCGCCGTCAGCGGGTCCTGGAAGATCATCGTCATCTTCGAGCCGCGGACCTTGTTCAGCGCCCGGGCTTTAAGGCCCAGCAGCTCCTGGCCCTTGAACTTGATCGAGCCGCTGGCCTGGCCGTTGGCGGCCAGCAGGCCCATGGCCGCCATGAAGGTCTGGCTCTTGCCCGAGCCGCTCTCGCCGACCACGCCCAGCACCTCGCCGCGCGCGACGCTGAGTGAGACGCCGCGCACCGCGCTGACGATCCCGTCATGGGTTTTGAAGTCGATCTTCAGATCGTCGATGGAAAGGACAGGCTCGGCCAACTCGACCTCGGATCAAAAACAGGCGTCGACCATAGACCGCTGCGCGGCCATGGCGAAACCACGCGCAGAGCCCCACCTCTTTGGCTATACGATGGCGAACCGTGAGCGCGCCCCCGATGAGTAATCCCCGCCCCGCCCTGTTCCTCGACCGCGACGGAGTCCTGAACGAGGACCCCGGCTACGTGCACCGCTGGGAGGACTTCCACTGGATTCCCGGCGCCCGCGAGGCCGTCGCCGCCTTTAACCAGGCCGGCTGGTGGGTGTTCGTAGTCACCAATCAGTCGGGGGTCGGCCGCGGCTACTATGCCGAGGACGACGTCATCGCCCTGCACGCCAAGATGAGCGAGAGCCTCGAGCAGGCCGGCGCCCACATCGACGCCTACTACTACTGCCCGCAGCATCCCGACGCGCAGGTCGACGTCTACCGCCACCCCGACCCGCCGGACCGCAAGCCCAACCCCGGCATGCTGCTGCGCGCGATCGCCGAGTGGCCGGTCGACCTGTCGCGCTCAGTGATGGTCGGCGACAAGGACTCTGATCTCGAAGCCGCCGCCCGCGCCGGCGTCCGCGCCCTGCACTTCACCGGCGGGAACCTCGCCGAGTTCCTGAAGGCCGAGGTGGTCGCGGCCTAAAGCCGCCGCCGCGAGACCCGGCCGAGCCACAGGATGATCCCAAAATTGGCGGCCATCCCGGCCAGCACCACCAGCATGCCGGGCCACGGGCCGCCGCCGTGCAGCCACTGAAGGGCGAAGCTCCAGGGCATGGCCAGCACAATCGCCAGCACGCCAGCCAGAGGGTCCGGCTCGACCCCGAACCAGCCGCGCGAGCTGATCGGGATCAGCGCCAGCGCTCCCAGACACAAGACCGCATAGACGCCCGCCAGCACCCGGCTCACTCGCATGCGCGCAACCCGCCTCCTGTTGACGGGACCAGCTTAGGCCCCGCCTCGCCGGAGTCGCTAGCCGAGGATTTCCCCGAGCGCGGCCAGCAGCCGCCCGGTCTGCGCCGGCGTCCCGACGGTGATGCGCAGATAGTCGGCGGTCCGCGCCGCGCCGAAGTGGCGCACGATCACCGCCCGCTCGCGCAGCGCCGCGGCGAGGTCCGCCCCGCCGCGCCCGGCGTGACGCGCGAACACGAAGTTGGCGCTGGACGGCAGCACCGCAAACCCCAGAGCCTCCAGCCCCGCGGTCAGCCGGCCGCGCTCTTCGATCACCGCCGCGCAGGACGCCTGGAAAAACGCCTCGTCCTCGACCGAGGCGATGGCCCCGGCCTGGGCCGGCCGGCCCAGCGGATAGGAGTTGAAGCTGTCCTTGACCCGCACCAGCCCCTCGATCAGCGCCGCATCGCCGATCGCGTAGCCGACCCGCAGGCCGGCCAGCGCCCGCGACTTCGACATGGTCTGCACGACCAGCAGGTTCGGATGCTCGGCGACCAGCGGGATCGCGGTCTCGGCGCCGAAGTCGACATAGGCCTCGTCGATCACCACCGGCACGTCGGGATGCTCGTCCAGCAGCTGCTTGATCTGCGCGCGGCTCAAGGCCCCCCCGGTCGGGGCGTTGGGGTTGGGCAGGATGATCGCCCCGGCCGGCCGCCGGTAGTCCTCGACCCGCACGGCCATCGCATCGTCCAGCGGCACGGTCTCGTAGGCGATGCCGAACAGCCCGCAATAGACCGGATAGAAGCTGTAGGTGATGTCGGGGAACAGCAGCGGCGCGTCCCGCTTCAGCAGCGCGGCGAAGGCATGGGCCAGCACCTCGTCCGAACCGTTGCCGACGAACACCTGGTCCGGCGTCACGCCGTGATAGCGCGCCAGCGTCTCGCGCAAGGCCCGGGCCTCCGGGTCCGGATAGAGCCGCAGAGTATCGGCCGCCTCGCCCGCGATCGCCGCCATGGCCTTCGGCGAGGGCCCGGTCGGGCTCTCGTTGGTGTTCAGCTTGACCAGGTCGGCGATCTTCGGCTGCTCGCCCGGCACATAGGGCTTCAGCTGGTGGGTCAGGTCGCTCCAGAAGCGGCTCATGCTCGGGTCTCGCGTTTCGGCTGGCGCTTCTAAGCAAGCCCGCCGCCGCGAAGTCCAGGGGGATACGCCCCCTGACGCCGCTTCAAAGGTTTCCCCTAGGAACGCCGCCCGACGGGAGTCCACCCGATTCCCACCGCCCGCCGATGGTGGTCTCTGCGACGCAACACCTGGTCAGGAGCAGCGACATGACGCAAACGCTCACCCAATCGGAGGGGTCGGCCGGTCGGCCGGCGAGGGTCGGATGAAGGCCGCGGTCTTCGTCGAGGCCGGCCGCATCGTCCTGGAGGACAAGCCGATCCCGGACATCGGCCCGCTCGACGCACTGGTGCGCATCACGACCACCACAATCTGCGGAACCGACATCCATATTCTAAAGGGCGAGTACCCGGTCGCCCGCGGCCTGACCATCGGTCACGAACCGGTCGGCGTCATCGAAAAGCTCGGCAGCGAGGTGAAGGGCTATCACGAGGGCCAGCGGGTGATCGCCGGCGCCATCACCCCGAGCGGCTGGTCGAACGCCTGCCTGTGCGGCTGCGGCTCGCAGGACGGCGCGGGCACGGCCAGCGGCTGGAAGCCGATGGGCGGCTGGAAGTTCGGCAACACCATCGACGGCTGTCAGGCCGAATACGTCCGCGTGCCCGACGCGATGGCCAACCTCGCCCCGGTTCCGGACGGGCTGACCGACGAACAGGTGCTGATGTGCCCCGACATCATGTCGACCGGCTTCAGCGGCGCGCAGTCCGGCAAGGTGGCTATCGGCGACGTCGTGGCGGTGTTCGCCCAAGGCCCGATCGGGCTGTGCGCGACCGCGGGCGCGCGGCTGATGGGCGCCTCCACCATCATCGCCGTCGAGCGCGAGCCGGCGCGCGTCGCGATGGCGAAGACCATGGGCGCCGATCACGTCGTGGACTTCAGCGCCACCGACCCGGTCGCCGAGATCCTGCGCCTCACCAACGGACGCGGCGTCGACGTGGCCATCGAAGCGCTGGGCACGCCGGGCACGTTCGAAGCCTGCCTGGCCGTGCTGCGGCCAGGCGGGGTTCTGTCGAGCCTGGGCGTCTTCTCCTCCGACTTGAAGATCCCGCTCGGCGCCTACGCCGCCGGCCTGGGCGACCACACGATCGTCACGACGCTGTGCCCGGGCGGCAAGGAACGCATGCGCCGGCTGATGGAAGTGGTCGCCTCGGGCCGCATCAACCTGCAGGGCCTGGTGACCCACCGCTTCAAGCTCGACCAGATCGAGGAGGCCTACGACCTCTTCGGCCACCAGCGCGACGGCGTGCTGAAGGTCGCGATCACGCCCTAGGCGCGGAATGCTAAGCTCCTTGCATGCCGATGCGAGGACAGCATGCCGAAAGCCCCCGACGCGCCGCCCAAGCGCTCCGCCGTCCAGGCCGCCGGGGCCTGCGCCTGCGGCGCCGTGCGGCTGGAGATCGACGTCCCGGCGGTCTGGGCCTGGCACGACCACTCGCGCGCCGGCCGCCGCGCCCACGGCGGGGCCTACGCCACCTATGTCGGGTCCTGGCGCTCGCGCCTGCGCGTCCTGGCCGGCGAGGAGCATCTGACCCGCTACGAGGACCCTAAGTCCGGCGCCGCGCGCAGCTTCTGCGCCCGCTGCGGCACGCCGATGCTCTACGAACGCCCGCGCTCGCCGAAGATGGTCAACATCCCGCGCGGCGTGTTCGAAACCCGCACCGGCCGCGAACCGCGCTACCATCTCAGCCTCGGCGAACAGGCCGACTGGATCTACGACGGCGCGCCGCTTTCCCCGCTCAAGGGCTATCCGGGGGTGATGCGCGAACGCCCGCGGCGCAAGAAAGCGCTGCCGGACGATCCGGGGTTCTGAACACGCCCCGCGCCCGGCCCGCCGCGTTCAGCGGACCTCTTCCTTCTCGCGCGGCGCCGAAACCCGGCGGGTCTTGGCTTGAGCCTTCGGTTTCGGCAGCAGCCGAAAGCGCGTCTGGCACCACGCATAGTCGACGCCGACATCGAGCAGGGCGTCCGACCGCCCGCAGGGGCAGGCGAACTCCAGCACCGAGATCACCCGGTAGGTCTCGCCGGCCTGCAGAGGCACCGGCCGTCCTGTAACGTGGTTTGGGGCGGCGTTGACGCAGAGAACCAAGTCGCCAGGGCCGACAGCGTCACTCATGGCTTCATTCCTTAGCCCCCGGGAAGATTAGACCCGGACCGGGAAGGCGCAAAGACCGGTTTCCGCTCATCGCCCTGGACGCAAGGGTTCATCGCCCTATCTTGCAGAGACAAAGGGAAGGAGACGCCTGACCATGTGCCGCAACATCAAGACGCTGTTCAACTTCGACCCGCCCGCGACGGACGAAGAGATCCGCGACGCCGCGCTCCAGTTCGTCCGCAAGCTGTCCGGCTTCAACGCCCCCTCCAAGGCCAACCGCGAAGCCTTCGACGGCGCCGTCGACGAGGTCGCCGACGTCGCCCGCCGGCTGTTCGCCAGCCTCGAGACCACCGCCCGGCCCAAGGACCGCGAGGAAGAGGCCGCCAAGGCCAAGGCCCGCTCGGCTCAGCGTTTCGGCGCCCCGGCATGAGCGCCAGCGGCGGATGCCAGTGCGGCGCGGTGCGCTTCCGCGTCGAAGGCGAGCTCGGCGAGGCGTCCATCTGCCATTGCCGCATGTGCCAGAAGGCCACCGGCGGCTTCTTCGGCCCCTATGTCGGCACGTCGGCCGGGACGCTGGTCTGGACCCGGGGCGCGCCGAGGCGCTTCCAGAGTTCGAACAAGGTCGTTCGCGGCTTCTGCGGCGACTGCGGCACGCCGCTGACCTACGAGTACGGCGACAAGGAGATCGGCCTGGCCATCGGCGCCCTCGATGCGCCGGCCGCGGCGGCGCCGAGCGTGCAGCTGGAATCGCGCGCTGAGCTGCCATACTTCGCGCAACTGGCGGACCTGCCCGTGCACGCGATGGACGAACCGCGCGCCGCCGCCCATCTCGCCGGCATCGTGTCCTTCCAGCATCCCGACCACGACACCACCGAGTGGCCGCCGAAGACGTCTTAGGGGTGCAGCGGCGATCGGGAAGAAGCCTCTGACGGGAACGAACTTTACTGTAGAAGCCCCCCCAGACTAAATTCCGCCCACTGATGAACCAGGCGCCGCCCGTGGGAAGGCTGTGACTTGGTCGCAAGTTGGGGGGATCGCTTGTTGGGCTCGAACACCAAGCGCGTCACGGCGCGCACTCAGGACGCGCGGCTTTTCGCCTACGCCGTCGCTGGCGGCCTGCTTTTGATCGCGCTGGGGCTCTGCGCCGCCTATGTCGGCGCGCAGCGCCTAAATCCCTACGGCATGGAGCCGGGTCGCCCGGAAATCACCCGCGTGCTGTTCCAGCTGTTCGACCTGGATGGCGAGAATAACATCCCGACTTGGTACACCTCGTTGCTCTGGGCGATGGCCGCCAGGATGGCCTGGGTCGCCCATCGCCGCGAGCCTGACCTCGTCATCCGCCGCTCGTGGATCCTGCTCGGCTCGGTGTTCCTGCTGCTGTCGCTGGATGAAGCCGCGTCCCTGCACGAACGCCTGCTGGGGCTGGCGGGCGACACCCTCCAGGACGCGATGGGGCTGGAGGGATCCTTCTACTATGGCTGGGTTTTGCTCGCGGGCATGTTGGCGATGCTGGTCGCCGCGCTGCTCGTGCCGTTTGTCCTGCGGATCCGCCGAGACGTCGCCGCCTGTCTGGTCGTGGCCGCGATCCTGTTTCTCTCCGGATCGCTGGGCTTCGAGACCATCAGCTCCGCCGTCAATCTCGGCTGGATCGCATCCATAGATCGGACCGGCCTCACCTGGACCCGCCTCATCATCCTCGAGGAACTGCTCGAGATGACCGGCCCCATCCTGGCGATACACGCCTCGCTGCTCGCGGCGGCTCCCTTGAGGAACGGCGCGCCCGCAGAACAGCGCGCCACATCAGGAGCCGTCAGAGCGGCGGCCTGACCAGACCCGGCGCTCGACGCCCGGCCGCAACCCAGAAGCGCCGTCACGGTCGCCGCCGCGCCAACCCCGCCACGCTCGCGAGCGTCGGCATCGTCGGCTTGATGATTTTCTACGTTCCACTGTTCGCGGTCGTCAGCGCGCTATTGCGATGGCTGAAGGTCACGTCGATGGCGATCTATCTGCCGGCGATCGCCGCGCCCCCGATGGTGTTGACCCATTGGCTGGTCACCGCCAACGCGCGGGGCGGCGAGGCTTCAACGACGATAGCGACCGCCCTGGCCATCCCCAGCGCATTGGCCGCGGCGCTGGTGATGGGCCGGCGCAACCGCGCCTGAGCGTGACCATTTCGTCGCACCAGGACGATTCTGCCCCTTCAGAACCGGATGTGCGCTAAAAATCACCCGACGCCTCTTGCATAGTCGCAAACATGTCCTTATGTGCACTGCAACAATTTGCTGCGCCGCACACAAAGGAGATGGGCATGGCTAACGCTATCGAACGCGTCATCGACTGGATGCTGGGTCCCTTCGCCCGCGAGCTCGCGCGCATGCCGGCATCGTCGTTCCGCTATCTGCTGAACGGCCTCTAGACGACAAGCGGCGCCCCTCCCTCCCCCTAGCCGCCCGTCTAGACACGAGAACCCCGCCCCGTCCTCCCCGGGGCGGGGTTTTTCGTTTTGGGGCATGATCAAGAAAGTTCCTCCCCCATTGGGGGCGGCGCAACGCGCCGAGACGGAGGGGGCCTGCTGCGCTCAGCAACCCCCCTCAGTCAGCCTTTCGGCTGACAGCTCCCCCAGCGGGGGAGCAACTCTCAGTCCTACTTCGCGGTCGCCGCGCGCTGAGCTTCGCAGAGTTCACCGATACCCTTGCGGGCCAGGCTGAACAGCGCCTCGAATTCGTCTTGGCTGAAGCCGCGCTTCTCGCCGGTCGCCTGGATCTCGACGATGTCGCCCTTGCCGGTCAGCACGAAGTTGGCGTCGGCCTCGGCGTTGGAGTCCTCTTCGTACTCCAGGTCCAGCACCGGCACGTTGTTGTAGACGCCGCACGAGATCGCCGCGACCTGGTCGACGATCGGGTCCTTGGAGATCACGCCTTCGTCCAGCAGGTATTGGGTCGCCATGCGCAGCGCCACCCAGGCGCCGGTGATCGCCGCGGTGCGGGTGCCGCCGTCAGCCTGGATCACGTCGCAGTCGATGGAGATCTGGCGCTCGCCCAGCGCCACCGGATCGACCACCGCGCGCATCGAGCGGCCGATCAGCCGTTGGATTTCCTGGGTGCGCCCCGACTGCTTGCCTTCCGAGGCCTCGCGGCGGCCGCGGGTGTGGGTGGCGCGGGGCAGCATGCCGTACTCGGCCGTCACCCAGCCCACGCCGCGGCCGCGCATGAAGCCGGGCACCCGCTCCTCGACGCTGGCGGTGACCAGCACCTTGGTGTGGCCGAAGCTGACCAGGCACGAGCCCTCGGCGTAGCGGTTGACCCCGGTCTCCAGGGTGACGGTGCGAAGCATGTCGGGCGTACGGTCGGAGGGGCGCATCGGGTGGTCCTGGAAGCTAAGGGGTCTGGCGTCTTGCGTCGGGCGGCTTATCCTAGATGAGAGAGGTTCCGTCCATGGCCCTGACCGAGCACCGCCGCACGTCGTGACCAGCCCGCTGCTTTCCCCTGGGCCGTCGCTCGGCGAACTCGACGAACGCGCCCGCGAGATTTTCCGCCGCGTCGTGGAGGGCTACCTGGAAACCGGCGAGCCGGTCGGCTCGCGCACGCTCTCCAAGGGCGGGGTGCACCTGTCGCCCGCCTCGATCCGCAACACCATGCAGGACCTCACCCAGCTCGGCCTGCTGGGCGCGCCGCACGTCAGCGCCGGTCGGGTGCCGACCCATGCCGGGCTGCGGCTGTTCGTCGACGGCCTGCTCGAGGTCGGCGACGTCGCCGAAGAAGACCGCCGCAACATCGAGGCCCGGCTCTCGGCCAAGGGCCACAACTTCGAGGAAGCCCTGAACGAGGCCTCCGCCATCCTGTCGGGCCTCGCCGGCGGGGCCGGCATCGTCGTCACCCCGGTGCGCGACGCCGGGGTCAAGCACGTCGAGTTCGTCGCCCTCTCCGCCGACCAGGCCCTGGCGGTCATGGTGTTCGAGGACGGCGTGGTCGAGAACCGGCTGATGCGGCTGGCCGCCGGCGTCACCCCCTCCTCGCTGCAGGAGGCCTCCAACTTCATGAACGCCCGCCTGCGCGGCCGCACCCTGGGCGAGGCGGGCCTGGAGATCCGCAGCGAACTGGAGGCCGCCCGCCGTCAGCTCAATGAGACCGCCGCACGGCTGGTCGAGGACGGCATGGCCGCCTGGGGCGGCGGCGATGGCGCGGCCCGCGCCCTGATCGTCCGCGGCCGCGCCAACCTGCTGGCCGACCGCGAGACGCTCGACGACCTCGAACGCGTACGCATGCTGTTCGACGACCTCGAACAAAAGGAGCAGCTGATCGGTTTGCTCGACGACGTGCGGGACGCCCAGGGCGTGCGCATCTATATCGGCGCCGAAACGCGACTCTTTTCCCTTTCGGGTTCCGCCGTCATCGCCGCGCCCTATATGACGGGCCGGCAAAAGGTGCTGGGCGCGATCGGCGTAATCGGTCCCGCCCGCCTAAACTATGCCCGGGTCATCCCGCTGGTGGACTATACCGCCCGCGTCCTGTCCCAGGTGACGAACGCTTAGAGGATTACAAGATGTCCGACGATCAAACGCCGGCCGAAGAATTCAACGAAGTCGCCGACGCGGCCATCGACGAGATCATCGCCCTGAAGGCCGAGGTCCAGGCCCTCAAGGACCAGATGCTGCGCGTCGCCGCCGACGCCGAGAACGCCAAGCGCCGCGCCGAGCGCGAGGCCAATGACGCGCGCGCCTTCGCGATCCAGAAGTTCGGCCGCGACCTGCTGGCCGTCGCCGACACCCTCGACCGCGCCCTGGCCGCCCCGGTCGACGATCCGGCCGTGAAGAACTTCGTGGTCGGCATGGAGATGACCCAGAAGTCGCTGATGAGCGCCTTCGAGAACAACGGCCTGATGAAGATCGACCCGCCGAAGGGCGAGAAGTTCGACCCGCACAAGCATCAGGCGATGATGGAGCAGCCCTCGCCCGACGTCGCCGCCGGCGGCGTCATCCAGGTGCTGCAGCCGGGCTATGAGCTGATCGGCCGCCTGATCCGTCCGGCCATGGTCGTGGTCGCCGCCAAGGGTTCGGGCGCCGACCTGCCGCCGGCCGCCGACGCGACCCCGGCCGCCAATCCCTACGCCGCCAATGACGGCGAGGCCGGCGGCTCGGTCGACACCAAGGCCTAGGGCCGAGCGGGAGGGGGCGAGCTGAAGCGTCTCAGCGGCCAGGCCCGACTGCTGGCGGCCAGCCTCTCGGCCGTCGCCGGCTTCGTCGACGCCGTCGGCTTCCTGCTGACCGGCGGCTTCTTCGTCTCCTTCATGAGCGGCAACTCCACCCGCCTGGCCGTCGGCCTGGCGGAGGGGGCCAGCTACGCCGGGCTGGCGCTCGGCCTGATCGCCGCCTTCGTGGCCGGGGTGTCGACCGGCGCCCTGATCGGCCGCAAGGCCGGGCCGCGGCGCGGGCCGGCGGTGCTGGCCTTCGTCGCCCTGGCGCTGGCGCTCGCCGCGATCCTGGCCGCGGTCGCCCCGCTGCCCGCCGCGATCCTGGTCCTGGCCTTCGCCATGGGGGCCGAGAACACCGTCTTCGCCCAGGACGGCGAGGTCCGCCTTGGCCTCACCTACATGACCGGCGCCCTGGTCAAGCTCGGCAAGGCGATCACCGCCGCGCTGCTCGGCGAGGACCGCTTCGGCTGGGCGCCGCACCTGCTGCTCTGGCTCGGCCTCGTCGCCGGCGCCGCCCTCGGCGCCGTGGCCTTCAACCTGCTCGGCCCCGCCGCCCTCTGGATCGCCGCCGCCGTCATGGCCGGCCTGGCCGCTCTCGCCGCCCGCCTCGATCTCGCGCCGGCCGCCGCCTGAGCGCGCCGCCGTCTCCCAAGGGTGGAAAGCGGGCGCATCCTCGGTGAGACTGCTTGAATGCTGGTGGTTTCCGAACTCGTCCCCGCCGATGCGACTCCCGAGGCCGCAGCGCAGGTTTCCCGTCTGATGACCTTGCTGGCCGGCGAGAGCCGCTCGATCACCCCTTCGGACCTCCGCACCGTGGTCGAGACCAACCACCTGTTTGCGGCGCAAGACCGCGGCGTCATCGTCGGGCTCGCCTGCCTGGTCCCCATGCGCCTCCCACAGGGCTTTAGGCTCTGGATCGAAAGCGTCATTTTGGATCCCGACTATCGGGGCGCGGGGACGGGACGCGCGCTCATGGAAGCCGCACTTTCCAAAGCGAAGACTTACGGCGACGCGCCTGTGAGCCTCACGTCCAACCCGACGCGGACGATCGCGCACCAGTTGTTCGAACGGCTCGGCTTCAGGCGGGCGGAAACGTCGGTCTTTCGGCTGCAATGAACGGCGGCTCGGTCAGCCGCGTGTGCAGCTCCCAGAGCGCCGTGCGATTGCTGTCCCATCGCAGCCGCTCATGCGCCTGCGCATAGCTCAGCCATTCGAAGGCCAGATGCTCGCCCGACAGCCGGACGGTCTCGCCTGCGGCCGCCTCTACTCCGAACGCCAGTTCGCGCACGACGAACACCTCGGGACCCCAAGCCCGCCAGTCTCTGAAGACGCGCGCCGGCACGGTCGCGTGCGCGTCCAGCGGCAGCCAACGCCGCGCGGGCCCCAGGCCGGTTTCCTCGGCAAGCTCGCGCTGGGCGGCCTGCAACGGCGTTTCCCCGACCTCGACGCCGCCGGCGACGGCTTGCCAGTGGGCCTCGGTTCGATCGGCGCGCCGAAAAACCGCATACTCAAGGCCATCGGGCATACGCCGAAACGGCAGCACCAGGACGTTCACCGGCGATCGCATGGCCTCGTTCCCCCGACTTGAGCGCCGCAAGCTACCCGGCCCGGTTGACAGCCGGCATGGTCGACCTGAAGTTGCGCGATGGCTCTGACGATTTACGGCTCGCCGCGCTCGCGCACCATCCGGGTCCTTTGGATGGCCGCCGAACTGGGGCTGGAATACGAGCACGTGCCGCTCGAAGCGGCCGATCCGGCCCTGAAGTCGCCCGCCTTTCTCAAGCTCAACCCGGCGGGCGCCGTGCCGACCATCGTCGACGACGGTTTCGCCCTCGCCGAGTCCACGGCGCTCAACCTCTACCTGGCCAAGACCTACGGCTGCGGCGGCCTCTATCCGCCGACCGCCCACGCCGAGGCCGGCGTCTGGCGCTGGAGCCTGTGGGCCCAGGCGCACCTCGAACCTTGGCTGCAGCGTGACGCCTCGACCGCCGAGCTCCGGGCCCAGGCCGGCGAAAGCATGGCGCAACTGGCGCTGGCCAGCTTGCAGGTGCTGGACGCCGCGCTCACCGGCCGCGAATGGCTGGTCGGAGACGACTTCACCGTCGCCGATCTCAACGTCGCCGGCGTCCTGTCGCCCTCGCGGACGGCCGAGCTCGACCTCGAACCGTTCGGCGCCGTCCAAAGGTGGCGGAGCGCCTGCTATCAGCGCCCGGCGGCGCTGGCCGCGCGCCAGGGCCTCACCGCGGCGCGAAGATCATGATCGTCGAGGTTCCGTGCGCCAGCACGCGCCCCTCACCGTCCTTCAGCCAGCCCTCGGCGGTGCCGATCTGGCGGCCCAGGGTCACGACCTTGGCCTCGGCCCGCACCGGCCCGGTGTCGGAGCGGATCGCGCGCGAGAAATTGGCCTTGGTCTCGATGGTCGTATAGCCGACGCCGGCCGGCAGCCGCGAATGGACCGCGCAGGCGGTGACGGTGTCGATCAGGGTCAGGGCCCAGCCGCCGTGCACCACGCCCAGCGGATTGAGCAGGTGCGGCCCCGGCCGCCCCTCGTAGCGCACATAGCCGTCGCCGACCTCGATGATCTCGAACGACAGCGTGCGGGCGCTGGGCGGGGCCGGGATCTTGCCGGCGATCATCGCCTCGAGGAACTCGCGGCCCGACAGGCTGGCGGCCTGCTCGGGGCTGGCCAGTCCGTATTCTCGCTCGAGGGTCGCCTCGGTCATGGCTCGCGCCTTTTCATGTATCTACAATTATTGTATCTACATATAATTATGGTCCGGCCCAGGCAATCCCGTTCGCTGCGCACCGACGCCACCGCCGCGCTGGACGGCTGCGCGGCGTTCCACAGCCGGCTGGCGGCGCGGCGGATCAGCCAGTTCATCGAGCAGCGCCTGGCCCCCAGCGGCCTCTCGGTTCCGCAGTTCGGCCTGATGTGTCAGATCGCGGCGGCCCAGGACGACAGCCTGACGGCGCTGGCCGCCCGCATGGGCCTGGATCCTTCGACCCTGTCGCGCAATCTCGCCGGCCTGGTCCGCGAAGAGCTCGTGGAGATCGCCACCCCCGACGACGACGGCCGCCGCAAGCTGGTCTGGCTCACCGAGACCGGCGCCTTGAAACTCGAAGCGGCGATCCCGCTCTGGCGCGCAGCCCACGACGACCTCGCCGTCCTGATCGACACCAGCCTCGCCGTCCAGCTCAGCGCCGCGACGACGGCCTTGAGCTGACGCCGGCCACGTGACCGGGCGACGCCCGTCTGGCCGGGTCCGGAATGCGCCAGATGCGCCCGCGGGCAGCGGCTAAACCGGTCCCATGACCCAATTTCAGAACCCCGCAGACGCCGTCCCGCACTTGGGCGCCGGCCGAATCCTGTTCCTCGCCGTGGCCGCCGCCGTCGCCACCTCGACGAGCTACACCGTCCAGCCCGAGCTCGGCCTGATCGCCGCAGATCTCGACGCTTCGCTCGCCGCCGCCAGCGCGGCCGCGGGCCTGCCGATCGTCGGCTACATGCTGGGACTGGCGCTGCTCGTGCCGTTGGTCGATCGCACTTCGGCGCGCGTCCTGGTCCCCGCCCAGCTCGCCGCGCTCGCCGGAGCCTTGGTTCTGGCCGCGGCGGCGACCTCTGTGGAGCTCTTCGGCGTCGGCCTCCTGTTGTCGGGGATCTGCGCAAGCACCGGCGCCCAGATGAGCACCCTGGCGGCCAAGCACGCCGCGCCCGACCGCCAGGGCCGCGCCTTGGGAGCCGTCACCGCCGGCATTTCGGCAGGGATCCTGCTCGGTCGCATCGTCGGCGGCGGCCTCACCGACGCCGTCGGCTGGCGGGCGATGCTGCTCATCGTCGCCGGGGCCTGCCTCATCTGCGCCGTCGTCGGCCGCGCGTTACTGCCGCGCCAGGTCCCGCGCGCGCTGGTGTCATGGCTCGGAGGACTGCTCTCTACGCCGCAGCTCTTGCGCGCCCAACCCGACCTGCTGATTGCGGCCATCGCGGGCGCGCTCTGGTTCTTCGCCTTCAGCCTGGTCTGGGTGGGCGTTTCCCTCGCGCTGTCGTTGCCGCCCTACGGCCTGTCGCCGACGACGGTCGGGCTCTACTCGCTGGCGGGGCTGGCAGGCATGGCCGCGACGCCGCTGGCCGGACGCCTGGCCGACCGTTTCGGCAGCCGCCCGGTCGTCATCGGCGGTCTGGTCCTGGCGCTCGCCTGCACCCTGACGATCGCGCCCAGCCTCGGCTCCGCGCCCCTGACGCTGCTCGCTCTGGCGCTCTTTGACGCCGGCCTATTCGCCGCGCAGGTGGCCAACCAGTCGCGGGTCATTCGCCTGGACCCTCTGCGACCGGCTCAGCTGAACAGCACCTACATGGTCATCTATTTCGTCGGCGGCAGCCTTGGCGCCGCGGCCGGCGGACCGCTGGTTTCGACCCTCGGCTGGCCGATCGCCGCCGTCACGGCCGCATTGGCGATCGCCGCGGCGCTGGCGCTCTATCTTCCGCGCGCCCGCGTCTCAGCGGAGAGGCCCGCCGAAACCTGACCACGCCTACCCACTGGATGGCCAGGCGCCTCGCTCACGGTTCTTCCTTGGCCAGCAGGTACTGGAACGGCCAGATGTAGAGCGTGTAGCGGCCGCAATGGCGGCAGTGATCGGAGATGTCGCTCGGCATGTACATGCCTTCGTCCCAGCCCTTCTCCATCGGCCGACGGCTGCACCTCGGACAACGCGTGTGGTCCGCAGCCACCCAGCTGACGACTCCGAGCAAGACGAGCCCGACGGCCTTCGCATAGGCCCCGGTCTGTAGCGCCATCAGCGCATACAGGCCGCCGGCCAAGGCCCCGAACATCAAAGGTATGACCAACAGCGGCACGCCCTTACCGCACCGCCAAGCCATACGCGACCACGTCGCAGACTTCCTCGGCGATCTGGCGGGGGGTGAGCGGATAGTCGGCCGGCAGCCACTTCGGCAGCCAGAGGAAGATCCCGGCCGCGACCTGGCCGACGAACACCGTGTCGCACGGGCGCACCGAGCCGTCAGCGATGCCCTGGCGCAGGCTGCGGTTGGTGGTCATGTGCAATTTCTGGCCGGCGCGGTCGAAGGCGGCGCGGTCAGCGTCGGCCAGGGCCCGCCGACCCGGCTGCGGCATCAGCGGCGAGGTCGGCCCGGCCTGCGCCTGAACGTTCAGGTGCAGGGTGATCAGCGCCTTGTCCAAACCGTCGCGGCCCTGGGCGACGGCGGTGTCGATGATCAGGTCGTAGAGTTCGAAGGCGCGGCGGTAGCAGCGGGCGACAAGGTCGGCCTTGTCGTCGAAGTAGTGGTAGATCGCGCCCTTGGTCGCCCCGACCTCGGCCCCGATGTCGTCCAGCGACGCCCCCGCGATGCCGCGCTGATTGAACAGCCGTGAGGCCGCGGCGATCAGCTGGGCGATCTTGATCTCGTTGGTCTGCTGGCGGTCGAACAGATTGAACGCCCGCGAGGTCAGCGCCTCGATGTCCAGCGTGCACAGCGGCGCCGCGCGCGGGCCGGTCGCAAAGCCGTTCAGCATCGTGTCGACGATCGCCTGGCCGATCCGCCGCCGCGCCGCGGGCCCGTCGCGATAGCCGAGCCAGTCAGGCGACAGCCGGCTCCAGGCGATCATGCCCAGCAGCGCCTGGGCCGCGATCAGGCTGTTGCAGGGGCGCAGGACGCCGCTCGCCGCCCCGGCCTCCAGCCAGCCACGCAGGATCGCCACGTTCCGCGCCTGCAGCTCGGCGATGACCCCGCGCTGCGCCGGCGGCAGGAAGTCGACGTCGCTCAGCACCGCCTGCGGCGCTCGTTCGAAGGCCAGCTGCAGATCGACGAAGCGGGCCAGCCGCTCGCGCGGGTCCTGGCTGGCGTCCGCGGCGCTGGCCAGGTCGTCCGTGGTCGCCTCGCAGGCCCGCTGATAGGCCCCAAACACCAGGTCGGCACGGTCGGCGACATAGTAGTAGAGGGCGTTGCGCGAGAGGCCGACGCGGTCGGCGACGTCGTTGATCGCCATGCCGCCCGCGCCCATGGCGTTGAGCTCGCGCGCGGCCTCCGCAAACAGCAGGTCGCGCTTGGCCGCACGCTTGCGCGCCGGCTTGCCGCTCCCCTGATCGCCACTGCCCGCCATCGGCCGTTCGTCGCGCCTTCGCCGTCCTTCGTCAATCCGTACACCAGACATACGCAAATGTCGAAGTTTGTTGACGGTTGGATTTGGTCGTGTCGTTATCCGGCCAAACTCAGATGTCGAAAAATGGCGCGCCAACGAGCGACGCCGCTGTCTCGGGGAGGGAACTTTGAGGAATTCCAACACCATGCGCGCACGGCTGCTGGCCGGGGCCGCCGCCCTGGCCTTCAGCGCCGGCGCGGCCAGCGCCGCCGAGCCGGTCGAGATCGAGGCGGTCACCGTCACCGCCCAGAAGCGCACCCAGGACACCCTCGACGTCGGCCTCAACGTCGCCGTCATCGGCGCCCAGGAGCTCTCGGACCGCCGCGTCAGCCAGGTCAGCGACCTCGTCGCCTTCACCCCCAACGTCGACATCAAGGAAAACATGCCCGGCGTGCTGCCGGTGGTGACGATCCGCGGCGTCGGCCTCAACGACTTCTCGGTGACCAACAATCCCGGCGCCGGGGTCTATGTCGACGAGGTCTATCTGAGCTCGCTGGCGTTGATGAACTTCGACCTCTTCGACCTGGAGCGGATGGAGGCGCTGAAGGGTCCGCAAGGCACGCTCTACGGCCGCAACTCGACCGCCGGCGCCATCAACATCGTCACCGCCAAGCCCAGCTTTGACGGGACGTTCGGCCGCCTCGCCGCCGGCTACGGCAATTACCAGACCGCTGAGATCGAGGGCATGGTCAACCTGCCGGTCTCCGACACCCTGGCCCTGCGTTTCGCCGGCAAGGCGGTGAAGCAGGACGAGGGCTTCTTCGACAACCGCCTGCTCGGCCGCGACATCGGTCGCCGCGAGGTGGGGGTGGCCCGCGCCCAGGCGCTGTGGGCCGCCACCGAGGACGTCGAGGTCCTGGTCAAGCTCGAGGTCCAGAAGACCCGCTCCGAGGTCGGCGGCCCCGAGTTCTTCGGCGCTCTCACCCCGCCCGGCGCTCCAGCGGGCCTCATCTGCCCCGGCTCCCCGGCCTGCATGGACTTCCAGGGCTATACCGACACCGATGGGAATCCGTTCGCCGGCGCCTGGTCGGTCGACCCGGCCTATGACGTCGACCAGCGCGCGGCCACCGTGCGGCTGACCGCCGACCTCGGCTGGGCCGACCTGACCTCGATCACCGGCTATGTCGACTTCAAGCGCGAGTGGGGCGCTGACACCGACGCCACGCCTTACCGCCAGACCGACTTCATCGAGCGCGACAAGATCAGCCAGATCTCCCAGGAGCTGCGCTTGTCGGGCGCCACCGAGCAGGCCGACTGGATCGTCGGGGTGTTCGCCTCCCGCGACCGCGTGAAAATGACCTATGACGGCTCGCTGCAGGACCTGTTCAACACCAAGCTCCTGACCTTCACCGACCAGACCTCGAAGTCGGCCGCCGCCTTCGGCAATGTCGAGTGGCGCTTCGCCAGCGACCTCAGCCTGGTCGCGGGCCTGCGCTACACCTGGGAAGAAAAGGCCAATGTCGGCGCCGACTTCGACCTGGTCCCCAACTGCCCGGCCAGCTTCCTGTCCATGACCCCCTGCGGCGCCGGCCCGGTCACCCTGGCCTATATCGACGAGACCATCGACGACACCAACTGGTCCTGGAAGCTCGGCCTCAACTGGAAGCCGAACCCGCTGACCCTGGTCTACGGCCTGATCAGCCAGGGCGTGAAGAGCGGCGGCTTCTTCTCGGGCGTGGCCACCACCTCCGCCCAGCTCCAGCCCTACGGGCCCGAGACCCTCATCGACTACGAGGTAGGGGTGAAGCAGCGACTGCCGGAGCTCGGCCTTTCCTGGTCGGCCAGCGCCTTCTTCTACGACTATTCCGACGTGCAGACCTTCATCCGCGACACCTCCGGCGGCCTGCCGATCCAGCGGCTGGGCAATGTCGACGAGGCCTCGATCTACGGCCTCGACCTTGACGCGACCTGGTCGCCGGCCGCCCTACCGGGCCTCGACCTGGTGGCGGGCCTTGGCCTGCTGCACACCGAGCTCGGCGCCTTCGCCTCGTCGTACGGTCCCGTGCCGAAGGGCAACAAGCTCCCCGACGCGCCGGAGGTCAGCTTCACGACCTCGGCCGCCTACAGCTTCGACCTTGGCCAGGACGCCACCGGCCGCATCCAGGTCGACGGCCGCTATACCGACGACACGTTCAAGGACGCGCTCAACGACCCGCTGATCGCCACCGACGCCTATTGGGTGTGGAACGCCCGCGCCAGCGTCGCCCTGCCGAACGATTGGGAAATCGCCGTCTGGGGCCGCAATCTCGCCGACGAGGAGTACGTGACCCAGGGCGTGAACAACCTGCCCCTCGGCTTCGGCTTCCGCGTCTACGGCGCCCCGCGCACGTTCGGCGTCACCGTCTCAAAGGCCTTCCAATGAGCATCCAGATCCACGGCTCCGCCGACCCTGCCTTCGCCGCCCTGGCGGCCGAGTTCGAACGCAACTTCGCCTACCGCGGCGACGTCGGCGCGGCGCTCTCCCTGGTGATCGACGGCGCCCCCGTCGTCGATCTCTGGGCCGGCAGCCTCGACGCCGCCGGCGCCCGGCCCTGGGCCGCCGACTCGGTGGTCAATATCTGGTCGACGACCAAGGCGATCGGCGCGCTCTGCTTCGCCATGCTGGTCGACCGCGGCGCCTGCGCCTACGACGACCTCGTCACCCGCTGGTGGCCGGAGTTCGCCGCCCACGGCAAGGACGGCGTCACCATCGCCATGCTGCTCTCGCACCAGGCCGGGCTGTGCAGCTTCCGCGACCCGGCCGTGGTCGAGGACTTCTACGACCAGCCCGCCGCCGCCGCGCGGCTGGCCGCCTCCGAGCCGCTGTGGCCGCCGGGCTCGCGCTCGGGCTACCACGCCATCTCGATCGGCGTGCTGGCCGGCGAGCTGTTCCGCCGCATCGAGGGCCGCAGCCTGGGGGCCTTCATCGCCGCCGAGCTGTCCGCCCCGCTCGGCCTGCACCTGACGCTCGGCCTGCCGGTCTCCGAGGAGGCCCGCCGCGCCGAGATGATCGCCCCGCCCGAGCTGGCGACCTCGAACATGACCACCGACCTCAACCCCTCGCAGGCGGCGGCCTACCTCAACCCGGTCATCGAGCCGCTGCTGCCCAACACCGCGGCCTGGCGCGCCTGCGAGCTGGTCTCGGCCAACGGCTTCTCCAACGCCCGCTCGCTGGCTCGGCTGTTTGGCGAAGTCGCCGCCGGCCGGCTGCTGTCGCCGCAGGCCTTGGCTGAGGCCACGGCCTTGCGGATCAGCGGCGTCGACGAGGTGCTCGGCGTCCCGGCCCGCTGGGGGGCCGGCTTCCTGCTCAACACCGACGGCCTCTATGGCCCGGCGGAGGCGACCTTCGGCCACTCCGGCTGGGGCGGCTCGTTCGCCATGGTCGATCCGGGCCGCAAGCTGGCCCTGGCCTACACGATGAACCGCATGGGGACCGACCTGGTCGGCGACCCGCGCGATGTCGCCCTGATCGCGGCGGCCTACGAGGGCCTGGCCGCGGCCGCCTGACAGCAGGTTGCTGGACGCTATCGGCAGGTTTCTGGTCCCGCTGCCGATAGCGTCCGATAGGCGCCGCGCCGCCCTTCCGGCCGCCGGCGCCCGAGCCATGGCGCCGGTCGTTAGGACGTCGCGGGCGCCGTCTCGTCCGCCGCAACCCTGCGGTGATGCTAAGCCTCTAGAAAAATTGACGGTTTCCCGCACTGGGCGTAGACTTTGCTGGAACATCAGGGAGCAGAACGTGCTGGTCGGGTCGCAGACTCGCCGCCTTGCACTCGGCAAACTCGCCGCCGCCGGGGGACTGCTGTTCACCGCGCCGCGCGCCTTCGGGCAGGTTCCTGAGGCTCCCGCGCCAGAACCTGACGATACGCCCACCACCATCGCCATCACCCGGCAGCTTTTCGAGCACATCACCGCGCCCGTGACGATCAACGGCCTGGGCCCCTATCGCTTCATGGTCGACACCGGCGCCAACGTCTCCTGCATCTCGGCCGAGCTGGCCGACAAGCTCGCCCTGCCGGCCGGCCGCGAACTGAAGGTGCACACCATCGTCGGCGCCCGCGGCCGCCCCAGCGTCGTGCTCGACCGGCTCGAAATCGGCGCCCGCGTCCGCAAGAAAGTCCAGGCGCCGGTGCTGCCGATGTCGTCCTTCGACATCGACGGCGTGCTCGGAATCGACTGGCTGAAGGGCCAGCGCCTGGTCATGGGATTCGCCGGCAACACCTTGGAAATCACCAAGTCGCGGCATGAGGCCAGCGCCAAGGGCAAGGTCGTCGTGCCCGCCCGCCGCAAGTCCGGCCAGCTGACCATCGTCGACGCCGACATCAGCGGCCGGGCGATCAGCGCGATGATCGATTCCGGCTCGCAGTTCTCGCTCGGCAACGCGGCGCTGAGGCGGCTGATCGTGCGCCTCGACCCCGCCGCCGTCCACCGCTCCACCCAGGTCGGGCTGATCTCCATCGCCGGCGAGCGGTTCAGCGGCGAGCAGCTCAACCTGCCGTTCATCCGCCTCGGCGGCCTGAACCTGGGAAACGTGCCGGTGGTGTTCTCGGACATGCCGATCTTCAAGCTCTGGGACCTGCACGAGACCCCGACCATCATGATCGGCATCGACCTGCTGACCCAGTTCGAAACCGTCTCGGTGGATTTCGGCCGCTCGGCCGTGCGCTTCGATATCGCCAACGCCTGAAGGGTTTCCCCCGTTCAGTTAGCCGCACCCTCTTCCACCGGTCTGCAATTCGGCTAATGTCCCAAGTCCCTCCAGCACAGGGGGCGCGGCGCACCTGGCGTCGGCGCTTGGAGAGATTCGGACCGGAACATGAAGCTTACGATTGAACGGGCGGCGCTGATGAAGGCGCTGGGTCACGTGCAAAGCGCGGTCGAGCGCCGCAACACCATCCCAATCCTTTCAAACGTCCTCCTGTCGGCGGAACGCGACCGGCTGACCTTCTCGGCCACCGACCTCGACATGGAAATCATCGACGAGGCCCTGGCCCAGGTCGACCAGCCGGGCCAGATCACGGCCCCGGCCCACACCCTCTACGAGATCGTCCGCAAGCTGCCCGAGGGCGCGGACGTGTCGCTGTCGTTCACCGGCGAGGATCCGCGTCTGACCGTGGCCGCAGGCCGCTCGCGCTTCAACCTGCCGGTGCTGCCGGCCGGCGACTTCCCGGTGATGTCCTCGGACGGCCTCTCCAGCCGCACCAGCGTCGATGTCGGCGACCTGATCCGGCTGATCGACAAGACTCGCTTTGCGATCTCGACCGAAGAGACCCGCTACTACCTGAACGGCCTCTATCTCCACACCGTCGTCGACAACGGCGTCCAGAAGCTGCGCGCCGTGGCCACCGACGGCCACCGCCTGGCCCTGGCCGAGATGATCGCCCCCGAGGGCTCGGCTGGCGCCCCCGGCGTCATCGTCCCGCGCAAGACCATCGGCGAGGCCCGCCGCCTGCTCGAGGACGCCGGCGAGAACGTCGACCTGCAGGTCAGCCCCCAGAAGATCCGCCTGGACTTCAACGGCGCGGCCCTGACCTCGAAGGTCATCGACGGCTCGTTCCCCGACTACAGCCGCGTGATCCCGCAGGGCAACGACCGCATCATGCTGGTCGACAACAAGCTGTTCGCCAAGGCCGTCGACCGCGTCGCCACCATCTCGGCGGAGAAGAGCCGCTCGGTGCGCATGGCCATCGAGCCCGGCCGGATCATCCTCACGGTCCGCAACATGGAAGCCGGCCAGGCCGTCGAGGAGCTGGAAGTCGACTACAACGGCGAAGCCTTCGAGCTGTCGTTCAACGCCCGCTACCTGCTGGACGTCACCGACCAGATCGCCGGCGAAATCGCCGAGTTCCGCTTCGGCGGCCCGAACGACCCGGCGCTGGTGATCGATCCCGTCGACGCCGACGTCCAGTACGTGCTGATGCCGCTGCGGGTCTGACCCGCGGCGCTCAACGCGACGTCTCGATCTCGCACCGGCGGTTCGTACAGAAGGCCTTCCGCGCCTCCACGGTCATGGTGTCGGCGATCGCTTCGAGCCACGGCTCCAGCGCCTCATCCGCGCCGGGCTCCTTCTCGACCCAGGCGCGGCCGGCGGCGCTGCGCCGGAAGGCCAGCACCTCCGCAAGCTGCTCCGGGGTGAACACTCGATCGTAGGTCACCGCCAAGACGTCGAGCAGCGTCGGCAGCCAGGCTTCGAAGGCGCGGGTCAGCGCCCCTTCGGCCTCGGACGCCACGTCTGCTGGCGACGGTGTCATGGTGTCTGCCGCAAGGATGCCGAGCAGGGTGGCCTGACCCAGTTCACGGGCCGTGAAGCCGTCCTCGGCCGCCAGGCGGCGGGCCAACTCAGAGGGCGCTTTCGGCGTCGCGCCTGCGATCGGATTTGGCCGCTCAGAGGCGATGAAGGGCACGAAGAGGTTGGCCGTCTCACCGGCCGCGCCCTGCACCATGAGCGGGGGCGTCAGCCGGAAACGCGGCGCGAGCGACATCGCGGCGTCGCCGAACCCTTGACCAACGGGGCGCTCCATCAGCATGGCGCAGCCGGCAAGCAACCCCATCGGGTCGACCTTGCATTTCAATTGCGCCCAACCGCTGACGCCAAGCACCTTGGCGGCCGCAGGGAAGGCGTCCCACACTTGATCGTCCGACGGCGCTTCTCTCCATTCCGGCGCCACGATCGTCGCCGCGCTCGCTTCCAGAGTGCGCAGCTCGGCCGGACTAGGTGTCGCATCGCAGTTGCGGGCCGCGCAGAACTCGGACCGCGCCTGGCTCAACACCAATAGCAGGCCGTCCAAAATCGCCCCTTCGAACACCTCCATCGAAGCGACCTCGCGGCCGAGCGAGATCTTGCCGGCGGGCGTACCGAGGAAGGCTGTGATGGCTCTCATCTCCGCGACGTCGAAACGCTCGGCGTAAACCTCGGCCGCAGCCGCGAGCAGACGCTCCTTGGCCGTCGGCAGAGCGCCTCGCAAAGCCGTCCGGGCGGCCTCGACGGTTTCGGCGCTGACCCCAGGATCCGCCAGATCTTCTCTGTCAACGACGGCATCGAGAACTGCCGTAACCTGCGGGCCGATGATCGCGATCAGCTTGCGCGCCTCGGCCAGCTCCTGCGGCGTCGCCTTCGAAGCCGTTGGCTCCGTGCTCGCCTTCGGCAACGAAAAGCGGATCGGAATCCGCACCACGCCGCCCTCGACCGGTCGCCCATCGATCAACTTCGGCTTCATTCGAAACAAGCCGCTCATCGCCAGCGCCGCCTCGCCGAAACCCAACTCCGGCGGTTGCGCAAAGCCGTGCTCGCAGTCCTCGAGCTTGCCATAGGAATCCACCTTGCAAGTGACGACTGCCCGTCCACTGACGCCCAACGCCTCCGCGACCTTGGGGAAATGATTCGACACGTCCTCGCGGCTTGGCTGCTCCAGCCAGTCGGGATTGGTGACGACTGCAGGCGGCGCCGCCGCCAAGCCCGGCGAGCTCACCGCCAGCGCCGCGAGCGCGATCGCGCCGAGCCAGATCGATTGTATTGAATTCATCGCAACCCCCGGCTGTAGCGTACCTGTTTCCACCCCGCGCTCAAGCCTTCGCCCCGGGGCGCGAAACCCGCTATGACGCGGCGGTGACCACCGCCTTCACCCGCCTGACCCTGACGGACTTCCGCTCCTACGAGCGGGCCGAGCTCGCCCTCGACGGGCGGCCGGTGTTCCTGGTCGGGCCGAACGGGGCCGGCAAGACCAACTTCCTCGAAGCGGTCAGCCTGTTCACGCCCGGCCGCGGCCTGCGGGGTGCGGTCGGGGCCGAGCTTGGCCGCCGCCAGCCGGGGGAAACCCAGGGCCGCGCCTGGGCCGTGGCCGCGGTCATCGAACAGGACGGCGAGCCCGCGCGCGTCGGCACCGGGATCGAGAGCGCCGGCGCCGCCCGCCGCACCGTGCGGCTGGAAGGCGAACCGGTTCCGCCTGGCCGGCTGTCCGATCACCAGCGGCAGGTCTGGCTGACCCCGGCCCAGGATCGGCTGTTCCTGGAGGGCGCCGGCGACCGCCGCCGGTTCTTCGACCGGCTGGTGTTCGCCGCCGAGCCCGGCCACGCCAGCCACGCCAGCGCTTATGAGAAGTCGCAGCGCGAGCGCATGCGGCTGCTGACCGACGGCCCGGCCGACCCCGCCTGGATGAGCGCCTTGGAAGCCCGCATGGCGCAGGCCGGGTCGCTGATGGCGCAGGCCCGCGCCCGCACCCTGGCGGCGCTGCAGGCCGAGATCGACAGCCGCGGCGACCGGCCGTTTCCGCAGGCCCGGCTGTCGCTGACCGGCGACTGGGAGCGGATGGCCGGCGAGGGGGTCGAGGTCGAGGAAATCGAGGCGCGACTGGCCCGCGCCCTGGCCGCCGCCCGCGAGCGCGACGCCGCCGCCGGCCGCGCTCTGACCGGGCCGCACCGCGGCGATCTGGCGGTGATCCACGCCGAAAAGGACCGTCCGGCGGCAGAGTGCTCCACCGGAGAGCAGAAAGCCCTGATTCTGAACCTGGTTTTGGGCCAGGCGGCGCGTCTTTCGCGTGCAGAATCGGCTCCAAACCCTATATTGTTGCTGGATGAAGTCGCAGCGCATCTGGACCGTCGCCGACGGGCCGCGCTCTTCGACGAAATCGAGGCGCTCAAGCTGCAGGCGTTCCTGACCGGAACGGACGAGCATCTCTTCGAAGATTTGAAGGGCCGGGCCCAGGGCGTCCATGTGGACGGCTCGAACCTGGCGATTCTGGATACGGTATGACCGACGAAACCCAAGGCGAATCCAACGGCCAAGCTGAGTATGGCGCGGAGTCCATCAAGGTCCTGAAGGGCCTGGACGCGGTGCGTAAGCGCCCCGGCATGTACATCGGCGACACCGACGACGGCTCTGGCCTGCACCACATGGTCTACGAGGTGGTCGACAACGCCATCGACGAGACCCTGGCCGGCTATGCGTCGCGGGTCGAGGTGATCCTGAACGCCGACGGTTCGGTGACGGTCACTGACGACGGCCGCGGCATCCCCACCGACATCCACGAGGGCGAAGGCGTCTCGGCGGCCGAGGTCATCATGACCCAGCTGCACGCCGGCGGTAAGTTCGACCAGAACTCCTACAAGGTCTCCGGCGGTCTGCACGGCGTCGGCGTCTCGGTGGTGAACGCGCTCTCGGACTGGCTGCGCCTGAAGATTTATCGCGGCGGCAAGGCCCACGAGATGGAGTTCCGCCGCGGCGACGCGGTGTCGCCCCTGGTGATCACCGGCGATGCGCCGCTGCGTGAGAACGGCGAGTTCCTGTCGGGCACCGAGGTCACCTTCATGGCCTCGTCCGAGACGTTCGCCTTCACCGAGTACGACCGCAAGACTCTCGAGCATCGCCTGCGCGAGCTCGCGTTCCTGAACTCGGGCGTCACCATCTGGCTGAAGGATAACCGCGAGGCCGAGCCGTTCGTCGAACTGCTGCACTACGAGGGCGGCATCGAGGCGTTCGTGCGCCACCTGGACAAGGCCAAGACCCCGCTGCTGAAGACCCCGATCGTGGTCCGCGGCAAGAAGGACAATGTCGAGCTCGACCTGTCGCTCTGGTGGAACGACGGCTACCACGAGAACGTCCTCTGCTTCACGAACAACATCCCGCAGAAGGACGGCGGCACCCACTTGGCGGCGTTCCGCTCGGCCCTGACCCGGATCATCACCGGCTATGCCGAGACCTCGGGCGCGACCAAGCGCGAGAAGGTCTCGCTGTCGGGCGAGGACGCCCGCGAAGGCCTGACCTGCGTGCTGTCGGTCAAGGTTCCCGACCCGAAGTTCTCGTCGCAGACCAAGGACAAGCTGGTCTCGTCGGAAGTGCGCCCAGCGGTGGAAAGCCTGGTGTCGGAAGGCATCGGCACCTGGTTCGAGGAGCACCCGAATGAGGGCAAGCTGATCGTCCAGAAGATCGCCGAAGCCGCCGCCGCCCGCGAGGCGGCGCGCAAGGCCCGCGAACTGACCCGCCGCAAGTCGGCGCTCGACATCACCTCGCTGCCCGGCAAGCTCGCCGACTGCTCGGAGAAGGACCCGGCCAAGTCGGAAGTCTTCCTGGTCGAGGGCGACTCCGCCGGCGGCTCGGCCAAGCAGGCCCGCAATCGCGAGAACCAGGCCATCCTGCCGCTGCGCGGCAAGATCCTGAACGTCGAGCGCGCCCGCTTCGACAAGATGCTCTCGTCCGACCAGATCGGAACGCTGATCACGGCGCTGGGCGCCGGCATCGGCCGCGACGACTTCAACATCGACAAGCTGCGCTACCACAAGATCGTCATCATGACCGACGCCGACGTCGACGGCGCCCACATCCGGACCCTGCTGCTGACCTTCTTCTACCGGCAGATGCCGGAGGTGATCGAGCGCGGCTATCTCTATATCGCCCAACCGCCGCTCTATAAGGCGACCAAGAGCCGGCAGTCGCGCTATCTGAAGGACGACGCCGAGCTTGAAGCCTATCTGATCGACGAAGGCGTCGACGGCGCGGCGCTCGACCTCTCGAGCGGCGAGCGCCTGATCGGCGCGGACCTGCTCGCCCTGGTGCAGAGCGCCCGCGGGGCCAAGGCCAATATCGAGCGCCTGTCCGCCCGAGCGCCGGCCTTCGCCATCGAGCAGGCGGCCATCGCCGGCCTGCTGGCCGAAGACGGCGGCGATCTGGCCAAGGCGGCCAAGCGCATGGATCTCTACGCCGAGGAAGGCGACGGAACCTGGAGCGGCGAGCAGGCCGCGACCGGAGGCTACGCCTTCTCGCGGATCAAGCGCGGGGTGTCCGAACGCATCGTCCTCGACGACCTGCTGCTGCATGCGGCTGACGCCCGCCGCCTGTCGGAGCGCGCCGCCGCCATGGCGGAGACCTTCGACGGCGTCGCCACCTTCACCCGCAAGGACAAGACCGCGACCGTTCGCGGTCCGCTGGACCTGTTCAACGCGGTCATGGAGGCCGGACGTCGCGGCCTGGCGATCCAGCGCTACAAGGGCTTGGGCGAGATGAACCCCGACCAGCTGTGGGAGACGACGCTCGACGCCGACGCCCGCACCCTGCTGCAGGTCAAGGTCACCCACGCCGACGACGCCGACGACATGTTCACCCGCCTGATGGGCGACCTTGTCGAGCCGCGCCGCGAGTTCATCCAGGAAAACGCCCTGGACGCCGAGGTCGACGTCTAGGCCTCGGGTCCTATCCGCCGTCAGGCCGCGCGGACGACGCCCGTGCGGTCATCGGCCACCCTGAAGCGGCGCACCGCGATGGCGAGGCCTTCGGCTTCCGTCGAGAGGGCTCGGCTGGCGGCGGAAGACTCCTCCACCATCGCGGCGTTCGCCTGCGTCACCTGATCCATCTGGACCACCGCGAGGTTGACCTCGTTCAGGCTGCCCGACTGCTCGGACGCGGCCGCCGCGATCTGGGAGACCAGGTCATCCACCTCGGCCACCCGGCCGACGATGCGTGACAGCGCCGTGCCGGTCTCGCCGACCAACCTGACGCCCTGGCCGACCTGGGTCGCCGACGCACTGATCAACGCCTTGATTTCTTTGGCGGCCTCGGCCGAGCGTTGGGCCAGGGCGCGGACCTCCGAGGCGACGACCGCAAACCCCCTGCCGGCGTCTCCGGCCCGCGCGGCCTCGACCCCGGCGTTCAGCGCCAGCAGATTGGTCTGAAAAGCGATTTCGTCGATCACCCCGACGATCTGACCGATCTCCTCGGCCGAGCGCTCGATCGCGCCCATCGCCTCGACCGCCTGACGGACGACCTCTCCCGACGACTGCGCATCACCGCGCGCCGATAGCACCACCCCGGCGGCGGAGCTGGCGCCGCTGGCGGTGCGGCGGACCGCCTCGGTCACCATCGCCAGCGCGCTGGCCGTCTCCGCCAGGCTGGCGGCTTGGCGTTCGGTGCGGTGCGACAGCTGATCGGCGCCTTCCGAGATCTGGCCCACGCCGTGGCTCAGCGCCTGGGTGGAGGCCGCAACCTCGCCGATCGCCTGGGCGAGCCGCGCCACGGCGGCGTTGAAATCCCGCCGCATCGGCTCATAGCGATCGGGGAAGGCGCGCGTGATCTGATAGGCTAGGTCGCCGTCCGCCAAGCGGCGCAGGCCCTCGGCGAGCCCCTCCGCCAGTTCGGCGCTCTCACGATCGGTCGCCGCTTGCAGAGCCAGGCGTTCATGGCTGGCGGTGTTCTCGGCGGCGCGCGCGTCTTCCGCCGCCAGGCGCGCCGTCTCGGCCTCGGCGAGCGCCAGATCGGCCTTGGCCAGCGCCGCGTTCGACCGCGTGAACAGCTCGCTGACGCTGTGCGCCGCGGCGATCAGAACGCCCGCCTCGACCACCAGAATCACCGCGTGCAGGGTCACCCGCATCAGGTCGCCGCTGCCGGGAAACACCGCCGCGGGGAGCACGAAGCTGAGCATCAGGTGATGCACCGCGACCGCCACGGCGCCGAGCGCGATGACCCGCCAGTCGCAATAGACGATCAGGACCGCCAGGGCGGCGAAATAGGTCATGTGCATGTCGATCTGCCAGGCATGGCCCTTGAACGCGGCCACCAGCAGCGACACCGAGCCCATCAAGCAGATGGCGATGGTCATCCGCAGCCCGCCGCTGCGATCGATGCGGCCCACCAGGGTCGCGGCCAGGGCGAACCCTGCGCCGCCGAGCCCAAGCCCGATCCAGTTGGCCCCCACCATTGCGGCGGACGCCGCAATGAGCGGGCAGAGCAGCCAAAGGGCCGCGGTCAGAAGCACGTCGCCAAAGCGCCGCTGGTCGGTGATCGACTGAAACATACCTGAATTCACGTTCAGCCGGCGCAGGGGCCGGCAGCTTGGGGATCGAGAACAAGAAGCGCGCCTGTGGCGCGCAGACGGGGCGCGACATCGCCGTCGATGGAGCGGACGATGACGATGAATGGGGCCCTGCCGACGGCGAGGATCTCGCCGGCGTCGTCGGCTGCAGCCAGAGCCGCCGAGCGCGACCACCACGGCGGGAAGACCGCAGCGGCGACCTTCGGATCGCGGGGGGCGGCAGCCAGGACGGGCACGGCGACGAAGCTGGCGAGGGCCAAGATGGCCGGCGCGAGCCACGTGGGCCGGGATGAGGAAGGCGAATGCCGCATCCATGCATGTTCAACGAACATGTTTTCCACCCGGTTACCGCGCGGCCTCGGACCGCCGGCGAACTGTCGCAGACCGGCTGCGACCTTTTACGGGCTTAGGGCCTGACCGCGGCCGCCCGCGGCCTTGGGAACACGAAGGCCAGGGTGGTCAGGGCCGCCAGCGACATGGTCAGCGCCGCGCCGGGGATCGCCGGCACGCCGTAGGTGGCCAAGGCCAGCCCGCCCATGGCCGAGCCCAACGCCTGACCGACCGAGATCACCGAGCCGTTCAGCGCCAGGGCCACCGGCGCGCCCTCGGTCATCGAGATCAGCCGCGCCTGGATCACCGGGGTGATAGAGAACAGCGCCGTGGCCGCCACGAAGATGCCTAGCGCGACCAGCGCCGCGCTCGGCCAGCCGGCTGGCGCGACCTGGTGGGTGGCGGCGAAATGGATGGTCATGGCCGTCGCCTGGATGGCGAAGCCGGTCAGGATCCAGCTGCGGCCCAGGTCGCGGTCGGCCGCCCGCGCGCCCAGCCACAGGCCGACGATGGAGCCGAAGCCGATCATCGACTGGAAGGCGCCGACGCCTGCGCCGGTGACGCCGGCCCCCACCCGCACGATCGGCGCGATGTAGAGATTCAGGGTCATGTTGGCCGCGAAGGCCAGGAAGGTGGTCAGGTAGAGCGGCCAGATCGCCGGCAGGTCGAGGCTTCCGCCTGCGCGCTTGGGCGGCGCCGGCACCCGCGGCAGGAACAGCAGCACGCCGGCCAGGGCGATCGCCGACAGCGTCGCGGCGGTGATGAAGGTCGCGCGCCAGCCGAAGATGTCGCCGACCACGCTGCCGATCGGAATGCCGACCACGAAGGCCAGGGTCATGCCGCCCGAGACCATCGCCAGCGCCGAGCCGCGCCGCTCCGGCGGGGCCAGCGAGGCGGCCGCGACGCTGGCGGCCGGGCCCGACATCGCGCCGGCGAGACCCGCCAGCGCCCGCAGCACCATCAGCGTCTCGAAGTTCGGGGTCAGGGCGCAGGCGATGTGCAGCAGCAGGCCAAGGCTCAGGCCCACGATCACCATCACCTTGCGGTCGACCCGCGCGAACAGCCAGGCCGCGACCGGACCCAGCACCGCCGAGGTCAGCACGAACACCGTCTGCAGCTGGCCGGCCACGGCGGTGGTGACGCCAAGGTCGGCGGCCAGGGTCTCCAGCAGACCAGCAAAGATGAAGGCGCCCGACCCGAACGCGAACGTCACCATGGTCAGAACGAAAATACGCGGATTCATGCCGCGGAGCTTAGCCGCGCCAGCATACCGCCCGCCAGACATTTGCGAGCGACGTTCGCCGAAGCCGTCGCATTAGCGGCCGGCGGCGACCTTGTCCTGGTGCGCGCCGAGGGCGTCCAGCGCCGCGGTGCCGGCCTTCGACGCCGCCGCGCCGTCGTTGCCGATCGCCAGCCGCTGGTCGGATGCGCGGGCATAGGCGGGCCAGGCCGGCCGGCCGCCGCCGTTGGGATCGCCAGTGCGCGCGAAGGCGGTCCAGTAGTCGCCGACCAGTCGCGCGGCGGCCCCGTCGGCCGGAGTCTCGTCGATGTCGCCGGCCGCCGCCAGGTCGCCGAACACGAAGGCCAGCTCCGTCGCGTGGCCGGCGCCCTTCTGCGACTTGCGCTTGGCCTCCGGTACATAGCCGAAGCTGTAGAGCCAGGTCGGCGCGCCGCTCGCCGCCTGCACCGCCGCCAGATGCCGCGCCGGTTCGACGAAGGTGACGTCGCTGGTCAGCTGGGCGTCGAGCGCCGATTTCGACCCATACGCCGCTTGAATCTCGTCGCCGGCGCCGATCTCCTTCAGGGTCTTGGCCGCCATCGGCCCGCGCAGGAACCCCGGCAGGAAGCCCAGCTCGTCGCTGTTGGCGCCGACCAAATAGGGGACCTTGGCCTGGCGGCCGGCCGCAAAGCCCGCGGCGACGTCGCTGGCCACCAGCACCCCGTCGATCATCGGCCCGGAATAGGTGTCGGCCTCCTGGTTCAGCAGGTCGAGCTTGCCGCGCAGCTTGTCGGCGCTCAGCGCCCGCAGCGCCGACAAGTCCTCGCCCTTCACTCCGGCCTTGGTCGCGAAGGCTGCGCCGACCGCCTCGGCCGCCGGCTTGCCGGCCCGCTCGGTCGAGAGCAGCGGCAGCACGTCGCGGCCGCCGCCGGACTGGGCGATCGCCTTGTGGAACAGTCCGCGCGCCGGCTGGGCCAGCATCAGCTGGTTGACCGAGCCGCCGCCCGCCGACTCGCCGAAGATGGTCACGTTGCCCGGGTCGCCGCCGAACGCGGCGATGTTGCGCTTCACCCACTCCAGCGCCGCCACCTGGTCCATGAAGGCGAAGTTGCCGGTCGCAGAGCCGGCCGTTTCCCGCGTCAGGGCCGGATGGGCGAAGAAGCCGAACCGCCCGAGCCGGTAGTTGAAGGTCACCACCACCACGTCGCGGGCCGCGAGCTTGGCGCCGTCGAAGATCGGCTGGCTGCCCGAGCCCATGACAAAGCCGCCGCCGTGAATCCAGACCATCACCGGGGCCTTCTTCGCCGCGGCCGGGGCCCAGACGTTGAGGGTCAGGCAGTCCTCGCTGGTGGGCTGGGCCGACTGGGTCTTGTCCCAGGAGACCCGGTTCTGGATGCAGTCCGATCCATATTGATCAGCTTCGCGCACGCCGCTCCACGCCGCGGGCGCGGCCGGCGCGCGCCAGCGCAGCTCGCCGACCGGCGGGGCCGCATAGGGAATGCCCTTGAACGACTTGATCCCGCCGGCCTCACGGCCGCGCAGGGCGCCGCTATCGATCTGCGCCTCGACCGGCGCGCCGGACGAGGGCGGGGACTGGCTCATCGCCGGCTGGGCGCAGGCGCCGGCCAGCAGGGCCAGCGCGGCGGCGAAGGTCGCCGCCCGGCGATTGCATGACGTCATCGATTTCCTCCCACGCCCACCACCCGGCGCTGTTCGCAGCGATGCTATACCACCGCGCGATGAAATCGAGATCATTTATGATCGTAGATGATCGAAAATGCTTTCAGGCCGCCTTGGCGGCAGGGGCGCGCTTGGGCCGCTTGCGCTTATGGGTCTTGGGCCCCGCCCAGAAGGTCCACACGGCCAGGCTGCCCAGCAGGGCGAGGGTCAGCCCCGACACCGTCATCACCAGCCGGTAGGCCAGCCCGCCGACCTTGGCCGCATGGATCGGATACTCGGCGTTGGCGATCCGCACGCCCAACGGCAGAGTCAGGGCGTCGCGGCTCTCGACCAGACGGCCGTCAGCGGGATCGAACCAGAACATGGTGCGCCCGTTCGGCAGCCATTCGGCCTGCTGGCGCACCCGCAGCGAAATCAGTCCGCCCGGCTTGGCCGGCAGGCTGATGATCCGGAGTTCCGCGTCCGGATACTTGGCCCGCGCCGTGGCGATCAGGGCGCCGTAATCGATGTCGGGCGACAGCGCCCCGCCCTTCGCCGTCGGCGGCTTCTGGGCCGCGGCCATGACCGAGGGCTTGGAGAACGGGGCGAGCAACACATCCTCGACCGCCGGCAGGGTCATCATCACCCCGGTCAGCATCGAGACGAACAGCAGCGGCGCGGTGACCACGCCCAGGTCGCGATGCTGGCGCACGACGCCGTTGCGGGTCAGGTTCGATGGCCAGAGGCGAAACGCGAACAGCCGCCGCGCCGGCCACCAAAGGATCACCCCGGTGATCACGAAGCCGAGCCCGACCAGCGCCATGATCCCGGCCGCGAGCTCGCCCGCGTCGCCGGTCAGCAGGTGATGGTGCAGGTCGAACAGCCAGACCTCCGGCCGCTCCCATTTCGAGGTCCAGGTCGCGACGATCGCGCCGGTCTGGTCGGCATAGGCGCCGCGGTCGCCCTCGCCATAGTTCAGCCGGTGAAGGCCCAGCCGCTCGCTGGCCAGGACGATCGAGCGCGGCGCATCGGGCGCAGTGAAGATCTTCTCGGCCGCCGCGGCGATGCTGGCGACGTCCTGCCGCTGAGCGTCCGCGGCGTGCGGCAGGGTGGCGCGCAGATAGGCGTCCTTGTGGACCAGCAGCGCCCCCGAGAGGCCGAGCACCGCCAGGAAGAGGCCGATCAGGCCCCCGGCCCATCGGTGCAGCAGCCTCAGGGTCGGCATCAGAACTTGCGCTCCAGGCCCAGCGTGAAGACCCGCCCGCGGCCGGCGAAGTAGCGCAGGTTGTCGGCCGGGTTGCTCGTGTCGGAGGCGTAGCTCAGATAGTACTCGTCCATCAGGTTCTGCACGCTGAAGATCACGTCGCCGAAGCCCGCCTCGTAGCGGACCGATGCGTCGACCAGCGTATAGCCGCCGAAGTTGTTGCGCGGATCGGCGCCGTCGAAGTCGCGCTCCAGATAGGACTGGCTCTGCAGCCGGGCCGCCAGCGGGCCCTGCTGATAGATCAGCGCGAAATTGAAGCGGTCGGGCGAGATGTTCGCCCCGTCCAGGTCGATGTCGACGCTGCCGTCGCCGTTGCTGTCGGCGCGGCCCTTCAGCTTGGCGTAGCCGGCGTTGACGCTGACCCCTGGGACCGGGGTCCTGGCGGTGACGTTCAGCTCCAGGCCCTCGATCTCCACGCGCTGCCGCTGGACGTCGTAGACGTTGGTCGCCGGGTTCAGCACCAGCAGCTGGCCGAGCTTGGACTTCGACCAGAAATAGGCGGCGCTGGCCTCGATCGGCCCATGCTTCCACTCCGCGCCGATCTCCTGGTTGTCGGAGACCACCGGGCTGATGTCGAGGAAGCTGTCGACGTCGACGCCGTTGCGGTTCACCGCCCGCAGGATGCGGCCGACGTCCGGCACAGTGTAGCCCTCGGCGTAGCTGGCGTAGAGGCGCAGGCCCTCGATCGGGTTCACGACGATCCCGCCATTGACCAGCGTGGCGTCGAAGCTCGGCTCGCCGCCGCTGACCGCCCGCGACCCGTAGGAGGCCAGCGTCGTGTAGTCGCCGACCTTCAGGGTCACCGACTCGTAGCGCGCGCCCCCGGCCAGGTGCACCTTGTCACCGAACAGGGCGAGGTTGGCCTGCACGAACGGCGCGATGCTGCGGAACTCGGTCGGCGGCACCCAGACGCGGTTGGTGGCGATCAGGGTCTGGGCGGTCTCGTCGCGCAAGGTGTCGAGGCCAAGCGTGCCGGTCAGGCCCGGCACGAACGGCACTTCACGCTCATAGCTGGCGCGGGCGCCGAGCTTTTCGGATTCGTTCGAGGACTGGTCGAACAGCGTCCCGACCGGGGCCAAGCGCACGTCCTGGAAGGTGGCGCTGCGGTCGCCGCCGAAGGTGTCGCGCGAGCGGTTGTAGAACAGCTGGGCGTTCAGATCGCCGCCCCACAGGTCGTCGTCGGTCAGGGCCAGCGACACCGTCTCGACCTTGTTGGCGGCCGGACGGCCTTCCGGCGAGCCCCGCATCGAACTGGCCGGACGGTTCTTCGTGCGATCGCCCGCGACGATCACATAGTCGCCGTCGCCCTTCAGCTCGAAGCGGTTGGCGATCAGGTCCAGGCGCAGGCTCTCGTCGATCTGCCAGCCGAAGCGGCCGAAGATCGAAGTGCTGGTCGAGTCCTGAATCTCGCCCTGGGTGTTGTCGACGCCGATGCGGTTACCGTGGCCGTCATAGAACGCGCCGCGCGCCTCATAGGCCAAGCCCAGGGTGGCGTCGAAGGCGCCCCTGCGCCAGGCGCCAAGACCCGCCGTCTTCCAGCCGAGACCGTCGCCGTGCGCCTGGGCGTCGGTGCTGCCCTGGACCAGGACGCGGCCCGACAGGCCGTCTTCCTTGGGCGGACCAACCGTCACCTGGTTGACCACGCCGCCAGTGGCGCCGATGCCCTGCAGGGCGTTCGATCCGTAGATCAGCTCGACGTGGTCGATGAAGAAGGCGTCGATGGTGAAGCCGTCACGCGAGCCGTCTCGGATCGGGGTCGATTGCGGGATGCCGTTGATCGCGAACAGCGGCGAGCGGCCGCGCAGGGTCTCGCCGCTGCCCGACAGTTTCTGGCGAGTCGGCGAAAACGACGGCGACAGCGACGACACCGCATCGACGATCGAGCCGCTGATCGCCACCTGCTGCGACAACGTCGTGGAGTCGACCACGTCGACGGTCATCGGCAAGGCGCTGGCCGGCAGGGTCGTGCGCGCGGCGGTGATCACCAGCTCAGAGACTTCAGTCCCGCCGCCGCGGGCATCCTGGGCCTGCGCCGCGCCCGCGATCGTCAGGGCGATCAGGCTCGCGCCCGCCGCCAACAGGCCTCCACGCGCGATCCGCGCCCCGCCGAAATTCGTCATGCAGTCCCCGACACGCATACTGGTTGAGGCGCGCTCTATAGCGGCGACTGCGACTTACTCTCAACAGACTTATGCGCGAAACGCATGGGCGTCATGTCGCGGATGTGGGGCTCAGCCGGAGAACCAGCCGCCGACAACGCAGCTCACCTGCCCGTCGCGGACGGTGACGGTCGCGCGCCGGCCGACGCCGGGCTTGTAGAGGCTGGTCCGCCCCTCGGTGGTTACCGCGAGCGCCGCCGGGGCGCTGAACTGGCAGACCCGGTAGACCTCGCCCCCGACCATGCCGCGCTTGGCCGGGGCCACGCAGCTGACGTGGCCGAACCGCCGTTCGAAGCGGATCTCGCCATACTCGAAGGCCTTCGGTCCCTTGGCGCCGAACAGGGTCGGTGAGGCTTCGACCACCGGGCAAGCTGGGCCGGCGATATTCCAGGCCCGGCGCATGGCGGCCTGCTCAGACCAGGTCTCGTAGATCGTCAGGGCGGGAATGCTGACGATGACAAGCATCAGGCCGGTCAGGTTCACGACCTGCCCCACCCGCGAGTCCAGCACGCCCTGTCGCTGCGCCCGTGCCATGGCGACAGTTGAACGCCGTTATCGCAATCAAGCAACTCTAAAGTGCAGCATGGCGACGCCGCAATCCATCAGCGCAGCGGGCGCGCCTGACGCAAGCCGCGCGGCGAGGCGCCCCACCAGTGCGAGACCGCGCGCGAGAAGGCGCTGGTCTGCGAATAGCCGAGCAGCCGGCTGATCTGGGCGATGCTGGCCTGGGATTCGACCAGCAGGATCAGCGCCTCCTCCATCCGGTAGCCTTCGAGCAGCGCCTTGAAGCTCGTCCCCGCCTGGGCCAGCCGCCGCTGCAGGGTGCGCGGAGAGCAGCCGACCTCGGCGGCGACCGAGGCGACGTCGGCTGCGCCCGGTCCCAGCTTGCCGATCGCCGCGCGCACATTCTGGCATAGGCCGTCCATCCGCCGCCGGCCGGCCAGCAGGGATTCGGCATAGGCCAGGTTGATGTCGCGCAGAGCCGGGTCGGCGCCGGGGATCGGGGTGGCCAGCGCCGCGGCGTCGAAGTCGATGGTCGCCTGCGCCGCGCCCATGCGCACCGGGCAACCGAGCAGCGCGGCGAAGGGGTCGGGGTCGGCCTCGGCGCGCCCGACCAGCTGCACGAGGACGGGATGCGGCCTGCGCCCGCCCGCGGCGGCCACCACCGAGTCGATCTGCAGCGGATCGATGCCGACCGCCGCCTTGCTGGGTTCGTAGGTCAGCCGCAGGCCGCCGTCCCGCGCGGTCGCCACGAAGCGGCCGCTGTCGCTGAGCAGCACCTGGTAGCGCGCCATGTGGCGCAGCGACTCCTCGAAGGTCTGGCTGTGCGCCCGGATCACGCTGACCACGTTGGCGGCCTGCACCGGCAGCCGCGATCCAACCTTCAGCCCGAGCAGCGGATCGTCGCTGAGCGCCCGCGCCCGCCGCCAGATCCGTCGCGCCAGGCCGACCTCGATCTGACCGGCGTCGGGCGCCCGGCCATCGACCACGCGCAACCCCTGAGTCAGGGCGGCGCGATCCAGCCCCTCGCGGACCAGGCCGTCGAGCACCGCATTGATCCAGACCGAGGCGATCGTCAGCGCCGACATGGCGCGCAACATCAACTTTCCGGCGCGTGCTGTCACCTCGGGAGCATCGGGCCCGATCGTCTCCCTTGCCTTCCGCCAGGGGAACCCAAATTGGATAAAGCGGTATGTTTCGGGAGGTATCGATGGCGGATTCAGCGGAAATCGCGGACGCGGCGACCACGGGACTGGGCTTCGACCCGGTGAAGCTGCGTGAGAAGTACCGGGCCGAGCGCGACAAGCGCCTGCGGGTCGACGGCAACGAGCAGTACGTCGAGGTCGCCGGCGACTTCGCCCACTATCTGGACGACCCCTATGTCGAGCCGGGGTTCACCCGCGCCCCCCTGACCGACGAGGTCGAGGTGGTGGTGATCGGCGGCGGCTTCGGCGGCCTGCTGGCTGCGGCCCGCCTGCGCGAGGCCGGGGTCAAGGACATCCGCGTCATCGAGAAGGGCGGCGACTTCGGCGGCACCTGGTACTGGAACCGCTATCCGGGCGCGGCCTGCGACGTCGAAAGCTACGTCTACCTGCCGCTGCTGGAGGAGACCGGCTACCTGCCGGTCGAGAAGTACACCCGCGCGCCGGAGATCCTGGCCCACAGCCGGTCCATCGCCCAGAAGTACGATCTCTATTCCAACGCCTGCCTGCAGACCGAAGTCACCGGCATGACCTGGGACGAGGCCGCCGGCCGCTGGATCATCACCACCAATCGCGGCGACGCCATGAAGGCGCGCTTCGTGACCATGGCCAATGGTCCGCTGCATCGTCCCAAGCTGCCGGGCATCCCTGGCGTCGACAGCTTCAAGGGCCACACCTTCCACACCAGCCGCTGGGACTACGACTACACCGGCGGCGACTCCAACGGCGGACTCACCGGCCTGGCCGGCAAGCGGGTCGGGATCATCGGCACCGGGGCGACGGCCGTGCAGTGCGTGCCACACCTGGGCGCCGGCGCCGGCGAGCTCTTCGTCTTCCAGCGCACCCCCTCGTCGATCGACGTGCGCAACAACCGCCCGACCGATCCGGACTGGGCCGCCAGCCTGACGCCCGGCTGGCAGCAGGCCCGGATGGACAATTTCAACACCCTGGTGTCGGGCGGCTTCGCCGAAGAGGACCTGGTCAACGACGGCTGGACCGACATCATCCGCAACCTCGGCATGATCGCCCGCAACAACAACGCCGCGGCCGGGCTGAAGGACCCGGGCGAGCTGGTGCAGCTGGCTGACTTCCAGAAGATGGAGCAGATCCGCGCGCGGGTGGATTCGGTGATCGAGGACGCCGCCACCGCCGAGGCTCTGAAGCCCTACTACAACCAGTTCTGCAAGCGGCCCTGCTTCCACGACGAATACCTGGCGACCTTCAATCGCCCGAACGTCACCCTGGTCGACACGCAGGGCCAGGGCGTCCAGCAGATCACCGAGAAGGGCGTCGTCGTCGACGGCGTCGAGCACGAGCTCGACTGCCTGATCTTCGCCACCGGTTTCGAGGTCGGCACCTCGTACGCGCGGCGCGCCGGCTACGAGGTGGTCGGGGCCGGCGGCGTCACCCTGACCGGCAAGTGGGAAGACGGGGTCTCGACCCTGCACGGCATGCACAGCCGCGACTTCCCCAACTGCTTCATCATGAGCAACAGCCAGTCCGGCTTCACGGTGAACTATCCGCACATGCTCAACGAGCAGGCCAAGCACATCGGCTACATCCTGCAGACCTGCGCCGAACGCGGGATCGGGCGAGTCGAAGCCGCGCAGGCGGCCGAGAACGCCTGGGTCCAGACGATCATCGACTCGGCCCTGCAGCGCGCCAAGTTCGCCGAGGAATGCACCCCCGGCTACTACAACAACGAGGGCCAGCCCTCGGTGCTGGCGGCCCGCAACGGCTCGTACGGCAAGGGCCCGATCGCCTTCGTGAAGCTGCTCGAGGACTGGCGCGCGAACGGGGCGCTGGAGGGGCTGGAGACCCGGCCGCTGTAGCGGGATCACGAACGCGCGCGGGCTGGAACTCCACGCGATGGCGGACCGTTGGCAGAACGTCCGCCATCGAAGGAGGCTCTCATGAGCGTCAACGGCCTGGACGTCTTCGACAGGACCCTGCACACGACCAACGCTTGGCTCAAGGAGCTGTCCGAAGAGCTGGACGTCGATCGGCACGCGGCCTGGAAAGTGCTCAGCGTCGTCCTGCACAAGTTGCGCGACCGCCTGCCCGTGGACCTGTCGGCCCATCTCGGTTCGCAGCTGCCGCTGATGATCCGCGGCGTCTATTACGATCAGTACCAGCCGGCTAAACAGCCGAACCGCTGCAGCAGCCTCGACGAGTTCGTCGCCGACGTCGGCGACTGGCTGACCGACGCCCACAGCATCGACCCACGCCGCGCGATCGAGGCCGTCTGCCATGTGCTGTCGCGCCACCTGGCCCCCGGCCAGGTCGACAAGGTGCGCGCCAACCTGCCCAAGGCGCTGCGCCCGCTGTGGAGCGCCCCGGCCGACACCCCGCCTCGCCGCCGCCCGGTCAAGGCGACGCAGGACGCCGCCGCCATGGCGACCGGCATCTAGGCGCCGCAGCCTCAATGCGAGGCGTCGGCGCCACAGGCGCGGCGTGTCGTATCGATGACGCTTGGGTTGCGCTTTCGCGACTCTCCTAAGCCCCCTAAAACGCTGCACAATCGCTGATTGGGGGACCCAGCCATGACCATGCGTACGCGTTTCTTGAACAAGGCCGCGCACGCGGCGCTGGCCACCGCCGCCGGCCTGGCGTTCCTCGCTCCGGCTGAGGCCCTCGCCCAGGAGACCGAACTCGGCGAAGTCGTCGTCACCGCGCAGAAGCGCTCGGAGAACCTCAACGACGTTCCGGTCTCGGTCACCGCCATCTCGGCCGAGAAGCTGGACGTGATCCAGTCGTCCGGCGGCGACATCCGGGTGTTCTCGGCCCGCATCCCCAACGTGACGCTGGAATCCAGCTACGCGCGAATCTTCCCGCGGCCCTACATCCGTGGCCTCGGCAACACCGATTTCGACTTCAACGCCTCGCAGCCGGTCTCCTTCGTCTACGACGAGGTGGTGATGGAGAACCCGGTGCTGAAGAGCTTCCCGCTGTTCGACATCGAGCAGGTCGAGGCGCTGCGCGGGCCGCAGGGCACCCTGTTCGGCCGCAACACGCCGGCCGGGGTGTTGAAGTTCGACAGCGCCAAGCCGACCCAGAGCTTCGGCGGCTTCGCCCAGGCCTCCTACGCCACCTTCGGCACGGTCAACCTCCAGGGCGCGGTCTCCGGACCGATCATCGACGGGGTGCTGGCCGGGCGGCTGTCGGGGATCTACATGCACCGCGACGACTGGATCGATAACGGCTTCACCGGCAAGGACGACGTCACCGGCGGCTACGACCAGAGCGCCATCCGCGGCCAACTGCTGTTCACGCCCAACGAGGCGTTCAGCGCGCTGTTGAACGCGCACTACACCAAGCTCGACGGCTCGCCGCAGATCTTCCGCGCCAACATCATCCAGCGCGGGACCAACGACCTCGTCCCCGGCTTCGATCGCGAGAAGATCTACCAGGACGCCCAGCCGCGCACCGGCCAAACCATGGAGGGCTCGGGCGCCAACGTGAAGCTGACCTACGACTTCGGCGACGAAGCCCCGACCCTGACCTCGATCACCGCCTACGAGCACGTGACCGCCTATTCGCGCGGCGACGTCGACGGCGGCTTCGGCGCGGTGTTCGCCCCGCCTTCGGGTCCGGGCCTGATCCCGTTCACCGCCGAGAGCGCCGACGGCGTGCCCTATCACGCACAGTGGAGCCAGGAGTTCCGGCTCGCCGGCGACTACGCCGGCGTGAACTACACGCTCGGCGCCTTCTACTTCTTCGAAGACCTGAAGATCGACAGCATCAACTTCGACACCTTGGCCAACGGCGCCCGCAACGGCTACGCCTACCAGCATCAGAAGACCAAGGCCTGGGCGCTGTTCGCCAACGCCGACTACAAGCTGACCGATCAGCTGACCCTCGGCGGCGGCATCCGCTACTCCAACGACAAGAAGGAGTTCATCGCCCAGCAGACGCTGTCGCCGATCGGGCTGCCGCAGACGCCGATCCTGGCCGCCGATCCGGAAAGCGACGACGTCAGCTTCAACGTCAACGTCACCTATGCGGTGAACGACGACGTCAACGTCTATGCCCGCATCGCCAAGGGCTATCGCGCCCCGTCGATCCAGGGCCGGCTGCTGTTCGGCTCGACCATCTCGGTCGCCGACACCGAGACGCTGATGTCCTACGAGGCCGGCTTCAAGGCCGACCTGTTCGACCGCCGGGCCCGGGTCGATGCGTCCGTCTACTACTACAAAGTCGACGACATGCAGCTGACCGCGGTCGGCGGCGGCGCCAACTTCAACCGGCTGGTCAACGCCGAGCATGCCGAGGGCTACGGCTTCGAGTTCAACGGCGAGGCCAATCCGATCGAGCACCTGCTGATCACCGCCGGCCTGTCGTACAGCCACACCGAGATCCAGGACCCGAACCTGGCCATCCAGCCGTGCGGCGCGCCCTGCACTGTGCTCGATCCCGCCGGCGCGCCCGGCACCGTGCTGGTCGACGGCAACAGCCTGCCCAACGCCCCGCGCTGGATCGCCAACATCACCGCCCGCTACGCGATCCCGTTCCGCGACGGCGAGTTCTACGCCTACACCGACTGGGCCTACCGCTCGAAGATCAACTTCTTCCTCTACCGCTCGGTCGAGTTCACCGACGACGAGCTGCTCGAGGGCGGCCTGCGCCTGGGCTACGCCACCGACGACGGTAAGTGGGACGCCGCCGTGTTCGCCCGCAACATCACCGACGACGAGAGCCTGGAAGGCGGCATCGACTTCAACAACCTGACCGGCTTCGTCAACGACCCGCGCACCATCGGCGTCGAGCTGAAGACCCGGTTCTAGGGCGATCAAAGGCGAGGGGGCGACCCCTCGCCGCATCCAGATTGACGGAGCCTTAACTACGCTCAGGGGCAGATGGCCCGTCGAATTGGGAGCGTTGCCTTGAGCCTCAAACTGGTCGAACGGCCCGAGGGCTATTACGAGATCGAACCGCGCCCGACGCCGGACGAGCTCGCCGCCTATTATCGCGACAAGTACTTCGGGGCGACCGACGGGCGCACGCCCTACGCCCACGGCTACACGGCCGAGGAACTGGAACACAAGCTGCTGCAGCCGGCCGAAACCGAGCTGGTCTGGGGCCGCGCGCCCGGCCGCCTGCTCGAGGTCGGGGTCGGCGAAGGCTTCACCCTCGACTTCTTCCTGAAGCGCGGCTGGCAGGCCAAGGGCCTGGACTTCACCGACGACGGCGTGCGCGAGTTCCACCCGCACCTGGCGCAACACCTGATGCTCGGCGACGCCTTCGCCCTGCTGGACGAAGAAATCGCCAAGGGCGAGGTCTACGACCTGGTGATCTGCAACAATGTGCTCGAGCACGTCATCGACCCGATGGGGCTGCTGCAGCGCCTGCGCGCCATCGTCGCGCCAGGCGGCCTGCTGCGCGTGGCGGTGCCGAACGACGGCTCGTGGCTGCAGGACCAGATCGTCAAACGCGAGCTCGCCGACCCGCAGTTCTGGCTCGCCGCGCCCGACCACCTCAACTACTTCAACACCGACACCCTGCCGCGCGCCCTGGCCGCCAACGGCTGGGAGGTGGTCGAGCACCTGGGCGAATTCCCCATCGACATCTTCCTGCTCAATCCAGACACCGGCTACATGCGCGACCGCTCGAAAGGGCGGAACTGCCACTTCACCCGCGTCGCCTTCGAGATGGGCCTCTGGCGTGATCGCTCGCTGGAAGCGGTGATCGAGTTCCGCCGCGGCTGCGCGCGGGCCGGCGTCGGCCGCAACCAGACCGCTTACGCCCGGCCGGTCTAGGCGCGGGATCGGCGAGCGGCGATGAACGTCCTCATCCTCAGCGCCGCCGCCAAGGTCCTGCTGGTCCAGGCGTTCCAGGCCGCCGCCCATCCGCTGGGCGGGCGGGTGCTGGCCGCCGACCTCGCCCGCGACAACGCCGCCCTGTTCGCCGCCGACCAGGCGCTGATCCTGCCGCGCAGCGACGACCCGAGTTTCGTGGACGCCCTGGCCCAAGCCTGCGCCCAGCACGCCATCGGCCTGGTGGTTCCGACCCGCGACGGCGAGCTGGCCGTGCTCTCGGCGGCCCTCAAGCGCCTCGCCGCTCAGGGCGTCACGGTGCTGGCGCCGTCGCTGGACGCTCTGGCCGTCTGCCGCGACAAACGCCGCTTCACCCAGGCCTGCCGCGACCTCGGCCTGGCCACGCCGCGCACCTTCGCGCCGGGCGAGACCCCTGACCGCTTCCCAGTCTTCGTCCGTCCCGTGGACGGGGCCGGCGGGGCAGGCGCCCGCCGCATCGACCATCCGGCCGATCTGCCGACCGGCAAGGACCTGTTGATCCAGGCGCTCGACAGCGGCCCGGAGTACACCGTCGACGTGCTGATGAGCCTGGCCGGCGCGCCGCTGCAGGCGGTGGCCCGCCGCCGGCTGCAGGTCCAAGGCGGCGAGGCGACAAAGTCGCGTACGGAAGACGTCCCGACCCTGACCGACCAGGCGCTGAAGCTCTGCGCCGCGCTCGATCTCGTCGGTCACAACGTCGTCCAGGCCTTCCATGACCACGCCGGCACGCGGTTCATCGAGATCAATCCGCGCTTCGGCGGCGCCTCGAACCTCTCAATCCAGGCGGGCCTGGCCTCGCCCGAGCGCCTCCTGCAGATGGCGCGCGGCCAGGACGCCGAAGCCGCCCGATCCCGTCCGATCGCCTACGGCCTGACCATGCTGCGCTACGCCCAGGACCGCATCGTCACCGACGCTGAACTGGGCGCGCTGTGATCTCGGCCCTGCTCATCGATCTCGACGACACGCTCTACGACGAGCGGACTTACGTGCTGTCTGGCTTCCGCGCCGTGGCCGAGGAGCTCGCCCAACGCCATCCGCGGCTTGACGCCGCCGCCCTCGCCGCCGGCATGGAGGCCGAGCTCGACGCCCATGGCCGCGGCCGCATCTTCGACGTCGTGCTGACCCAGGCTGGCCTGCCCGCCTCCCCGGCGCTGATCGGCGAACTGGTCGGCGTCTATCGCGACCACCGCCCGACGATCCGCCTGTGGCCGGGCGTCGCCGACACCCTAGCGAGGCTCGCAAAATCCTACCGGCTGGCCATCGTCACCGACGGGCTGGCCCTGATGCAGTCGCGTAAAGTCGAAGCCCTCGGCGTCGCCGACCTGGTCGACGAGGTGCTGCTGTGCTGGGAGCACGAGGCGCCCAAGCCCGACCCGGCCTGCTATCTTGAGGCCCTGCGCCGGATGGACGCGTTTCCGGCCCAGGCCGTGGTGATCGGCGACAATCCCGGCCACGACATGGCCGCCGCCGCCGCGGTCGGCTGCCGCTCGGTGCGGGTGCGGACCGGCAAGTTTGCGGCGCTCGGCGACGGCGGCTTCCCGCCCGACGCCGTGGCGCCGAGTTTCGTGGAGATCGCGCCGGTGCTGGCGCGGCTCGAACCTGGAGACGGCGCGTGAGCCAACCCCTCGTCAGCATCGCCGGCCGCAAGATCGGTCCCGGCCATCCGCCCTACATCGTCGCCGAGATGTCCGGGAACCATAACGGCGAGATCGAGCGCGCCCTGGCCCTGATCGACGCCGCCAAGGCGGCCGGCGCCGACGCGGTGAAGCTGCAGACCTACACCGCCGACACCATCACCATCGACCACGACGGCCCGGGCTTCACGGTGCACGGCGGCCTCTGGGACGGGCGGCGCCTCTACGACCTCTACCAGGAAGCCCACACCCCCTGGGACTGGCACGCGCGGTTGTTCGCCCACGCCCGCGAGATCGGCATCACGGTCTTTTCCTCGCCGTTCGATCCGACCGCCGTCGAGCTGCTCGAGAGCCTGGACGCCCCGGCTTACAAGATCGCCTCGTTCGAGCTGGTCGACATCCCGCTGATCGAGCTCTGCGCCCGCACCGGCAAGCCGCTGATCATGTCGACGGGCCTGGCCTCGCCCACCGAGATCGCCGAGGCGGTGGCCGCCGCCCGCGGCGCCGGGGCCAGCGAGATCATCGTGCTCCATTGCAACAGCGGCTATCCGACCCCGCCGTCGGACATGAACCTGCTGACCCTGCCACACCTGGCCGCCCAGCACGGCGTGGTCACCGGCCTCTCCGATCACACCATGGGCGTCACCGCTTCGGTCGCGGCCGTGGCGCTGGGCGCCTGCTTCATCGAAAAGCATTTCACCCTCAGCCGCGCCGAGGGCGGGGTCGATTCCGATTTCTCGCTGGAACCGGCCGAGTTGGAACGGCTGGTGGTCGAGTGCCGCGACGCCTGGCTGGCGCTCGGCGCGGTGCGCTACGACGAGGCCCCGTCCGAGGCCTCCAGCCGCGACCATCGCCGCTCGCTCTACGTAGTGGCCGACGTCGCCGCCGGCGAGGAACTCACCGCGGCCAACGTCCGCTCGATCCGCCCAGGCTTTGGCCTGCCGCCCAAGCACCTGCCGGCAGTGCTCGGCCGCAAGGCGGCCCGCGCCCTGCCCCGCGGCGCGCCGCTGGACTGGACGATGGTGGAGTAGCTCAACCTAGTTGCTCCCTCTCTGGGGGAGCTGTCAGCCGGATGGCTGACTGAGGGGGACTTTGACTTGCTGTTTGAGAGCAGTCCCCTCCGTCTCGGCGCTTCGCGCCGATCCACCTCCCCCAAGAGGGGAGGATCTGCCTCCTACCCCTTCCGGAACAGCCACCAGGTCGCGTCGTCGAGACCCGTCGCCCGCTTCCAGAAGAAGCCGTAGTCGACCAGTTCCAGGTCCGGGAACCGGTCCATGTAGAGCCCGCCGAAGTCGTTCTTGAACAGCAGCCCCTCGTGGCCGCGATAGCTCAGCGTCTCAGGCCGCGGCGAGAAGTACTCGGCGCACAGCACGTACTTCGACGACACCCGATGGATCTCGTCCATCGTCGCCGGCAGCCGCGACGGATCGACGTGGATCAGCACCCCGGTCGTGAAGGCCATCTCCACCGCGCCGTCGGCCAGCGGGATCTTGTCGCCGAAACCCTCGTACAGCCGCTCGGCCGGCAGGATCCCGTCGGCCAGCACCCGCGCCCGCGCCGTGGCGTTCGGTTCGATGGCCGAGAGCTCGGCCCCCAGCAGTCGCGGCATGACCCGCAGGTTGAGACCAAGGTTGCAGCCGACCTCCAGGATGGTCTTCGGCGGGTCGCCGGCGAAGGCCTGGGCGAAGCGGCCCCACATGAAGGTGCGCGCCCGCAGCGCCTCGTCGGAGGCGACGTTGCGCTGCGTGTACTCGGCGCCGAAGTCTCCCGCCCAAGCGGATTTCGGGTCGGCCGGCGTGCCGGTCATGGGAGGCTCCTAGGTGTCGGATTCAAGATGGGAGAAGGGCAGAGCCCGGATGTCGTCGGACGTGAAGTCGGGCTTGGCCTTATAGAGCGCGGCATAGACCTTCTCGACGAAGGCGTAGTCTTCCGGCGTGTCGACGGTCCAGCGCAGGGCGCTCTCGTCACAAACCTGGACCAGCTCGCCCTGGGTGAAGGGCGCGCCTGGCCGATAGAGGAACGGCGTGACGTGCTCGCGGTCATAGGGATCGGTGGCCTCACGCCCGGCGGTCAGCAGGTCCTTGGCCTCGAAGACCTCGACGTCCAGTCCGCGCGGATAGGTGCGGTTGCGGCCGTTGGAACAGTAGTCGACGCCCAGCTTGGCCTGCAGCCGCACGCAGTCGTCGATCACCTGGGGATCGGCCAGCGGGCAGTCGGCGGTCAGCCGCACGACCTGGCCGGTGATCTGGAGCGCCTCTATGGCCCCGACATAGCGGCCCAGCACGTCGGCCAGCGGGCCGCGATGGACCTCGATGTCGATGTCCTTCAGGAAGCTCGCCAGCACGTCGTCGCTGGGATCGTCGCTGGTCGCCACGACCAGCCGGGTCAGGGTTTGGCAGCGGCGCAGGCGTTCGATCTGGCGCTCGACCATCGGCCGTCCCGCCAGCGGCTTCATCACCTTGCCCGGCAGCCGCGACGAACTCATCCGCGCCTGCAGGATTGCGACCGCCATGCCCGTTCCCCTTGCTGACGCGACGTTAGGGCCAGAGCCTTTCGCCGGTCTTAACCGTGCCGGCCGCAGCGGGTAGCCAACGGGCGGCGGACAGGGTTATGAGCCGTCTCTCCTTCCCTCAGGTAGTCACTCATGTTGCCTCCCGACGACGCCAAGGCGGTCGCCGCCGTCGAAACCCTCGCCGCCTCCGGGGCCGGCGTGGATCAGGTGTTGGCCCAGCTGCGCGCCACGCTTTCGCTCGACGCCTTCGGGATGCTGATCATCGACCTGCCGCGCGAGGACCTGCCGCACCTGTCGCGCCTGCTGCCGCGCATGGCCAGCGACGAGACCCAACGCAACTTCACCGGCAACGCCGGACTGACCCTGCTGCGCGAGACCGTCAGTTTCGTCCGCGCCCTGGCCTACAACTACGCGGCGGTCCGCAACCGCTCGCTCTCCGAGGCCCGGGTCCTCGACTACGGCTGCGGCTACGGCCGCCTCACCCGGATGATGTACTACTACACCGACCCGGCCAGCATCTGGGCGATGGACCCCTGGGACTTTGCGGTCGGCCTGTGCCGCGAGGCCGGGCTGATCGGCAATCTGGCGCAGTCGGACTACCTGCCCAGGTCGCTGCCCGCGCCGGAACGCTCGATCGACGTCGCCTTCGCCTTCTCGGTGTTCACCCACACCTCGCGCTCGGCCACGGACGCGGCCCTGGGCGCGCTGCGCCGGCACATCGCCGACGACGGCCTGCTGGCCATCACGATCCGCTCGCCCGAGTACTGGGACGTCAATCCGGACTACGCCGACAAGGCCGAGGACTACAAGGCGCTGCACGCCCGCGACGGCTTCGCCTTCGTGCCGCACCGGCGCGACACCGTCGAAGGCGAGGCCACCTACGGCGACACCTCGATGACGCTGGACTTCATCACCGCCAACTATCCGGACTGGAAGATCGCCGGCTCGGACTGGGCGCTGGCCGACCCCTACCAGCGCTACGTCTTCCTGCAGCCGGCCTAGGCCAAGCTCTAGGCGTCCATGCCGCGCAACACGGCGAGCACCGCCTCGCCGTAACGCTGCAGCTTGCCCTCGCCGACCCCGGAGATCGCGCCGAGGCTCGTATGATCCGACGGCTTGCGCCCAGCGATCTCGGCCAGGGTGCGGTCGTGGAAAATCACATAGGGCGGCAGGTGCTGGCGCGCGGCCTCGTCGCGGCGCCAGGCGCGCAGCGCCTCGAACACCGGCTGGTCGTGGGCTCTGACCGCCAGCGCCGCGCCGCTCTGCCCCTTGCGCCGGCCGCTGGCGCGGGCCCGCGGTTCAGGTTCCTGCGGTTTGCGCAGCGAAACCTGCCGCTCGCCGCGATAGATCGCCTTCACGCCGTCGGCGTCGCCCAGCCCAATCAGCGGCCGCCCGTCGTTGGGATCCTCGCGCAGCAGCCCGTCGAACAAGAGCTGGTCGATCAGGTCGCGCCAGGCGATGGCGCTCAGTTCCTGGCCGATGCCGAAGGTGGTGAGGCTCGCCTCGAAGCTCGACGGGTCCTTGGTCTTTCCCAGCAGGTGGTCGACCAGCCGCCCGCGTCCGAACCGGCCGCCCATGCGGTGCACCGCCGACAGCGCCATCTGGGCGGGCCGGGTCGCATCGACCGTCTCCACCTCGCCCAGGCACAGGTCGCACTGGCCGCAGGCCTTGACCCCTTCCTCACCGAAGTAGCGGCGCACGGCGGCGGCGCGGCAGGTCGTCCCGTCCAGCATGGCGTAAAGCTGGCGGACCTTGCGGCCCTGGACCTGCTTGACGCTCTCGTCGACGTCGCGGCCGTCCAGCCGGCGGAACGCCCAGGCCATGTCGGCCGAGCCGTAGAGGGTGATGCCTTCGGCGGGGTCGCCGTCGCGCCCGGCGCGGCCGATCTCTTGCCAATAGGCCTCGATCGAGGCCGGCGGATCGGCGTGGATCACATAGCGGACGTCGGGTTTGTCGACGCCCATGCCGAAGGCGATGGTCGCGACCATCACCGCCTCGTCGGCCTCAAGGAACTTCTCCAGCCGGTCGGCGCGGACGTTTTTGTCGAGGCCCGCGTGATAGGCCAGGGCCGGAACCCCCGCCCCGCGCAACGCCTCGGCCAGCTTGTCGACCCCGTCGCGCGAGCCGGCATAGACCACGCCCGAGCGGCCCGGCCGGGCGGCGACCAGTTCCAGCACCCGCTTATGGCCGGCCCCGCGCTTGCGCTCGGCCGACAGCGCCAGCTCGGGCCGCGCGAAGCTGGCCACGAACTCGGCCGAGTCCTCCAGCCGCAGTTCGGCGCGGATGTCCTCGCGGGTACGATTGTCGGCGGTGGCGGTGACCGCCAGCCGCGGCACGTTCGGGAAGATGTCGGCCAGCCGGCCCAGCATCCGGTACTCGGGCCGGAAGTCGTGGCCCCACTGGCTGACGCAGTGGGCCTCGTCGATGGCCAGCAGCGCCAACGGCACGCGCGACAGCCGCTCCAGCATCGAGGGCTGCATCAAGCCTTCCGGCGAGATGTAGAGCAGGTCCAGTTCGCCGCGGTCGATCTTCTCCCAGGTCTCGGCCCGCTCCCAGGCCTCGCCGGTGGAATCGAGCTTGGCGGCGGCGACGCCCGACTGCTGTAGCCCCGCGACCTGGTCGGTCATCAGCGCGATCAGCGGCGAGACCACCAGGCCCAGGCCCGGTCGCATCATGGCGGGGATCTGATAGCAGACGCTCTTGCCGCCGCCGGTCGGCAGCACGGCCATGGCGCTGCGCCCGGCCAGCACCTCGGCGATCACCTCGGCCTGGCGTCCGCGGAACTCGGCATGTCCGAAGGTGCGGCGCAGGATCTCCCGCGCCCCGTCCAGATTCGGCGTGTCGTCGAGGTCCATACGCGGCGCGAGGGAGGCGGCCATCCGGGGCTTATGGCCTGTGTCGGCGCTCAGGCCAAAGCGCTATTCCGCCGCGATCGCCGCAGGCGCCGCCTGCGCCCCGCGCAGCAGCCGGCCCGGCAGGGCGCCGGTCGGCTGGCCGTCGCGATAGGTGACCTGCCCGGCCACGATGGTCGCCACATAGCCGTCGGCCCGCTGCACCAGCCGCCGCCCGCCGGCCGGCAGATCGTAGGCGACGCTCGGCGCGCCCAACGTCAGGCCGTCATAGTCGATGACATTCAGATCGGCCCGGTAGCCCGGCGCCACCAGCCCGCGGTCATGCAGACCCAGGGCCGCGGCGGTGTCGTGGCTCTGCATCCGCACCATCGCCTCCAGCGGCAGCTTGGGCCCCCGCGTGCGGTCGCGCGTCCACAGCGTCAGGTTCGAGGTCGGGAATGAGCCGTCGCAGATCATTCCCACATGCGCCCCGCCATCCGACAGGCCAGGCACCGTATCCGGATGGTTCAGCATCTCGAACGAGGGGTCCAGCGAGCCGTTCGCGTAGTTGAGGAACGGCAGATACAGCATGCCGCGCCCGCCATTGGTCAACATGTGGTCCAGCGCCAATTCCTCGGGCCGCACGCCGCGCGCATTGGCCAGCGCCAGCACTGTGCGGTCCGCGGTCTGCTCGTAGTCCGGCGTCTCGCCCATCAGGAACATGACCTTCCAGTTCTGGGTCATGTTGGCGGCGAAGGCGGCCGAGGCCTCGTTCCCTTCGCTGAGCAGTTGGGCGCGGAACTCAGGGTCCGCCAGCCTGGCCGCGCGCTCGGCCAGCGGCAGCGCCGCGATCGCCTTGTAGCTCGGATAGTGGGTGAACGGATTGAGCGTCAGCTCCAGGCCGAACAGCACCCCGACCGGCCGTCCGCAGACCTGGGCCCGCATCGGCAGCCCGGCGCCGCTGGCGTCCTCCAGCCGGTCGAGCAGCAGCCGCCACTGGGCCGGCTGGATCGGGCTTTGCACCAGCGAGAACGACAGCGGCCGCCCCGAAGCCTCGACGATCCGCCGCAGCATCGCGAACTCCGCCTCCGGATCGCCGAAGTCGGAGACGAACTGCAGCGCGCCCTTGCCGGCCGCGGCCAGCCCCATGGCGATCCCGGTCAACTCATCTTCCGAAGCCGTCAGGGTCGGGGTCGGCTGCCCGTCGCTGGTCCGGTGGTTGAGCGTGCGCGAAGTGGAAAAGCCCAGCGCCCCCGCCTCGACCGCACCCTTGGCGATGGCGGCCATCGCAGCGATGTCGTCGGCCGTGGCGTCCTCGCGGTTGGCGCCGCGCTCGCCCATCACGAACACCCGCAGCGCCGCGTGTGGCAGCTGGGCGCCGATGTCGACGTCGAACTGACGGCCCTCAAGGCTGTCGAGATAGTCGGGGAAGCTCTCCCAGTTCCAGGGCAGGCCCTCGGTCAGCACCGGGAACGGGATGTCCTCCACCCCCTCCATCAGCCGCACCAGCCGATCGTGGTCGGCGGGCCGGCAGGGGGCGAAGCCGACCCCGCAATTGCCCATCACCACGGTGGTCACGCCGTGCCAGGACGACGGCTGCATGCGCTGATCCCAGGTCGCCTGGCCGTCATAATGGGTGTGGATGTCGACGAAGCCCGGCGTCACCAGCTTGCCACGGGCGTCGATCTCCTCGGCCCCGGCGCCGGCGACGTGACCGACCTGAACTATCAGCCCGTCCTTGACCGCGACGTCGGCCGCAAAAGCCGGCTGGCCCGATCCGTCCGCCAGCATCCCGCCCCGGATCACCAGGTCATAGGCCCGTTCCATGGCGTTCTCCCTTGTGCCGCCGCGTGTCCGACGTTCGGCGGCGATTACCTGCCCGCGCAAGGGTCAGGTCAAGGGCGCCGTGGCGGCAGCCGACCTTCCGCCCGATACAATTGTTGATTGCCGCGCGGCATGGAACAGAACCGCGGGCAGGCGCATTTTCCGGCAGAGCTTGTTCGCCCCGCCCGGGGCCACGATCCGTCCAGGAAACCCGATATGCGTCCTTCCCAAGTCACCGCGGCCCTCGTCGCCGTCGCTCTCGCCATGCCCGCCGCCGCGGGCGCCCAGCCGACCCTGCGCCAGGGCAGTCCGCTGTCCTCGATCATCGGCTGCGACGCGGGCGGCAACAAGCAGGCCGGCGGGGCGGTCATCGGCGGCCTGGTCGGCGGCGTGGTCGGCAGCAACCTCGCCAAGAACGAGCGCACGCTGGGAACGGTGCTCGGCGCGGCAGCCGGCGCGGCGGCTGGCTCGTACATCGGCTGCCGCATGCAGCGCAGCGACCAGCAGAAGGCCCAGTACGCGGCCCAGAACGCCCTCGACCGCGGCGGCTCGCAGTCGTGGTCCAACGCGGAGACCGGCGCCTCGGGCGACGTCCGCGTCGTCTCAACCTCGAACGGCGGCGGCGGCCAGCCGGTCTCGCTGAACGGCCTGCGCTTTGCGAACGGCGTCGAGCCGGCGCCGGCCTACGAGGCCGCCTCCGGCCCCTACACCGCACCCAAGGCCGTCAACATCCGCGCCCGGCCGACCACCTCGGCGCCGGTGGTCGGCAAGCTGAACGGCGGCCAGACCTTCGACGCCCTGGCCCGGGTCAGCGGCACGCCGTGGCTGCTGGCCGGCCGCAACGGCCAGGCGATCGGCTACGTCTCCGACACCGTGGTGCGGCCGGTCGGCGGCGCCCAGTACGCCGGCGGCAATTCGGTCTGCCGCACCTTCGACCAGACCATCCGCACCCAGAACGGCGCTCCGGAAACCTCGCGCCACACCGCCTGCAAAGGCTCCGACGGCCAATGGGTCGTGCAGGGCTGACCTCCCACACGGGGCGGCGGCGCCACGCAAGAAGTGGCGTCGCCCTTCAAATCCTTGACCTAAAGCATCCACAGGGGCATAAGCGCCCCCTTCTGGCGCATAGCATTCGCGCCCTCCACCGCCACGACCCCCACGACGAATGTGGGACGAGGGCGGCGAGGCCCCCCGTCGACGTGATCGTCCACGGGGGTCGATTGCGTTTGGGCCTATAGGAGTTCGACTTGTTCGACGCACTGACAGATCGGCTTTCCGGGGTCTTCGACCGCCTCTCCGGGCGGGGCGTGCTCTCGGAAAAGGACATCGACGAAGCCCTGCGCGAGGTGCGTGTCGCCCTGCTCGAGGCCGACGTCGCCCTGCCCGTCGTCCGCGAGTTCATCTCCAAGGCCAAGGAACGGGCCGCCGGCGAGGAGGTGATCCGCTCGATCCGCCCCGCCGATCAGGTGGTGAAGATCACCTATGACGGCCTGGTCGAGATGCTGGGCGGCGATGTCGCCGAGGGCCTGAACCTCGCGCTCAACCCGCCGACCGTCATCATGATGGCCGGCCTACAAGGCTCGGGTAAGACCACCACCGCCGGCAAGCTGGCGCTGAAGCTCGCCAAGGACCGCAAGAAGGTCCTGCTGGCCTCGCTCGACACCCGCCGCCCCGCCGCCATGGAGCAGCTGGCCCTGCTCGCCAAGCAGGCCGGGGTCGAGAGCCTGCCGATCGTCGCCGGCCAGTCGGCCCCCGACATCGCCCGCCGGGCCATGTCCGCCGCCAAGCTGCAGGGCTTCGACGTCGTCATCCTCGACACCGCCGGCCGCACCACCATCGACGAAGCGATGATGGCCGAGGCGGCCGAGATCGCGAAGATCGCCTCGCCCACCGAAACCCTGCTGGTCGCCGACAGCTTGACCGGCCAGGACGCGGTGCGCACCGCCACCGCCTTTCACGAACGCCTGCCGCTGACCGGCCTGGTGCTGACGCGGGCCGACGGCGACGGCCGCGGCGGCGCGGCGCTGTCGATGCGCGCGGTCACCGGACTGCCGATCAAGTTCCTCGGCGTGTCGGAAAAGATCGAAGGCCTCGACGTCTTCGACGCCCGCCGCGTCGCCGGCCGCATCCTGGGTCAGGGCGACGTCGTCGCGCTGGTCGAGAAAGCCGCGCAGGACCTGGACGTCGCCAAGACCGAGGCGATGGCCAAGAAGCTGGCCAAGGGCCAGTTCGACCTCGACATGATGGCCGAGCAGTTCAACCAGATGAAGCGCATGGGCGGCATGGAAGGCCTGATGGGCCTGCTGCCAGGCGTTCAGAAGGTCAAGAAGCAGCTCTCGGAAGCCAACGTTTCCGACAAGATGATCGACCGCCAGATGGCCATCATCTCCTCGATGACCAAGGCCGAGCGCAAGAAGCCCGACATCCTGCAGGCCTCGCGCAAACGCCGCATCGCCGCCGGCGCCGGCGTCGACGTGGCCGAGATCAACCGGCTCCTGAAGCAGCACCGCCAGATGGCCGACGCCTTCAAGATGATGAGCCGCGACGGCGGCAAGGGTTTCGCCCGCATGGCTGGCATGATGGGCGGCGGCGGCATGGACCGTCTCAAGGCCCTGGGCGGCGGCAAGATGCCGGCGCCAGATCCCAAACAACTGGAAGAACTCGGCAAGCTGGCGAGCCAAGGGGGCGGTCTGCCCGGCCTCGGCGGTCCCGGCGGCCCGAAGCTTCCTGGCCTCGGCAACCTGCCGCCGGGCTTCAACCCCTTCAAGAAATCCTAGAGCTTACAAAGGACTAACCCATGCTCAAGATCCGTCTCGCCCGTGGCGGCGCCAAGAAGCGCCCCTACTACAACATCGTCATCGCCGACTCGCACTCGCCGCGCGACGGCCGCTTCATCGAGAAGGTCGGCGCCTACAACCCGATGCTCAAGAAGGACGATCCTGCTCGCGTCACCCTGAAGGTCGAGTCGATCCAGGCGTGGCTCAAGAAGGGCGCCCAGCCGACCGACCGCGTCGCCCGTTTCCTGGCCAACGAAGGCCTGGTGAAGTGGGAAGCCGGCAACAACCCGAACAAGGCCGAGCCGGGCCGCAAGGCCAAGGAACGTGCTGAAGAGCGCGCTCAACGCGAAGCCGACCGCGCCGCCGCCGCTGCCGAAGCCGCCGCTCAGCCGGCTCCGGAGCCGGAACCGGTCGCCGAAGAAGCCCCGGCCGCCGAGGCGCCCGCCGCTGAAGAAGCCGCTGCTGAAGCTCCGGCCGCCGAAGGCGACGCCGAAAAGACCGAAGGCTAAGTCCATCGCCGCGCTCGCCCTGGCCACCGCCGGGGCGAGACGGCCTTGGTTCGACCGATATGGGCGACGAGACGCGCAATCTGATTTTCGTCGCCCAGGTCGGCGCCGCCCACGGGGTGCGAGGCGAGGTGAAGGTCACGACCTTCACCGCCGACCCCATGGCCCTGGCGAGCTACAAGACCTTGATGCGTCAGGACGGCTCGCCCGCCCTGACCATCGCTTCGGCCCGCCCGACCAAGGGCGGGATCGTCGCCCGCCTCAAGGGGGTGGACGACCGCAATGCCGCCGAGGCCCTGCGCGGCCTGAAGCTCTACATTTCTCGCGACAGCCTGCCGCCGCCCGAGGAGGACGAGTTCTATCTCGCCGACCTTATCGGCCTGACCGTCGAAACCGCCTCCGGCGAACTGCTGGGCAAGGTCAAGGCCGTCCAGGATTTCGGCGCCGGCGACCTGCTCGAGATCCAGCCCAAGGCCGGCGCCAGCTGGTGGCTGCCGTTCACGCGCGAGGCCGTGCCGGAAGTCCGCATCGCGCAAGGCAAGCTGATCGCCGAGCCCCCAGCGGTCATCGAGGCCGATCCCAACGAAGGCCGTGACGTCGACTGAGGTCTGGCGCTGCGCACCCGCATAACGCTAGGTTGAGCAACAACACAGCCGGGGGGCGACCATGGACCAGAACGAGCAGACGATCCGCGACTTCATCGCCGCCTGGTCGCGGCTCGATCCTGACGAGCTGGTCGCCTTCTTCACCGAGGACGGCACCTATCACAACATGCCCGCCAGGCCGGTCACCGGCCGGGAGAACCTGCGCGGCTTCATCACCGGCTTCCTGCGGGGCTGGACATCGACCGAGTGGGACGTGCTGACCCTGATGTCCCGCGGCGACACGGTCATCGCCGAGCGGCTGGACCGCACCATGGTCGGTGCGGTCGCCGTGGACCTGCCCTGCTGCGGCGTGTTCGAGATGCAGGATGGCAAGATCAAGGTCTGGCGCGACTACTTCGACCTCGCCACCTACACCCGCGCCTTGCAGCCGGCGACCTGAGCCGGGCCCCTAGGCCCGCTGGGCCAACACCGCCTCGCGCTGGCGAGCGAGATCGGTCCGCGCCTTGGCCATCAGCTCCTTGACCGCAGGATCGTCGCGCAGCGCCAGCAGGTTCGGCTGCTGGTCGAGCCACAAGCTCTCGTCCCACAGGAAGACGCCGCGCCAGCCGTTCTGATAGGCGCTCTCCAGCGCCGCGACCGCCTCGTTCCGCATGCCCTTCTCGGCGAACACCTTGGCGCGGGCGACGAGCGAGTCGTTCGGCGGCCGCTGACCGGGCGTGGGCGCGGTCACCTTCAGCACCTCGTCGAGCAGCCGCTTGGCCTGCGCCCGGTCGCCCGTCCGGTTCAGCGCGTGCGCCGCCACCGTCGGCATGGCCAGGTCCAGCCCGGTCACCGCCGGTTCCGGCGAGAAGATGTCGGGACGCAAGGTCTTCAGGGCTGCAATGCCCTCGGCGTACTTGCCGGTCATCACCGAGGTCTGGAACACCACCATCGGCCAGAACGGTTCGTCGTCCTTGGCCATCAACGAGCGGCCCATGGCCAGCGCCCCGCGCCAGTCGCCGTCGTAGCAGAGGATCGTCACCTCCCCGAGCTCCTTGGCCGGCGACTCGGTGATCGCCCGCAGCGTCGCATCGGCGTCCTCGCGCAGGCCAAGGTTCATGTAGACCCACGAGGTCTGCAGCGAAATGAACGGGTCATGGCCGGTCGCGATGGCCTTCAGCCACGGCTCAGCCTCGTCGAACCGACCCTTTTCGGTCAGCACCATGGCTAGCTGGTACTTGGCCTGCTCGTAGTCGGGATAGAGCTCGGTCGCGGAATGGAACTGGCGCTGGGACTCTTCCAGTTGGCCGGCATTCATCAGCGCCTTGCCGTAGGTCATGATCGTCGAGCGGTTCAACGGATCGAGCGCCAACGCCTTGCGCCCGAACGCCACCGCCTGCTCCGACTGGCCCAGATCGTTGAGGCGCGAGGCCTTGGCGCTCAGCGCCTCGGGCTTGTTGGGGGCCAGCTTCAGGGTCCGGGCGATCGCCTCGTCGAAGGCCCGTTCGTATTGCGGGCCGCCGACCCGGATGCTCAGCACCCGCGCGATCATCGACTTGGCCATCCAGACGTCCGGCGACTCCGGATCGATCTGCACCGCCTTGTCGATCGCGCCCTGAGCGACGCGGCCGGCCTCGCCGATGTCCATCGACAGTCCTTGCTGGGCCAGCACCATCGTCGCCTGGGCGTAGCCTGCGAAGGCCGCGGCGTTCCGCGGCTCCAGATCCATCAGCTGCTCGAAGCCGGCCCGCGCGGCCTTCAGCGAGTCTGGATCCTGGCGACGAAGCTGGGCCATCGAGGTGAGTTGCAGGGTGTAGGCGGCGGGGTCGCGAGGCGTCTCGTCGTTCGGCCGCGCGCCCCTCAGGGCCAGCTTGACCTTCATCGCCTCGGCGACGGCCTCACCGATCTCGGTCTGCAGGTCCAGGGCGTCGACCATCTGGCGGTCATAGGTCTCCGACCACAGGTGGAAGCCGTCCTTGCAGGCCACCAGCTGGCAGGTGACCCGCAGGCGATCGCCCTCGCGCCGCACGCTGCCCTCGACCACGTGCGCCACGCCCAGCTTCTTGCCGACCTCGCGCAGATCCTGGTGCTTGCCCTTGAAATAGAAGCTCGAGGTGCGGCCGGCGACCTTCAGCTCCGGCGACTGCGCCAGGCTGTTGATCACCTCCTCGGTCAGGCCGTCGGCGAAGTACTCGGCGTCCTGGGCCTGGCTGAAGGTCTCGAACGGCAGCACCGCCACCGACTTGTCCGGCGGGCCGCCGCCCAGCATCTGCATCGGGCCGCGCAGCACGCCGCTGACCTGCGCGGCGGTGACGCCCAGCACCAGGCCAAGGCCGCCCAGCAGCAGCACGTCCAGCCGGGTCAGGCCGGTCTTGGCCGGCGCCTCCTCGCCTTCCGGCGTCTTCGTCCGGTGGATCGTGCCGTCCGGCGCGCGCTCGAACGCCCAGGCGATGACCATCGCGATCGGCAGGCCGAGCGCCAGAACGATCAACGCCGCCTGGCTGGTCCACTTGGGAAATTCGAGGGTCTCGAAGATCGTCTTGGCGACCTGGAAAATCGCCCAGGCAGTCACCGTGTAGACAGCGGCTACACGAATGACGTTTCGACGCTTCAACTCACTGAGGAACTGTCCGAACACTCGCACGCCCCCTCCGAGGAAGCGTCGAGCCTAGCAGTCATAAAACAAAGGCGGCAAGCCGAAGCCCGCCGCCACCTGAGACTACTTCTTCAGTCGCATCAGCCCTTCCTGGGCCACCGAGGCGACCAGCGTTCCGTCCTGGCCATAGATCGCGCCGCGCACGAAGCCGCGGCCGCCCGAGGCGCTGGGGCTGTCCTGCGTATAGAGGTGCCAGTCGTTGAAGTTCGACGGCTTGTGGAACCACATGGCGTGGTCGAGGCTGGCCGACTGCAGGCCAGGCGTCTGCCAGGCGACGCCGTGCGGGCGCATCGCGGTCGACAGCAGGTTCATGTCCGAGGCGTAGGCCAGGATCACCTGGTGCATGCGCGCATCGTCGCCGATCGGCGCCACGGCCCGCATCCAGGTGTCGCTCTTGGGCTCGCTCGGCTTGGGCTTGCGGCCAAAGCCGTAGTTGTCGCGACCGACCATCTCGATCGGGCGCGGCCGGTTCATCATCCGGCGCATCTCTTCGCTCATGCCGTCCAGCACGGCTTTCTTCTGGGCCTCGGCCTCAGCGGCCATGTCGTCGGCGCTGCGCACCGCCGGCATCGGGGCCTGGTGTTCGAAGCCCTCCTCGGCGACCTGGAACGAGGCGGCCAGGTTGAAGATCTGCTTGCCGTTCTGCACGGCGATCACCCGCCGGGTGGTGAAGGTGCCGCCGTCGCGCGAGCGGTCGACTTCGAACAGGATCGGGATCCGCGGGTCGCCCGGACGGATGAAGTAGCAATGCAGCGAGTGGCAGATCCGGTCCTCGACCGTCTCGTAGGCCGCCAGCAGCGACTGCGCGATCACCTGGCCGCCGAAGATCCGGCCTGGACCGTCCTCGGGCGAAACGCCGCGGAACAGGTTCACCTCGATGCGCTCAAGGGCCAGGGACTCGGTGAGGATTTCGGGCGTTTCCATGGGATCTCTAAAAATGCTGCAAGTGCGAAAGGAGCCGGATTACGCCGATAGCAGCGTTCCGACAAGCTGGCCGATCCCCTAGGCGCCATCCCGGTTCTCGACCCAGGCCGGATGACGGCCCGGGCCCGACAGCGGGACATCAGTGGAATTTCAACGCCCAATGGTCCAAAAGCCGCGCCATGTCCTTCGACGCCACCGTCCTGACCATGTTTCCCGAGGCCTATCCCGGCCCGCTCGGCGTCTCGCTGATCGGCACCGCCTGGCGCGAGCACGGGCTTTGGACGTTGGAAACAGTGGACATTCGCCAATTTTCCAAGGATAAGCGCGGCTTCCTCGACGACACCCCTGCGGGTGGCGGCCCGGGACAAGTGATGCGAGCGGACGTCATCGCAGCCGCGCTGGACAGCGTGGAGCGGCGGGGACGGCCGCTTTTGTACATGAGCGCACGAGGTCGGCCCCTGACCCAGGCGCGCGTGAGTGAATGGGCCAAGGGTCCGGGACTGATCGTCCTGGCCGGACGGTTCGAAGGGGTGGACCAGCGGGTGCTCGACGCCCGGGGGTTCGAGGAGATCAGCGTCGGAGACGCGGTCCTCGCCGGCGGCGAGGCGGCGTCCCTGGTGGCGATCGAAGCGTGCGTGAGGCTCGTGCCCGGCGTCCTCGGCCAGGCGGAGAGCTTGAGTGAAGAGAGTTTCGAGGACGGGCTCCTGGAGCACCCGCAGTACACCAGACCGCGGGAATTCGAGGGACTTGAGATACCGCCAGTGCTGCTCAGTGGTCACCATGCCGACATCGGCAAGTGGCGCAAAGCGCAGCGTGAAGCGGCCACGCGGGAGCGACGTCCGGACCTCTGGGCGCAGCATCTCGCCAATCAACAGGCAAAGGGCGAGTAAAGCCCGGTAGGACAAGGACGACCGATATGAACATCATCCAGCAGCTCGAAAAAGAAGAGCTCGACCGCCTCGCCGCCACCCGTTCGATCCCGGACTTCCAGGCTGGCGACACCCTTCGCGTCAACGTGAAGATCAAGGAAGGCGATCGTGAACGCGTGCAGGCCTACGAAGGCGTCTGCATCGGCCGTCAAGGCGGCGGCGTGAACGAGAGCTTCACCGTCCGCAAGATTTCGTTCGGCGAAGGCGTGGAACGCGTGTTCCCGCTCTACTCCCCGAACATCGACTCCATCGAAGTGAAGCGTCGCGGCGTCGTCCGTCGCGCCAAGCTCTACTACCTGCGCGACCGTCGCGGTAAGTCGGCCCGGATCGCCGAGCGTCAAACCGCTCGCAACACCGAGACCACCGAAGCCTAAGCTTCCAGGTTTCACGAGACTTCAGACGGCGGCCGTGGCGACACGGCCGCCGTTTTCGTTTGCGGCCGGTCTCCACGGCCTGCTCCCTCGCCCCCCTTGGGGGAGAGGGTTGGGGTGAGGGGGACCTCGGCCGCATTGCGCCGCTTCGCGCCGCCTACCCCTCACCCTCCCCTCTCCCCTCAAGCGGGGAGAGGAAAATCCGCCGCCTACCCTTGCGCGCCGCCGCACGCCCACTAACTCTCATCATAAGAGTTACTGAGGAGCCCCGCCGATGCGCGCCAAGTCCTTCGCCGACATGACCTGTTCCGTCGCCGGCGCCCTCGAGGCGATCGGCGACCGCTGGGCGGTGCTGCTGCTGCGCGACCTGTCGCTCGGCTTGTCGAAGTACGACGAGTTGCAGGCCTCGACCGGCATGCCGACCACCACGCTCTCCACCCGGCTCAAGCACCTGGAGAGCACCGGCCTCGTCGAGCGCCGCCCCTATCAGGACAACCCGCCCCGCCATGAGTATCGCCTGACCGACAAGGGCCGCGACCTCTGGAAGGTCACCACGGCCCTGCGCGAGTGGGGCGACCGCTGGGACACCAATGGCCTGGGCGCGCCGACCATCGAACTGATCGACGGCCAGACCGGCCATCCGCTGGTCCTGGCGCTGGTCGACGCCGAGACCGGCGCGCCGGTCCCGCGCGAGCGCGCCCGCCTGCGCCCCGGTCCCGCCGCCGCCCCCGGTCTCAAGAAACTGCTTGGAGGAAACTCATGACCGACACCCTGACGCGCACGCGCTTCTTCTTCGATTTCCGCAGCCCCTACAGCTACCTGGCCAGCACACAGCTCGACTCCCTGCCCGGGACGTTCGACTGGCGCCCGTTCGACGTGCTGGAGCTGATGAAGCGTGTCGGCAACGTTCCGACCAGCGTGATCTGCAAGCCCAAGCAGGCCTACGCCCGCCAGGACCTCGGCCGCTGGGCTGCGCTCTACCGAGCTCAGCTCAGCCCCAATCCGGGCATGAGCGGCGTCGATGGCCCGCGGCTGTTGCACGCGGCGCTGGCCGCCCGCTCGCTCGGCCACGGCGAAGAAGCGGGCCGCCGGCTGTTCCGCGCCATGTGGGCCGGCGACGCGCCGCTGGCGACCTCTGACGATGTCGCCGCCCTGCTCGCCGACCTCGGCGTCACCGCCGCGATGATCGACGCCCCCGAGCGCGCGACCGAGCTCGAAGCGGGCACCGCCGCAGCGGTCGAGGCCGGCGTCTTCGGCGCACCCAGCTTCGTCACCGAGGGCGGCCTGCTGTTCTTCGGCAACGACCGCCTCGACTTCCTGCGCCGCGCGCTCGCCGCCTAGTCCTCCCTTCCAGAAGGAACGCCCACATGAAACCGCTCGCCATCGTCACCGGGGTCGGCCCCGGGACTGGAGCCTCGATCGTCCGCAGGTTCGCCGCCCAGGGCTACCGCGTCGCCATGCTGGCCCGGGACTTCGACCGCCTGGCTGCTCTCGCCCAGGAGATCCCGGACGCCGTCGCCGTGCCGGTCGACGTCTCCGACGCCGCCGCCCTGACCGCCGCGGTCGACGACCTGATCGTCCGCTTCGGAACGCCCAAGGTCGTGGTCCACAACGCAGTCGGCGGAGCGTTCGGCAACTTCCTCGACATCGACCCGTCGGTGCTGGAGCAGAACTTTGCGACCAACGTCATGGCCCTGCACCACCTCGCCCGCCTGACTGTCCCGAAGATGATCGAGGCCGGCGGCGGCGCGCTGATCGTCACCGGCAACACCTCGGCCCTGCGCGGCAAGGCCAATTTCGCCGGCTTCGCCCCGACCAAAGCCGCCCAGCGCATCCTGGCTGAAGCCATCGCCCGCGAGGTCGGTCCGAAGGGGGTGCACGTCGCCTATCTGGTGATCGACGCGGTGATCGACGTGCCGTGGACCCGCGAGCGCTACAAGGACGCGCCGGACGACTACTTCATCGCTCCCGACGACATCGCCGGCGAGGTCTTCCACCTGGCCCATCAGCCGAAGAGCGCCTGGTCGTTCCTGGCCGAGGTGCGGCCGTTCCGCGAGACCTGGTAGCGCCCAGCTTGTCGGGGTCGGGGGCGCTCGGCTAAGCAGGGCGGCCATGCCGCTCGCGCTGATCATCTCCAGCCACGTCGCCGCCAGCCATGTCGGCGGAACGGCGCAGGCCAGCGCCCTCTCGATCCTGCGCATCGACTCCATGGTCGCGCCGACCGTGCTCTACGGCCGCCATCCCGGCTGGGGCCCGCCCGGCGGCGCGAAGGTCGAGCCGGCCGTGCTCGAAGGCGTGCTGGCCGGGATCGAAGCCAACAAGCTGTTTGGCCAGACCGACCTGGTGCTGACCGGCTACTTCGCCTTCCCGGAACAGGTGCTCGCCGCCGCCCAGGCCATCGACGCGGTCCGCGGCGCCCAGCGCAGCGGCTACGACGGCGAGGCCCCGCGGGCGCCGGTGGTCATCGTCGACCCGACCATCGGCGACGCCGGCAAGGGGCTCTACGTCCCGGCCCCGGTCGCCGAGGCGATCGCCGAGCACCTGATCCCGCGCGCCGACATCCTGGCCCCCAACGCCTGGGAACTGGCCCACCTGAGCGGGCTGCCAACCCGCACCGCGCAGGACGTGCTGGTCGCCGCCCGGCGCCTGGGCAAGCCGGCCCTGGTCTCCTCGGTCGGCCAGGCCAAGGAGATCGGGGTGATCTATGTCGAGCCGGGGGAAGCCTGGCTGGCCGCCCACCCACGACTGCCCTCAGCCCCCAAGGGCACCGGCGACCTGCTCAGCGCCCTGTTCGGCGCGGCGCTCCTCGACGGGCTGGCCGGGTCCTATGCGCTGGGCCGCGCGGTCGGCGGCGTCGCCGAGACCGTCGCCGCCGCCCACGTGGCCGGGGCGGCGGAACTTCCTATCGTCGCCATGGCCCAGCGGCTGAAGGCGACCTCCCCCAGCGTGCGTTTGGAGCGATTGGCATGACCCCCGAGATCCACGGCCTCTGCCCCGAGCGCTTCGCCGACGTCCGCTCCGCCTTCGAGGACAACTTCGCCACCGGCCAGGAGCTGGGCGCGCGGTTTTCGCTGGTGCAGGGCGGCGAGCTGGTCGTCGACCTCTGGGCCGGATTCGCCGACCGCCAACGCACCAAGCCCTTCGACGAGCGCACCCTGACGCCGGTGTTCTCGACCACTAAGGCGGTCGCCGCGCTGCTGATCGCGCGGCTGGTCGACGCCGGAAAGCTCGACTACGCCCAGCGCGTCGCCGACGTCTGGCCGCAGTTCGCCCAGGCCGGAAAGCAAGACATCACCATCGAGCAGGTGATGAGCCACCAGGAAGGCCTCTCGGGCTTCCCGGACGAGATAGAACCCTCGCTGTGGTTCGACTGGGACGCGGTCTGCGCCAAGCTCGCCGCCATGGCCCCGCTGTGGCCGCCGCGGAGCGCCAGCGGCTACCACCCGATCACCTTCGGCTATCTGGCCGGCGAGATCTTCCGCCGCGTCGACGGGCGGACCATGGGAACCGCCCTGCGCGAGGACCTGGCCGGCCCCTTCGACCTCGACCTCTGGATCGGCCTGCCCGACGCCGAGCACGGCCGCGTCGCCGACCTGCAGCGCCCGAACGGCCTGCCGAACTTCGGCGAGATCAACGCCGCCACCAAGGCCGCCTTCCTGACCCCCTGGTCCTCGCCGGCCGGCCGCGGCCAGGCCGAATGGCGGCGCATCGAGATCCCCTCCGCCAACGGCCACGCCACGGCCCCGGCCCTGGCGCGGCTGATCGGCGCCCTGGCCAATGACGGCTGGCTGGACGGCGAGACCATCCTGTCGCCAGCCCTGATCGCCGAGGCCTCGCGCGAGCGCATCCACGGCCAGGACCTGGTGCTGCCCTTCGTGATGAGCTGGGGCGCCGGCTTCATGCGCAACAGCGCGGTCAAGGTCTGGGGCCCGGGCGAGCAGACCTTCGGCCATTCGGGCTGGGGCGGCTCCTGCGCCTTCGCCGATCCGGAGACGGGCCTCGCCGGGGCCTACGTCATGAACAAGCAGTCGACCGACCTGATCGGCGACGCCCGCGCCAAGCGGCTGATCGAGGCGGCCTACGCCGCGCTCTGACCATCGATCGTCATGGCCGGGCTTGTCCCGGCCACCCATAGACTCCGTATCGCCGAGGTAGCTCTGAACGCGTCGCGTTTATGGATCCCCGGCCCGCCGCCGCTGCGCGGCGCCGGCCGAGGATGACGAACAATGGAAGGGCCTACGCCGCGCTTTGAACGGCGAGCATCCGGCTGCGCCGCCAGGCGCCGAACGCGAACACCGCCGCCCCGCCCCAGATGAAGGCGAAGGAGACGCCGCGCAGCGGGGTGAACGGCTCGCCCTGCATCACCCCCATCACGAAGGTCATGCTGGGGGCGATGAACTGCAGAAAGCCCATGGCCGAGAACGGGATCCGCCGCGCCGCCCACGAGAACATCATCAGCGGCAACGCCGTCATCGGCCCGCAGGCCAGCAGCCAGGCCGTCGCCGCCGGGCTGGAGATGAAATGCCCCTGGCCCTGGCTCTGCAGCCAGGCGATCAGGAACACGCCAGGCAGGCCGAGGATCAGGCACTCGATCAGCAGCCCGGTCTGCGCCTCGGCCGCCACCCGCTTGCGAATGATCCCATAGGCGCAGAAGCTGGTCGCCAGGGTCAGCGAGATGATCGGCAGGTGGCCCAGCGCGAAGGTCTGGATGATCACCCCGATCCCGGCCAGGGCGATCGCGCCCTTGCCGATCGCGTCCATCCGCTCACGGAAGATCAGCGCCCCGGCCGCCATCGCCATCAGCGGATTGATGAAGTAGCCGAGGCTGGTCTCCAGCACCCGGCCGTTGTTCACCGCCCAGATGAACACCAGCCAGTTGACGGCGATGATCGCCGCCGACAGCGCCAGCCAGGCCATGGTGCGGCCGTTGCGCAGCACCGCGGCCAGCTGCTTGGTCTGCCCGGCCAGGGCGACGAACAGGAACGCGGTCGGCACCGCCCACAGCGTGCGGTGGGCGAGAATCTCCCAGGCGCCGATGCCGATCCGGCCCATCACCTGGAAGGCCAGCGGCACGATCCCCCAGATCACATAGCAGCCGGCCCCGACCGCGAGCGCGGAACCGTTGATGCGGGCGGAATCATCCTGAGCCATGGCTGCGCCGGTCGAAATGAGCTTGGAACCGGACAAAGACCGGTCGGGCCGCCTTACCTATGCCGCTCGCGCCGCCGGGCAAGCGGAAACCGCCGCCGATGCGCGGACTTCGGACGTCGCAGGAAGCGGCGCAGACCCCCTGTTGTCCCTCTCCCCGCTTGAGGGGAGAGGGGAGGGTGAGGGGTTCGCGGCGCGGAGCGGGCATTGCTGCAGTGGCCGTAGCCCCCTCACCCCAACCCTCTCCCCCAAGGGGGCGAGGGAGCGATCTGCGTCAGAGCCCCATCACGTCCGCCAGAGCCGCGATCACCCGGTCGACGTCGTCGTCGGCCATCCCCGGATAGAGCGGCAGCGACAGGCAGCGCGCGTACCAGGCGTTGGCGCCCGGCAGGTCCAGCTCGCCGTAGCGCTGGCGGTAATAGGGCTGGGTGTGGACCGGGATGTAGTGCACCTGGGTGCCGACCCCGCGTTCGCGCAGCGCCTCGACGACCTCGCGGCGCGTGCGGCCGGCCGCCTCGAAGTCGACCAGCGCCACCATCAGGTGCAGCACCGGGTCGCTCCAGTCGGGCCGGGTCGCCTGCACGACCAGCGGGGCCAGCGGCTTCAACGCCTCTTCGTAGCGCGCCGCCAGAATGCGCCGGCGGGCGGCGAAGGCGTCCAGCTTGCCCAGCTGCGAAATCCCGAGCGCGCAGAGGATGTCGGGCAGCCGGTAGTTGAAGCCGATCTCCGGCATCTCGTACCACCACGGATCGCCGCCGGCCGGCCGGATCATGCCGTGACTGCGCAGCCGGCGCAGGCGTTCGGCCAGCCGCGGGTCGTTGGTGGTGACCATGCCGCCCTCGCCGGTGGCGATGGTCTTCACCGGATGGAACGAGAAGGTCGCCATCGCCGAGTGGGCGCAGTCGCCGACCCGCTCCACGCTGTTGCCGAACTTCAGGGTCGAGCCCAGGGCGTGCGGCGCGTCCTCGACCAGCACCGCGCCCGCGGTCTTGGCCAGCGCCTCCAGCGCCGGCAACTCGGCGGTGTCGCCGCGCAGGTGCACCGGCAGCACCGCGCGCAACCGCCGTCCCTCCAGCCGGCTCATCGCCTCGGCCAGGGTCTCGGCGGTCATCAGCCCGGTCTGCGGGTCGACGTCGGCGAACACCACTTCGGCGCCGACGAACCGCGCGCAGTTGGCGGTGGCCAGGAAGGTGATCGACGGCGCGATCACCACCTCATCCGGCTGCACTTCCAGCGCCAGCATCGCCAGGTGCAGCGCCGCCGTGCCGTTGGAGCAAGCCACCGCATGCTGGGCTCCAACTTTCTCAGCGAAGGCGGTCTCGAACGCCTCGACCGTCGGTCCGGTGGTCAGGAAGTCGCCGCGTAGCGCCTGGGCCACCGCGGCGATGTCGTCCTCGTCGATGGTCTGGCGGCCATAGGGCAGCATCGGCGTCAGTCCGTCGCCCGGCGGCGGCGATGCTCGGGCGCGCCGTCGGCCAGCAGCGCCAGCAGCCCCTCGCCCGACAGCCACTCGTCGTTGGTGTCGCTGGCGTAGGAGAAGTTCTCGGCCACCATCGGATGGGTCTTGGCGTAGGACTCGCGGCCGAACTCCACGAAGGCCGGCTCGATGGCGTAGCGGTCGCCGAGGTCGACCGTGGTGCGCGCGTCGTCGGCGGAGATCATCATCTCGTGCAGCTTCTCGCCGGGGCGGATGCCGATCACCCGGACGCCGACGCCCGGCGACATGGCTTCGGCCAGGTCGGTCATCTTCATCGAGGGGATCTTGGGCACAAAGATCTCGCCGCCGCGCATGATCTCCAGCGACGACAGCACGAAATCGACGCCCTGGTTCAGGGTGATCCAGAACCGGGTCATCCGCGCGTCGGTGATCGGCAGCTCTGAGTCGCCGCGCGCCAGCAGCCGCTGGAACAGCGGCGCCACCGACCCGCGCGAGCCGACCACGTTGCCGTAGCGCACCACCGAGAACCGGGTGCCGATGTCGCCCGACAGGTTGTTGGCCGCCACGAAGGTCTTGTCCGAGGCCAGCTTCGTCGCCCCGTACAGGTTCACCGGGTTGCAGGCCTTGTCCGTGGACAGCGCCACCACCTGCTTGATGCGGTTGGACAGGCACGCCCAGACCACGTTCTCGGCGCCCATGATGTTGGTGTGGATGCACTCCGAGGGATTGTACTCGGCGGCCGGCACCTGCTTCAGCGCCGCGGCGTGGATCACGATGTCGACCCCGCGCATGGCCAGGGTCAGCCGCTCGCGGTCGCGCACGTCGCCCAGGAAGAAGCGCATGCAGGTCAGGGTCTCGGGATCGAACTTCTCGGCCAGGTCGATCTGCATCTCGTGCTGCTTGAGCTCGTCGCGCGAGAACACGATCAACTTGCGCGGCTTGGCGCGCATCAGCACGGTTTCGATGAACCGGCGCCCGAAGGAGCCTGTCCCGCCGGTGACGAAGATCACCTTGCCGTCGAGGTCGAGGTTGGTGGCTGCGAACCGGCCCAAAAGCGGCGCTCCAATACGAAAACTGCGAATCGTCGCCGCACTGTCTGGCCTAGCTCGTAAAGAGAGCTCTAACCATGATGTGGCGTGATGCCGCCATGGACCGCCGCCGCCTCCTTAGCCTCGCCTTGCTCGCCGCCGCGCCGCTGCTGACGGCCGCCGGCAAGAAGACGGACGAGAAGAAGACCAGCGTCGGGACCTATGTCGAAATCCACGCCCTGGCCGCCACCGTCATGCGCCCCAACGGCCGCCGCGGCGTGCTGACCGTCCAGGCCGGACTGGATGTCCCCGACGCCAAGCTGCGCGCCAAGGCCGAGAGCGTCCTGCCCCGCCTGCGCGCCGCCTTCGTCCAGACCCTGCAGATCTACGCCTCCGGCATGACCCCGTCGCTGCCCCCCAACGGCGACGTCCTGGCCCAGGTGCTGCAGCGCGACGCCGACCGAGTGCTCGGCCAAAAGGGCGCCCGGGTGCTGCTGGGCACGATGTTGATCAACTGACGGGCTCAACGCGGGGCGTGGAACTACGCCGGCCGAACCGCTCCCAATGCATGGCGCGAACACAGACTGACAGCGAACGCCGCGCGTCCGAAACGACCGGTTCCGAAGCGGGGTGCCCGCGGGAAGTATGGCTTTTTTGACCACGAACCCCGACTAGCGTCGTGCTGAAGTGTTGCCGAACGACGGGCAGGAAACCGGGCCCCCGGCCATGCAAAGCATGGGGATAATTCCCCATGCTTTGCATGCAGCTCCCTGTTTCCATGTCGCCGCCAACGGAGATGACCACGCGATGATTGTACTGACGCCTCAGCTAGTCGCCGCCTTCGCCGCCCTGCTGCCCGGCCTTGCCGCCCTGGTGTGGGCGATGAGGCGGAAGCCTTGATCCCTTCTGCGGCGGCGGTGGCCCCCGACGGGGTAAGCAGTTCAGGTAGCCCCCGAGGGGCCCACTTCGCGGCAGCATATAGATTTCAGGTCGCCGACAATTTCGCCGCGTCCTACGATTGCGCATCTACGGGTTAGGACCGAGGCATGTCTGACGAGAGCGACCACGAGTTCTTTAGGCTGCGACAGGAAGGCAAGACCTACATCTCGAAGGTCTTCAATTTTGGGGCTCACAACCCGGAGGAAATCCGCAATGTGTGGATGGTCCTAGAGGGCAGCGACAGCGTTCTGCTCGGCGAAGTCCAAGGCGCGCTATGTCTTCGCCTCACCGGGAGTAAGCGCAAGACCCAGGTTACCGCTCTCATCACCCAGGACGACAAGCGTCGCAAACGCCTATCCTTTCAGACGTTCCAGTCTCGATCAGGAGATTGGTACGAGGGATACGACAAACACGAGTTCACGTTCCGAGACGATGAATTCGATCGGCTTCTATCCTTCCTGAACCAGATACAATTCATCGACCTATCGAACCGCGACAGGTTTACAATTCAGGACATCTCCACGACGGCAGGCCCCAAGGCGATCATCGACGCATCCGAGCGAGGGATTGTCGAGCGCGTCAGGGGAATGACCGAGGCTCAGCGGCACGACTTCCTGCGCGATATTCAGAACACTCTGACGGGTGATGAAATCAATGTGCTCCTCGGCCGCAAGCAAGGCTTAGAAGAATATGAGCACCAGCTTGCACAGAGCGCTTGGAGCGAGGGCGACTGGCAAGACTTCTTTGAACGTCAGCAATGGGTGTTCGGCTACGGCCTGGACTACCGGATCATGCGGCAGTTCGACCGCGAGATGAGAGTTGGCGTCGGCGGGACTGACGACAAGAACCAGCCCATGACCGACTTCCTCATGAGCTTCACGGACTACACCGTGCTCGTTGAGATCAAGAAGCCGAGTACGCCGCTGTTTAAGGCGAAGCGGGGCGGACGCGCTGGGACATGGGAGTTCAGTTCGGAGTTCATGAGCGCGGTGTCGCAGGTCATCGAGCAGAAGGCGGAATGGTTGTCATTCTCGCAGACGGGCGAGCACTACAATAAGGCAGGGACGAAGAAGCTCACGGCACGCACCCGGAACGCTAGAAGTATCCTCGTCATCGGTTCCAAGGAGGAATTCGCAAGACAGGGGAACGCGAGGGACGCGGCCGTGATGGCCGACACCTTCGAGCTGTTCCGGCGCGAGTGCAGTAGCATCGACATCATCACCTATGACGAACTCCTAGAGCGCGCCCGCTTCATCACTAGGAGCCAATAGCGCCCCGCCCCCTCACATCGCCGAGATGCCGCCGTCGAGCTTCAGCTCCGCGCCGGTCATGAACTTGCTCTCGTCGCTGGCCAGGTAGAGCACGGCGTTGGCCACGTCGTCCGGCTCGCCGATGTGGCCGAGCGGGATCTGGCGGGCCAGCTTGCCCTCGGCGACCTCCTTGCCGAACCGCTCGCGCAGCGGGTCGAGGATCGGAGTGTCGATGAAGGTCGGGTGCACCGAGTTCGAGCGGATATCCAGCCCCTGCTTGGCGCAGTGCAGGGCGATGCCCTTGCTGAGCAGCCAGACCCCGGCCTTGGAGGCGTTGTAGACCGGGGAATTATGGGCGGCGATCAGCCCGGCGATCGACGAGATGTTGATGATCGAGCCGGGCTGGTTCTGGCGCATGTACTTCAGCGCGTGCTTGGTCCCCAGGAACACCGAGTCGACATTGACGCTCATCACCAGCTTCCAATCTTCGAAGCTGAGCTGCTCGATGTCGCCGCCGCGGCTGATCCCGGCGTTGTTGACCAGCACCGAGATGCCGCCCATCGCCGCGTCGGCCTCCTCCAGGGCGTAGATCCACTGGTCTTCGCGGGTCACGTCCAGCGGAAAGGCGAAGGCGATCCCCTCGCCATGCTCGGCGTTGATCTCCGCAGCCAGCGTCTGGGCCCCGGCGTGGTTGATGTCGGCGATCGAGACCTTGGCGCCCTCGGACGCCAGCATGCGGGCCATGGCTGCGCCCAGCCCCTGAGCGCCCCCGGTGATGAAGGCCTTCTTGCCCTCGACCCGTCCCGACATCGTCTCCTCCCTGGCTAGTCCTTCGCGCCGGCGGCCTTGGCGGCCTCGTCCATGAAGCCCGCCATCGTCAGGTCGAGCTCGGTGACCCCGTCGGCGTCATGAGTGGTCAGCAGCACCTCGACGCGGTTGTAGACATTGAACCATTCCGGATGATGGTCCAGCTGCTCGGCGCGGATCGCCACCCGCGTCATGAACGCGAACGCGATATTGAAGTCGGCGAACCGGTAGGTGCGGGCGATCGCCTCGCGATCGCCCGGCGCACGGCTCCAGCCCGGCAGCTTGGCCAGCGCCGCTTCGGCGCCGATCTTGGTTGGGCGCGTCACGCCAGCTCCTCTTCCTCGAACGTCAGGCCCGTAGCGGCGGACAGCTCGGCCAGGGTCTGACCCACGTCCACCACCTTGATCGCCCGCATGCCCAGGGCCGCGGCCGGTTTGCAGTTGATGCCCAGGTCATCGAGGTAGACGCAAGCCTCCGGCTTCACGCCGAGCGCTTCGCACATCATCAGGTAGATTTTCGGGTCGGGTTTGCGCACGCCGGCCTTCGAGCTTTCGATGATGTGGTCGAACAGCGGCATCACCTGGCCCATGGCCCCGGCCGCGCGCTGCGGCTCGTCGGCGCCGGGGCTGTGGTGGGTGACCATGTTGTTGGTGATGCAGCCGACCTTGAACTTCGCCTTGCAGGCCTTCAGCGCCGCGACCATCTGCGGCCGCAGGTGTCCCGACAGCAGGGGCAGCACGTCGGCGCCCGGCACCGGATGGCCCAGCGCGGTCGATTCCGCCAGGAACAGCTCGTCGAACCCCTTGGTGTCGATCTCGTTGCGCTCGAACAGCGCCCAGGCGTTGGTGTCCGGATTGGTCGAGTTGATCTTACGGATCAGGTCCTTGGGCAGGCCGTGCTCGGCCTCGTACCGCGCGAACGCCTCGAACGGCGAGGACGTGAACACGCCGCCGAAATCCCAGATCACCGCTTCGATCGTCATCGATTTAAACCCGTGTTTGAATTTTCCCGGAAGCTAGCGGGCCAGGGCGGCTTTTGAAAGGCTCGCCGTCGCCGCGGGGCGCGGCTATCAGATGGAAATGCGCGCCTTCTTCTCGTTCATCCCGCGGCCCCTGCGTCTGGCGATCTTCGGCGCGGCGGTCACGGTGATCCTCTACCTGACGCTGCCGCCGTCCAAAGACGTCCCGGGCTCTGGCCTGGTCTGGGACAAGGCCGCCCACGCCATCGCCTTCGGCCTGCTCGTGGTGATCGGCCTTTTGATGTCGACCCACCGACGCAAGACGGTGATCGCCTGCGTCTGGGGATTGGCGGCCGGCATCGAGGTCGCCCAGGCGCTGATGCCGTTCGGTCGTCAGGGCGACTGGATCGACCTCTTCGCCGACACCGTCGGCATCGCGCTCGGCGTCGGCCTCTGGGCGCTGGCCCGCCGCTTCAAGCCGCAATGACCATCCGCCACGCCCCCTACGAGGAGGCCGCGGACTTCACCATCGGCCTGCGCGCCATCCCCGAGGCCGCCTGGCTGGAGGGCGGCGAGGCCGATCCCGCCGCGCGCAAGGATCCGCTGACGGCCGTCCATCGCGACGTGGTCTGGGGCGAAACCGAGGGCTCGCGCCCCGGCCAGGCCGAGGCCGCCGAGCTGATCGCCGCGGCGCTTGGGTCGCCGCTCGGCGGCCAGGACCTGCCGCCGCTGCTGGCCGCCGCGCGGCGCGTCCCCGACGACCTGGTGCTGATGGAAAAGGCCGGCGGCCAGTGGCGGGTCAGCGCGCTGTCGCTCTGCGCCCCGACCTTCTTCACCGCCCACGAGGTGCTCGGCCGCGCGCTCGGCGACATCCACGGACCGGTGCACGGCTTTGCGGACCGCTTCCTCTCCCGCGTGATGCGGATCTTCGACGGACTGCGGCCGGGCCTGGTGCTCGAGCGCCGCAACTGGAGCGTGGTGAACTCAGGCGACACCTTCACCCCGGATTCCGCCCCGATCCGCGCCGGCATCGCCGAGATCGACCCGGCCCGCGCCGGGGCTGAACTGTTCGTCCGGGTCGAGCGCCAGACCCTGCGGCGGCTGCCGGCCACCGGCGGAGCGCTGTTCACGATCAGGGTTTGGCTCTCGCCGCTGGACGACCTCACAAGGGACCCGCCGCGGCTGGCCGCCTTCGCCCGCGCCTGGCGCGAAGCGACCTCGGACTTCCGTGCGTACAAGCGGCTGGAGCTCTACGATGAGCTCGTCGCTGGATTTCTTCGCGCCCACGGCGAAAGCCGCAACGCGAACGGAACCTAGCGGGGGCTCAGGCCTCGTCCTCCGGGGTCAGCCGATAGCCGATCCCTGGTTCGGTCAGCAGGATCTTCGGGGTCGAGGCTTCTTCCTCGATCTTCTGGCGCAGCTGGGCGACCAGCACCCGCACGAACTGGGCGTCGACCTGGGCCGTCGGGCCCCAGACCGCGGCGATCAGCTGGCGATGGGTGACCACCCGCCCGCCATAGCGCGCCAGGGTCTTCAGCAGGTCGTACTCGCGCGGCGTCAGCCGCATCTCCTCGCCCATCACCGCCACGCGCCGGGTGGCGAAGTTGACTTCCAGGTCGCCGCTGCGAAACACCGCGTGGGCCGAGAACCGACGCTCGCGCCCGCGCAGCGACGCGCGGAGCCGCGCCAGCAGTTCGCCGACCCCAAAGGGCTTGTTGATGAAGTCGTCGGCCCCCTGGTCGAGGGCGGCGATCTTCTCGTGCTCCAGGTCGCGGGCCGACAGCACCAGGATCGGGACCTCCGACCACTCGCGGATGCGGCCGATCACCTCCTTGCCGTCCATGTCTGGCAGTCCAAGGTCGAGGATCACCACGTCGCAGGCCTCGCTGGCCAGATGGGCCAGCGCCTCGCCGCCGGTCTCGGCGGTCGCCACCTCGTAGCCTGCCGCGCTCAGCGCCGGGCGCAGCGCCCGCAGGATCTGCTGTTCGTCGTCGACCAGCAGCAAGTGCCCCAGGCTCATGGCCGTCCTCCCGGAAAACTCAGCGCCACCACCAGACCCGTGCGCCCATCCGGCCGCGGCCGCGCGCTCGCCGTTCCGCCCATGGCCTCGACCAGGCCGCGGGTGATCGACAGGCCAAGACCGGTGCCTTGCTGACCAGCCGCCGTCGCCGGCGAGCGGTAGAACTTGTCGAAGATCATCGCCAGGTCGGCGTCCGGCACCCCGGGGCCTTCGTCCCAGACCTCGACCACCACCTGGCCGTTGTCGGTCCGCCGGGCGCAGACCTCGATCCGCGCGCCGTTCGGCGAGAAGCGGACGGCGTTCTCGACCACGTTGGCCAGCGCCTGCTCAGCCAGGATCGGATCGCCCAGCGCCGCCAGTTCGTCGCCGCCGGCCTGCGCGACCAGCTCCCGGTCGCCGGCGCGCTTGCCCAGCCGCTGCACGACCCGGCCGACCACTTCGCCCATGCCGAAGGTCACCGGCTCGATGCTCAGCGCGCCCGACTCCAGCTTGGTCATGTTGAGCAGGTTGCCGACGAACAGGTTCAGCCGCTCGGCCTCTTCCTGGATGGTCAGGGTCAGGTCGTCGCGCACCGCCGCGTCGAAGCGGTCGCCGAACTCACGCAGGCTGCTGGCCGAGGCCAGGATCGCCGCGAGCGGCGTGCGCAGATCGTGCGAGATCGACGACAGCAGCGCGTGGCGCAGTTGCTCGGTGCGCTCGCGGGCCTGCATCTCGGCCCGCGCCCCCGACAGCCGCGAGCGGGCGATGGCCGCCGCCGCCATGTCGACCAGCACGTCGACCAGCCGCTCGTCGTCGTCGGCTTGCAGCCGCCCGGTCGAGCGCCACGCCGCCAGGCCCAGCTCCTGGCCGTCGGCGCGCAGCGGCCGCAGCCGCCAGCGGTCGATCTCGCTCGGGGCGATCTGGGCCGCCGGATCAAGGGCGGCGCGGACCAGCCGCTCGGGCGGCTCGATCCCGGTCGGCGCGCTCCACCAGCGGCCGTCCTCGAACACCACCGCCTCGCGGCCGGTCTCGGCGATGCGGTGCGCCAACGCTTGGCGCACGGCGTCCTCATGGCCCGAGGCGGAAAACTCTTCGCTTGCCCGGAACAGCGCCCCGGACGTCCGCGCCCGGGTCTCGGCCCGCCGCTGGGCCTCGCGCAGGCGGCCGGCCAGCCCGCCGGTCAACACCGCCACGGCCAGGAACACGAAGAGGACCAGGAAGTCCTCGGCCGAGGTCATGGTGAACACGAAGCGCGGCTCGACCAAATAGATGTCGTAGACGAGGAACGCGACCGCGGCGGCGAAGTAGGCCGGGCCCGGCCCCAGGGTGACAGCGGCGACCAGCACGCCGGCCAGGAACACCATCGACAGGCGGTCGGTGTGGAAGACGCGGTAGATCACCTCGGCCACGACCGTAGAGACGGCGACCATGCCAAGGGCGGCCAGATAGCGCAGCGCGCCACGCGCCCGCGGGCCGATTGTCCAATCCCGCGCCATGCGGATCCTTGCAAAGCCGGGCGTCGACGGCGTCCGCCTGTCCGTGGGAACCCCAGGCTCGATAGTTGGGAGACGAGCGAGGCCGTCGACAGCCGGACCATGGCCGCGCCCGCGCGGCGGTTCAATTATGCCGGCCTTATGCCCTGCGCATGCGGCCGGCCTTATAAGCTTCTTATGCTTGTGGACATAATCCGTCCACGCGACCAACCGGGCATGATGATGCAGACCGGTCAAGCCGCGCCCTGGTTCACGGCCCCGACGCCCAGCGTCCCCAACTTCAATTTTTCCAGCCTCGGGGGGCGCTACGTCCTGCTGGCCTTCCTGCCGAGCGAGCCGATCGCCCGCCAATTGGCGCTGGCCGCGATGCAGGCTCACCAGGCGCTGTACGACCAGACCAACCTGATCGCATTCGGCGTACTGCGCGACCCGGTCGCCATCGCCCAGGCCCAGGACCGGCCCGGGATGATGTGGTTCTTCGATCGCGACGGCGCGATCAGCCGCGGCTACGGGGCGCTGTCGGCGGACGGCGTCGAGACGCCCTACTGGTGTCTGCTCGACCCCAGCCTGCGGGTGTTGATCTCCGGAACCATGGACCAGACCGAGCAGGTGTTCGCGACCCTGCGCACGCTGCCGGCGCCAGGCGACCATGCCGGCGTGCCCCTGCACGCCCCAGTCCTGGTGGCCCCGCGCGTCTTCGAGCCGGAGATGTGCGCCCGGCTGATCGAGTTCTACGAGCGCCAGGGCGGGAAGCGCTCGGGCACCATGCGCCAGGTCGGCGGCAAGACCGTCGCCGTGCTCGACAACTTCAAGAGTCGAAGCGACGCCACCATTGAGGACCTCGCGTTCCGCGACGAGCTGCGCGGCCTGATCGAAACCCGACTGTTGCGCCAGATCAACCGCGCCTTCCAGTTCAACCCGACCCGCATCGAACGCTACATCGTCGCCTGCTACGACGCCGACGACGAGAACGGCGGCTACTTCAAGCCGCACCGCGACAACACCACCACCGGCACCGCCCACCGCAAATTCGCCTGCTCCATCAACCTCAACGCCGAGGAATTCGAGGGCGGCGACCTGCGGTTCCCGGAATTCGGGCCCAAGACCTACCGCCCGCCGACCGGCGGGGCGGTGGTGTTCTCCTGCTCGCTGCTGCACGAGGCCACCCCCGTCACCCGCGGCCGCCGCTACGCCTTCCTGCCGTTCTTCTTCGACGAGGCCGGCGAGATCGTGCGCCAGAAGAACCTGCACACCCTGCAGCTCGCCGAGAACGAGCCGCCCGCCGAAGCCGCCGCGAGTTAGGCCCCGCGAAACAGCGCCACCGCGTCGGCGCCGGCCGGGAACCGCAACGCCTCGCCGGCGTCGTGGACGGCGGCCCAGACCGCCTCGGCCACGTCGACTTCCCGCGTGGTCATGGCCGGCCGCGCGAACGCCTCAAAGATCGGGGCGGCGAAGTCGGCGTAGGCCGGGGGAATCAGCTCCTCGACCTTCACCGAGGTGTTTTGCGAGAAGCGCGTAGTCGGCGCGTAGCCGGGCTCGACCAGCCGGGCGCGAACGCCGAAATGGGCGAGTTCGTGGGCCAGCGACCCGGTGAACCCCTCGATCGCCTGCTTGCTCGCCGTATAGGCGGCCGCCAAAGGCATCGGCGCCAGAGTGACGCTGGACGTGACGTTGACGATCGTCCCGGCCCGCCGCGCCCGCATCTGCGGGATCACCGCCTGGGTCATGGCCATGACGCCGAAGGTGTTGGTCTCGAACACCCGTCGGACGTGGGCCATTGGCGTGGCCTCGAAGGCGCCGACCACCCCGATCCCTGCGTTGTTGACCAGCACGTCGATCGGCCCGGCCGCGTCGATCGCAGCCGCGATGCTGGCTTCGTCGGTCACGTCCAGCGGCAGGACGCGCAGCGCCGCCGATGTCGGCAGCCCCACGTCGCGCGGCGTGCGCATGGTGGCGACGACGTTCCAACCCTTGTTCAGAAAGCGCCGCGCCGTCTCGAGCCCATAGCCCGACGAGCAGCCGGTGATCAGTACGGTGTTCATGGTCCTTGCCTCGCCTCGTGAAGTGATGACCCAAGGCTAGGCGCTCGGCGTCGGACGAACTACAATCCAAAGTCCACTATTCATTTGCGAAAGTCCGGCGATGATCGATCCGCTCTCCGAGGTCATCAGACTGCTCCGCCCACGCACCGTGCTGACCAAGGCGATCGTCGGAGCCGGCGCCTGGGGCGTGCGCTACACCGACTTCGGACATCCCAGCTTCGCCGTCGTGATCGAGGGCGCCTGCCGCCTGGCCGTCGACGGTCAGCCCGAACTGCGGCTCCAAACCGGCGACTTCGTCCTGCTGCCGACTACGCCCGGCTTCACCATGTCCGGGTTCGAGCCGGCGGCGCCGCAGCCGACCGACCCCCATGCCGCCGCCGCGGCCGGCCCCGGCGAGGTCCGTCACGGCCGCCAGGACGGCCCGCCCGACGTCCGCATCCTCGGCGGCTACTTCGTCTTCGACGGCGCTGACGCCGGCCTGCTCGCCTCGCTGCTGCCGGCCCAGGTGCACGTGCGCGACGCACCGCGGCTCTCGACCCTAGTCGGCCTGCTGATCGGGGAGGCGGCGCTGGATCGCCCGGGCCGCGAACTGGTGCTGACCCGGCTGGTCGAGATCCTGCTGGTCGAGGCCCTGCGCCTGACCCCCGGCGCCGACGCCCCCGCCGGCCTGCTGCGCGGGCTCTCCGACGGGCGGCTGGCCCAGGCCCTGCGCCAGATGCACGCCGATCCGGCCCGGCCCTGGACGATGGCGCAGCTCGCCAGCGAGGCGGCGCTGTCGCGCTCAGCCTTCTTCGACCGCTTCAGCCGCCAGGTCGGGGCGCCGCCGATGGAGTACCTGCTGTCCTGGCGCATGGCGCTGGCCAAGGATCTGCTGCGCCGCCAGGGCCTCGACATCGGGGAGGTCGCCGAACGCGTCGGCTACGGCTCGGCCAGCACCTTCAGCACCGCCTTCAGCCGCCACGTCGGCGAACCGCCCGGCCGCTACGCGCGGCAGGCCCTGGCGCTCTAACGACCCACAACTTTCGGCGGGTCCGCCGATCCCGGGCCCTCTGCGAACCGCTAAGCTGCGCCCCGGTCGGGAGGAACGCACATGTCGAAGCAGGACGGCGAAGTCAGGATCGCCCGGCGCACGCCGGAGTCCCGGGCCATGGTCGCCGACACGATGCGGGCGATGAGCCTCACCCCGGCGCTCAACCGCCTGACCTTCGCGGAAGGCGACGAGATCCGGCGACTGTTCGCCGAGCTGATCGACAAGCCCCTGGACGACCAGTTCCGGCTGATCCCGCCATTCTTCACCACCTGCGGCAAGAACATCTCGGTCGGCCGTAACGTGTTCATCAACCAGAACTGCACGCTCTACGATCTGGCCCCCGTCACCATCGGCGACGACGTGCTGATCGGGCCCAATGTCAGCCTGATCACCGACGGCCATCCGGTCGCGCCGTCCCAGCGCCAGGCCTTTGTCGTGGCCAAGCCGATCGTCATCGAGCGCGGCGTCTGGATCTGCGCCGGCGCCATCGTCATCGGCGGCGTCACCATCGGTGAGAACTCGGTCGTCGCCGCCGGCTCGGTGGTGACCAAGGACGTGCCGGCCAACACCCTGGTCGGCGGCAATCCCGCCCAGCTCATCCGGTCGATCGAAGGGGAATAGGCGCTCGGCCCACGCGTCCGCCTGAGCGGTTCACGGCGTGAGAAAATGGCGCACCCGACACGATTCGAACGTGTGACCTTTGCCTTCGGAGGGCAACGCTCTATCCAGCTGAGCTACGGGTGCGTCTGAGCGAGTTGCGCTGTCTAGCCGAAAGCTAAGCGAAACGGAAGGGTTCAGGCGCCGGCAGTGGTCAGCGAGACGAACACGTCCTCCAGGTCCGGGTCCTCGGTGGCGATGTCCTTGATGTGCAGGCCGGTGGCGCGCACCGCGGCCAGCACCTGTTCGACGCTCGACTGCCCGGTCCGATAGGTGACCTGGAACGCCCCGCCAGCCCGCGGCTTGGTCTCGAACCCCGGCAGCTCCGGCGGAACCATCAGCGGCTCTTCCGGCGTGACCACCACGTTGCGGGTGTCGAGCCGGCGCAGCAGGCTGGAGGTCGGCTCGCAGGCGACCACCTCGCCGCGATTGACGATGGCGATCTGGTCGCAGAGCTCCTGGGCTTCCTCCAGGTAGTGGGTGGTCAGGACGATGGTCACGCCCTTGCGGTTCAGCTCGACCACATAGTTCCACAGCTGGCGGCGCAGCTCGACGTCGACCCCGGCGGTCGGCTCGTCGAGGATCAGCACCGGCGGGTTGTGCACCATCGCCTTGGCGACCATCAGGCGGCGCTTCATGCCGCCCGACAGCTGACGGACATAGGCCCCGGCCTTGTCGCCGAGGCCCAGCGCATTGAGCAGCTCCATGGTCCGGCGCTCGCTCGGCGGCACCCCGTACATGCCGGCCTGCACCTCCAGCGACTCGCGCGGGGTGAAGAACGGGTCGGCGGCGATCTCCTGCGGCACGACGCCGATCGCGGCCCGCGCGTCGCGCGGGCGCTCGTCGATGTCGCGGTTCCAGATCCGCACCGTGCCCGCGGTCTTCTTGGTCAGCCCAGCCAGGGTGTTGATGAAGGTCGACTTGCCCGCGCCGTTGGGACCCAGCAGGCCGAAGATGGACCCGCGCGGGATCTTCAGGTCCAGCCCGCGCAGGGCGTGCATCTCCGGCGCGGTCTTGGTGGCCGGGTAAATCTTCACGACGCCTTCGGCCTCGATGGCGAACTCAGGTAGGTCCATGCGTCTCTTTGTGTCCGGGGCGTGCATTGACGGGTCGAGCCGTGGTCGAATACCTAGGCGCGTGCGGCGCATCCGCCAAGCTTCCGCCGCCGGAGAGTTCAAGAATGGCCCGTAAAGCCCCCGTTCCCGACCAAGGCCGCTCCTCGCAACTGGAGCCCATGCCCGCCAAGGGCGCGCAGACGCCGGACCTGCCGCCGTCGGAAGTGGTGGTGGTGCGCTCGGGCCGGGTCGCCTGCGACGGCGTCGGCGGCGCGCTGGGCCATCCGCGCGTGTGGCTGGAGATGGGCGAGGCTTCGTTCGTTGAATGCCCGTACTGCGACCGCCGCTTTGTGCTGCCCGAAGGCTCGGAAGGCCCCGAGGACGAGCGCCTGGCCCCCGGCGTCTACGAAGGTCCGCACGGCCACTGACACACCGCTGTCAGCAGCGCGCTGACCACGGCCGATTTCCGCCGGAATGTCACAGGTCCGGCGCCTATATCGTCTTCACCTGATCAACAGGAGGAGGCGTTCATGAGCCAGGCTGAGACTTTCAAGCAACTCCACGCGGGTCCGCAGATCCTCGTGCTGCCCAACGCCTGGGACGCCGCCAGCGCGGCGCTGATGGAAGACGCCGGCGCCAAGGCGCTCGCCACCTCCTCGGCCGCGGTCGCCTGGGCCCACGGCTATGCCGACGGCGACCTCTTGCCGGTCCCCACCCTGATCGCCGCGATCGGCGAGATCGCCCGCGTGCTCAAGGTCCCGCTGACGGCCGACATCGAGGGCGGCTATTCCGACGACCTCGCCACCGTCGCCGAGACCATCAAGGGCGTCGTCGGCGCCGGCGCGGTCGGGATCAATCTCGAGGACGGCGGCCGCGACCCCGACCTGCACGCCCGCAAGATCGAGGCGGTCCGCAAGGCCGCCGGCGCCGACCTGTTCGTCAACGCCCGCACCGACGTCTATCTGCGTGGTCTTGCGGAGGGCGAGGCCGCCCTGGCCGAGACCCTGCGCCGCGCCGAACTCTACCGCGCGGCCGGGGCCGACGGGATCTTCGTGCCCGGCCCGGTCGACGAGGCCCTGCTCGGGACCCTGGCCCGCGACATCGTCCTGCCCCTCAACGTCATGGGCCGCGGCGGCGCGCCGAGCGCCGCGCGGTTGCAGGCGCTGGGCGTGCGGCGGCTGTCCTCGGCCACCGCCCCGTTCCGCGCCGCCTACGCCGCGCTCGGCCGGGCGATGAGCGAGTTCCTGGCCAGCGGCGATGCGAACGCCCTGGCCCAAGCCGGGCAGGGCCTGCCGGACCTCAACAAGCGCTTTGGATAGACGCTTCGGCTAGGCGTTGACCGCGGCCGGCGGGGGCGTGGGCTCCACGGCCGCGGTGATCGCCGCGACCAGGGCCTCGATGTTGATCGGCTTGGTCAGGTAGCCGTGAAAGCCCGAGGTCTTGCCGCGGGTCACGGTCTCGGCCAGCACGTTGGCCGAGATGGCGATGACCGGGATGTCGCGGGTCGCCGGGTCGGCTTCGAGCCGCGCCTTGACCTGAAAGCCGTCCATGCCAGGCAGGTTGATGTCCAGCAGGATGACGTCCGGGCGCAGCCGGGCGGCCAGCTCCAAGCCCTCCATCGGCAGCTCGGCGACATGCAGGTCGAGGCTGCCCAGCGCCTCGGCGATGTGGCGCATGAGCCGGATGTTCGAGGCGTTGTCCTCAATGTAGAGCACCACGGCGTCGGGGGCTTGCCCGGTCATCGCCTGGCGGCGGTCTTCGTCGCGGGTCGCGACCTGGGCCGGCTCGGCGGCCGGCAGGTCGACGATGAAGGTCGAGCCGACGCCCTCCAGGCTCTGAACATCGAGCTTGCCGTTCATCGCCTCCACCAGCCGGCGGGTCAGCGCCAGGCCCAGGCCCGCGCCCTCGACGCCGGAGCCCTCGCGGCCAAGCCGTTCGAACGGCTCGAACAGGTCAGCCATGCGCCCGGTCGGAATGCCGAGCCCGGTGTCGCGCACGCTGATCAGCACCCGATCGCCGCGCGCGTGGGCGGTCACCTCCACCGCGCCGCGCGGGCGGTTGTACTTGATGGCGTTGGAGATCAGGTTGGCCAGCACCTGCTTGAGCCGCAGGTGGTCGGCGCGCACCGCCAGCTCGACCTCCGGCTCGGCGACGGTCACGCTGATCCCGGCGCGATCGGCCATCGGCCGGAAGGTCCCGGCCAGGGCCTGGGCCACCTCCTGCGGGTCGATCGCCTCGATCGAGACCGAGACCTTGCCGCTCTCGATCTTGGCGAAGTCGAGCACCTCCTCGATCAGCGCCAGCAGGTGGCGGCCGGCGGTATGGATCTGCTCGACCGCCTCCGCCTGGCGCTCGGTCAGCGGCTCGCTGCCGCGCAGGCGCAAGATGTCGGCGAAGCCGATCACCGCGTTCAGCGGCGTGCGCAGCTCGTGGCTCATATTGGCCAGGAAGTCGGACTTGGCGCGATTGGCGTCCTCGGCCCGGCGGCGCTGCTCGTCCAGCGCGGCCAGGGCGGTGGTCAGGTCCGTGGTCCGCGACGCAACGGACGCCTCCAGCTGGCCGTTCGCGGCGCGCAACCGCTCGGCCTCGGCCAGCGATCGCGCCTCCAGCCGCCGGTCGATATAGGCGCACATCAGCCCGACGGTCAGGATCAGCGCCGTGCACGCCGCGATCGTCGCCGACAGCAGCGAACCGGAGACCAGCTGCCCGTCAGCGTCGGCGCCCCCCGGTCCAGCCACGATCACCGTGCCGGCCATGGCGGTGAAGTGCATGCCGCAGATCGCCGCGGCCATCACGATCGCCGCCGCCGCCCGCTGGCGCGTGGTGCGCAGATTGACCACCAGCCACAGGGCGACGCTGGCCGCGGCCACTGCGATCAGCACCGACAGCCCGAAGAAGCCCGGCCGGTAGTAGACCTCGCCCGGCAGCCGCATCGCCTCCATGCCCATGTAATGCATGACGGCCACGCCCAGCCCGACCAGGGTCCCGCCGGTCAGGATCCGCCGCCAGCCGCCGCCGTCGGAAATCGCCTTCAGCCCGCCGGCCGTGGCGATCACCGCAATGGCGCCCGACAGGATGGTCAGGCCCGGATCGTACTCGACCTTGAACGGCGTGCGGTAGGCCAGCATGGCGATGAAGTGCATCGACCAGACCCCGCCGCCCAGCACCCCGGCCGCGCCGAGATGCCAGAACCGCCGCGCCGGCCCCCGGGCCGAATGCAGCCGCTCGGCCATGTCCAGGGCGGTGAAGGAAGCCACCACCGCCACCAGATAAGAGATCACCACCAGGGCGTCGTCGTGGCCCGTCGCGACGCCGTCGACACGACTGCTGAAGCAGAGTCCGAGAATCTCCACGAACCACCCACTCCCCGAGAATGATCGCGACAACTTCTCATGATTGTATTGATTCGAAGTTACAACACGATCACTAACGACGCGAACTCACCCCGCGACTACTTTGCCTATACTTTACGTATTTTACGTATAACGGCTCACCCGGCGAACCCGCGGCGCGGCGCCACGCGGCGGATGACCTTCGCCGCCGTGCACCCTATGTTCCCGCCATGACCGACGCGCCCCTCGACGCTCCGACCCTCGCCGACATCCCCCGTGAACCGACCCAGGACGGCCCGGCCGTGCGGCTCTACCTGGTCGACGGCTCGGGCTACATCTTCCGCGCCTACCACGCGCTGCCGCCGCTGACCCGCAAGAGCGACGGCCTGCCGATCGGGGCGATCAGCGGCTTCTGCAACATGCTGTGGAAGCTGCTCGTCGACATGAAGGCGCAGCCGGAGGCGCCGACCCACCTGGCGGTGATCTTCGACCACTCGGAGAAGACCTTCCGCAACAAGCTCTACGACCAGTACAAGGCTCACCGGCCGCCGCCGCCCGAGGACCTGGTCCCGCAGTTCCCGCTGATGCGCCGCGCCACCCGCGCCTTCGGCATCCCCAGCCTGGAGCTGCCCGGCTACGAGGCCGACGACCTGATCGCCGCCTATGCCTGCAAGGTGCGCGACGCCGGCGGCGAGGTGACGATCATCTCGTCCGACAAGGACCTGATGCAGCTGGTCGGCGACAAGGTGTCGATGCTCGACACCATGAAGAACGTGAAGATCGGCCGCGAGCAGGTGATCGAGAAGTTCGGCGTGCCGCCGGAAAAGGTCGTCGACGTCCAGGCCCTCTGCGGCGACAGCGTCGACAACGTGCCGGGCGCGCCGGGCATCGGGGTCAAGACCGCCGCCCTGCTGATCAACGAGTACGGCGACCTCGACACGCTGCTGGCCCGCGCCGGCGAGATCAAGCAGCCCAAGCGCCGCGACACCCTGATCGAGTTCGCCGACCAGATCCGCCTGTCGCGCGAGCTGGTCCGCCTCGATTGCGACACCCCGCTGCCCGAGCCGATCGACGCCCTGGTGGTCGACGACCCGAACGCCGAGGAGCTGGCCGCGTTCCTCGAGGAGATGGAGTTCCGCACCCTGGCTCGGCGCGTGGCCGGCGGCGGCGCGGCCGCTTCGGCGACTCCGGCCCCTGCGCCCGTGGCCCGTCCGGCGCCCGCGCCGGTCGCCACGGCGATCAATCCCAGCGACTATGTCTGCGTCCGCGACCTGGCGGCGCTCGACGCCTGGATCGCCCGCGCCAGGGCCGCCGGCGTCGTCGCCTTCGACACCGAGACCGACGCCCTGTCCTCGGCCAACGCCAACCTCTGCGGCGTGTCGCTGGCCGTGGCCCCAGGCGAGGCCTGCTACATCCCCGTCGGCCACGAGAACGAGAGCACCGGCGGTCTGGAGTTCGAGGCGCCCGAGGCGATCCACCAGCTGGAGCTGGACGAAGTGATCGCCCGCCTGAAGCCGCTGATGGAAGATCCGGCCGTGCTGAAGGTGGCGCAGAACGCCAAGTACGACATCGCCGTCCTCGCCCGCCACGGCGTCGCCGTGGCCCCGATCGAAGACACCATGCTGATCAGCTACGCCCTGGAGGGCGGGCTGCACAAAAGCCACGGCATGGACGAGCTCTCCAAGCGCTGGCTGGAGCACGAGCCGATCAAGTTCTCGTCGGTGACCGGGACCGGCAAGTCGCAGAAGAGCTTCAAGCACGTGCCGCTGGAGCCGGCGACCTGCTACGCGGCCGAGGACGCCGACGTCACCCTGCGGCTCTACCAGCACCTGCGCCCGCGCCTGGCCCACGAAGGCCTGCTGACCGTCTACGAAACCCTGGAGCGCGGCATGCCGCCGGTGCTGGCGGCGATGGAGAACGAGGGGATCAAGGTCGACACCGACGCCCTGCGCAAGCTCTCCTACGACTTCGCGGTGCGGATGGGCGAGTTCGAGGCGCAGGCCCACCGCCTGGCCGGCCGGCCGTTCAACCTCGGCAGCCCCAAACAGATCGGCGAAGTGCTGTACGGCGAGATGGGCCTGGCCTCGAAGCGGGTGACCGCCACCGGCGCGCAGGGCACCGACGCCTCGGTGCTGGAGGAGCTGGCGGCCCAGGGCCACGAACTGCCGCGCGTGCTGCTCGACTGGCGCCAGCTGTCGAAGCTGAAGGGCACCTATACCGACAACCTGGTGAGCGCGATCGCCGACCGCTCGGGCCGGATCCACACCTCCTACGCCCTGGCCTCGACCACCACCGGGCGGCTGTCGTCCAACGACCCCAACCTGCAGAACATCCCGATCCGCACGGAAGAAGGCCGCAAGATCCGCAAGGCCTTCATCGCCGAGCCGGGCCATGTGCTGATCAGCGCCGACTACAGCCAGATCGAGCTGCGCATCCTCGCCCATGTCGGCGACATCCCGCAGCTGAAGAAGGCCTTCATGGAGGGCCACGACATTCACGCGGCCACCGCCTCGGAGATGTTCGGGGTGCCGATCGAGGGCATGCCCTCCGAGACCCGCCGCCGCGCCAAGGCGATCAACTTCGGCATCGTCTACGGCATCTCGGCCTTCGGTCTGGCCAACCAGCTGTCGATCCCGCAGGACGAGGCCGGGGCCTATATCAAGACCTACTTCGAGCGCTTCCCCGGCATCCGCGCCTACATGGACCGCACCAAGCAGGCGGCGCGCACCCAGGGCTTCGTGACCACCATCTTCGGCCGCAAGGTCCACATCCCGGCGGTGACCTCCAAGTCGCAGGCCGAGCGCGCGTTCGGCGACCGCGCGGCGATCAACGCCCCGATCCAGGGCGCGGCCGCCGACGTCATGCGCCGGGCGATGATCCGCATGCCGGACGCGCTGAAGCAGGCGGGCCTGGAAACCCGCATGCTGCTGCAGGTGCACGACGAACTGGTCTTCGAAGCCCCGGAAGCCGAGGCCGACGCCGCCATCGCCGTCATCAAGAAGGTCATGGAGCGCGCCGCCGAACCGGCCGTGGCCCTGTCGGTGCCGCTGGTCGTCGAGGCCCGCGCCGCCGCCAACTGGGACGACGCGCACTGAGGACTTAGGCCGGCGGTCCTTCCGCATACTGCGGCAGGCCGTCGTCCAGCTTCAGCCAGGGCTGCTTGCTCGACACCCAGATGTGGTCGCTCGGCGCAAAGCCGCTCGGGTCGTCCATGCTGCCGCTGGTCAGGCCCATGATCCCCAGCGCCTCGCGCTTGGAGAAGATCGTCGTCCCGCACTGGGTGCAGAAGCCGCGCTTCAGCCCCTCGGAGGAGTGCGCGGTCCCGACCGGCCCGCTCACGCTCACGGCCTCGACCGCATAGAGCGCACGGGCGTTGAACGCCGCCCCGATCGCCCGCTGGCACAGCCGGCAATGGCAGACGCGCACATTGATCGGCTCGCCCTGCGCCGCATAGCGCACCTCGCCGCAAAGACATCCGCCGGTCAGCATGGGTCAGGCCTCCTGCCGGCTCTCTAGCGCGAGGCCGCCGCCGCAATCGACCGCGAACCGCCCGTCGCACGCGATTGCTGGCCGGTGTGCTCACGCCGCACTACCGCCAATGGCGAAGCTTGGCTTATCTGCCCCGCCAGATTGCAGTGGGGGAAATGCAGATGGGCGCGCTTCAGCTCGACACCGCGGTGGTCCGCGACGGGGAGGTCCTGCGGGCCGACCTGCACAGCGACTGGAACATCTGGGGCCCGAACGGCGGCTACGTCGCCTCGGTCGCCCTGCGCGCGGCCAGCGCCGTGGTCCCGGAAGGCCACCGTCCGGCGACCATCTCGGTCCAGTACCTGTCGGTCGCCAAGTTCGCGCCGGTGGAGGCGCAGGTCACGCCGGTGAAGACCGGCCGTAACGCCTGGCTGCTCAACGTCGCCCTGGTCCAGGACGGCAAGACCTTCCTGCAGGCCCAAGTCTGGACCACCAGCAAGGACGCCGGCCCGGTCACCACGCAGGCGGTGATGCCCGACGTCGCCGGCCCCGAGGGCCTGAAGACCATCGCCGAGCACGTCGGCAAGGATCAGATCAGCGGCTTCTGGAACAACATCGACTCCAAGCCGCTGAACTTCATCCCTTGGGACCAGCCGCGCCCGCCGGGCCCCGCCCTGCTGCGCGAGTGGTACAGCTTCGTCGGCTATGAGCGCGGCGACGCCTTCCTCGACGCCTGCCGGCCGCTGATCCTGATCGACACCCTGCTCTGGCCGACCCACCACCGCGGCCTGGCCGACCGGCCCAACTATGTGGCCCCCAGTCTCGACGTCACCGTCTGGTTCCACCAGAGCGCCGGCCCGGCCGACTGGCTGCTGGTCGACGCCCACGCCGACACGGCCATCGCCGGCCTGATCCACGGCCAGGCCCGAGTCTGGACCGCCGACGGCCGGCTGGTCGCCAGCGGCGGCTCGAACATGATGCACGTCGCGCGCGGCTAGGCGTGATGGTCGATCTGGTCATCTTCGACTCCGACGGCGTGCTGGTCGACAGCGAGGAGATCGCCCTGGCGGTGATGGCTCAGGCCGCCACCGCCGCCGGCGCGCCGATGGACGCGGCCGAGGCGCTGGCCGTGTTCCGCGGCCTGAAGATCGCCGATTGCGTGGCCGAGATCGAACGCCGCGCCGGCGCGCCGGTCGCGCCCGGCTTCATCGCCGAGGTCCGCGCCGCCACCGCCGCGGCCTTCGAAGCCGACCTGCGCGCGGTCGAGGGCGTGCACGCCGCGCTCGACGCCATCGCCGCGCCGATCTGCGTCGCCTCCAACGGACCGCTCGCCAAGCTCGACCAGACCCTGCGCCTGACCGGCCTGGCCACGCGCTTCGAAGGCCGGATCTTCAGCGCCTACGAGGTCGGCAGCTGGAAGCCCGACCCCGGCCTCTTCCTGCACGCCGCCCGGGCCCTCGGCGCCGATCCGATCCGCTGCGTCGTGGTCGAGGACTCCCTGGCCGGCGTCCAGGCCGCCAAGGCCGCCGGCATGCGCGCCCTCGGCTACGCCCCCGACGGCGGCCGTCACCTCGCCGAAGCCGGCGCCGAGATCTTCACCGCCATGGCGCAGCTGCCGGGCTTGCTTACGCGCTAGCGTCCTTTTCCCTCTCCCCTCGGGGAGAGGGTAGGGTGAGGGGGCTAGGGCCTCGCCGCGCCACCGACCTCAGCAAGGCGCTGCTCCGCAGCGCAACCCCTCACCTAACCTCTCCCCACAAGCGGGGAGAGGGACGTCATCGATCCGACCCCACAGCCGCCAGCACCCGCGCCACGCTCTCCTCCAGGCTCGGCGTGCCGACGATCTCCACCACCGGGCAGCTCAGCGCCGCCAGCCAGGCCCGGTGCCGCTCCAGGCTGCGGCCCGGGAAGCCCGGCGTCTCGTAGGCCTGCGCCCAGGCCAGGAATTCAAGGTGCGCCGCGTGCATCGCCCCGCCCGGCTCGATCGCCGCGCCATACCGTTCCCGCTCGCGGGCCATCAGCCGCGCCATCCGGACCGCGTGCGGCACGTGCAGGAAGACCACCAGGTTGAAGCGCGGGACGAACACGTCGCCCCAGCCGATCAGCGAGCCGGAAATCACCCACGACGGCGCCCCGGCCACCTCCGCTTCCATCATCGCCACCCGCTGCGCCTCGGGGCGCTTGGCGGTGAACGGCGGCTGGGTCGCCTCCCAGAAGAAGTCGTCGGTGTCGAGGTGCGCGACCGCCAGCCGCTCGGCCAGCGCCGCGCCCAAGGTGGTCGTCCCCGAGGACGAGGCCCCGACGATATGGATACGCGCGGCCATCGGGACCTACGCCTTGCGCCCCTCGGCGATGAAGGCCTGGAAGCCGGCGACCAGGTGATCGAACATCAGCCGCATGCGCCGGTGGCCGCGCAGGTTCTCGTGCATGGCTATCCACACCTCGAGCTCGAAGCCGAAGGCGTTGGCCAGCAGCGGCGTCAGTCCGTAGCGGCGGGCGATCTGGTGCTGGCAGGCGCCGACTCCGACCCCGGCCCGGATCGCGGCGATCTGGGCCAGGTCGTTGTCCGAGCGGAAGGCGAACAGCTCGCGGCTGACCTCCCAGGGCAACTTCAGGTCGGCCAGGGCCTGCAGCGCCGGCGTCTCACGGTCGAAGCCGACGACCGTGTGCTCGGTCAGCTCCTCCAGGGTCTGCGGCGCGCCGAAGCACTCGATGTATTCGGGCGAGGCATAGAACCCGACCCCGATGTTGCCGACCTTGCGGGCGACCAGCGCCCCCTGGGTCGGACGCACCATGCGCACGGCGATGTCGGCGTCGCGTCGCGACAGGTCCTCGGCGCGGTTGGACAGCACCAGCTCGATATCGATCTCGGGGTGCTCACGGCGGAAGGCCCCGAGGATCGACGGCAGGACCTCGGCGCCCATGATCTGGCTGGCGGTGATGCGGATCGCGCCTTTCAGCTGGTCGGCCGAGCCGGAGGCGTCGCGCAGCGCCGCGGCCGCGGCGGCGTGCATCTCGGCCAGATGGCTTTCCAGCTGATGGGCGAGGTCGGTCGGGGTGAGGCCGCGGGGCGAGCGCAGGAACAGCGGCGCCCCCAGCTTCTGCTCCAGCGCCTCGATGTGGCGACCCAGGGTCGGCTGGGTCAGGCCACGCGCCTTGGCCGCCGCCGACAGGCTGCCAGCCTGAAGCACGGCATGCAGGCTCTGGAACAGGTCCCAATCGGCGTTCGCCATGCGCTTATGAATAGCCGATCTGCAAAATTCGGCAAATGCAGGTGGGGGCGGGATTTTCCACCCCGACAAGAGATCGGCGCACGACGACGCGCGGTTCGCGCCCAAAACGCCACGCAAGCGGGTTAATTTATCCGGTTCAGGTGTTTCCACCTGTGGCGGAAAGGGTCTAGATGCCGGCCATGGTTGGAAAGACGCTTTACGACAAGATTTGGGACGCGCACGTCGTCGAAGAACAAGACGGCGAGACGATCCTCTATATCGACCTGCACCTCATTCACGAGGTCACCACCCCGCAGGCCTTCGCCGGCCTTCGCGCCAACCATCGGCCGGTACGGCGTCCGGACCGCACGCTTGCGGTCGCCGACCACAACATCCCGACCGAAGGCCAGGCTAAGGGCGTCGCCGCCGTGGCTGACGACGAAGCGCGGCTGCAGCTCCAGACGCTCGAGCGCAACGTCAAGGACAACGGGATCGAGTTCTTCCCGATGGGCGACATCCGCAACGGCATCGTCCACGTCGTCGGTCCCGAGCAAGGCCGCACCCAGCCGGGCATGACCATCGTCTGCGGCGACAGCCACACCTCGACCCACGGCGCGTTCGGCGCCCTGGCGCACGGCATCGGCACCTCGGAAGTCGAGCACGTGCTGGCCACCCAGACGCTTCGCCAGAAGAAGGCGAAGAACATGCGCGTCACCGTCGACGGGACCCTGGCCCCCGGCGTCGGCGCCAAGGACATCGCCCTGGCCATCATCGGCGAGATCGGCACCGCCGGCGGCACCGGCTACGTCATCGAGTATGCGGGCGAGGCGATCCGCAACCTGTCGATGGAAGGCCGCATGACGCTGTGCAACCTGACCATCGAGGGCGGCGCCCGCGCCGGCCTGGTCGCGCCCGACCAGACCACCTTCGACTACATGCAGGGCCGCCCGGCCACGCCCAAGGGCGGGGCCTGGGAAATGGCGCTCGGCTACTGGAAGACGCTGTTCACCGACGAGGACGCGGTGTTCGATCGCGAGGTGGTCATCGACGGCGACAAGATCGCCCCGCTGGTCACCTGGGGCACCAGCCCTGAGGACGTCATCGCCGTCACCGACGTGGCGCCCGATCCCGACAGCTTCGCCACCCCGGACAAGCGCGCCTCGGCCGCCCGCGCCCTTGAGTACATGGGCCTGACCGCCGGCCAGCCGATCCAGGACGCCAAGATCGACGTGGTGTTCATCGGCTCGTGCACCAACAGCCGCATCGAGGACCTGCGCGAGGCCGCCAAGGTCGTCCAGCACGCCTTCGTCCACGGCAAGATGGTCGCTGAGCATGTGCGGGCGATGGTCGTGCCGGGCTCGGGCCTCGTGAAGGCCCAGGCCGAGGAAGAAGGCCTCGACGCCATCTTCAAGGCCGCCGGCTTCGATTGGCGCGAGCCGGGCTGCTCGATGTGCCTGGGCATGAACCCCGACCGCCTCACGCCGGGCCAGCGCTGCGCCTCGACCTCGAACCGCAACTTCGAGGGCCGCCAGGGCCGTGGCGGACGCACCCATCTGATGAGCCCGGCCATGGCCGCGGCCGCCGCCATCGCCGGCCATATCGCCGACGTCAGGAACTTCATGTGATGATGAGCGCCCGCACCAGCTTTCTCGTCTGGTGGGGGCTTCCCATCCTTTGCGCCGGTCTCGGCGCCATGGCCGCCGCCTATATGGGCGAAGGCGGCATGTTCGGCAGCGGACCCGGCCAGATCGGGCCGCTGATGCTGCTGGGCGGCTACATCCTGGTGGTCGGGCTGCTGGCGGTGATCTTCCGCATGCGCCAGAGCCTCGCCGCCTTCGAGGACCGCGATCGCTTCGACAAGCCGGTCGAAGCCGCGATGATCGCCCTCTGCGCGCCGATTCTCGCCGCCGGCGTCTGGCTGATGGCGACCGGCCTGCGCGCCGACCTCGGCCCCAGCCGCACCGTCGTCGGCGAGCTTGAGCACATCGACAAGGTCGGCGCCTTCGGCCGCAGTTTCGGGATCAACCTCGAAACCACCGCCAGCCCGCTGATCCTGCCTTGCCGCATCGAACGCAACTGCGGCAGCCCGTTCCCGCTGATCCGTCTGGAGCGCGGCTCCCGGATTGAAGCCGAGCTCCTGAACGGCAAGGTGCTCGGCCTGCGGGCCGACGGCCGCCTCTTGGTCGACCCCGCCGTCCAGCGCCGCTGGCGGGTGGGCTTCGGCGCCGCTGGCCTGGCCCTGCTGGTCCTCTATGGCGCGGCGTTCGTCGTCGCCTCGTTGCGGCTGCTGTTCGACGCCAGCGAACCCGAACCCGATCCCCCCTCCTACTGGGCCGCGCTGTGATCTCTGGACTCGACCACATCGCCCTGGCGGTACGTGACCTGCCCGCCGCCATCGACGCCTACACGCGGCTGCTCGGCCTCGCCCCCAACTGGGTCGGCGGCGACGGCGGCGCGCGGCACGCCTGGTTCCAGCTGCCGAACATGGCGCTCGACGTCATCGCTGCGGACGGCGAGGGCGCGTTCGGGGACACCATCCGCGCCCATCTCGACGCCCACGGCGAAGGCATCTGGGCGATCGCCTTCACCACCCCGGACATCGAGGCCGCGCACACCCTGCTGGCCCGGCGCGGGATCGGCGGCTCGGCGCCGCGCTCGGTGCGCTCGACGCATGACGACGGCCGCAAGCGCTACTGGACGACCAGCACCCTCGACGCCGCGGCCGCCGGCGGGATCAACATCCTGCTTACCGCCCCGCCCCGCGACGGCGTCGCCTGGCCGCAGTCTGAGCCGACCGGCGAGGCGCCGATCGCCCAGCTCGACCACGTGGTGATCTACACCCCCAACCCGGACCGGGCGCTGGGCGTCTACGGCGCCAAGCTCGGGCTCGACCTGCGGCTCGACCGCTCCAACCCTGATTGGAAGGTCCGGCAGCTATTCTTCCGCTGCGCCGATAGCGTCGTGGAGTTCGCCGCCCGCCTCGACCGGCAGGTTTCCGACGCTCCGGACACCTTCGGAGGCCTTGCCTGGCAAGTGGCCGACATCGACGCCGCCCAGGCCCGCATCGCTTCGGCAGGTTTCGACGTTTCCGAGGTGAAAACCGGCCGAAAGCCCGGCACCCGCGTCTGCACGATACGATCAGGGGTTGCGTCCGCGCCCACCCTCCTCATCTCGCAGGGCGCCCGGCCGTGAAGCCGGCCGCGGCCGTACTGGCCGCAGCGCTGGGAGGGCTCGCAGCGCCCGCCGCCGCCGAGGGTTTCCCGGTGAGGCTGGACGACGGCGCGACCTGGACCATGACCGTCGAGCACACGGTCGAGACCAATCGCGCTGGGGCGAAAGAGATCGTCGGCACGACCACCACCTCGCAGCTGGTCTGGGAGCCGGGCGTCGTGACCGTGCACCAGCTGTCGATCGCGGGGCGAGACGGCGTTCCGGACGACGCCGTCCAGGCCCTGAACCTCGGCGTGCCGATCGAGCTGACGGTCGATGAGGCCCTTCAGCCGACCGGGATACGCAACGAAGCTCAAGTCCGCGACGCGGTCGCCGCCATGCTCAAGCGGACCTCTCCCAACTCCCCCGACCCGGCGACGGTGGGACCAGGCAAGGCCGCGATCTTCAAGGGGATGGTCGATGAACTCGCCATGCGCGACGTCCGCCGCACCAGCCTAGGCCAAGGGCTGTCGCTCAAGCTCCGCAAGACGATCACCTACGAAGACGCTGTGCAGAGCTCCTTCGGCGGCCCTCCGATGGCCGCCAAGGGCAGCTTCACCCTGGTCTCCCGCGATGCTGCGAAGAACCGCGCCGTCATCGACTGGGCCCAACAGCTGGACCCGGAGTCGGCGCGACGCAGCGTCGCCGACATTGCGACCGGCGCGTTCGACGACCTCTCGAAGGATCAGGCCAAGACGTTGCACAAGTCGGTGACGCAGCTGCCTTTTGACCAGAGGGAGGAATGCCGGCATGAGATCGACGTTCCGACCGGCCTGGCGCTCAAGGTTCAGTGCAGCTCGACCGTAATCCTGGGCGACATTTCCCGCGTCGAACGCTGGACCATCACGCAGACCCAACCTCAAACTCCTGCTAAGACCAACTGATGCAAGCCTTCACCCGCCTCGACGCCAAGATCGCCCCGCTGCCGCTGGCGAACATCGACACCGACCAGATCATTCCCAAGCAGTTCCTCAAGACCGTGGAACGCGAGGGCCTGGGCCGCGGCCTGTTCTACGACTTCCGCTTCGATGAAAACGGCAAGGAAAAGAACGACTTCGTTCTGAACCGCCCCGAGTACAAGGGCGCGGGCGTGCTGGTCGCCGGCGACAACTTCGGCTGCGGCTCCTCGCGTGAGCACGCCCCCTGGGCGCTAATGGATTTCGGGATCAACTGCGTGATCTCGACTAGCTTCGCGGACATTTTCTATAACAACTGCTTCCAGAACGGCCTGCTGCCGGTGGTCCTGAAACCCGAGGAAGTTCAGGATCTTATGGAAGAGGCCAAGGGCGGCAACCACATGGTCACGGTCGACCTGGAGGCCCAGACCGTGGTCTCGCCGTCGGGCAAGACCTTCAGTTTCCAGATCGACCCGTCCCGCAAGGACAAGATGCTCAACGGCCTCGACGCCATCGGCGAGACCCTGCAGGCCGCCCCGTCCATCGACGTCTTCGAAGGCAAGCGCGCCATCAGCCAGCCCTGGCTGGAGCGGGCGTGAGCCTGATCATCGCCGGCACGGTGCGCGTGCCGCCGGAGGTCCTGAACGACTTCCGGCCGCACATGCGCGCCATGCTGGACGCCAGCCGCGCCGAGGACGGCTGCCTCGAATACTCCTACGCCGAGGACGTGCTCGATCCGGGCCTGATCCGGGTGTTCGAGGCCTGGCGCGACCAGACCGCGCTCGATGCTCATTTCCAAACACCCCACATGGCGACCTGGCGCAGCCATTGGCCCGCCTTCGGGGTTTCCGATCGCCGGCTCTTCGCCTACGAGATCGCCTCCGAACGCCAGCTCTAGGCGCGTGACTTTTACAAGGTTTCCCACATGACCGACCTGCTCCTCCTGCCCGGCGACGGCATCGGCCCGGAAGTGACCGCGCAGGTCCGCCGCGTGGCCGAGGCCCTGACCCCGGACCTCGCCATCGAGGAGCGGCTGTTCGGCGGCGCCAGCTACGACGCCCATGGCGTCCCGCTGACCGACGAAACCCTGGCCGCGGCCAAGGCCGCCAAGGCCGTGCTGATGGGCGCGGTCGGCGGTCCCAAGTGGGTCGGCGCCCCGCGCGACAAGCGCCCGGAAGCTGGCCTGCTGAACCTGCGCGCCGGCATGGAAGTGTTCGCCAACCTGCGCCCGGCGCTGTGCTTCAACGCCCTGGCGGACGCCTCCAGCCTCAAGCGCGAGCTGGTCGAAGGCCTCGACTTCATGATCGTCCGCGAGCTGACCGGCGGCATCTACTTCGGCTCGCCGCGCTTCATCGAAGAGCTGCCGGAGGGCGGCAAGCGCGCTGTCGACACCCAGGTCTACACCACCGCCGAGATCGAGCGCGTGGCCCGCGTCGCCTTCGAGCTGGCCCGCGGCCGCCGCAACAAGGTCCACTCGGCCGAGAAGTCCAACGTCATGGACAGCGGCCTTCTCTGGCGCGAAGTGGTCAGCGACCTGCACAAGCGCGAATACGCCGATGTCGAGCTTGAGCACATCCTGGCCGACAACGCGGCCATGCAGATCGTCAAGAATCCCAAGCAGTTCGACGTCATGGTCACCGACAACCTGTTCGGCGACATCCTCTCGGACGCCGCGGCCCAGCTGACCGGCTCGCTCGGCATGCTGCCCTCGGCCGCGCTTGGCGCCGCCGGCAAGCCCGGCCTCTACGAGCCGATCCATGGCTCGGCCCCGGACATCGCCGGCCAGAACCTGGCCAACCCGCTGGCCGCGATCCTGTCGCTGGAAATGGCCCTGCGCTGGTCGCTCGACAGCGCCGAGGCCGCCGACAAGCTCTACGCCGCCGTGGTCAAGGCGCTGGAAGGCGGCGCCCGCACCCGCGACCTGGGCGGCGCGCTCTCGACCGTGCAGATGGGCGACGCGGTGCTGGCGGCGCTTTAAAGCCGCCGGTACTCCATCGTCGAGCCGTCCGGGAGACGGCCGCGCAGAGCGGCCCAGACGCCGCCCTGGTCGTACCAGTTGTCGATCTGGCTCTCGCCGCGCAGGCTCCAGCGCGTCGCGGCGATCGCCTCGCCGCTGGCCAGCCTGACCGGCTCGGTCGCGCCCCGCCGCGCCGTCAGCCGCAGCAGCTTGCCCTCCTGCGGATTGAACAGCGGCCCGCTCAGCGCCGCCGCCTTCCAGTGGGTCAGCGGCACAGCTGCGGCCGGCGCGCGGATCTGCGCGCCGCCGGCGTCGATCAGCACGGCGTCGGGCGCCCGCCGCGCCTCCACACGCTGCAGCCTACCGTTGCCGTTGGTGGTGGTCGTAAGACTGAAGAATCGGCCCCCGCGCCAGCGTTCGAGGGCCTGGTGAGCGTAGCGGTAGACCGGAACCGGGCCCAGCTTGACCACCAGCGACACCTCGGTCCGCACCGCGACATCTTCGTCGGCTCCGGAAAATGTCATCTCATGTTCGCCGACCCGCACGCCGTTGCGGAACACGGCGAAGGCGAGCTTGGCCGCCGCCGCGGCTCGCGGCGCGCCGAGCAGCGCAACGCCCGTCGATACAACGGTTCTACGCGAAATGGCGTCCATGGCGACGCTCCCAGACCCGGCGCGGCCCGCGCCTGTCTGGAGATACGTGCATCCACGCCACACGGACGCGCCGCGGCGAACAAACGCACCATCTCCCGATTGCATTTTCCAGCGATATGGGAGATGGGGACGCCCGCATGAGTTATCTTAAGAACAGCACTTTCCAAGACCGCGCCACCGCGTCCCTCGAAGCCAAGAAGGCTCTCCTGGCCAAGATGAAGGTGAAGCCCACCGTCACGGCCGACCCGGGCACCGACCGCGCCACCATCAAAGCCAACGAGCTGGCCGAACTCCGCGCCAAGCGCGAGATCGAGCGCGCCGAAAAGCGTCGCGTTCAGGCCGAGCAGGACGCGCTCAAGCGCGAGATCGACGCGTTCAACGCCGAGACCGCCGAGCTTGAGCTGCGCGCCGCCCAGAAGGCCGCGCGCGACGCCCGCTACGCCGCGCGCAAGCAACGCCGCAAGTAGGCTGCCGTCAGTCGGGGTGATCGGCCGCTGAGGCCGGCGCCACGTGCGGCGGAAACGCCTGCGCCATAGGTTCGTACTTGGCCCTGGCCTTCTCCAGCCGCGCGCGCATGTCCGCCGCGGCGTCCGGGAAGTTGCGCGCGATGCTGTAGTTCTCGCCGGGATCGATATCCATGTCGAACAGCAGCGGATAGCCGTCCAGCGGGATGTCGTAGGTCCGGTAGTAGGACCGCGCCACGTACTTCCAGCGCGGCGTGCGCACGGCCGCGACCTTGGCGTTGTCGAACAGCACGATCTCCTCGTGCGGCGAGGCCGCGCCGTCCTTCAGCACGCCCGACAGGTCGGCGCCGTCGAGTTCGCGATCGGCGACCGGCGGGCGGCCGGCCATGGCGTTCAGCGTCGGCAGCAGATCGAGATTACTGGCCAGGGCGTCGCTGACCGCGCCGGCCGGCAGCGTCCCCGGCTGGCGGGCGATGAACGGCACGCGGAAGCCGCCGTCCCAGGCCGAGCCGCCCTTGCGGTCGCGGAACGGGCCTGACGAGCCCTCGAACCACGGCCCGTTGTCCGAGGTGAAGACGACCATGGTGTCGTCGTCGATGCCTAGCGCCTTCAGCTTCTCTAGCAGCCGACCGACATTAAGGTCGATTTCCTCGACCACCTCGCCATAGGCGCCGCCGGGCGAGCCGGTTAGGTCGTCGGGATTGGGCTTCAGCGGGATATGCGGCGCGGTCAGCGCCAGCAGAACGAAGAACGGCTGCTCACGGTTCTGCTCGGCGAAGGCGGCCGTCTGCTCGAAGAACCACTGGGTCAGCTTGGTGAAGTCGGCCTTGCTCTCGGTCATTGGCGAGGTGGCGCTGTCATAGAGCGCCAGCGGCTTCATATCGTGGCTGTAGGGCAGGCCGTAAAAACGGTCGAAACCGTAGACCATCGGCGGCCAATGCGGCGCCACATGGCCCAGGTGCCATTTGCCGATCAGGGCGCTGGCGTAGTCTTCGCCCAGCGCCTTGGGGATGGTCAGCGCGTCCGGCGGCAGGCCAGTGGTGTCAGCCGGCTGGATGACCTCATGCGCCAGGCCGTTGCGGATCGCATACTGGCCGGTCAGCAGGCCGGCCCGCGAGGGCGTGCAGACATTGGCCGACGCATAGAAGTCGGTCAGACGCACGCCTTCGGCCGCCATGCGGTCGAGGTGCGGCGTTCGGATGACCTTGCCGCCGTCGCAGCCGAGGTCGCCATAGCCGAGATCGTCGGCGAGAATGACAATGAAATTGGGTTTGCGCATGGGCGCACTCTAGGGGCGCCGGGAGCGTTGTCACCCTAGAGCTTCAATACCCAGGTCTCGCTGATCAGCCCCTCGGCGAAGGCGCCGTCAGGACGGCTCTCGACCAGCTCAAACCCGGCGCCGGCATAGACTGCGCGTGCGGCGCCGAGGATGCTCTGGGTCCAGAGCGTGATCTCGTCGTAGCCGGCCTGGCGGGCGAAGGCGACGCACTCGGCGACCAGCCGCTTGCCCAGGCCCAGCCCCCGCGCCGCCGGCTCGATCAGCAGCAGCCGCAGCTTGGCCTGGCCCGGCTCCTCGCCCTTGACCAGGAAGATCGAGCCGAGGATTTCGCCGTCGCGCTCGGCGATCCAGCAGCGCTCGCTGGTCGGGTCGAAGTTGTTGACGAAGTCAGCAGCGATCTGGGCGACCAGCGCCTCGAAGCGCTCGTCCCAGCCGTACTCGCGCGCATACAGCGTCCCGTGGCGATGGATGACCCAGCCGATGTCTCCGGGTCGATGGCCGCGCAGCACGATCTTCCCTGGGGCCGGCTCGTCGAGCAGATGCTCGATCTCGGCCATCGCCTTGGTGAGCTTGGTCTTCTGAACGGCGGTCAGCGCGCCCAGCATCCCCTCGACCGCGCCTTGGGCCGAGCCGAGCCAGCGGTTGTAGGCGTGGATGCCGTCGGAAGTCAGCCATACCGAGACGCTGCGGCGGTCGCTCGCCGAGGTCTGGCGGGAGAGCAGCCCCTCGCGCTCGAAGCGCTTGAGCACCCGGCTGAGATAGCCGTTGTCCATGCCGGTGCGCGTCGCCAGCAGCTTGGGTGTGACGCCGTCCGGCGCCTGAGCGACCTCATACAGCACCCGCATCTCAGCGAGGGTGTACGGCGATCCGAGGTGCGCCTCGTCCAGCGCGCCGATGCGGCGGGTGTAGAAGCGGTTGAAACGCCGGACAGCGGCGACGGGGTCCCTGGGCAACATGCAAACGCCTCCTGGGACAAGGAAAATGCAAATAGTTGACTGAGTCAACTATCTCGTTTTCGGCGCCGCCCGTCGGCTCATCAGGCCCAGCAGCTCGGTGGCCACCGCCAGCCATGCGGGGCTCAATCCCTCCGACAGGCCCTGGGCCCACAGCAATTTGCGCTGCAAGGCCTCGCTGTAGGCGGCGCGTCCGGCCGGCGTCAGTTGCAGCAGCCTCGCGCGGCGGTGCTCGGGGTTCTCCCGCCACGCGGCCAGCCCCCTCTCGGCGAGGTCGTCGGCCAGACGTTGCACCGCCTGGCGGGTGAGCCCCAGGGTCCGGGCCACCTGCGGTACGGTCCGCGCCGCACCTGGCGGCGCCAGCACCACGGCGACCCGCATTCGCGCGCCGGTCAGACCGGTGTCGGCCAGCATCCGGTCCTCGAATTGGGCGAAGCCGTCAGCCGCGATTCCGACGGCGTCGACCAGGCGCAGAACGGCGTCGGCAGAGGCTTCCATGACAACAGACTGCTACTTCGACAATACGCTGTCAAATGTTCGGGCATTGCCGGAACTGAAGGCCAAGCTAGAGTTCGGGTATGCAAGCTCTCCTCCTCCGCGCCCCCTACGACCGCATCGCCGAGCGCCTGGCCGCCCTCGCTCCCGACCTCGACGTCGTGATCCTGGAGCCGGACGGCGGGCTGACCCTGCGCGGCGCGCCGTTCGATGCGGCGGACCTGAAGCCGCAAATCTGGTGGCTGAGCCTCGACGCGTTCGGCAAGCGCGGCGGCGACTATTTCCCGCGGCTGGCGGCCTCGCCCGATGCGCGCTGGGTGCAGACGGCGTTCGCAGGGCTCGACAATCCGATGTTCAAGCCGCTGGCCCGCGAGGCGCTGACCGTCACCAACTCCAGCGCCCAGGCCCCGGCCATCGCCGAGTACGTGACCATCCACGCCCTGAGCCTGCTGCACCCGATCGCCGAGCAGGCGGCCCATCAGCGGGCCCACCAATGGACGCCGGTGAACTTCCGCGAGGTCGGTCAGACCCGCTGGCTGATCGTCGGTTTCGGCAATATCGGCCGCGAGATCGCCCAGCGCGCCAAGGCGTTCGGGGCCCAGATCGAGGCGGTCCGCCGCTCCCCCGACCCCGAAGGGCTGGCCGACGCGGTCAGCACCCTGGCCGACCTGCCCCAGACCCTGCCCGAGGCCGACGTGGTGGTGCTGGCCTGCGCGCTCAACGAGGAAACCCGCGACCTCGCCGACGCCGCCTTCTTCGCGGCGATGAAGCCCGGCGCGATCCTCATCAACATCGGCCGCGGCGGGCTGGTCGACGAAGACGCCCTGCGCGCCGGGCTCGACCGGGGTCAACCCGCGCACGCGGTGCTCGACGTCTTCCAGACCGAACCGCTGCCGGCCGACGCCTGGTTCTGGGATCACCCCCAGGTGCGGGTCACGCCGCACGCCTCCAACCGCGGCGAGCTGACCGGCGGGCGCGGCGACGAACTGTTCCTGACCAACCTGGCGCTCTACCTGCGCGGCGAGCCGATGCGCAACGTCACCCGCGCCGAGGACATCGGGGCCGGCTAGACTCTAAGCCTCCACCGTCATCTGGGTCTGCAGCACCAGCGCCAGCAGCTTGCCGTCGGCGTTGGTGATCCGGGTCTGCCAGACGCTGGACCGTCGGCCGATGTGCAGCGGTATGGCCTCGCCCTGCACGGTCGTCCCGACCTTGGCGGCGCCGAGAAAGTTGGTCTTCGATTCCAGGGTCGTGGTTCGCGCCCCAGCCGGCAGGTTGAGGAAGCCGCCGACCGCGCCCAGGGCGTCGGCGAAGGCCATGAACGCCCCGCCATGCAGGATGCCGCCGGCGGTGCAGAGGTCTTCGCGCACGATCAGCCGTCCGACCACCCGCTCCTTGCTGCGCTCAACGATCTCCACCCCCATCAGGTTGGAGAAGGGCATGCCGGTGTCCTGCGCCATCGCGCGTCTCCTATGTGATCGTTTGCGCACCGAACCGCGCGCGGGGCCGCAGGTCCATGACCTGCGAGGTCATGCTGCGTCAGGACCGCGCCAAAGCTGCAACCATGCGCTCGGTCATCCGCGCCCGCTCCTCGCGCAGCACGCGGTCGAGCGCGTCCGGCGCCGGCGGCGTCGGCCCCGCCTCGCCGATGCCGACCAGCCGGCGACGGACCTGGTCGAGATAGTCGGGGGCGGCGGGGTCGGGCAGCCGCGGCGACCGACGCTCCAGGCCGTACGCCGGCAGCACCTCGCCGCCGATCACCTCGGCCCGCAGCTCGGCCAGGCTCAGCTCGTCGGCTTCGTCGCTGACCAGCCAGCTGGCCAGGCCGCCTTCAGCCAGAACGTTCTGCAGGGACTCGATCGAGATCTCGGCCGCCTCCCCGGCGCCGCGTGTACGGGCGGCAAAAGCCGCCGAGTCGTTGTTGCCGCCGGCCATACGCGCCAGATCCAGCATCGCGGCCAGGTCGCCCTCGGCCTCGTCGCCGGCCAAAGTAGGACCCGCGCCCGCCCCGGCCCTGGCGTAGGCCTTTGAAAACAGCGACTTGCCGTCCGCCGCAAACTCGCCGGGCCGGCCCTGGGCCGGGGCCTGCGCGGCCATCGGCGCCGTCGAAGTGTTGCTGATGGACATGAAGCCTCCCGCTGTGACCGCGCTCTCATCGCAAGCGGCGGGCCAACCGGAAAACTGCGGTTCATTGCGCGCGGGAACCGCAAGGCGTAAGGGGACGCTCCGCTTCTGAACGATCTAAAGGAGACCGCCATGGGCTATCGGGTGGCCGTGGTCGGCGCCACGGGCAATGTGGGCCGCGAGATGCTGAACATCCTGGAGGAAGTGAACTTCCCCGTGGACAAGATTCACGCGATCGCCAGCCGCAAGTCGATCGGCGTCGAGGTCTCGTTCGGCGAGCAGATCCTCAAGTGCGAGGACGTCGAGCAGTTCGACTTCTCGACCGTCGACGTCGTGCTGATGAGCGTCTCGGGCTCGTTCTCCAAGGAATGGTCGCCGAAGATCGGCGCCGCCGGCCCGATCGTGATCGACAACTCGTCGGCCTGGCGCATGGACCCCGACGTGCCGCTGATCGTCCCGGAAGTGAACCCGGACGACGTCGCCTATGCGTCGAAGAAGAACATCATCGCCAACCCGAACTGCTCGACCGCCCAGCTGGTCGTGGCGCTGAAGCCGCTGCATGACCGCGCGCGCATCAAGCGGGTGGTGGTTTCGACGTACCAGTCGGTCTCCGGGGCCGGCAAGGAAGGCATGGATGAGCTCTGGGATCAGACCAAGGGCGTCTTCGTCCTCGGCGCGCCCGAGCCCAAGAAGTTCCCCAAGCAGATCGCCTTCAACGTCATTCCGTTCATCGGCTCGTTCAACGATGACGGCTACACCGACGAAGAAGCCAAGATGTGGCACGAGACCCACAAGATGATCGATCCGTCGATCGCCCTGACGGTCACCTGCGTCCGCGTCCCGGTGATGGTCGGCCACTCCGAGAGCGTGAACATCGAGTTCCACGATCCGCTCGACGAGGACGAGGCCCGCGATCTGCTGCGCGAGAGCCCCGGCCTGATCGTCATCGATCAGCGCAACGACAAGGGCTACATCACGCCGAAGGAAGCCCAGGGCGAGTTCCCGGTCTTCGTCAGCCGCATCCGCAAGGATCCGACCGTCGAGAACGGCCTGAACATGTGGGTCGTCGCCGACAACCTGCGCAAGGGCGCGGCGCTCAACGCGGTCCAGATCGCCGAACTGCTGCACGAACGCGGCCTGCTGAAGAGCAAGACCGCCGCCTAAGGAACGTCAGGCGGCCACGCCGAGCTGGCTGATCAGGCTTCGCACCTGGTCCATGCGCTCGGGGTTGGCCGCCAGTTCGGCCCGCGTTTCGTCCTGGCGGACCAGGCGCATCGCCTCCTGGCGGGCGCGATCGGCCGCCGGTCCGGCCGGCGCGGTCTCGCCCGCAGCCAGCCTGAGCAGCAACAGCAGCTTCTGCGCCGCCGAGGCGGGCGTCTTGGCCAGCGTCGGGATCAGCCGGGCGTCGGCCTCGACCAGGCCGCCGACGTCGCCGATCTTGGCCTGGATCGGGGCGTAGTCCTCGGCCGCCAGCCCGCCGCGCGCCACCGCGCGCTGCAAGGCCGCCAGCTTCTGCAGCTTCACCGCCGCGGTGTCGGGGCCGTAGCGGAATTCCTTCTCGAACCGCAGGGCCGAGACGCCGGCCGACAGGTAGCGGCCTGCCTGGCGTTTATTGGCCCCGCCGATCACATTCTCGACCAGCCAGACCAGCGCCTCGATCTCTTCGCGGGCGCTGCGCTCGCCGCCGCCCAGATAAGCCTCGACGAAGTCGCTGGTGACCAGCATCCGCGAGCGCTGCACGAAGGCGGCCTGCACGTCTTCGACGTTGAGCAGCGCGCCGGCCGCCGCCGCCGCGGTCAGCGTCATGGCCAGACCGCGCATGACCTCGATCTCGCCGGAGGCGTCCGAGGGGCGCAGCCGCCGCGGGCCGTTGAGCTCGCGCACCACCCGCTTGGCGATGGCCACGCGGACGCTGGCGAAGTCGTCGGCCGCCAGCCACTTCGACAGCCGCGTGGCCGCCTCCGACAGCGGCGGCATCATCTTGGCGACCGACGGCTCGGCGCGGATCAGGGCGTCAACTGTGTCGCACGCCGCCAGCCGGGTCATCGCCGCCAGCTGGCCGCCCAGGTCCAGGTCCAGGCCGATAATGTTGTCGAGCCCCGACTTCGATCCGAGGATCTCGGCCAGCGGCTGTTCGACGGTCTGCAGCGCCAGGCCGCGCGGCGGTCCGGTGACCGGCGCGGCGTCGGCCAGGTCGAGCAGGCGCGAGACCTTCTCCGACCACGAGCGGGCCGGGGCGATCGAGGCCGCGACCCCGGCGCCCAGCAGGTAGGCGCGCTCCGGATCGTGGCTGACCCGTTCGGCCGCGCGGGCGAAGCCTTCCTTGTCGAGATTGGGCATGCCGCCGCGGCGGCAGTCCTTGAGCAGCCGGTCGATGGCGCGCTCGACCAAGCTGGAAAAGGTGCGGATCAACTCGTGGACGGTCAGGCCGCGGGCTTGAGCCTCAGGGATCGCGACCTTCTGGATGGCGTGCTGCAGGTCGGTGCCCGACGCCTCCAGCTCCTCGACCAGGTCGGGCCGGTGCAGCAGTTCGAACGGCGTGGCGCCCTTGCGCTCCAGCCAGCCTTCCAGCAGCCGACCGATCCGTTCGCGGGCGTGGACGGTGTAGAGGTCCTGCGGGCTGACGCAGAGCGGATCCTGGTTCTCGACGACCTTCTTTTTCTTCGGCGCTTCAGAAACGCCGAGGTTGAGGATGGTGATCGACTGGAACTCGCGGGTCTCCGGATCGAGAGTTTCCTTAGAGACCCGGACCGCGGCGACGCGCCCCTCGGCCATCAACTCCTCGGCGGCCGAGACCGCCGCGGTGCGGTTCTCGGTAGCCATGTCGAGTTTCCACGCCGCGCCAGGGGCCCGCCGAATGAAGACTTCGTAATGGACTTGCTGGCCGTTCACGGAAGATCCCCTTCCCAGACAGCATGCCCCGCCAAGCTTAATATCGTTTTATCATAAGGGATTGCGCCCTCGCCCGACGCGCGGCGCGGCGATGGAACCAGCCGCCCGTCCGCCGGCTTCCCCGTGAGAGGCCGCGCGCGCTCCGTGCGGCGCCCCATTGAGGACACGCTGGCGGGCCATTAGCTTGCCAAGCTTCGCTGAAGGATACGACGAGACCTATGGCCAAGATCACCCTGGTGGACGACGACGAGAACATCGTCACGTCGGTCAGCCTCGCCCTTGAAAGCCACGGCCACGAGGTGAAGGCCTATTTCGACGGCGCCTCGGGACTGGCGGCCCTGGAGAACGAGCCGCCGGATCTGGCGATCCTCGACGTCAAGATGCCGCGCATGGACGGGATGGAGGTGCTGCGCCGCCTGCGCCGGACTTCGGACCTGCCGGTGATCATCCTCACCTCGAAGGACGAGGAGATCGACGAGATCCTCGGCTTCAATCTTGGCGCCGACGACTACATGCACAAGCCGTTCAGCCAGCGCCTGCTGATCGAGCGGGTGAAGGCGGTGCTGCGCCGCGCCGGGATCGAGGGCGAGGAGCCGGCGCCGGCCGCGGCGGGCGCCAATGGCGACGCCGCCTCGCGCGCGCTGAAGCGCGGCAAGCTGACCCTCGACCCGGCCCGCCACGACTGCCTGTGGGACGGCAAGCCGGTGAAGCTGACCGTCACCGAATTCCTGCTGCTGCAGTCGCTGGCCCAGCGCCCCGGCTTTGTGAAAAGCCGCGACAACCTGATGGACGCGGCCTACGACGATCAGGTCTATGTCGACGACCGCACCATCGACAGCCATATCAAGCGGATGCGAAAGAAGTTCCGCGAAGTCGACCCGGAGTTCGACGCGATCGAAACCCTCTATGGCGTCGGATACAGATACCGCGAAGCCTGACCCGAAGCCGGCGGCCCGCAAGCGGCGACCGCCGCCGTCCGGGCCCTCGTTCTTCAGTTGGCTGCCAGGCTCGCGCCTGGGGCGTTTCATCATCCTGCTCAACGTTCTGGGCCTGGCGATCATCATCGCCGGCTCGCTGCTGCTCAACGAGCTGCGGCGCGGCCTGGTCGGGGCGCGGATCGACAGCCTGACCACCCAGGGCGAGTTGATCGTCAACGTGATCAACCGCGCCGCCACGGTCGGCGAGCCGACCCCCGAGCTCGACGCCCAGGCGGCCAGCGAAATCCTGCAGATGCTGTCCAACCCGCGCTCGCAGCGGGCCCGGCTGTTCGACGCCGAGGGCAACCTGATCGCCGACAGCTACTGGGTCGCCGACCGGGTCGAATGGAAGGTGCTGCCCCCGGCCCGCCCGCGCGAGGACCAGCGTGGCCTGGCCTTGGACCTCAAGATCGGCCGCCCGCCGCCGCCGCCCGCCCCCGCGGCCCAGCGCGCGCTGATGATGGAGGTCGGCGAGGCGCTGCGCGGCGTGCACTGGGCCGGCATGCGCACGGCCGAGGACGGCGAGCGCGTGGTCTCGGTCTCGATCCCGATCCAGCACGTGCAGGCGGTGCTCGGGGTCCTAACCCTCGAGGCCAGCGACGTCGATGAGATCATCCGCGCCGAACGCCAGGCCCTGGCCCCGTTCATCCTCATCGCGATCTTCGTGACCCTGGTCTCGTCGCTGCTGCTCAACAACCTGATCGCCCAGCCGGTGCGAATGCTGGCCCGCGCCGCCGACCGGGTGCGCCTGTCGCGGGCGCGGTCGATCTCGCTGCCGCAGCTGGCCAAGCGCGACGACGAACTCGGCGATCTGACCCGCTCGCTGGAAGACATGACCGATGCCCTGTCCGAGCGGATGGACGCCATCGAGCGGTTCGCCGCCGACGTGGCCCACGAGATCAAGAACCCGCTGACCTCGTTGCGCTCGGCCGTCGAGACCTTGGACCTGGTCAAGGATCCGGTCGCCCGCGACCGGCTGATGGCGATCCTCAAGAACGACATCAAGCGCCTCGACCGGCTGGTGACCGACATCTCCAACGCCTCGCGCCTGGACGCCGAGCTGTCGCGCGAGGACCTGCGCTCGCTCGACCTTGGCCGGCTGATCGGCGAGGTCATCCAGCTCTACCAGGACACCGCCAAGCCGGGCGACGTGGCGGTCGCCTACACCCCGCCCGACACGCTCGAACCGATCATGGTCTCCGGCCGCGAGGGGCCGCTCGGTCAGCTGCTGCGGAACCTGATCGACAACGCCCGCTCGTTCAGCGCCCAGGGCGGCGAGGTCCGCGTTCGGCTCGAGCGCGGGCGCGGCCAGGCGGTGCTGACCGTCGAGGACGACGGCCCGGGCATTCCGCCGGACAATCTCGAGACCATCTTCCAGCGGTTCTACACTTCGCGGCCCAAGGGCGCGGCGTTCGGCGGCAATTCGGGTCTCGGCCTCTCGATCGCCCGCCAGATCGCCGCGGCGCAGGGCGGCTCGATCCGCGCTGAAAACCGCACCGGCCCCGACGGCGTCGTCGAGGGGGCCCGCTTCGTCGTCACCCTGCCCGAGGCGCGGCGATGATCGTCCACGCCGGTCTGCTGGCCGCCTACATCGACGGGACCTGGCGCGGCGTGCTGATCGAAGGCCCCTCCGGCGCCGGCAAGAGCGACCTGGCCCTGCGCGCCCTCGACCACGGCTTCCGCCTGGTCGCCGACGACCGGGTGGTGCTCTGGGCCTGCGACGGCGCGCTCTTTGGCCGCGCCCCCGACACCCTCTCAGGGTTGATCGAGGTCCGTGGCCTCGGGGTCCTCCCTGAACCCGCTCTTCCCTTTTGCCGCATTGCTTTGGCGGTCGCCTGCGAGCAGCATGAGCGCATGCCCGCACCGGCTTTCAGGGATTACGTCGGGTTGAGTATCCCGGCGCTTTCACTTCAGGCGTTAGAGTCTTCGGCGCCCGCGAAGCTTCGTCGCGCACTGCAACATCTTGGAGCTTGGGCGGAAGAAGCGTATCTAGACGCCCTCGCGGCCGGCGTATCGCCGCGGCCGGGTGGGGATTCCCGTTGAGAGAGTTGGCATGATCGGGCTCGTGATCGTTACGCACGGGCGGCTGGCCGAGGAATTCGTCTTCGCCATGGAGCATGTGGTGGGGCCGCAGGCTGCGGTCGCGTCCATCTGCATCGGGCCGGAAGACGACATGGAAAAGCGCCGCAAGGACATCCTGGCGGCGTGCGAGGCCGTCGATTCCGGTTCTGGCGTCATTCTGCTGACCGACATGTTCGGCGGCACGCCCTCGAACCTGGCCATCTCGGTGATGGAACAGACCAAGGCCGAGGTCATCGCCGGGCTCAACCTGCCCATGCTGATCAAGCTGGCCTCGGTGCGCACGCGCCAGTCGCTGGAAGATTGCGTCGCCTGCGCCCAGGAAGCCGGCCGCAAGTACATCTCCGTCGCCTCCTACGTGCTGGCCGGCGAAAAGTGAGCGCAGCCCGCACCGTCGAGATCATCAACAAGCGGGGCCTGCACGCGCGGGCCTCGGCCAAGTTCGTGAAGCTGGCCGCCACCTTCGACGCCGAGGTCAAGGTCGCCAAGGACGGGTCCAGCGTCGACGCCCGCTCGATCATGGGCCTGATGATGCTGGCCGCCGGCCCCGGCTGCTGCATCGACATCCTGGCCGAGGGCAAGGAAGCCGCGCCTGCGGTCGAGGCCCTGGCCGCGCTCGTCGCCGCCCGCTTCGACGAAGACGAATAGGAACGGCCCGCATCGCTGCGGGCCGCCCCCAAGCCCCTACGAGGGCCTACGACTTACAAAAGTTGATCACTTGCGGATGATGACCAGCTCGGTCCGCCGGTTCTTGGCGCGCCCGTCCTCGGTCGCGTTGTCGGCGATCGGGTCGGCCTCGCCCATGCCGGCCGTCTCGATACGGTCCGCGGCGATGCCTTGCGCCGACAGCTCCTTCTTCACGGTGCCGGCGCGGGCGTCGGACAGCGTCTTGTTGGCGGCCGGATCGCCCTGGTTGTCGGTGTAGCCGACCACCCGCCCACGAACGTTCGGATAGGCCTTCAAGATCAGGACCAGGGTGTCGATCGTCGGCTTGCTCTCCGGCGTCAGGGCGTTCGAGGCGGTGTCATAGTTCAGGTTGTCGAACACGAAGGTCTTGGGGGCCGCCTCGTTGGACTCCAGGTACTTCGTCACCCCATAGCCGATCGAGCTCGGCAGCACCGTGATGGTCGCCCCGCCCGGCAGGGTCAGGGTCTCGGCCGCCGCGACGGGCGCGGGCGCAGGCGCGGGGACCACCTCGGTCTTGACCGGCGGTGGCGCTTCGACCCGCTTGGAGCCGCAGTTGCGCAGCCCGAAGATCAGGGCCAGCACCACCGCCGCGGCGATCAGCCAGGGCAGGATTTTGCCGAAGCCGCCGCCGCCCGACGTCGTCGCGGCGCGCGCGGTTTGCGTCGCTCCGCCCAAGCCGAACAACGAGCCGAGCCCCGGCGGCAGCGCCCCCAGGATGCTCGCCCGCTGATCCGACAGCAGCGACTGCACGCCCGAGGCGGTCGGGGTCCCGCCCAACGACTTGCCGATCGCGCCCAGCACCAGCGGCGCGGCCAGCGAGAGCAGCTGCGTGGCCGCCCCGCCCTTCAGCCCGGCGAAGCTGGCCAGACTGTTGGTCGCCGCCCCGGCGTTGCCGCCCAGCAGACTGTCGGACAGGGTCTTGCCCTGGCTGAGCAGGCCGGCCCGCGCGGTGTCGTCACCGAGCAGCGCCGGCAGCCGGTCCAGCGGGTTGCCGCCGCCTGTCGCCTGGCTGATCAGGCTGAGCAGGCCGTTTGCGCCGCTGCTCGTCGAGCTTTGCTGGAGGGCCGCGGCCAACAGCGCCGGGGCCGCTGCTGACATCCCCTTGCTCACTGAGCCAGAGGATTCGCCAAGGACGCTGGACAGGTTGCCGATCATGTCCGGCGACAGGGCGCCGATCACAGTCTGAACGAGGTTGGTCACGACAGATCTCCCGCAGGGGTTGGATCGTGGACTCAGCGCAAGTCACGCACTCGAGCTGTGCTCGATCCCCCCAGACAGGCCCCGCGCTGTGCGGACACGGTCCGACAGATTGGTTGAACGTCGTTTTGTCTACACTCGATCCGATCGCCCGCGATAGTTGCGTAAATACCCTATAGGCGCCCCGAACACTGGCCCTTGGCGGGGCTCAGGTCTTGAGCTTGTAACCGGTCCGGAAGATGGCCCAGATCGCCGCCAGGCAGATCAACACGAAGCCGAAGGTGGCGGCCAGACTGACGCCCACATCGACGTCGGAGATTCCGTAGAAGCTCCAGCGGAAGCCGGAGATCAGGTAGACCACCGGATTGAACAGCGTGATCTTCTGCCAGAGCTCGGGCAGCATGCTGATCGAGTAGAAGCTGCCGCCCAAGAAGGCCAAGGGCGTGACGATCATCATCGGCACGATCTGCAGCTTCTCCCAGCCGTCCGCCCAGACCCCGATGACGAAGCCGAGCAGGCTGAAGGCGATCGAGGTCAGCACCAGGAAGCCAATCATCCAGACCGGGTGCAGGATGCTGAAATCCACGAACAGCCGCGCCGTGGCCAAGATGATCAGGCCCAGGATCACCGACTTGGTCGCCGCCGCCCCGACATAACCGACCACGATCTCGAAGGCCGAGATCGGGGCCGACAGCACCTCATAGATCGTGCCCGAGAACTTGGGCATGTAGATCCCGAACGAGGCGTTCATGATGCTCTCGGTCAGGATCGACAGCATGATCAGCCCCGGCACGATGAAGGCGCCGTAGCTGACCCCCTCGATCTCGACCATGCGCGAGCCGATCGCCGACCCGAAGACGATGAAGTAGAGTGAGGTCGAGATCACCGGCGAGGCGATCGACTGCATCAGCGTGCGCCAGGTGCGCGCCAGCTCGAAGAAATAGATGGCCTTGATGGCGTGCAGGTTCATGGCCGGCCCCTCACCAGGCTGACGAAGATCTCCTCCAGCGAGCTTTCCTCGGTCCGGAGGTCCTTGAAGTCGACGCCGGCGGCGCCGAGCCGCCGCAGCAGGCCGGCGATGCCGGTGTCCTCGCTCTGGGCGTCGAAGGTGTAGACCAGCTCATGGCCGCCCTCGGCCAGTTCGAGCTGATAGTCCGAAAGGCCGGCCGGCAGGTCGCTCAGCGGCTCCTGCAGGTGCAGGGTCAGCTGCTTCTTGCCCAGCTTACGCATGAGCACGTCCTTGTCCTCGACCAGGATGATCTCGCCCTTGCTGATCACCCCGATCCGGTCGGCCATCTCCTCGGCCTCCTCGATGTAGTGGGTGGTCAGGATGATGGTCACGCCGCTTTCACGCAGACCGCGGACCATCTCCCACATGTCGCGGCGCAGTTCGACGTCGACCCCGGCGGTGGGCTCGTCGAGGAACAGGATGCGCGGCTCGTGGCTCAGCGCCTTGGCGATCATCACCCGGCGTTTCATACCGCCGGACAGCGCCATGATCTTAGAGTCCTTCTTGTCCCAGAGGCTGAGGTCGCGAAGGATCTTCTCGAGATAGGCCGGGTCCGGCCGCCGGCCGAACAGCCCGCGGCTGAACTTCACCGTGTCCCAGACGCTCTCGAAGGAGTCGGTCGACAGCTCCTGCGGCACCAGGCCGATCTTGGCCCGCGCGGCGCGGTACTCCGAAATGATGTCATGGCCGTCGGCGGTCACCTTGCCGCCGCTCGGATTGACGATGCCGCAGATGATGCTGATCAGCGTCGTCTTGCCGGCCCCGTTCGGGCCCAGCAGGGCGAAGATCTCGCCCTGCCGGATCTCGAGGTCGACGCTCTTGAGGGCCTGGAAGCCCCCGGCATAGGTCTTCGTCAGACCCGCTACGGAAATGATCGGCTGCACGCAGGCTCCTGTCAGGGCGGCGTCACCCAGATAGGCGGGCCGCAACGCTCCAGCTAGTCCGAAGGACGCACGGACCTGTCAGCAGCCGACAGCCGCCCCCAACTAATTCGCCGCCATGGTCATGGGGCGCAGGCCGAGGTCGGCCATGAGCGCGGCGTCGGTGTCCTTGTCGGGGTTGGCGGTGGTCAGCAGCCGCCCGCCGATGAACATCGAGTTGGCGCCGGCCAGGAAGCAGAGCGCCTGCAGTTCGCGGCTCATGTGCTCGCGGCCGGCCGAGAGGCGGACCACGGTCTTGGGGCAGACGATGCGGGCGACGGCGATCATCCGCACGAACTCCAGCGGATCGACGGCCTTGGAGTCGCCCAGCGGCGTGCCGGGGATCGGCATCAGGTCGTTGATCGGCAGCGAATTCGGATGCTCGGGCAGGGTAGCCAGGGCGTGCAGCAGGCCGGCGCGGTCGGTGCGCGTCTCGCCCATGCCGACGATGCCGCCGCAGCAGGTGTTCATCCCCACCGAGCGCACCGCCTCCAGGGTGTCGAGCCGGTCCTGGTAGGTGCGGGTGGTGACCACCTGGTCGTAATAGTCCGGCCCGGTGTCGAGGTTGTGGTTGTAGTAGTCGAGGCCGGCGTCCTTCAGTGACTGGGCCTGGTCGCGGGTCAGCATGCCGAGCGTCGCGCAGGTCTCCAGACCCAGCGCCTTCACGCCCGAGATCATCGCCGCCACCTTCGGCACGTCGCGGTCCTTCAGGTCGCGCCAGGCCGCGCCCATGCAGAAGCGCTGCGCGCCGCCGGCCTTGGCCTCCATCGCCGCGGCGATGACGGTGGTCGCGTCCATCAGCTTGCCGGCCTTCACGCCGGTCTCGAAGTGCTGGCTCTGGCTGCAATAGCCGCAGTTCTCGGCGCAGCCGCCGGTCTTGACGCTGAGCAGCTGCGAGAGCTGCACCTCGCTGGGATCGAACCAGGCCCGGTGCACCG